>CAYSPT010000016.1:8241-45155 GCA_964432985.1 uncultured bacterium
CAACATACGTGTTGTGCCAACATACGTGTTGTGCCAACATACGTGCCATCCCCGATCGTTGTATGTGGCTGGCTTTCCCGCCCGGTGGAAGGTTTGGCACAGTAACATAACGCAGGAGGTATATGGTGCCTGATTACCAGGGAGAGATTTTAGAAGTTTTCAGCGGTATTCAAGGAGAAGGTCTGAGTGTCGGAGTACGGCAGATTTTCGTTCGGTTTGCCGGCTGCAACCTGGAATGCGCGTACTGTGACACCATGGACGGATTTGACGGTGTACGGCAGTGCCTGGCCGAGCGGACGCCGGGCCGGCGCGATTTTGAGAAGCTTCCCTGGCCGCTTTCCGTGGATACCTGTGTCGAGGCTGTCAGGAGGTTGACCGGTCACGGTTTTGCCCATCACTCTCTGAGTCTGACCGGGGGTGAACCCTTGCTTCAGGTGGATTTCATTCAGGAAATGCTCAAGGCGTTGAACCGGTCGATGCCGGTTTACCTGGAGACCAACGGAACCCTGCCGGACAACCTGGAACAATTGCTGGAGTTTATTGATATTTTGTCCATAGATATCAAGCTGATTGACGATATTGATGAAATTCCCCACAGAGAAATGCACCGGCGTTTTCTCGAACTTTCCTCCGGTAGGGACATGTTTGCCAAATTAGTTGTGACGTCGAAAGTGACACTGCAGCAGATGGAATCGGTGTGCCGGTTGATCCAGGACGTGGATTGGACCATTCCGCTGGTACTGCAGCCGGCAACCGACCGCGGGGCTGTTGAGGGGCCGTCTTCTGAACAACTGCTGGAAATGAATGCAGTGTGTCTCGGTATCCTCCCCTATGTCAGAATAATTCCCCAGACTCATATAATAATTGATCAACGTTGAAGTAGTCGTTTACTATCATTGTCACGTAAGTATTATGCTTGTAATCAGGCTGTTTTTATATTCTGCAACGTGTAATAATTATCACAACTTGACATGATTCACATAGGGGGCTATACTTAACTCAGAGGGAAGTGTGAGCTTCTCTTAGAGTATAAATATGCCGGAGGGAGGTGAAACAGATGAAGCGCATAGCAAGCAAAAGAGGTTTTACGTTGATAGAACTTATGATCGTTATTGCTATCATCGGCGTGCTTGCAGCTATCGCTATTCCGGACTTCAACCGCGCCAGGATTCAGGCTCGTCAGAAAGCGTGTCTGGCCAACATGCGTGTTATCGAGGGTGCCATTGACATGTGGGAGATGGATACCGACGGAGATCGGTTTGCCACAGGTGATGTGAACCTTGATGATGGTAGCGGGAATGCCACCACAGATGGGCAAAAGCTCACTCCCGATTACATCAAGAAGTTTCCGCGCTGCAGGCAGAAAGGTGTTTACGCCTACAAATCTGCCGATATGGCGGTATGGTGCAATAAGCATGGCACCGTAGATCAGCCGTCCGACGGAACTGCCGACGTAGGTTATCCCACGCCCGGTGGTGGAAGCTGATTTGTGTTTGAACTTATAAAAAGAGGACGTTCACATGAACGTCCTCTTTTTTTTCTCGGTGGCAATGCTTTTCACGGGGTCAGGTCTTGTAACCCCACAATCTTACCAGCTTTTACCTCCGCCTTTGGGCAGACCGTAATACATGCCCTTCTTGTAAAGCCCGTTGGCTTTGAGGATTTCAATCCGATCGCCGCGCTTCTGGGATTTACCGCCTTTACGGCGTAACTTGCGTCCTTTTGGTTTAAGACTCGTGTGTAATGACATGGTTTCTGTGCCTCCTTCAACAGTCCCGATAGATCATTCGGGAGAGAAATAATCCGGACAAAAAAAAGTCCTGCTCTGACCTTCCCTTGTATTTTAGCACTTTGTGCATTATTTTTCAAGGCAAGGTGAGCAGGTTCAGGAGGCAGCGCAGTGAAGAGGTACTACATTCAAATCCTAAAACCGCTTTACCTGTAAAGCAGCATGTTTTTCACAAATTCTTCTGGTTCCGAGATATTGACCGCCACAATTTCATCATCGAACTCAACATCAGATAGCCCATTTTTCTTGTAGTAAACTTGGATTCTCATTCGGTCACCTCCTCGGATTCCTTGGTTCGTTTCCTTCATGTTCAATGTATCGACACTTTGTCAAGAAAACTTTAATTTTTGGTTTGAGTTTGGGGAGAGACTCCTCTGGATGTGGTGCATAAAAGGCTTATAAATAAAGGGTTTTGAACCCGTGCCAATTTTTTGAAATTTCTATAAAAAGTTTGACTTAAACTAAAGTTAGGACATATCCGGACGTGTCTTGCATAGCAAAAATAAGTCAAATTTTTTTTTATTGCGGCTCTAAAATGTGAAATAAGCGGGTGATACTATTCCATGTGGAGCGCTTCGGCGGGATGAACCAGCGATGCCTGCCGGGCGGGCATGTATGATGCCGCCAGGGCGCAGAATATTGCAAACAGGTTGACGGCGAAAAAATCAGCCGCGTCCATAGTGACAGGCAGTGTTGAAAGAAGGTAGACCTCCCCCGGTACCGAAACGGGATACATGTCCAGGTACCGGCACAGGACAAATCCGGCCAGTGTGCCCAGGATGGTACCGATCAGACCGATCAATGCGCCTTCGAGCAGGAACAGGTTTCGGACCTGCCGCTTGCTCCAGCCCATGGCCCTCAGTATGCCGATGTCTCGTTTTTTCTCGCTGACGATGAGCATCAGGTTGCCGGCTATCCCTATTCCGGCAACAATCAGGATGAAAAGCACCAGCAGTGATACGACTATTTTTTCGGTTTTCAGGGCGGTGAAGAAGGTGCGGTTCCGCCCGATGTAGGTTTCACAGAGGCAGTTGAAACGTTGTGAGAAAACCTTCGCTATTCGTTCGGTGTCCGCGGCCCGCTGCAGGTTGATACCTATTTCGGTGACCACATCGGGAACATCGTAGAGCCACTGGGCTGTCGCCAGACCGGTATAGGCAAAACTCAGGTCATAATCGTACATTCCCGATTCGAATATCCCGGTGACCAGGAACGTGCCTTTTTGATCCAGCGATGAGATAGTGACGGAAGCACCGGGAGCTATGCTCATGGCCTCGGCCAGTGCCTGTCCCAGCACCACCGTGTGACGGCGCTTCGGTTCAAAGTTTCCTTCCCGCATCAGTACTCCGGACCCGGGAACCCGTACCGGTAAAATGGTTTCAACGCCATACAGGCGTATTCCGCCTACCATCCCTTTGTGTTCAATCAGCGCCTGGCCGGCTATCTGCACGGCTGATTCCTTGACTTCGGGAAAGGTGCCCGCGTCGTTGGTGATCTTCTGGTAATCCATAAAAAATCCATGGTTGAGAGGGGTAAGGGTCAGGTGAGATGAAAAAGCCATGATCCGTTTTTGAAACTCCCCCGAGAGTCCGTTGGCCAGCGACATGGCGGTGAGCAGCGCGGTAACGCCGACCAGAATAGAGAGAATGCTCAGGACTGTCTGCCGGGTTCGGCTCCTCAAATGCCGGGCGGCGACATGAAACACCATGCCTACAGCCTTCCCGAGCGGATGACGGAAAAAACCAACAGGAATCTGAAACACCATGCCTACAGCCTTCCCGAGCGGATGACGGAAAAAACCAACAGGAATCCCAGTAGGCCGGCAATAATAAACCCGATGATTCCCAGCACAGGGAACCCGAGTACCAATGGACCCCGTTGGGCATGGATGATGACCGACGACGATATGATAAGCGCCGCCACGATCATGCTGACCGACAGCCGGTTTGAGGCCCGATCCAGGATACTCACCAGTTTTTCCAATCCCAGGTGCTCGAACTCGATTTTGAGCTCCCCGCGTTCCGCCTTTGAAAGCACCGTGCTCAAACGCCGGGGAATGGCCATGATCAGGTTGGCCAGCTCCATGATGGTCCGTACGGCCCGTTTGGCCACCCGGCGCGGTGAGTACAGGGTGGTGATGATCTGTTTCGCCAGCGGCTGGATAACTTCCACCACATGAAAATCTTCATCCAGCTGCCGGCTGAGCCCTTCCAGGGCCATCAGGGTACGGCCGAGCATATACAGGTCGGGGGGGGTGCGCAGGTTGTGCCGCGAGCAGGTGTGGACCATTTCATTGAAGGCTTTGGCCAGAGATATCTCTTTGAGAGGACGGTCGATGTAAAAGTCCAGAAACTCGGTGACATCCCGCTCCAGGGCCCGCTGGTCGATTTCCTGGTCGGCCACTCCCAGGCTCAACAGCGAGCTGATGATACTTTCAGTATCCTTGTTCATGACCGCCAGCAGCAGCCTGGCCAGTTCGTCACGGGTGGTGCTTTCGAGACGTCCCACCATTCCGAAATCCACAAAAACAACGCGTTTGTCCGGGGTAAATATGATATTGCCCCCGTGCAAATCACCGTGAAAAGTGCCGTTTACCAGGGCCTGGGTGAGAATTGATTCGGCGATTTCCCTGGCCAGTTCCGCAGCGTCGTCGGCCTCTTGCTTTATCTTTTCCAGGTTGGTGAAATTGATACCGTCGATCCACTCGATGGTGAGCACCCGGTCGGTTGTAAAATCCCAGTAAATGATGGGTACGTCGATACGATCCCTATTGTCCAGAGCTTTGGCAATGATTTCGGTATTGCGTCCTTCAATGGTGAAGTCGAGCTCTCGGCGAATAGTCCTGGCGAACTCCTCGACGATTTTGACCGGTTGATAAATTCTGCTTTCCGGGATACGCCGTTCCAGGATGCTGGCCAGGTGGTTGAGAATATCGATGTCGGCTTCCACTACCTTCTTTATTTCCGGACGCTGTACCTTGATCACTGCTTTGCGGCCGTCGGGGAGCACACAGTCATACACCTGGCTTATGGAGGCGCTGCCCCGCGGGGTGCGGTTGAACTCCTTGAACAGATTCTGGGGTGATTCTCCCAGTTCATCTATGATGATTTCTTCTATTTCCTCGTAGGGGACTTCGGCTGTCTGGTCCTGGAGCTTTCTGAATTCCTTCAGAAACGTCGGGGGAAGCAGGTCGGGACGCATGCTCAGAATTTGGCCCATCTTGACGAAGGTGGGACCGAGCTCTTCCATGACGTGACGCAGTTTTACCGGCAGCGGTTCCCGTTCCCGCTGAGGCCTGGTCTCGAGCCCTACCAGGCGCTTGCCGGTGGAGATATACTCGGTCAGGCCCAGGGTTTCCAGGGCAAAACCGAAACCATTGGTCACCAGCACGTTGAGAATGTGCTGGTAACGCCTGACAATCTTGACCTTGCGGTGCAGTTCCAGGACACTCATGATGCACCTAGTATAGTGTCAGATATTCTCTACTGTCAACGGAAGCGCCATTGTAGCTGTTTTCTTCGATCTCGTAACGAAGCCAGTTGCTTTTTCCGGATTATATGGTGAAATCTTTGTTCTAAGTATGTTAGAATACTCTACTTGTTTTAATAAGCTATTTTTTTCTTATATATATAGCAAGCAACTGTTATAGAGAAATTGAACTTACTGATATGGTGCCACCGCAAAAGAGTATGTGCCGGGCGCAGAGGTGGCGGAAGGATAGACAGGATCGTTTTCGGTAAACCGTATAATCTACTGCGGTTTACCGAAGTGAAGAGCGGTTCCACTTTTTAGAAGGGTGTGATGTAGTCGTGAGTAAGTTGTACAGTGAACAGGAGTTCGGTTGCAGTTTTGGCGGTGGCTGGATGGAGACCACGGGCAAGGATTTGGTTTCGACCTCTCCTATCGATGGGTCGGTTATCGGTACTATCAAAACCATCGATCAAGACAGTTATGAGAAACTGATGACACGTTCCCACGAGGAATTTCTCCGGTGGCGCACGGTACCGGCCCCGAAGCGTGGGCAGGTTGTGCGGCTCATCGGTGAGGCGCTGCGGGAGCACAAGGAAGAGCTTGGCCGGTTGGTCACACTGGAGATGGGCAAACTTCACGCGGAAGGCCTGGGCGAAGTGCAGGAGGCCATCGATATCGCTGATTTCGCCGTGGGACTCTCACGGCAGCTCTACGGAGTGACCACCCACAGCGAGCGGTTCATGCACCGTATGTACGAACAGTGGCACCCGCTGGGGATCACCGGAGTTATCACCGCCTTCAACTTCCCGGTGGCGGTCTGGGCCTGGAATGCGATGATCGCGGCAGTCTGCGGCGACACCATGATCTGGAAACCCAGCAGCAAAACCCCCTACTGCGCCATAGCCGTGCAGAACATCGTTGCTCCGATCTTGAAGGATGCCGGTTACCCCGATGTGATGAACGTGGCCGTGGGCAGCGGGCGCACTCTCGGGGAGTGGATGATCAACGATCGCCGCATTCCCCTGATAAGTGCCACCGGCAGCTGCCGCATGGGTTACCGGATCGGCGCGGTAGTCGGCGAGCGGCTCGGCAGGAGCATCCTGGAATTGGGCGGCAACAACGCCATTATCGTCGGTCCGTCGGCCGATCTGGACCTGACTCTCAGAGCGGTTGTCTTCGGTGCCGTGGGTACCGCCGGGCAGCGCTGCACCAGTACCCGGCGTCTCTTTCTGCACGAGTCCATCGCCGAGCAGGTCACCAAACGGCTGGTCAACGCCTATTCCCAGGTCACCCTCGGCAATCCGCTTGAACCCGGTATCCTGATGGGACCACTGGTAGACCACTCAGCTGTGAAGGAAATGCAGGACGCCCTGGAGCTTGTTCGTCAGGAAGGCGGAAAAATCCTCTACGGCGGCGATGTGCTCGAGGACGGCGATTTCGCCAAGGGACCCTATGTCAGTCCGTGCCTGGTAGAGGCCCATCCTGGTATGAAGATAGTCCGGGAGGAGACTTTTGCGCCTATCCTGTACATCTTCAAGTACTCAACCATCAAGGAAGCCATCGAAATGCACAACAGTGTCGACCAGGGCCTGTCCTCGGGCATCTTTACCCAGAACATGATGGAATCGGAGCTCTTCCTCAGTTGCCAGGGCAGCGACTGCGGTATTGCCAACGTCAACGTGGGGACCAGCGGTGCCGAGATAGGTCTGGCTTTCGGCGGCGAGAAAGAAACCGGTGGCGGCCGTGAAGCCGGTTCCGACTCCTGGAAGATGTACATGCGCCGTCAGACGAACACCATTAACTTCGGTACGGACATGCCACTTGCCCAGGGTATGACGTTCGATGTAGGATAATGATGGCCCTGCCAGGCCATCATTCTTAGGGAGATTTGAGTGGCGGGTTTACCGCCACTCAAACTCCGGGATACAGTAACAAAGAGTCACTATCTTGGAAGTTTAAACTTAACGGCTTCGCCGCCGTTTAAACTCCGGGTACAGTAACAAATTAACCTCATTTCTGGGGACTGAAGCGGAGGGGGCTATCGAAAGCTCCTTCCGCCTGTTCCCGGGTAGGGAAAGGAGTTTTCTCATGAATGTTTTCCCGGGTAAATGCGTACGTGTGGTTCTGCTGGTAATGGTTCTGGCGGTAAGCCTTCTGCACACCGGTTATGCCGGCGAAGTCATGACTTTGGAAAAACCTGAAACAAAGCAGGACGCGGGTACCGGACCCTCGGTGGAAGCTAAACCAATGGGATTTATCCCCGAGGACGTGGAGGTTTTCTTTATCTGTAATGTTGAATGGGTCCGTAAGGCTTTGATCTCGGTACTCGAAGAGGCTGAAAGCAGTCAGGACACTGACTACAAAAAAGGCCTGGAAGAGCTCATTGCGACGTTCAGCAAAACCTATCACAAGGGAAAACACGACAGCGAGTGGCGTCAGTGCCAGACAGCTCTGAAAGAAGCACGCCTGGTGTTGGGAACCGCTGGTTTCGGCAAGGAGAAAACACCGTCTGATGACCAGGTGCTTGAGGAGCTGAAAAAAACTTCCGCGAGCAAGGAAAAACCAGGCAGTTCTTTTTGCCCGACCGGTGGGGTGTATCACTGGGATGAGAGTGCCGGGACCGTTATCTGCTCGGTACATGGAAGTGCCGTATCTCCCACGGTTCGCCCTCCCGTTCCCAGGGCCCCTACATTATCTGAAGCTGTCACGTTTATTAAAGAAACTCCCGACCTTTACGGAATGCATGTGAGCAGGTTGTACCTTTTCTCGGGTGGAAAATCGTGTCCTGACGGTGCGATTCTGGCCTCCGGGTCCTTTGCGCCGGAAAAGGTCAAGGGATACCTTGATAAATCGGCTGCCCGAAGCGGTGCCACACCGCCGGTGATGACGAAAGAATCCGGCGACAGAACCATCTTCTCCAATAACACTCCCGGAAAAGAAGGCAAGATGGTTTTCTTCCGTGATAAGTTCATGATCGGCGGCAAACCCGAGCGGATCAACGAGCTCGTCGCCAGGGATTTCAAATCCGTAGCCGACTCTCCCGACCGGTTTGCCGATATCCTGTCTATCATGGAACAGGACACGGTCACCTTCTCCGGAAAAGTGTTCATACCGCCCGGTTCGAGGCCTGCGCCGCTGCCCATTGCCGAGTGGCCCTTCTGGATCCGCTTCGAGCTATCCAACCAGGTGTTTCAACTGGTGGCGGAGTTCCCAACCGAGCAGTCTGCCATGTCTATTAAGCAAATGACGGAAGTTCTCAAAATGCAGGGAATGATGGCGCTGGGCACCAAGATAAGCCAGCTGGAACAGACGGGTGTGGGAGATGGCAAGTCTGCAACTTCACGGCCGGCTCATGGAAACCTCTCCATCCTGAAGCGCTGCCAGGAAACATTGCAGCTCATCAAGTCGGAAGCGGATAAAAAGCTCTTCACGGTAGACATTCCTCTGGGCGACCTGGAGAAGAACGTTCGGTTCATGATAAAGAGCGGCGGCTCCGGGTCGCTGCCGTTACCCGGAGGCTTGATTCCGGTGCCTGGCGGGATGCCGTCTATTCCGGGGCTGCGGTAGCTCCGGAAACTATTCCGGAAAAAAAGTTCTCACCACTTGCTGGATTCCAGGGACCGGGATGACGGTATCTCCACAGTGAGCTTGATGTTTTTACGGACTGGCAGCTCGAAGCGGAGTTTCTTACCGCACCGGGAACAGTATTTATCCTGTGAGATAAACTTCTTGTTGCAGCACACCCGCTGAAAAACCTGCCGTGGGACCGGCTCGATGTTGACTTTGACGAAATTGAGTTTCCGGATATAACGTCCTTCTTTGTGAAAGTACCCCACGTAGCTTCCTATTTTGGCCGGGGTCCCTTCGAAGTATCCGATTACGACACCGGAATCAAGCGATACCTCCCACACGCCTTTGGTGTTGGCGTGTTTGTCACGCTTGTCTGACTTTGGCGCAGCTTTCTTAGCTGTTTTCGCGGTTTTTTCTTTGGCCACCGCTTTTTCCACAACATCTTTTACTGCTTTTTTCTTTTTCTTCCCGGCCACGTGCATCCCGTCCCGTCCACGTAAAATAACGCGCACCACCGTATAGGCCACGATAGTGCTCCTGGTGTTTTAAACAGTCATCATTCAAACACCATTACAATAACCAATTATACTCGTTTGTCCATAACAGGTCAACGATTATAGATTTTTATTTAAGTGTTTGTATCTTGCTTGTCGCTTTTTTTGATGAAAGGCTATATGGTAAGGGTAAAGTCTGATTATAATTACAGCAAAACTATGGTCGCAGCAAGCTATCTTGTGAAATAAGCGTGCTAATGCTAGAATGAAAACCTAGGAGGCGTATAACGGTGGA
Source organism: uncultured bacterium (assembly GCA_964432985.1). Classification (GTDB taxonomy): domain Bacteria; phylum Muiribacteriota; class CAYSPT01; order CAYSPT01; family CAYSPT01; genus CAYSPT01. The sequence continues at coordinate 17,861 of CAYSPT010000016.1, forward strand.
CAAATTCAAGCTGGTGACGGAGTTTCAACCGCAAGGCGACCAGGGAGAAGCAATCGAGTCTCTGGTTGATGGCTTGAACGCCGATATTTCTCACCAGACCCTGCTGGGAGTGACCGGAAGCGGCAAGACCTTTACCATGGCTGCGGTGGTGGATAAACTGAACCGTCCGGCCCTGGTAATTACTCACAACAAGACACTGGCCGCCCAGCTCTACAGCGAGTTCAGCCGTTTTTTTCCGGAAAATGCAGTGGAATATTTTGTCTCCTACTACGATTACTATCAGCCCGAAGCATATGTGCCGACCTCCGACACCTACATTGAAAAGGACGCCGATATCAACGAGCGGATCGACCGCCTGAGGCATTCAGCCACCCGGTCGCTGCTTTCACGCCGGGACGTGCTGATCGTGGCCTCGGTTTCGTGTATCTTCGGACTTGGATCCCCCGAGATGTACGAACAGTTTTTGTTCCGTCCGGAAGTTGGCATGACTATATCCCGCAAGGCCGTTATCCGGAAACTGGTGGAAATGTTTTATGAGCGTACCCCCGGGGAACTGAAACGGGGCACCTTCCGTGTGCGCGGCGATACCGTGGAGATATTTCCTCCGTACCAGGAGATAGTGCTGCGGCTCCGCCTGTTCGATGATGAGATAGAAGAAATCGCCGAGATCGACATGATTACCGGCCGGCCGGTGCGCACATTCACGCAGGCATCCGTGTGCGCGGCCAATCACTATGTTACCACCCTGGACCGGCGGGAAACCGCCCTGGCGAGCATCGAAGAAGAGCTCACTGGACGGTTGCAGGAACTGAAGGACGGCGGAAAGCTTCTGGAAGCCCAGCGGCTTCGTGATAGGACCCGCTACGACATGGAGCTCATCCGGGAGATCGGGTACTGCTCGGGGATCGAAAACTACTCGCGGCATCTCGACGGCCGCTCACCCGGCGAGCCTTCGTACACCCTTATCGATTATTTTCCCGATGACTTCATCGTATTTCTCGACGAAAGTCACGTCACGCTGCCGCAGCTTAACGGGATGTGGCGGGGAGACAAGGCCCGGAAAAAGAACCTGGTCGATCACGGTTTCCGGCTCCCCAGCGCTTATGACAACCGCCCGCTGAGGTTCGAAGAGTTCGAGCATCGGGTGCCACAGGTCGTTTTTGTTTCGGCCACCCCCGCCGATTACGAGCTGGAGAAATCCTCCGGGCACGTGGTGGAGCAGGTGGTTCGGCCCACGGGGCTCCTGGATCCCGAGATCGAAATCTATCCCAGCGATGGGCAGATAGATGTGCTTTTACGGGAAATCAATTCCACTGTAGCCCAGGGAAACCGGGTCCTGGTGACCACGCTTACCAAGAATTTCTCCGAGGAATTGACCGACTACCTCAAAGAGGTCAAGGTGCGCTCCGAGTACCTGCATTCAGATATTGACTCCATCGAGCGGGTTAAAATTCTGCGTGATCTGCGCCTGGGTACCTTTGACGTGCTGGTGGGAATCAACCTGCTCAGGGAAGGGCTCGATTTACCGGAGGTGGCGCTGGTGGCTATCATCGACGCCGACAAGCAGGGATTTCTCCGCTCGGCCCGCGCTCTCATCCAGACATTCGGCCGGGCCTCCCGCAATGTGAACGGGCGGGTGATTCTGTTTGCAGACCGGGAGACTCCCGCCATGCAGGAAGCTATTGGGGAGACCCGCCGCCGCCGCCGTATCCAGCAGGAGTACAACGAACGGTACGGGATCGTTCCCACGAGCATCCAGAAGGACGTGCTTCGGGGTATTGAAGTTTTGGAGGAGATCCAGGAGGATGAATGGGGCACCGCCAGCCGGGTGGTGGCCGCCGGGAAGGACCTGGCCCAATCGGCCCTGGGGATGTTCCTGCAGGAGCTTCAGGGAGAAATGGAGCGGGCGGTGGAGGAGCTCGATTTCGAAAAGGCGGCAGCTATCCGCGACGCCATGCTCGAACTTGCCGGGGAAGATCCTGCAACATTCAAAAAGAAACGATCGAAAAAACAGGTAAAAAGGAGAAAACGATGATGTCTCTTTGGATGCCACGTCGATGGATACCGTACCATAGTCCCAGGTGCGCGCTGCATGGCTTTGTCCTGTCCTTAGCCATCCTCATGTTTGTACCGGCGACGCTGTGTGCTGCCCCCGAAAAGATGTGGAAAGAAGCCTGGAACACGGCCTTTGCACATGGGACGTGCGACGTCAAAGCTAAATTTGTCAGGGTGGATATTCTTACCGACGAGCACGCCATCAAGGTCTGCAACGTATCCAAATTTCACAGCGGTATCGGCTGGGCGCTTCATTATGCATACGAGACCGGGAAGAAACCGGGATTGGCCCTGTACGTGGATGAACCTGCCGCCGGTTCCCACCTGTATAACTATGCAAAAAAACTGTGCGAGCACTTGCAGATCACGGTCTGGCTGATAAACAACGTGGTCGATCCGGCTGAATTCGCCGCCCGGCGGCCGCAGCCGCCGCAATCCCTCCCGCCTCCTTCTCCTTCGGAGCGTGTCCTGGAGCCATGCTCCCTGGTCTGGGTGGTGGATGGCGACACCCTGAAAGTCTCCTGGCGCGGCCAGGAGACGTTCGTGCGTATGTTGAGGATCAACACCCCGGAAAAGAACAGATACGGTTACAAGCAGGCCACCGATACCCTGCGGTCGTTTGTAGAGGGCAAGACGTTGTATCTCGAATTCGAGTCATCCGGAGATCCTTCTACCGATGCCTACAAACGGCTCCTCGCCTACGTCTACGCCGGGGACAGGAATGTCAACATCGAAATGGTCCGCAGCGGCTGGACCCATTTCTGGACCAAGTTCGGGGCCGGCAAGTACGAACTGGATTTCAGGGCGGCTCAAAAGGAAGCCCAGGAGAAGAAAAAGGGACTATGGCGCTGAGAAAAAAGGATGTTGGCAGAATTCCCTCCGGGCCCGGAGTGTACTTGCTCAAGGACGCAACCGGCACGGTGGTGTACGTAGGTAAAGCCAAAGCGCTGCGCAGCCGTCTCAAGAGTTATATCGATCCGGAAAAAGAGCCGAATCCGCGCCGACGCCTGCTGGTAGAGGTTGTGGTTTCGGTTGAACACCTGTCCACCGACAGCGAAGTGGAAGCCCTGGTCCTGGAAAATGTTCTCATCAAGGAGCACCGACCCCGGTACAACGTGGAGTTTCGTGACGACAAGACCTACCCCTACCTGAAGCTTACCGTTCACGAGCGGTTCCCGCGGCTGCTCAAGACCCGGCGGGTGGTCGAGGACGGTTCCCTCTACTTCGGGCCGTATGTCAGCGCCGTGACGGTGAACCGGCTCCTGCGGTTCATCGCCCGTCATTTCGGGGTGGGCTCCTGCGGCGGGGAGCGGGTAAAGACGGGTAAACCCTGTTTCAACTACCACATCGGCCGGTGCCTGGGCGCCTGCGGCGGGATGATCGGCAGTGATCCGTACCGGGAGCAGGTGAACCGGGTCAAAACAATGCTGGAGGGCAACTTTGAACTGGCCATCGCAGCCGCCGAGCAGGAGATGTGGGCAGCGGCTTCACGGAATGATTTCGAGCGTGCCGCCCGTCTGCGGGATTTAATGAACGGTCTTAAGAGGATGTCTCAGGAACAGAAAGCTGAACGGCTCAAGGCCCGCGACGGAGACGCTGTGGGACTGGCCCTGGCCCTGGACTGCGTGTGTGTGCAGGTCTTTCAGGTTCGGGACGGCAAGATTACCGGCCGGCGGGCGTTTTACGGGGAAGTTCCGGCGGATGAGGATTCACCCGCGGAGTTGATCCGGTCGTTTCTTTTTCAGCATTACTGTCAAGGCAATGACGGGGAAAACGTGCCGGGTCTCATCATGCTGCAGCAGGAGCCGTCTGAGCAGGCTGAAACCCGCCTTCATCTGGAAAAAATCCGCGGCGGAAAGATCAAGCTGTGGGTCCCTAAGCGGGGTGATGCCAGCCGCCTGGTGAAACTGGCGGTACGCAACGCCCGGGAACTCGGGCAGATCAAGACACGGGAGAAAGCCGTGTCCGACCATGCTGGAAAAGACCTGCAGCGGTGGGAAGCGTTTCTGAAGCGGTACTCACTGTCGTGGCAGCCGGAGTTGGTGGAGTGCTACGACGTGTCGAATATCCAGGGCATGCAGACGGTGGCTTCACGGGTTGTCTTCAAGGACGGGGCGCCATCCAAAAAGCTCTACCGCCGGTACCGCCTGCGCCCCACCGGGCAGCCGGACGATGTGGGGTCGATAAAAGAAACGCTTGCCCGCCGGGTGTCTCACCTATTAAACGGTTCCGAAGAGGAGCCGTCGCTTATCGTGGTGGACGGGGGAACCCCCCAGGTAAACACCGCCCGCGCGGTGCTTGATGAGAAGGGGCTGGAGCACATCCCGGTGCTCGGTTTGGCCAAGCGCGAGGAGTCCATTCACCTGCCCGGCGCCCGCTTCGCGATCCGCCTGGCGGATGGAAATATCTGGCTGCACCTGCTGACACATCTTCGCAACGAGGCCCACCGGTTTGCCATCTCCTACCACCGCAAGCTGCGATCACGGGCGGGAAAACGGTCGTTTCTGGACGATATCGAAGGAATCGGTCCGGCCCGGAGGAAAAAGCTGCTCACCCATTTCCGTGATGTGTCCGGTATCGCCGCCGCCGGCGTCGATGATGTGTCGCGCCTGCTTAAGTGCGGGCGGCAGGTAGCGCAGCGGGTGGTGTCGGCGGCTATCGCCCGCCAGGCGATTTATCGCTAAATAAGCGATTTATCGCTAAACAAGCGATTTATCGCTAAATAAGCGATTTATCGCTAAATAAGCGGCCGCAGCCATTTAATCGCGGCCAGAAAATCAAGGATGGTTTTCAGTCTGCCCTTGGCGATGGCCGCCGGCCCGAACAGTTCCACCGGTACCTGGCCGTCCTTGCTGAGCCCCAGCGAGTACTTCCTTGAACTCTTGAGGTCTTCTATGATACTCAGAGCCGTCCGCGTGCCAAAAGAACCGGAATTGATGCAGGCCAGGACCTCGGAGTTGATATCTTCGCTCATGGGGTCCATGTTATAGGTCCCCACTATGGTGACCTTCCGGTCGAAAACGAAGACCTTGGAATGGATCAACCGCTTGATTGTAAACACCCAGACCTCGAGCTGCGGCATTGCCAACTGCATCTTCATCCAGTCTTTAATGAAAAAAGCCTGGGTGAGCAGGCTGTTGGAGCTTATCGGGCTGTTGGTATGAAGGATAATCCGGACCCCTCGGTCATTGGCCCGCTGCAGGGACGCCATGGCTTTCTCGGTGAGCACCACGTAGGGGTTCTGGATGATGATCTCCTTCTCGGTAGCATCTATCAGTTGCACGATGGAATCGGTTATGTCGTTTCGTTCCCCGGCAATGGAGTGCTTGTCCAGGATCTTGACCGGGAAGAAACGGTCTCCCTGAAAGGGTATGTAATTCTCGTAGGTGGTGTTGGACGGGCACTTGACCAGCTCCTCGTTATAGATAGAGGGATCGAAGGAATAATCGCCGGTGGGCTCGTAGAGCTGTCCACCACGCATCCAGGCGTCCATAGCCGCTTCTGCCATCAAAAGATGGTCGCTCTTTGAAAACCAGTTTCCCAGCAGGTCTTTGTGGACCGAATAGCTTTCCAGCGAAGCGAACTCCTCGTCGAAGGCCACGGTTATTACCCGGCTGATGAACTCGCCTTCCATGATTACGTCGACGTCCAGGTTCACCGTGGGATCATCGTCGGGATCAGCGAAATTGCACCTGGCGATGTTGCGTCCGCCGGTGATGACGTACTGGCCGTCCACCACCAGGATCTTGTCGTGGTTTGAAGAAATAAAATACTTGAGCCCGCACGGCAGGTCCGGCAGCCCCATGAGCATGGGATTGAATATTTTTACTTCAGCTCCGGCCGCCACCAGTTCCTGGAGGTAGTCCTGCCCCCCGCTGAAACGGCTGGCAAAGAACGATGAACCCCGGGCATCGATCATGAGCCGTATGCTGAGCCCTTCCTGTGCCTTCTTCAGCAGCAGGCCTGCGAAAGAGTCTCCGAACACGTCGTGCTCCAGGATGAAGTAGGTGGTGTCGATGCACTCCCTGGCATTCTGCATGATGTACCAGCGGGCGTTCCAGGCTTCGACATTGTCGGTAATGAGCCTGACACGGGTGTTTCGTGACGGAAGGGTCAGGTCGTCATAGGCGCTTTTTATACTGTCTCCGACCTCGTCGAACCCCAGATGCGCCGGGTTGTCATCGGAGATACATGGCAAACCCGGAACAACGAGAGCCAGCGTCAGGATCAAAGCAAAGAGCGCCCCGCGGGCTCCCGACGGTCCGGCGGATAAAGGGTTATGGTGTGATTGTTCCGTCATCATACTATGGTCATCCTGTTCATTGTCTGCCCGGTTACCCAATTAGATTGATTCACCTATATATTATACAAAAGAAGGTGCAAAACTTCCAAGTTATCCGTTACTGCCGTAAAGTCTTTGCTTTAGCCGTGAGGAGTTTCCAAAGATTGGTTCCCGTCGATCCTAATCAGCCCGTGACCATCTGAAGCAGGTTGAACAGTGCATAGAGTATGATCCCGGTTAAAAGTGGGACACAGAGCACACCCGTGACCGCCAGCACTGCGGCCATGGCCCCGTAGATAGTCTCGAAAAACATGTTTTGGTCCCGGACCAGCTCTTCCATGAGTGAAAATGACGTGATCCCGGTCCGTTCGCGCAGCGCCCTGACCGGTGCGGACGCTGTAAACAGCCGCGCAGTACGTTCGATGCGCACCAGTATCTTTTGCTCAATCCGCTCGTGCCGTTTCAGGCATATCAGGTAGAGCAGCGTGTAGAGGCCCAACGCGCTCCAATAAAACCACCGTTCCGCTTCCGCCGCTTCGGGAAGTGACACTATGAGACACAGAAAACCAACGATAGCCAGCAGGCCGGAAACGAAGAAGAACACGAAGAAATGTTTGAACAGGCGTTTCAGGGTGACATAGAGTTGCCGGTGGGTGACGGCGAAAAGGACCAGGTTGGGCAGTATACCTATACTGTACCCCAGCAGGAGCACCACGATGTTGTAGAGACCGGCCTTCCCGGCTGCTTTAAACGTACGGCGCACGCTGCCGAAACCCTCGTTTATCCAGAGACCCGCCACGGTAGACAGCACGAACAGTACGGGCATCCCGAAAAAAAACATCGGGCCGCCCAGCACCCGCTCCAGGGCGATGAGCGCAATAACCAGGATAATCGTGGGAACATGACAGATGAGAAAAACGGCCGAAAACAAAAGCAATCCGAGGACGGTGAAGGTAATCCATTCGGGCAGCAGTAGACAGGCTGTACCAAAGACAACCGGCAGCCAGTCGGCGGCCAGCCGCACCCCCGTGTGCTTCGCCGGGACCTTTATGTCGGGATTTTCATTCATCGAATAGTTATGTTACTCGTCTGTGAAGGTGAGATACAAGGTAACGCCGCCTAAAACAGGTTTTTACTCCGGGCCATTTTTCGGCTTATCAAACCGAATAAACCAGTTGGGATGTCTTGACAGGAAGGGAGTACATGAACCATTATCAACAAGAGAGAAAAAACACATCATTGCTCAAATAAACTGGGTGGTACCGTAATGAAGAAAACTTGTCCAGGCGGTTCCGGACAGATAAACTCACGTTTACTCAAGGCGGTGCGTGCTAGAGATACCGTCGCGGTGGAAGAACTGCTTGCTTCGGGAGCAGACATCCGGATATTTGAAAAGACCGGCGGGCTTATTTCCCGGGCGATTAATAGCGGCAGCATTGATATGGTAAGGTGCCTTATTCATCACGGAGCAACACTCAAGGGAGAGCATCTTTTCAAAGCGGTCGCGACCGGGAAGACGCCTGTTGTCAAGCTCCTTTTAGACGAAGGGCTTCCGATTGATTCCCGGGATGATGCCGGTGCTTCACCGCTGATGTATGCGGCGGCGGCGGGTTCTGTGCAGCTTGTCAATGTCCTGGTAAAGCACGGATCGGATACCGCCTTGTGTGATACCTTCGGACGCACGGCGCTCATGTATGCCGCCCGTGGTGGCAGCGGTGCCGAGGTTGTTACGATGCTTCTCGCCTGCAGAGGTGATGTCAACGCCGTGGACGGCGACGGCAACACAATCCTTATTCTGGCTGCGGGTACGGACAATCCCGTGGTAGTGAATATTCTCCTCGAGGATGGCGCTGACGTTAATATCGCCAACAATCGTGGCCGTACAGCCCTGATGGAAGGGGCCCGCAACGGGTGCCTTGCTGTCACTTCTTTGCTCCTTGAGCACGGGGCGGATGTCATGGCGAAAGACCATGGAGGAAACACCGCTTTAATGTCCGCCATCGCACGGCGCCACCGGGCTGTTGCCGATGTGCTCAAGCTGGAAATGGCACAGAGGAAGGCGGCTGAGGAACCTCCCCCCGATCCCGAAGAGGAGCAGCGGCGCTTCGAGCAGCGGGCCCGGCTCTGGGAGGAAGCCCGGCAGCAGCGGTCTTCGAAAATCCACCGCGTAGACGATTCCGAAGCAGAGAATCCGTACATCATTCTGGGATTGGATCCCGGCGCCGGAAAAAAGGAAATCAAGGCCGCCTACCGGGTTCTGATGAAGGATTGTCATCCAGACCGATTCACTACCCAGCCGCAGTGGGTGCGTGACGAAGCCGCGCGCCGCTCGAAAGAGGCAAACAAAGCCTACCGGACACTGATGAAAAAGAATGATTAAAAAACGGCGTATCAGTACGGAATCCTAATGGGTTGCCCTGGAACGTTTGTGTTAAAAACTGTATTCATCGGTCAGTACGGAATCCTCAACAGAATCGGTTGGTAGATCGCTGGCTGGATGTAAATGGCGTAGATGGCGTCTTTGGTGTGAAAAATCTCTTTTCCCGAGTAGTATGAAACCGGCATGTCCCGGTTTACTTTCGGCAGAGCCGGGGGGGTGTACACGACCTCTTTCTCCGCGTTCTTCAGGGTGGCAAAATTGTCGAAAACCACCCGGATGATGTCTCCCGATCCCAACTGGCAGTAAATGATGACATACTTGTTCAGGTAACGGTTGAACGACAGGGAGCACTCCCCCGCCACATCGTGGAGAAATCGTCCCGCGTCCCGCTTCAAGCATGTCCAGGATCCGTCGTCCCGCAGGTAACTATACGCGGTGTAATCTTCAATTAAGGCTGGTCGTACCCGGGTGATCTGGACCGGTATTCCGTATTCTCCGGGAGCCGCCTTGCCGTGTCCGATAAGGTAGATATACCGGTCTTTGAGCAGCACCGAGTCACCGAAGGTGGGCTGGCTCTCGTCGAACAGTAATCCCAGGCGTTTGAACTCCACCGCCTCTCCCACTCTCCACTGCGGCGGCTTGTCCCACCGGGCCAACCCGGTACCCCGGACCACGAAAGGAAACGGTTTCAGTTCTGGATCGATGGTGATAATCATGTAGTAAAGGTAGACGGTTCCCGAGAGATTCACTCCGTCGATGGCCCAGAAGCGCCACACCGCCGGGGACTCTTCCGGATGGTTCTTGATGACCTGTACCACGCGGCCGTTTTCCTTGTAGAATGTAAAGGGAAGATCTGGAACGTTTTCCGCCCCCGGCGTCGGGGTGAACGCCAGGGAGTTGGAAAGCATGGCTGTCATGACGACAGCTTCGTCGAAGGTGTCGTTCACCGAGACTTCTTTTTTCCAGCTTCCCAGAATGGTGTCGCCGAAGGTCCACATGGTTAGATCATCGGTCAGTGCAATCGGGGTTACACCGTCCTGCCCCAGAACGTCCACTTTGCGGTCAGGTCCCAGTATTCCCAGGTTCTCCGTAAGCCCAGCGGTCCGCCCTTCGCCGAAGCATATTCCCGGTAGTGCATAACCGGTCAGAAGCAAGGCAGCAAGCAGGCAGCCAAAGTTAGTTGTTCTGCATGTGGTCATGATGTGTTTCAGTATAGCACAATGGGATGGCGCAGTAATGTAAGGTGTCTGTTGAAATGTGTCCTCAGTCGTCTTATACTTAAGTAGACTTATACTCAAGTAGTTTTATACTCAAATAGCCTTGATACTCAAGTAGCCTTGATACTTAGTATACGCCCTGAGGGCGCAATTCAATAGGCGAGAAAGGACAGTCCCTGATGACGTTTGGAAGAATACCAGGTGTAGTACTACGTCTAGTACTGTGTCTAGTACTGCTAATGCCCGTGCTGGTCTTTACGGTTCCAGCAGCTTTTTCACAGGATTCCTTCGGTAAAGGTTCAATGGCCACTGATGGCCCTAAGGCCACCCTCAACGTGACCGTCACCGCGGGTGACGGATCACCTCTCACAGTTCCCCTGGTCGTTACCCGGCAGGGCGAGGAGGTCGTAGACGAGGATATTACCGGAGAAAAGTCGTACCGTCTGTCTCCCGGGACCTACCGAATCGAGGTGGAATTCTCCGGACAGCGCAAAGATGAAGAGGTGTCCATCACTGAAGGGACCGCCCGGGGTGTGCTGTTTACCTTCCCTCTCTTCAGGGTGGAGTTTACGGCACTGAGCCGAAAGGGCAAACCGGTGGCCGCAAAGTACCTGGTACAGCGCCGTGACGACCGGGTAGCTATTATCAGCGGTAAGATAAAAAAGAAGGACGAGGGTGTTTCGGCTCTCTACCTGGCAGCGGGAGAGTATGTGGCGGTCATTTCCCGCGGTGGCGAGTATTATGAGATGCACTTCGAGACAGGCGGTCTCACCGTCCAGCACGTTACGGCCCGGTTTGGGTTGGCGGTCCTGTTTCTGAAAGCCCTGGTGGGGGATAAAGCCAGCAAGGCGTATTATGAAATGTACTCCTCCGCGGGACTCAAGGTACGGGCCGGCAGTGTCTACCCAGAGGGTGTCCGTGTCAACGTCGATCCGGGTGACTACGAACTCAAGGTCTACCGGCAGGCGCGGTCCGACGTGATTATAACCAGGCAATGTGATCTCAGAGCAGGTAAGGAGACGGTGGAAGAAATAAACTTTTTAGGGACTGTCCGTTTGACCAACCGCGGTATTGACGGACGTCCGCGGTGGGGCTGGTACTTCGTGCAGGATGGTTCCGGCCGTCGGGTGGACGAAGGTATCATTCCCCGTGGCGGCAAAGATGTTGTGCTCGACCCTGGGACCTATACGGTGGAAGTGTTTCCGGCGGCATACACCGGTCTTGGCGTCACTCACCAGGTAACACTTTCCCCGGGTGATATGTCCTCCCAGGAGACGGATCTCGGCGGGGCCTTGAAGATCCAGTTTTTTCACCGGCAGACTGGTGCCTCCGACGCGTATTATCGGCTTTACAGTAGTTCGAATTCCAGAAAAATACTGGAAGAAGGCCGCCTTCTCGCCGGCGAAATCCTGTTTGCGGCGCCCCCCGGTTCCTATCAGGTTCATGTTGCCCCCAATAAAAAATCGCGGCACTGGATTAAAAAGAGCGCTAATGTCTCCAGCGGCGGCATCACTACAGTGAAGTGCGTTTATCCGTAAAGGACCGGCCATGGTTTTTGCGCGCAGAAGCACCATTACAATCCGGGAACAACCGCTGGTCAGGCTGGACGCCGTTACCCATTGGTACGAAAAAGACCGGGAGCGGCGTGTACTTCAAGACATCACCCTCGATGTACGCGATGGAGAGTACCTGGCCGTCATGGGTCCGAGCGGGTCCGGGAAAAGCACGCTTCTTATGATTATGGGGACGCTCCTGTATCCCGCTGAAGGGCGGGTAGAGCTGTTCGGCAGCCCGGTGGCCCACTGCACAGATGCCGAGCTTTCAGTCACGCGGGCTGACTGTCTCGGATTCGTGTTTCAGGCACACCATCTTCTGCCGGAGTTTACCGCCGTTGAAAACGTCCTGCTGCAGATGTATTCTGCTGGAATTCCCCGCACACCCGAGTGTCTCGCGCAGGCACTTGGCGTGCTGTCACGGGTAGGGCTTTCGAAAAAAACAGACTCTCTGCCCGGAAGGCTCTCCATGGGGGAGCGGCAGCGGGTCGCTCTGTCTCGGGCGGTGGCGCATCGTCCTTACCTGCTGCTCTGTGACGAACCTACCGGCAGCCTGGACGTTGAATCAGGCAGCCGTGTTCTTGACATTATCGATGAACTGAGGAGCGACACGGTCCGGGGAGTGGTCGTGGTCACACACAACCCTTCAGTGGCTGAACGAGCTGACCGGATCATTACCCTGGTTGACGGCCAATTGCAGGGTCAGGCTTGACTTTTTTACATTTGCGGTTTGCAGCACTCATTTACTTTACTTTGGCATCGCTACGAGGGCATCTTTCTGTAGGATTTCTACAAACAAACACCTGCGTAAAAATGACAATAAATAAAACTGAGTTTTCTGAGACCTATGGTATAATGGCGAAACTGTAAGGCTAATCAACTTTTAGCTAATCTGTTTGTAATGGTATTCATAATAACAATATATAAAACGCGGGAGTGATTTACTTATGTTCACCAGCGCTCCGTCCCCATATGGGGTGGACATCAGAATCGTAGGGTTGGGATCTAGTGGAAGTAATGTCCTGGACAGGATGATAGACTCCGGTTTGACCGATGTAGAGTACATCGCTATCAATACAGATTCTCAGGCGTTGTCTACGTCAAAAGCAAAAATGAAAATACATATCGGAGAGAAAATTACCCGGGGACTTGGCTCGGGTGGGGATCCCAAGCGGGGTCTGGATTCGCTCGAACAGGACAAGGAAAAAATTACCTCTGCCCTGGAGGATGCCGACCTGGTATTCATCACCACCGGTCTCGGTGGTGGAACCGGCACCGGATGCGCCGCTCGTATAGCGGAGATCTCCCGCACGCTGGGCGCTCTGGCGGTTGGTATTGTCACCAAACCTTTTTCTTTCGAGGGCAAAAAGAGAATGCGCAACGCCGTGGAAGGGCTGCACCACCTGCGCGACAAGGCCGACACCGTGATTTCCATTCCCAACGACCGTCTGCTCGAAGTGACGGAAGCCCGCACGACTCTTATCGATGCCTTCAAAATCGCCGACAACATACTGCGGTACGGTATTCAGGGAATCATTGATTTGATTGTTGCTCCCGGACTGATCAACCTCGATTTCGCCGATGTTCGTACCGTGCTCAACGATGGCGGCAATGCCATGCTCGGAATGGGACGGTCTGATTCATCGGATGACCGGGCCTTACGGGCTACCGAGGAGGCGCTGGAAAGTCCGCTTCTCGAGTACCCGGTGGAGGGTGCCAGACGGGCATTGATCAACATTACCGGCGGAGTGAACATGAGTCTCCCCGAGATTGACCGGGCGTGCAAGCGCATTACCTCGGTGCTGGATCCTGATGCGAATATAATTTTCGGAGCGCTCATCGATGAAAACGCCGGTGACGAGTTCAGGGTGACCATCGTGGCCACCGGTCTGGGAGTAGAAGCCAAAGGCCTCAACACCGTTCCGGAACGCAAGGTGGTCAACGCCTCCTCCGATTCCATCGATATTCCGGCGTTCCTGAGACGGAGACGCTGAACGGGAATTTGCCCCGAAAAATGCAGTAGATTTTCTATTGCGGCAATGAGATAGCCGCATTTTCCGGGGTGGCAATAAGGGACATCCGGATTTCCCCGGTAGATGGAGAACCGGCAGGAAATGTCTTTACATTCCACTATCTTTGACGAAGGCTCCGTCCGGGTTGTCGAGATCTACGGCGATCTGGTTGCTGAGGAGACCGAAAACCTGCGAGCTATCTTGGAAGACCTGATTGCGGATGGATGCTGCCGGGTGGTGCTCGATCTGAGCCGGGTCGACTTCATGTGCAGTTTTACCCTGGGCGTACTGGTAACCATGCTGAAGAAAACCCGGGAGCAGGGCGGGGATATGAAACTGGCCGGCCTCAACAGCTGGCTGAGGAACCTTCTGAAAATAGCCCAGGTGGCAAAGATTATCGATATATACGACACCTCCACCGAGGCTGTGAAAGCCTTCGCGACTCACGCCTGACAGGATTCGCGGTGCTCAACTCTTTTGCTTTTTTACCATGAGGCCATTCATTCGCTTCACTGTTGCTTCGCAAAACGTTCGTTCATCAGAGCTTTGTCTTATGCAAACCTGAACTTTCTACGGAAGGTCCAGGAACCGGATGAATTGTGTGCCGGTTACCAGCGGTTCCAGCAGCAGGCGCACCGCCGGTTTGGTCTCCGGGTGGCGGTTGATGATCGCTGCGGCGTGAGGACCCCAGGCGTAGTAAGCATAGATCAAATCCCGTCCTCCCGGTGTCTTGAGCAGGAATGAATCCCGGAAAACACGGAGTGTGTCGATTTTCTCATCAAAGCGTGTGTCGTAGGCCGCAGTGGCGATGAAGCATCCTCCGCCTCCCGGGCTGTCGGCCCCCGACCCGGAAGAGGTGGTGAGAGGAATGGTTACCGTACCGGCTGCGTCACCGTTCTGGCTGTCCACGGTAATCATGGTGTTTCCCGGGACGATGCCCGCCCTGAACACGAAAGCGATGCTGCCGCTTGATATCTCCACTTCGGCGGTGGTAGCGTAGGCGTCGTCTTCCTCCCCCACAGCCCTTACTTCGCCGCTTCCCACGGTAATTTCCACGTTGAATTTCTCACCGTCTACGATGGTGTTCTGGTTGACATCGGTAATGGTGTCCGAAACCACGGTGGCTTCCGAGGTGCCGTTGGACAGCAGGCTGGAGGGAGTGGCGGTGAGGACGATAAGCCCCGTGGGCAGCCCGGGATCCTGCGCGGTGATGTCCTGCATGGCGGACAGGATGTCGAGTTTTCCGTATCCCCAGGTGTAATTGGGAGCGCTCCCGCCGTAAGCCGAGTGAGTAACGGGCGCGTCCACATACGCGTTCTGGGTGATCAGGGTGTCGACCTCTTCGGGGGTGAGCGAGCTTTTCTTCTGCAGCAGCAGGGCCAACGCCCCGGCAGCTACGGGAGACGACATGCTGGTGCCGTAAAAGTACACGTGCTCACCGTCCTGGCTGCGGTCGGTGGAAGAGATACCGCCGTACAGCAGGGCATCTTCAGAAAGCGTAGCGCCGATATAGGTGCCCGGAGCAGCTATCTCCGGTTTGTAGCCAGTCAAAACCACGTTTCGCGATGGTCCGCGGCTGGAGCTCTTGGCGATGTCGCCAACGCTGTTTTCCCCGGGAACCGTGTACTGGGTTCCCAAATACGAAGTCCACTGCTTGCGGGTAACGTAGTTGGCCACCGCGATAATTTTAGATCCGCACGCTGGCAGCCCCACGGTCATCTCCCCGTCGCCGCCGTAGACAGCCCCGTCGGGGGATGTGCCGAAGTAGCCATACTCGTTCCAGGCGTCGAACCGGGTAGCCACGGACCCGGTGTGGATCCTGCTGTAGAGCTTGAAGTAGATGTAGTTCAGGCCAATCTTCGATCCGGTGGCCGAGACTACCACGTGCCGGGCGCTGTTGTCGATGTTCTGTATCTCGGTGGCGTCCAGGTCCATGGAGCCGTAGAAGGTGCCGCCTCCCTGTATCTGGATGTTCTCCTCGCTCCACCCCGGTACCACCCAGCCGGTGTCGCCTACCAGGGCATGGCCGTTATCGTACGCCTCCAGTTTGAAGTCCAGCTCACCCGGCGGGTCATACCAGATGTCGACATAGCACTCCGATTCACCGGCGTAGAAATACATCTCGGTGTACCGTTCGGTGACGTCGGCGGTGTATCCCAGGTGGATATCGTCCTGATACTCGTTGCCGGCGGCGGCCACGATGATTTTGCCCGGCCCGGCGTGGTTGTTGATGGCGGCGGTGAACTCGTCGGTCCCGTCGTGAGCTCCCTCGTGAGTGCCCAGGCTCAGGTTGACCACGCAGGGTCTACCCAGTGCCTCGGCTTTGCCGAATATGTAGTCCACCCCGGCGATGACGCTGGTAGTGTCGAAGTCGGTCTTCACCACGATGATGTCGGCCTTGGGGGCCGTTCCGGTGAATCCGCCCGCCGCCCGGCCGCTGGCCGCGGCGCACCCGGTTACGTGGGTACCGTGACCATCGGTATCGTGCTGGTACACGCCGCCGGTGAGCGGGTTGAGGGCTGCCGTGATCTGACTCTGGGTGTACTCTGTTCCGAAGGTCTGACCGGTGGGAAAGGGCCCCCGGTTGTCTTCCTGGTCCCAGATGTACAGGATGCGGGACGTGCCGTCTTCGTTGACGAAATCGTCGTGTTCGAAGTCTATGCCCGAGTCGATAGTCCCGATGATGACACCGGTGCCCTGGTATCCTTTCGGCAACTCCCCTAACTGAGGGTCGTGGACGTGGTCGGCCTGGATTTCCGGTACTGCGATGGTGAGAAGCGGCTTTGTCACGGCGGACCGCGACACGTAGAGAACGCCCGGCCTGCGAGACAGAGCGGCGATGCGGTTGGTGGGTACGCTGGCTGCCACGATGTCGCCCGACACGGATTTCACCAGCCCGCCGGTTTCCGTGATCCAGCCGGTGAGGCTGTCCATGTGTTCAATGTCCGCCCTGATCAGGATGTTCAGGGGGGCCGGTGCCTGCTTTGCCATGGTACCGCCGCCGCTTCGCCCCTGCAGGCGTGATAGGGTGATTCTCAGGCCCGGGCCGATGACCGGTGATCCCGCTCCGCTTGCTGCCTCGCCCGTTGCCCCGTCATCCGCCAGTCCTGCCGGTGGAACCGAAACCAGACATGCCACTAAAACAAGGGCACCAAACGCTGCTGTTATGTACCTGGATGTAAATGAACGTGTCACCGCTTACTCCTTAATTAATTGCCTATCGCCGTGGATGAATGTCCGGTTTAGCACACTAGAGCTTGACTATCTTTTCCCTGTACTTGGTCACTTTTCTGGTGGCGTTTCTGCAGTCGAACACCACCGGGGCACGCTTGACGATATCGACGTAGTTGTAATCCGAGTGATCGGTGGCAATAACCACGCAGTCGCATTTATCCAGGTCTTTCTTGCTCAGCGGAGTGCTTTTCAGCGTGTCCCCGTTGAGTTGGATCGTTGGGACATACGGGTCGTTGTACTTGATATTCGCCCCTTTGAGGTCGAGAAGCTTGATAACTTCCAGTGCCGGTGATTCTCGCATATCGTCGATGTCCCTTTTGTAGGCCACCCCCAGCACAAACACGGTGGAGCCTTTTAATGGCTTCCCGTTCTGGTTGAGGATGTCCATGAGCTTCTGCACCACGAACCGGGGCATGTTCCCATTTATTTCACCGGCCAGCTCGATGAGTTTCATGAAGAAGTCAAAGGTCTTGGCTTTCCAGGAAAGGTAAAAAGGATCGATGGGAATGCAGTGGCCGCCCAGTCCGGGCCCCGGATAAAACGGCATGAATCCGAAAGGTTTGGTGGCGGCGGCGTCCACTACCCGCCAGATATCGATACCCATCCGGTCGCTCATCAAGGCCAGTTCGTTCACCAGGCCGATGTTGACGCTGCGGAAGGTGTTTTCGAGCAGTTTTACCATTTCGGCTTCCTTTGGGTTCCCCACCTCCACCACTTCGGAGATTACCTGGTCGTAGAGCAGTGCCGCCAGGCGGGTACACGTATCGGTCACGCCGCCAACCACCTTGGGTGTGTTGCCGGTGGTGTACTTATCGTTTCCCGGGTCGACCCGTTCAGGTGAAAAAGCCAGGAAAAAATCCTTACCTACGGTGAATCCTTTCTCCTCGAACATGGGCTGTACCAGCTCTTCGGTGGTGCCCGGGTAGGTAGTGCTCTGAAGGACGATCAATTGACCCGGTTTCATGTGCTCGGCCACAGACTCGGAAGCTTTGTAGATGAACGATATGTTAGGATCCTTTGTCTTCCTCAATGGTGTCGGGACGCAGATGATAATACAGTGCATCTTTTCCAGCAGCGACATGTCCGAGGTGGCGGTTATCATTCCCGACGACGTGTAGTTCTTAAGCTCGTAGCTCGATATGTCTTTAATGTAGGAGTCTCCCCGGTTGAGTTCGTTGACTTTGTCCTGGTTGATATCGAAACCGGTAACCGAGAAACCTCCCTTGGCAAACTCGCACGCCAGCGGCAGCCCCACATATCCCATTCCGATTATTCCGATAAGAGCCTGCCGTTTGCGGATCTTATCCTCGAGGTTTTTGATCACGCTTCGCTTCCTCCTCACAGAGATGAAATATCATTGCTTGATATCAGGTAAATGGTAGTAAGCATTATCAAAATGTGAGTCTCTATAGTGATGTTATACGTTACCTTATTTATAAGGTTATGTCAATAAACCGGCTGCTGCACGGCCTGTATAAAAATGTATCCAATGAGCGCCTGCAGGCAAATATTTGACAGTCTGATTACCGTGGTCGTATAGTGGTTTTTACGGTACTACCTGGCGCGTGACGTGACTCTGGTGTAACGGGAGGTATGGATTGTGGAAGATCTGGCGGGCCGGTCCATCGCTTCCTACACGCTTAAGGAACTTATCGGTGAAGGCGGTATGGCAACCGTCTACAAAGCTATCCAGGACTCTCTGGGCAGAACGGTGGCCCTCAAAGTACTCAGGCCGGAAGTCACCACCAGCGCCGGATTTATGAAGCGGTTTCACAACGAGGTACGCACCGTCTCCGTTCTCAAGAAGCACCCCAATATTTCCTACCCGTACACATCGGGGGAAGAGGATGGATTTCATTACCTGGTGATGGAGTACATTGACGGAAAGAACCTCAAGGATGTCATCCGCGCCGAGGGCCGGCTGTCAGTCAGTCGCAGCATCGATGTGGCACTTCAGGTATGCGAAGCGCTGGCCTACGCTCACGCCCGGGGAATTATACACCGTGACGTGAAGCCGGCGAACATCATGGTTACTCCTTCGGGCGAAGTCAAGGTCACCGATTTCGGTGTAGCCAAAACCCGGTATTCGGAGCAGTTGACGGTAACGGGAGCCATCGTCGGCACGCCGGTCTACATGTCTCCGGAACAGGCAAGCGGTGTACGGACCGACCACCGCGCCGACGTCTACTCCGTGGGCGTGCTGCTGTATGAAATGCTTTCGGGAGAAGTACCGTTTAAAGGACAGGACCTGGTTTCGCTGATCTACCAGATAACCAACACCTCACCGGCGCTGCTTACCGACCTGGTTCCCGATATACCTCCACGTCTTGGTCGTATCGTGGCCATGGCTCTGGACCGGGACCGTAATATCAGGTATCAGGACATCAAAAAGCTGAAACGCGATCTGGAAAAGATCCTCCGCGAAATCCGGCTCGGTACGGTAAAACGCTCATCCCGCGATAAGGGCAAGGCAAAAAAGGCACCGGTGAGTGAACTCTACCGTCCGCATCCCGACTCCCGGTCCCACTCCGATGACCCCGTTATGGAAACCGTCACTCGTGTAACCTCCGGTACAGCTGTTGTGGATGCTATGGAAACCAGGGTCATCGAGCCGGGTGATTACAACATCTCCGACCGGTCGGTTCCCGCTTTTTCCACGCCGCCGCCAGCGATTACCATAACTCAGGCCAGGCGTACTTCCAGGAAAACCAGCCGTTTTGGGCTTATAATGTTCACCGCACTGGTCAGCCTGGCCCTGGCTGGTGCCGCTCTGTACGGGTTCAGATATTATCTCCGTCACCGTCTGCTGCGCGAAGCCCGCCATGAAATGGCGCTGGCCCAGTACGGCAAAGTCATCCGCAAGCTTGAACCGCTGGCGAAGCAGAGAGGTATCACTCCTGAACTGCAGTCACTGCTCGGTCTGGCATATTACAAGAAAAAGCACTACGACGAGGCGCTGTATCATATAAAAGAAGCAGTAACTGCAGATCCTGACAACGCCCTGTACCACTTTAATCTGGCCATGACCTACGAGAAATTGGAGGCCCGCCTGGCCGCCATCAAGCACTTTCGCCTGGCCATCGAACTCGATCCAAATGTAGTCATGTTTTACGACAGATTCGGCGAGTGGGTACTGGTAGCCTCCAAACGTATCGATGAAGCACGGGAACGCGCCTACCTCGGTTTAGCCGCCATGCCCGTCTTCGATGATTCCGGTTCGTTGATCGGGATGCGTGTAACCGGTATAGACCCTGGTTCCGCCGCGGCTCGGATGGCTATCCGGCGGGGAGATATCGTAACGCACATCGAGGACATGCCGGTTACCGGGATGCTTTCAATTAAACGAAAACTCGATGACATCGTGCCGGGAGAAGCGCTGCTTCTGAGGATTCTCCGGGGGGAGCGAGTGGTGTATTATAATTTTATGACCGGAAAACAACCGGCGCTGCACCGGGAAGGATACCTGTAACACGTGGAACATGTTCCCGAGGAACTCCTCGGTAAATACAAAATAGAGCGCGAACTCGGCTCCGGCGGCATGGCACGGGTCTATCTGGCCACCCTCCTGGCGTTTGATAAGCCGGTAGCTATTAAGATACTGCACGACCGCCTCTCCGATGATCCGGACTACATCAACCGGTTTCACCGCGAAGCCCGCGCCGCCATCAAGCTGCCGCTTCATCCCCGTGTTGCCTTTGTGCATGATTCAGGGCGGATAGACGGGCTCCATTTTATCGTCATGGAATTCGTTCAGGGTAAAACCCTGAAAGAATTTCTGAAAAACGGGGAAATTACCAGTGTCGGCCAGGCGCTCGACATTGCCGAACAGATCCTGGAAGCGCTCGAATTCATACAGGAATATGGGATAGTTCACCGGGACGTGAAACCGAGTAATGTGATGATTCACCGGGATGGATCGATTAAACTGACTGATTTTGGTGTGGCCAGGGAAATACAGAGAAAAGACATCACCCGGGCGGGAGAAATAATCGGTACCCCGGAGTACATGTCACCGGAACAGGCTTCGGGGGGCAAGATAGATGTCCGCAGCGATGTGTTCGCAGTTGGTAATGTACTGTATGAAATGCTGGCGGGCCGGGCCCCGTTTTCCGCCCCTACCGCCCTGGCGTCCCTCTACAAAGTGCTCAAGACTCCCGCCGAGCCTATCGGTAATCTAGTGCCGAAGATTCCGGAGTCCCTGAGCCGGCTGGTCCACCGCTCGCTGCAGAAAGATCCCCGCCATCGTTTCACCAGCGCCAGGGATATGCTTTCGGATCTGCATTCGGTGCGCTCCTCGCTTTCCGGGGAAGCGCTGGCTCTGCCTCCCGGTTCCCGCACAGCCGCCCGGGGGGACGACACGGTGCTGAAAGGTCCGGGGGGAGAAACAACTACATCGGCCGCTTTGTATACCTTCGACACCATAGATGGCAAGGGCTGGTCGGGGTGGCAAAGGACCATAGTGCTGGCAGGAGCTTTGGGAGCGATCGTGACCATGGTTTACCTGGGACATCTCAGGTTGACCACCGCCGGCCTCGAAAAGATGTCAGGCTCTGTGGACGGTCCGGCTGTTGTCCCCCTGTCCATTCCGGGGGTTGTTGAAGAAACAACACCGGACTCTGGTGATGCGGCTGCACCGGCGGACGATACCGGGGCCGAACCGGAGATCGGCGGCCCGGCTGCAGATGGTAGGCTGGAACCGGAGACGGGCGGCGTACCCGCGGTGACAGCCGTTGCAGGCCCGCTCGGCGAAAGCGGTTCCGGCACTCCTGCTGCCACAGTGGAACTGTCAATCTCCGCGAGGACTCTCGCGGAGACGACCACCACGGGAACTGTTGAAATCTTAACCGCCCCCGAAGCTATGGCCGGTACGGGTGAAGCGGCGCCCGAAGACGATGTGGAAGTATGGCTTGAAGATGAAGAAGTGCGCTCGGCACTTCAAGCCGCTGACGAAAAGGAGGCCTCCGGGGACTACCTGGCCGCAATCGCTTTTCTCGAGCGTTTACTGCCTGCGGATCCACCTGCAGATTCGCCTGCGATACCTCCTGCAGGTAAGCGGCTGGTACTTCTCAAGCTCGGTTGGAATTACCTGCGGCTGGGGCTATACGGCGAGGCGCTGGGCGAGGCCGACAGGGTACTTAGGGTGACTCCGCATGAAGCTGAAGGCCATTTACTGCGCGGCGCTTCTCTGCTCAACAAGTTCTTTTACGAAAACCGTATCGGTCTCGGCGGCAACCAGGACGAATATTATGAAGCGGAATCGGAGATAAAGTATTCGCTCGTTTACGATCCCTCTCTCACGGAAGCGATCTATTACCTGGGTGAAATTTATCTGCACCGCGAATGGTATGACCGGGCCAAGAGCCAGTTCCTGGAGGTTCTTTCCCTGGACAACTCCAACGCTCGGGCCCATCATATGCTCGGGGTGACCTATCTGAAACTCGACCAGCCGCACATGGCCAGGGGCCGGACGGAGCGGGCCATTTCACTTAATCCCAATTTCATGGAAGCCAGGATCGATCACGTGCGTGTCCTGTTGGCCCTGGATGACGAGCTGAAGGCCGAGAAGGAAGCCCGCGCACTGGTCGAGCTGGCGCCCGAGAAGGGAGACGTCCGGATGGTGTATGCAGAAGCATTGACCGCTTCAAGAGATTACAACGGCGCCCTGGATCAGCTGCAAAAAGCGCTGGAGTTTGGAGTGTCGGGACTGGAGTGTGACCGCGAGCGCAGCCGGGTTTTCTTTCTGAAAGCCTTCAATGTCCACTCCGTCACGGTTGGCGAGAAGGTCCACTGGTATCAGGAATCACTCAAAGCTTACCCGGAGAACAACCTGGCCCGGGAAAACCTGGCAGCGGTTTACACCCAGATGGGAGTCGAAAGCGGTGACCTGTTCGAGAAAGAAAAATGGTACCGCAAGGCGCTGGAGGTTGATCCCGACTGCCTGGAAGCGCGCATGAACCTGCGAGCCATCCGCGCGCGCCTGCAGAAGGAGGGAGGAAAATGAGATCCAACACTAAGACAGGAGCACTGTTAGCTCTCATTATACTGCTGTGTGTGCTTGTAGCCGGATGTTTGTGTATCGCCGGATGCGGAAAGCAGCCGGAGAAAGCGTCCAAGATTTCTGCCGGGGGACAGTCGTCGGAGAAGCAATCCGCTACATTTGTCGCCACGACTGCGGCTGTTCCTCCGGGATCAACCTTCGAGTTTTCGTATCAGGGGCAGAAGGCAATCTTGATCAACTTCAAAGGTCAGTACCGGGCTTATGCCAACCACTGCAATCACGCGGGAGGTCCCTGTGCGCTCAAGGAAGACAAGACCGTGTGCAAGTGGCACGGTGCCCAATTCGATCCAATGACCGGTAAACTTCTGAGGGGACCGGCCACCGCCGGTTTGAAAGCTATCGAAATCGTTGTGGAAAACGACAGCATTATGGCCAGGTGACATCCTGCAGCCCAGAAGAAAGCGCCTGGCGTTCTTGTATTTCATCCCAAAGCGTCTCTGCTGCAAACTTTGCGGTTGTGCTGTATAGATAGGTATTGATACAATAAATCGTCATGAAACTTCACAACGGCCGGGCGGACATATTCGAAAAGTACAAGAAAGTGGTTTTTTCCGTAACCAATTTCTACCTGGACAACCCCAGCGACCGGGAGGATGTTTTCCAGGAAACTTGGCTCAATGTCTTCAAGAACATGAAATCGTTCGACGCCCGTTCGAAGCTGTCCACCTGGATCTACTCGGTAGCTAAAAACACCGCTTTGAATTTCAGACGTAAGAAAAAGCCGGTGACTCTTGAAGAAGAACCGGCCACGAAGAAAAGCGCCCTGGATGACAGCGTCATCAAGAAACTCGACATTCAGCAGGCCATGGATAAACTCAGTGCTTCCGAGCAGGAGGTCATCTTTTTGCATTACAGTCAGGATTACAGCTACCAGGAGATGGCGGAGAAACTGGGGCTCAATGTGTCTACGGTGAAGTCGCGTCTTTTCGAAGCACGCAAGAAAATGAGAGTGTTTCTGGCACGATAGGAAAAAAAATGAAAAAGTTTCCAACTTTTCTCAATCTGCCGCAACCTATGGGACAGAAACACAAAAAAATCGGCGGCCGCAGCAGGCCGCAGAACAAAACGGGAGATGACAGTCGTGAGGGAATTCAAGTGCAGTGAGATGGAAGAGCTGATCCAGCTGAAGCTTGATGGCGAGCTGGATGCTGCCGACGCCGCGACGCTTGAGCGGCACCTGTCGGTATGTTCCGGCTGCCAGGCGGTGGCGGATCAGTACGAAGCCCTTGACCACTCATTGCTGTTCCATATCAGAGTCGAGGAGGCCGTGCCGCAGTACGTTCCGAAGTCGACATTCATCGAGTCGCTGAAAGCATCCCTGGACACCCTGGCAGCTTCTATCGAGCGGGCACTGTTAATCAAGCCCCGCTACCAGCTGGCCATGGCGGCCATTGCGGTGGTTTTGCTTATCGCCGCGGTGCCGGTTTTTCTCCGGCCGGGAATGCCCGGAGCGGTATCGAATGGTTCGTCCTCCGAGCAGGCAGCCACTGTCTGTGCCTTCAACATCAAGACTGTCAAGCCATCGGCCAGGGTGGGAAGCCATCTTCGCTCCGCAAAAGAAATCGACGCTTACGGGGAACGCGCTCTGAGTGAGCGTGATTACATCGTTACGGGTTCTTCTGGATCTGTTGAATTGGCCTATAATCAGCATTCCACGGTCAGAATTTCATCCGATTCGCAGGTCAGACTGGGTGACAGCAGTCTTCAGGTCACCCGGGGCGGCGTGTGGATGGACCACCACGATGGAGACTTCGAGATATCTTCTCCCACCGCCCGGTTGGGTGTTATGGGGACCATCTTCGGCATGGAAGTCCAGAAAAATGGCAGCACTACCGCCTACTGTGAAGACGGACAAATTTGGGTCAGGGGTATCAATGACATTGAAAAAACCTTTGTGACCGCCGGCAAGCAGGTCATTGTTTCTCAGTCGGGTACGGCGGCCGCCATAACGGCCTACAAATCACGGCACGGCCGTCTGAATACCCATATCGGTGCCGCGTCTGTTACCGACAGCCACACCGGGACAGGTTCCACCAGCGATCCGGCTTCCGTTCAAACTGGTGAAGGATCGCTTCAGGTAGGTACGGACACGCTGCTGATGAACATCGTGGATGATACTGAGTACATCTATGGGCTTTACCGAAGCCACCACAACCGTAATCCGAAATCCGATGAACTCCACACCTTGCTTAAAGCCCTGGAGAGCGGCGAGTTCACCAGGCAGGATATTGAAAAAGCCGTGCTCGATCAGGATTTCTTCCGACGGCTGGCGCAGAAGTTTAACCACTAACCACTAGTACCAACGGACTCAGGAGGAGCGGCATGAGTATGAGACGGCCCGGCTGGCTAATACGGCCCGGCTGTCTGTTTCTGCTCGCTGCCAGCCTGTTCTTTTTTTGTCCCCTCTCCGCTTTCTGCCAGGGCACCACCACCCAGGAAGGCAGTCTTCCGCTCCCACCGTTACCCCCCGGGATACCGTTACCCGATTTCAGTAACCTGGGATTGCCGAATCCTCCCGTTCCCGGTCTTCCCAACCTGGGTAACGCCCTACTGCCCATTCCGGGACTTTCCAACTTCTCCAATCCCTACGGTATCTTCGGCAACCAATCTGACAGCCAGGTGCTCTCCCTGTACGCACCGCACCTGGGGATCCACAACCCGTACCAGGCGGGATCTTACGCTTTCAATTTCTGGAAGCATCGTATGGAATGGGCAAAGCTCAATCCGGAGAAAGCCTGGTTTCTGCCCCGCCGTCCCGACGGTACGGTGATATTCGAAGGCGAGAAAGATGTTATCTCCGACTCCATGGAAGAGGATGTTCCCATCAAGGTCATGCTCAAGACCAACCTGTCCAATCCCGGACCGCTCAACTCGCTGAATCAATTACAGCACCTGCAGGAGCCGGCCGAATCCGTACAGGACGGCGAAGAGTTCTTAAACCGCCGGCAGATTCCTTTGAAACGGATGCAGCAGGATTACGGTCTGTCCCGCTGACCTTCCTTCAGCACACAAACCACAACCTAAAGAAAATACTTTCCAACTTTCCTCGAATTTCATATACTAATGGAGTGAAGCTTCGAGGGAAAAGCGAAGCTCTGATAACCCCCGAATGGGGCTGAAACCAAAATACAAAGAATGTTATTAAAGAAAGGATGTGAGCAGTATGAGATTTAAAAGAAGTTTAAAGACATTAGTGTGGGGAATGGTGGCGGTGTTCACCCTGACACTTTTCCCGGTTGGCGCGTATGCTTCCGATGATCCGCATGACAGTGTGGTGGACGACGATCATTCCTACACCATGCCTACCTTCCAGATAACCAGGACCTACACGGTAATCGTTCATCCGATTCCGGGATTCATACCGTTTCCCATGCCGATTCTGCCGCAGCTTCCGCTGTTCGGACCGGTGGTTCAACCGGCTCCGTTCCTGGCCCCCATCATGCCGGGCTTCCAGGCGGGACCTCTTCCCGGTGCCGGCGGGCTCCCCGGACTTCCCATGATACCGACGCTACCCGGAATCGGTGCTCCCCCGACACCGCAGACGCCGCAGGACATGATGCAGCCGGCCGTGCGTGCGCCCAATAACCAGCCTGCTCCGACGCCGGCCGGTAACCTGCTGGCCACGCCGCCCATGCCTCCCGGATTCAGCCGGGCGGTCCTGCCTGCCATCTGGCCCACGCCCCGGGTGGTCATGCACGGGGTGGGCGGTGAGTTTGACATCAAGCTCAACCGGTTCCCCGGAAAAGAGGGTGAATGGAAGCTTACCAATATCAGGCGAATGAACTTCAGCATCGTCCTTGGGCAGCAGCTGGTACAGCATCTCGGCACCAGGGTCGAACCCATTAACCTGCCGGCGGGAATTATAACTATCGGCGTTCCCAAGGAGCGCGAGGTCTGGTCGTTCAGGACTTTATTCCCCGGTGTCGCCAGACTAACCTTCACCTACACCAGCAGCGAGACGTTCACCCTGCGTAAAATTCTCTTCGATCTGGCCAAACTGACTCCGCCGCCGGCCTCTATCACCATCGTAACCCCCAGTGGTCAGAAACTGAAAATAAGTTACGGTGAAGAGCAGGCCAACGCCACCTCGCTCAACGACCTTCTCGGGGGCGACTACGAGGCCGATGAGGATGAGGAAGCCGATGAGGACGTCGATGAGGATACCAGGGTGATCAATGCCATGGATCTTCTGTTGTTGCCGATTACGCTTACCAGGACGCTCACCAGGCAGGCCATTATGCAGGCTCCGAGCTACAATCCAATCAAGCTCGTCAGCGCCAGAATCGAGGGTGGTCATCTGGGTCTGGAAATGGAGTGTGCCATTAAGCTGGGACCCAACTCGTTTGAGCTCTTGTGGGACGGTTCGGTGGATGAAGATGGTAATGTGACCCTGATGTTCACCACCAAGAATACCTCTACACGGTAAGGGCCTGCTGAAGCAGGTAAGGTCCTGCTGAAGCAGGTAAGGTCCTGCTAAAGCAGGTAAGGTCCTGCTAAAGCAGGT
>CAYSPT010000016.1:45255-49752 GCA_964432985.1 uncultured bacterium
AGCAAAACCTCGGCACTGCCGGCGCGGTTTTACCATGGTGGAACTACTGGTTGCCTCCGTCCTGGTCGTTCTGGTCATCGGGCTGATCATGCTGATGTTTACATCGTCGGGCTCGAACCGCAGCCGCCTTGCCCGGCGTGAAGCGGCCTTCGCAGTGGCCCGGACGGTGGTCTCCAGGATTACCCGTGACATGGCTACTGCTCGGGATGTGACAACGGATAGTGCCATGCTCGTTATCGATCGAGTGTACGACCTTGAGGAGTACAGGTTCAACAGTTGGCTGGTGGAGTACCGCGCTACCACTGAAGGGGTTGAGCGCACGGAGGACGGTTCAACCCGCCTCTACCGGATGAAGCTCGACCAGAGGACGGATTTTGAGTTTTCTGTGGAGCAGATAGATTCCTTGCTTAAGATCGAAGTCATTATCAGCTGCGATGAGGACCAGGTACTCGAACGGTTCTCACGGTGTTTCAAACTCGGTGAGCAGCAGGAAGACAATTGGAATCCACTGTGCATGTAATAAACCCGAAAAATATAAACAGAACAGGTCCGACCGTCTCTTCGGGGCGGGGGATCGCTATCCCCCTCGTGCTGGTGGTGATCGTTCTCGTTCTGCTGATGGGATTCTCGGTCATCTACATGGCCCGCCACCAGCTCTCGTTCACCGCTAAAGATGTTCACCACGCCAAATTGTATCGTCTCGCCCGCTGCGGAGCCGAGATAGCCCGTGCCCAGGTAGAAACGTTTATTTACCAGGTTCCTTACGAAGGAGGATTCAGGACCACCTTCGGCGAGCTGCTCGATTACAATGGTGATTTCGCCGTGGAAGAAAAATCGGTCCGGGTGGAGTCCGACAACCTGGACATGCTCGTGGAGAAAGTCGGCGGCGACGTTTCTCTCGAGGTGATCATTTCAGTCAACGACATCGAGAAGCTGCATGAGAATCCCACTTCGGATCTGGAAGATAATGAGACGTCGTTCATGCTAAAAATCGAATCCACGGCGCGGTCCGAAGAAGCGGAGGTAGTAACAGCCTGCGCAGTAGAGGGGCGGCGGATGTTCACCCACATCCCGCCTGTTTCCAAGTTCACGCTGTTTGTGCACCAGAAAGGCGATTTCAGGATCAACACCATTCTCGACAGCCGGTCCATTTCCACGGTCCGCACCTTTCCCATAGTTTTCCACAATGGCCAGGTGGTGGATGAGGACATCTCTCCCGAGGATCTTTCCGAGTTCATCCAGGACCAGGGATTCGTCTATCTGGGTGGCGGCGAGCCGTGGGACATCAACCTGTCCACCATCGGAAATGATGATGAGCTGTGTGATACGGGGATACTGCGCCGGATGTTCCGTTATCCACTGCCCCAGGGATCTACGCTTCGATCACGCAATTTCGAGTACTACTCTTTCCCGCAGGGAGTTTTCAAAGAGGCCAGGATGGCGGAGGGGTCGTACTTTCTCTCTCTTTTCTCCGAGCACAATGTCAACTATTCATCGAACATGAACCTGTTCGGCACCCCCACAGCACCCTCACCGACAGTGGTGTTCGGCTGTGCCTACCGCTGGTTTGTGCTGGAGCAGGGACTCATCCATGCGACCCGCAGCGTGCGATCGGCGCTGCCTTACCTGACACCGTTCAACTTCAGGTACATGGTCTGGCCGGGAGACGTCAACAGGGAAACGGCCCAGCTGATTGCCGAGGATTTGTTTGACAACGATTACGACCGGTATTATCAACGCATGGCACAGCCGGTGGTGCAGGATTACAATGCCGGGCTTGCTTCGTTTGCCGCTGCGGGCAGCCAGTCGGTTTGTGTTCCCGACACCGGACTTCCGTTTCTGCCGCGGGTCAAATCCAACGATGTGGAAATCGACCCCACCGCCGTGCACCTTTCCGGGCAGAAGCTCACCCTGGTAGGACAGGACGGCTCATTGGTCTACCAGGGTCACCCGGAGCAGTTCGATGTAGTCGAATCCCTGGAAAAGAAGGTGTGTTTTACCTACCCGTCGCAGGAAGCGTTCTTCGAAGCCCGGGAACGGAACGAAAAAATCAAGATCAAAGGTGTCGAACGTATCCTCGGCAGCCTGACCATTTCCCGCCCCTTCACCCTGGCTGAAGGCTACACCGGCCTTTTGCTGGTGGATGGGGATATCACCATCAGTGCCCCGGTTCAGAAGGGTTCCGGGCACCTGTACCTGGTGAGTGGCGGAGGCGACATATCCTTTACCACGGCGTCTCCCGTGGAAGCCTACCTGGCCGCTCCGGCTGGGACCATTGGTTTTCCGGATGAATTCCAGGTCCTGGGGGGAGTCATGTGCCGGCAGCTTGAAAACAGCCGTCTGCCTACTGCGCTGGGACGGTGCCGCATCGGGTACGACCCGAAACTGGATGTAACTGACAGGGTGGTTATAGCCGACGGCTACCGCGTTGTCACCCAGGAAACCTGGACATATTACAAGTAGTCCGGTTATTTCCCAATTATTCTACTACGATGGTGAGTGAAAGCACATCTCCTGCGGCTTAGAACTCCACGGTCAGTTGGACGTGGCTGACCGCCGAGCCCGGATCGGAGAAGGGTTTCGACAGGTCGTCCGATTCCAGTCCTCGGTCGGGAAGTGTTGCCGAGGTAAAATAGTTGTCTTCTCCCACCGAGACAATCATGCGTGATTTGGCGGCGAAACCGAAGAAATCACCGTGGTAGAGATCCTCATAAGCCGGGTCCACCTGTTGCCATCCCACCTGCGGCAGATAGTAGCGTACCCAGGTGTGCGGTTTCAGCGTGTGGCGGCTTCCGTTTTCACCATCCAGGGTGAACGTGCCCTCTCCCAGGTCGGTGAAACCGTATACCACGTGGGCCGGAATCCCGGCTGCCCGCAGAAGTGCAACGGTGAGGTTGGCGTAGCCGCTTGAGGACTGTTCTGTGGTGGACAGCGCCGCCAGGGCATCGGAGAAGCCTGCCTCCCGGTCGAACGACAATCGCTGTATCACGTAATCGTAGATGACGTTAGCCTGCTCGTAGGGATCGGTCTCAATACCCACGGCGTTTCTCGCCGCCGCAACGATCAGGTCATTGTCCGCCTGGCATAGTTCCGTGGCGCGGGTATAGGTGGTGTACAGGGCCGAGGTCTGCTCGTAATCGGTGCCCGCCCCCGCTGGTTTGCCGCCGGGGACGCTCTCGGTGTTATTCAGGTTGAACCAGACCGAGAAGTTGATGGTTTCGTACTGCTGGATGTTTTTGCGCCACAGAAGCATCCAGTTCCCGTGTAAGGTGTCGTAGACAATCTCTCCGTCCTGCGGGGAAAAAAGGATATTGCTGAAGCTCTGGTGGGTTCCGGCAATAGGCAGTCCCACCATCACCGTTCCGAAAAAAGGTCCCTGTACATCGAAGGTGTAGCTGTATGTCAGGCGTTCCTTGATAAGGTCGGTTTCCGCCAGTACCTCCATTGAAGATATCCTCCAGGTTCCGGTTTCCCTGGTGAGAGATATTTCCACGTGGGAGTCTTGAAGGATGTCGCTTCCGGCGGCCACATCGGTAGCTTCCAGCCGTTTCATGGCCGTCCACCGGGCGGTGGTGCCGTTTATCCGGGTTTGCTCTTGGCTGAGAGTGATCTGGGCATTGTTGTAGGTGAGAAAGAACGTCTGCAGGTAGTTTCTGAATTCGTCTGAGTTGGCGCCGTGGGTTTCCGATGTGAAACCGGAAGAAACCAGGTTCATGGCGGTGGTGACCGCAGCGCCTTCGTCATCCGGTTCCGCTTCCAGCGCCTGGTGAAAACTATCCAGTACCTCGTTGATGGCCTGCCCGCTGGTAAATATGTCGTCCGGCAGACCCGAACCAGCTACCGAAATCACTGTTCCCGTCGCCGTCCTTTTCACCACTACCCCATTGGTGGCTGTGCCGTCTATTTCAGTGGAGAACCTGATCAGGGTTCCGCCTTTCTGGATGGTAATTGTGTTGAACCCCGACGGTGGTTCGTAGAGAATGAAAAACCCGTTAGCGTCGGTGAGCGCCTGGTAGGTTGTCCCGTCAATGGACACCGTGGCGCCGCCCAAAGGTGAGTACCCTTCACCAACCAGAGTGTCGGCGGCCGTTCCCTTCGGGGTCACCGTTCCCTTCGGGGTCATTTCACCCCGCACTTTCCCGGCGCTGCCCGGAGTATAGACGTAGCCGGTCAGGCTGTACTGCTGGCCCGCCTGCGACCGGTCCGCCTCGTATGGAAAATCTTCCGTCCGGTCGGTAATGACCTTCACCGCCAGGAGTCCTCCTGTTACCACCCCGAATATCTCGCCCTGGGTGCATCCGACGATGACTCCCAGGCAGAACAGGAACATGGTAAGAATCGATAATCTCCAGAATCTGGGCATACGTTTTCCTCCTCGAAAGCCGGACAAGGCAATTAAACCTAAAACAAACATCCGGACATAACTAATCCTATTCAGTATCCTGTTATCGGAATGTTGGAGAGTAATAATTAGCAGGCAATGTATCCTATTGAGTG
>CAYSPT010000016.1:49852-84276 GCA_964432985.1 uncultured bacterium
AGTAATAATTAGCAGGCAATGTATCCTATTGAGTGCCTTATTATCGGAATGTTAAATAGTAATAATTAGCAGGCGATACGTATACTAATAGGCATTATGTGCCTCATGTTTTGCTCAAACATGTTCTCGGCGGGTATACTGAACCCAACCCTGATGGAGGTGAAATGTGAACAGAACGGTTCGATTGGTGGTGCTCGGTTCCCTGGCGGTCGGTTTGCTCTACCTGGTAATTGGCTTCTGGATGAGCGAAGGAGAGCTGATTCCGCCCCTGGACGACGCCTATATCTTTCTCCAGTACGGCCGTACTCTGGCCGAGGGGCAGCCTTTCCGGTTCAACCCTGCTGATTCTCCTACCGGTGGCGTGACGAGCTGGCTGTTTACCCTGATTCCCGCGCTGGGTTTTGGCATTGGATTATCAGGACCCATGGTGCTGCTGTTCACGTACCTGGTTAACATGGTCTTTTTCACACTGTCGGCCCTTCTCGCCGTCACCATCGCCAGACGAGCCGGGAGTGAGTTGGCGGCCATCTGTACCGCTTTACTTTTTGTGCTCAACGGAAACCTGCATTGGGGAGCCTTCAGCTTCATGGACTGTACGTTGTTTCTCTTTCTCACGCTTCTGTCAGTCCGGACAATTCAGCAGTGGGAGACTGGAGAAACCAGGTGGAAACCGGCAGTTTGCCTGTCCATGCTAACTCTCTGCCGGCCCGAGGGCATGTTGTTTGCACTTCTGGCCTGGTTTCTGGCCTACGATACGGCCAGGGACCGGCCTATCCTGTCAAAAACCGTGACCTTTGGGGTGCCGGTGTTGGTCGGGGGACTCCAGGCAGTGGTTCTCAAGCTGATCACGGGAAGTTTTATGGTCAGTTCCGCCGCCAAGATACCTTTCAAAGAACTGGGGACGGCGCTTTTCAAAGAGCAGATCGAGTGGTTCCTTTCCCATCTTGTGGGCGAGTACACCTCGGTGCCCACCTTCATCCCGGGTTTCTTCCTGCTGTTTATCATGGTAGCCGTCTGGATGGTGGCCAAACG
The DNA here is from genome assembly GCA_964432985.1 of uncultured bacterium. Classification (GTDB taxonomy): domain Bacteria; phylum Muiribacteriota; class CAYSPT01; order CAYSPT01; family CAYSPT01; genus CAYSPT01. The sequence goes on from CAYSPT010000016.1 coordinate 50,885, forward strand.
GGTTTCCGGCGCCGCCCTGGGCGACCGGGTCGCTCTGCTCTGGGCGATCATGGTGTGGGTGGGATATGGTTTCTTCTGGTATCCTCAGTCCGCCGATGCCCGTTTGCGGTATCTTGTTCCGGTGTTCGCTCTGGCCATCATCTATGGGAGTGTCGGGCTCTGCCATATCTTGCACCATCTCGGTAAAACAGTCTCAAATCGCCGGAACCGTGATTTTTTGTTCCGGTCCGTGCTGCTGGTGCTGGTTTTGTTTTCAATTGTATCGACTACCTATTTTCTCGTCTATTACGGCCGTTGCTGCAAGAGCACCAAATTTTTACATGTCTGCCTCGGGCGATGGGCCGCTGCCAACCTGCCCCGGGACGCTGCTCTGCTCTGCGGTGATGTCGGGGCTATCGGCTATCATTTTCTGGACGGATCACCCGGCCGTCGTATCGTCGATCTCATCGGGTTGGTTTCTCCCGAGTTGCAGGGAATCAGTGGTGATGGTGAAGTCTTCGAAAGTCTGGAACGGATGAGGATGCAGCAGCGTCCGTCTTTCTTTATTCTCTATCCCGACCGCTTCACCACCCGGGGCTCTCTGGCCGGCCGCAGACTCTTCAAGGTCACTTTGCAGGACCCGGAGTACTACCGCCATCGCACCATGGAGGTATGGGAAGCGAACTGGAAGCCGGCAGGACATGAGCTGCCCTTTGATCCGGGAGCTTTGTCACAGACGGAAAATATGATCTTATGCGACAGCGTAGATGTGGCCGACCGGGTATCGGAAGAAGCTCATTCCTATAGCTTTACCACGGACCGGGGGCACCGGCCGATCAGTTTGCTGAGTGAGCGCGATAATGATTATTCTCCCGATATCGTTTCGGTGATGGATGGGGGACGCCTGGTCAGGGAGGAGCGGATGGAGGTAGCGGTAACTCCGGGCCGGCCGATGATCCTGGTGCGGAGATATATTCGATCGGTTCCCTATCAGTCCGTGGTTGTTATCGATGGCGAGGTGGCCGGTGTCTGGCAGATAGCGTCGGCGTCAGGCAAGGGAAAAAAGGGTTGGCGTGATCTGGTGTTCAGCATACCCGGAGATCTGGTTTGCCAGAGCAGGGTGAAGCTCGAATTCCAGAGTATTTCCAACACCATCAGCCTCTACCAGCCCTCATATCACATCTGGGTTTACCAGTGAGTCCGACAGGATAAGCCGGCCGTAGAGTGACCTGCAGGAAACGAAACGAAAGTTGAATCCTGCCACGACCATTTCTTTGGTTGAGTACACTCATTCCCCGGGAAATTCGAAAAACTTGGTTTGTTGTGGGTTTGATAGGTGTATGATATAATTATTCCCTGATATTCAGTGCGGTTTGAACGGTTATACCGCACGCGTTTTTTCTTAAGGGCGGAGTGATACGAAAAAGCCATGTCCATGATCCAGATGTATCATGTCACGAAGATCTTCAATAATGGCGTCAAAGCCCTGGATGACGTAACGGTCGAAATTCAAAAGGGTGAGTTCGTTTTCCTGGTGGGTCCTACCGGCAGCGGGAAAACAACGTTCCTGAGGATGATCTTCCGGGACGAATCACCTACCGACGGCCAGGTTATCATCGACGGACGCAATATCGAGCGTCTTAAACCCTATAAAATTCCCTATCTCAGGCGAAATATAGGGGTAGTGTTCCAGGATTTCAAGCTCCTGCCGAACCGCTCTACCTATGAAAATGTGGCTTTCGCCCTGCGGGTGATGGGTATTACCGGTCCTATCATTGACCAGCAGGTATCCAAGGTACTGGAACTGGTGGGGTTGTCTCACAAAAAGAACATGTGCCCCCAGGAACTCAGCGGCGGTGAGCAGCAGCGGGTCTGTATTGCCAGGGCCTTGGTCAATGACCCGGCTATCATTCTATCTGACGAGCCAACCGGAAACCTCGATCCGATCATATCCTGGGAGGTAATGAAGGTCCTCCTGGAGATCAACGTGAGAGGCACTACCGTGGTCCTGGCTACCCATGACAAGACCATCGTTGACCGGATGCGCAAGCGGGTGGTGGCTTTAAAAAGCGGCCGGATTGTCAAGGACCAGCAGAGAGGAGTGTACGATTATGGCGGTAATTAAAAATTTCGGATACTTCCTTTCGGAGTCCTTTCGCAGCACACGACACAGCTGGGTTATGAGCCTGGCTTCAGTGTCCATCGTCACTATATCGCTGTTGCTGCTGGGAATCTTCATGCTCATGGCTCGCAACCTGGATATTTTTGCCGCCAGTCTCGAAAAGCAAATGGAAGTGACAGCCTACCTGGCTGACGGGATGACCGAGGAAACCGCCGTTGAGCTTCAAAATCAGGTTACAGAATGGAAAGAGGTCTCCGGGGTAACGTATGTTTCCAAGGAGGAGGCCAAACTCCGTCTGCAAGAGGAGCTCAAAGAGGACGGGGATATCCTGGAGATTGTCGGGGAGAATCCTCTGCCGGCGCTCTATGAAGTGCAGGTCCGTAACGCTCATGACATAGAGCCGGTAGTGGGTCGGCTAAAGAGGATTATCTGGGTGGAAGATGTGAGCTACGGCCAGAAACTGGTCAACCGTCTCCTGGCCCTGACCAAAATAATCCGCTATTTCGGTTGGGGTATGGTGGGACTGCTGGCACTGGCGTCACTGATGATCATTGCCAATACTATCAAACTGACCGTGTACGCCCGGCGGGACGAGATCGAGATCATGAAATTGGTAGGTGCTACCGACTGGTTCATCCGGTGGCCGTTTTTGATCGAGGGCATGCTTCAGGGATGTATCGGAGCCGTGCTGGCTATCCTGATACTGTATGGCGGTTACGAGTTCCTCATCGAAAAAGCCGAGATTCTATTGCCGTTCCTCTCGCACCAGTTTGATATCAGCCTGGTATGGAGGCTGTCTGTGAAGCTAATCCTGTTTGGAGCGTTTCTTGGCATTATCGGCAGCTTCTTCTCGGTGCGCAGGTTTCTTAAAAACTGACAACCGCCGCGGAAGCGGCGGACGCTGCGAATGCGGCGGACACCGGGAACACGGCGGCCGCCTTTTTCACACGGCCCGCAGGGAGGGATTTACGCTGAGGCGAACGGTTATGCTCCGGTTATTTTACATATGTATCTGCTGCCTTGCGTGTCTTCTTCTCGTTGTTCCTACCTCTCTTCCCGCTGCTGAAAAATCAGATGATCTCGAAAAAGCCATTGAAACACTCAAGCCCGACCTGGACCGATACCGGATCCGGGAGCGTGAACTGGAAGCACGGCTCAACCGGTTGCGTGAAGAGGAATTCAAGCTGGTCGAACAGTTGAAGAACACCGAAGCGGATGTATCCCGGATCAAGCGTGAGCTTGAAGACACCGATACGTCACTGCAGGCGGCTGACCGGGGTCTGATCGAAGTGCAGGGAACTCTGGCGGAAGCAGAAAAAGAGCTGGATAGCCGTCGGCGCCTGGTTGCCAAACGACTGAAAAGTATCTACAAGAGAAAGCGTGTAGGAGAGCTGGGACTGCTTCTAAACGCCAAGGAGTTCAACGCTTTTACTCTTCGTTACCGGTTCCTTCGCCGCCTGGTCAAAGAGGATGCCCGCCTGTTCAAAGAGCTGGAAGAAGTGCTGATCCAGGTCAGTGCTAAGCGCAAAGAAAGGGAAAAGCACAAGGAAGATATACTCTTTCTTAAAGATAAAAAAGCCGCCGAGCTTCAGACGCTGGAAGCAAAAAAGAAGGAGGTCACCAGGCTCCGCGAGCTGGTGGAGAGCAAAAAGGAGGTCCTGACCAGGCGGGCTGAAGACAATCGCAAAGCGGCCGAGTCCCTGGTTAAAAAACTGGCAGAATTGAAGGACGAGCGGGAACAAATGCTGGAAGAGGAACGTCAGCAAAAGATCCGACAGGCTAAAGCCCGCGTAAAGAAGAAAATAGATAAGCTCCAATGGCCGATTGGTGACATCAACATGATCGTGTCTCCATTCGGGCAGGGGATCGATCCGGCGTACGGAACTCCGAGGTTCAACGCCGGCATTGATATCCACGCTTCACCCGGCCTGCCGATTCTGTCTGCCGCCGAGGGAGTGGTGTTATATAAAGGCACCATGGCCGGGTACGGAAAATTTGTTATCGTGGAGCATACCAGCGAGTTGGCCACTGTGTATGCCAAACTGGACGACTTTATGGTCCGGATCAATCAGGAAGTCAATACGGGAGACGAAATCGGAATTACCTCGAAAGAGGTGTTTCACTTCGAAGTCAGGAAGGGAACCAACTGCGAGAACCCGCTGAAGTGGTTGCCAGTAGATTGAATCCAGGGAAGCTGGATACGACGCTAAGAACCAATCAGTGGCTGCCGGTAGATTGAATCCAGGGAAGGTGGATATGATGATAATCAATCGAATGGGTATCCGAATCCTGATCGGGACCCTGTTACTGTGTGCCGTTTCCGTATCGGGCGCTCTGGGGGGCAGCCTCCAGTACAAAAACCTCCGTGAGATGGAATCAGTCCACCGGGTTTTCGACCTGGTACGTGAGCACTACGTGGAAAATAATGTCGATGATAAGCAGCTGGTGCACGGCGCCATTGAAGGTATGCTTGATTCACTCGATGATCAGTTTACCCGTTTTCTCGATCCCGAGACATATCGTGAAATGCAGACGGAAACCGACGGAGAGTTCGGCGGTCTTGGCATCATGATTTCCGTCCGGGACGGCAAACTGGTTGTTATCAGCCCCATTGATGGCACACCGGCAGCAAAAGCGGGCATGGAGGCCGGTGATATCGTCGTCAAAGTCAACGGTGATGATCTGGGAGAAATAACACTTCCGGCGGCGATCAAGATACTTCGCGGTCCCGTTGGGAGCAATGTCACCCTGACTGTGCGCCGCGAGGCGGAAGAAAAGCTTCTGGATTTCGATGTCGTTCGGGATATCATCAAGATAGAGAGCGTAAAGGGCGGCCACGTAGACAGTGGAATCTACTATATCAGATTGACACAGTTCATTGAAAAGACCGCCAAGGACCTCAATACGTTTCTCGACAGGATCAGTAAAGAGAAACCCAGTGGTCTTATACTGGATCTCAGAAACAACCCGGGTGGCCTCCTCGATGCTGCCGTGGAGGTATCTCGTTCGTTTCTTCCCAAGGGTACGATCGTTACTATCAGAGGCCGGGGCGACCGCGAAGTCATCTATTCAAGCCATTTCGAAGCTTACCCCCAGTTTCCTCTGGTCGTGCTGGTCAATAAAGGGTCAGCCTCCGCTTCGGAGATCGTGGCCGGTGCCGTCAAGGACAGCGGCCGTGGTTTGACACTGGGCACAAAGACATTTGGCAAAGGCTGTGTGCAAACGGTACTGGAGATCGGCAACGACTCTGCCATTGCCTTGACCACCGCCTGGTACTACACCCCGTCGGGAACATGTATTCACAATGAAGGAATCGAACCGGACATCATGGTGGAGCAACCCCGTTTGAGCCAGGAGCAGAGAAAGCAGATATTAGACAACCAGAATGACGATTTTCTCACCAGGGATAAAAAAACCGGTAAAATGATGGTCAAGGTCCCCTCGTATGATGTTCAACTTCAACGAGCTGTTGACATCCTGCGTAGTTTAAAGATATTAAAGATGCAGCAGCAGAAAGCCTTGACAAAGGGGTAGTCCCATGGGATGGTGGTCACTTCTTCCGCCAATTCTGGCAATTATACTGGCATTTCTGACCAAGCAGGTCATTTTATCGCTGTTTCTGGGTATCTGGATCGGGGCCACTATCCTGTGTGGTTACAACCCGGCCCTGGGTTTCTTCAGGACGCTCGACGATTATATTATCTCTGCGGTAGCCGACAAAGATCACGCCTATATTATTATCTTCAGCCTGTGCCTGGCTGGTCTGGTAGGAATCATGTCACGCTCCGGCGGCACCAGGGGAATCGTGCAGAAACTGATGAAATACGCCCGCACTCCCCGTACAGGGCAGGTAGCAACGGCGCTCATGGGGTGCGTCATTTTTTTCGATGACTACGCCAATACCCTGATCGTCGGCAACACCATGCGTCCTCTCACCGACAAGCTGAAAATATCCCGGGAGAAACTTTCGTATATCGTCGATTCCACTGCCGCTCCGGTGGCCAGCCTGGCTGTCATTTCCACCTGGATCGGCTATGAGGTGGGTCTCATGGCGGACGGATTTCAAAAGCTCGGGATCGAAATGAACGCCTACCTTACCTTCGTGAAAACCGTACCCTTCCGTTTCTATAGCCTGTTTGCCCTGATGCTGGTGTTCCTGGTGGGAATTACCCGGAGAGACTACGGCCCCATGCTCACCGCCGAACGCCGGGCAATGACCACCGGAAAGGTGCTGTCCGATACCGCTCGTCCGCTGGCCTTCAAGGACAGCGGTCACCCTGGAGATGAGTTTGGGTTGGAAGACGAACCGGGGGAGTGGTACAATGCACTGCTACCCATCGTGTTCCTGGTAGCCGCGGTGCTAATTGGACTGGTCTGGAGTGGAAAAGCCAATTTACTGGCCGATACCGATGCGGCTTCCCTGGTAGGAATCTCGACCTTTGAATACGTGGGGAAGATATTCGGGGCCGCTAATTCCTTCGCCGTTTTGCTGGTGTCATCCGTTCTGGCGGGAATACTGGCGGCGGTCATGGTTTTGTGGCAGCGGGTGCTGACCCTGGAAAAGTGCGTAGAGGCCTGGCTGGACGGAGCCAAGTCCATGATGCTGGCAGTGGTTATCCTGGTGCTGGCCTGGAGCTTGAGCAAGGTGTGCGGCGACATGGGAACCGCCGAGACCGTGGCCGGGCTCTGCCAGGGCAGAGTTCCCCTGGCGTTGATCCCTTCATTGGTGTTCATAATCGCCGCCTTCATCGGCTTTGCCACCGGGACATCCTGGGGGACCATGGGTATCCTTATTCCAATGGTGATCCAGGTGGTGTACACCCTGGGCCAGACGCATGGCACCGATCCGGAATCGCTCAACCAGGTTCTGCTGGCTTCGATAGGCGGTGTTCTGGCCGGATCGTCCTTCGGTGATCACTGCTCGCCCATTTCAGACACCACCATCATGTCCTCCATGGCGTCTGCAGCCGATCACATCGATCACGTCCGCACCCAGATCCCCTATGCCCTGACCGCAGCGGGGATTGCGGCTTTGATAGGCTATCTGCCGGCGGGACTGGGAGTGTCTCCGCTCATTTCAATCGCGGTGGGCACGGCGCTGCTGCTGTTCGTTATATTCATCATAGGGAAACCCGTCGATCCGGAAGAAGCCGACGAGGAAGAAACAATAGGTCACTACGAACGGGAGTTTGAAAACGAGGTTCCCGAGTCCGGTTTTAAAGGCGGCACGGCATGAGAAGTGCCCAACTTGGCAAGGACCGGCACCGTGTTTCGCGTCTGTACCGTCTCGAAAAAGCAGCCCGGCGGGCCGGATATTCTGTTATATGCGGCCTGGATGAAGCCGGGCGCGGCGCCCTGGCGGGACCGGTGGTGGCCGCGGCAGTCGTCCTTGAACCGGGAACCTATATACCACTTCTTCAGGATTCCAAACTTCTCTCGGCCCAAAAGCGTGAAGTAGTATACCGGGAGGTCAAAAAGCGAGCGCTCTCCCTGGGGGTAGGTGTCATCGGTAACCGTGATATCGACTCCCGGAACATACTGAGAGCAACCAAATTGGCCATGAAGACAGCACTTAAAAACTTGAATTTATCGCCCGATCTTCTTATACTGGATGCAATTACGCTGGAGGATGTGGATATCCCCTCCCGGGTGCTGGTGCGTGCTGACCGCAAGTGCGCTTCCTGCGCCGCGGCCGGCGTGGTAGCCAAGGTGGTACGGGACCGCATCATGGTTGAACTGGATATGATTCATCCGGGTTATGGATTCAAACGGCACAAAGGGTACGGCACCAAACAGCACGTAGCAGCGCTTCAACGGCTGGGAGCTTCCTGTGTTCACCGCACGACGTTTGCGCCCGTGGCGCAGGTGGTAAATCAGATGAAGGTCATGGCGGCCAGCGAAGAGTAAGTTGAAGCTGGTGCTGTAGTCTCCTCCATTTTTCCTCGAGCAAGTGCGGACATGGTTCGACGGACCATGTCCGGGCGTAGAAAGTGAGGATTTACGTTGGTTGCTATACAAGGACCGGGGGGGCCGGCGGGTCCTGCTGGTTTTCCCATGCGCATCCCACAGGAGTACCGTGGGCAGCTTCAGATGGGACAGCCGGTAACCGGCCACATCCTGGGTTTCTACGACGGAAAAGCTGTGGGAGTGTTCAACGGAATACCGCTGCTAGCCGAAACCAGCATTCCTCTGAAAGCCGGCGAAACCATCAATGCCCAGGTCACCAAGGTAACTGATGACCAGGTGTTTATAAAACTGCTGGAGCGTACCGGCGATGCCAAACCCGTCTACGTTACCGACAAGAATGTGACCGATGTTCTCGACAGTCTCAAACTGCCGGTAAACGATACCAGCCAGAGCATCGTACGGAGTCTTTTGAAGTTCAACCAGCCCCTTGATTTCAAGACCATCGCCGAGGTGGTGAGCAGGGTCAAGGGTGGTGCGCTGCCTGTTGCACAGGAAGCTGAAGTGGTCAGCTTTCTCAAGGCGTTTGATCTCCCCATGTCGGGCCAGATGAAGGATGTCATATCTAAGTTCCTCTTCAGACCGGGCACCATGAGCGACCAACTCGGTCAGCTCCAGTCACTGATGGCTTCTGTCCGCGACGCAGGCGGTGCCCCCTCGGGTGCTATGGGAGCGTTTCTCCAGCAGTTCCAGGCAGCCATGAACAGCACCATGGCAGATCCGTCTCTGGGAGCTTCCGATCTTTCCTGGCGTCTACCGGCGCTTCTGGAAGCCATCGGTTTCGACCGGGAGAGGAAGATGGCCGAGCTGCTGGTAGAGAAAGGTGCTGACGGAGTGAACCTGGCGGCAAAGAAGACCACCTTGCTGGGAACGCTGCTGGGGATGAGTCGGGAGCTTCAAGCCCTGGCCGCCCGCCTGGGAGGCGAAAAAGCGGGCTCTATCATGAAGGCGGCGGAAATGTCGGAGGGAATTGCCAGGGGTATTATCAGCGACAAGGTGGCCAGCTCGTCCATGACCGACTACATGAACTTCCAGATCCCCATCATGCTTCCCGACGGCATGGGAAATGCCCAGATTCGCGTCGGGGCACGAAAAGAACGGGAGAAAGGAAAACGGATCGATCCCAACGATGTCCAGATAGCCTTTCTGCTCGACATGACCAAACTGGGAGCGGTGCGGGTTGACGTTAAAATCCTTGATGGATCGGTTTCACTTAAATTTCTGACGGAAAACCGGCGGATCAGCAATCTCATCGAACGTGAAGTGGGCCTTCTGAGCATTGCCCTGGAAAAAATTGGGTATTCCATGGGCACGGTGGTCGCCAGCGTGGCCAGGAGGGAGCAGATCGAAGAGTTCGAGTGGGGTAAAAAAGTGGAGCCCGAGCATATGAGCGGGATAGATGTAATAATATGAAATGATCGTGCCATGACAGATAGAGATAAACAGGACAAGATTGACGCGGCGATTGCGCTTGACTATGATTTCGATCCCCAGCGTGCATCCAAGGAAGCTCCCAGGGTTCTGGCCAAGGGCCGCGGCGAGGTGGCCAAGAGAATCATCCAGGTCGCCAAAGAAAATGATATCCCGCTTTATGAAGATCCCGACCTGGTTGAGGTCCTCTACCGTATCGAGCTGGGTGATGAAATTCCACCCGAGCTTTACAAGGTTATTGCCGAAGTATTGGTTTTCGTCTACACGGTGAACGGTAAGTATACATAAATCCACATGAGCGCATTTTCTTAAACTGCTATGAACATTGTCATCCGCAGCGCTGAAAAGGCGGATCTGTCTGCTGCCGCCGAGGTGTGCCGCCACGCTTTTCTGTCACTAAGGAAAATCTATCGTCCGACCCGGGAAGCCAGAGACTACAAGCGGCAGATCTCTCACAGTCTCAGCCGGTTGGTGGCTGTATGTGCTGGCCGGATTACCGGGACGGTAGAGTACACTCTCGAAGACAACGTACTCCACTTCCTGGGTTTAGCTGTACACCCTGACTGCCAGAGGAAGGGAATAGGAAGGGCATTGATTGGGGAACTGGAAACCATTGCCCGCGGGTACGGTCTTAAAAAGATCACGCTAGACACCGTCAAAGAGACCGGGAACGTTAAACTATTCGAAAAACTTGGGTTCCACACGGTCAAAGAAGATGAAGCCACCCATTTCGAAAGCGACCGGTTCCACCGGCTCACAAACGTTTTCATGGAAAAGGCGCTTTGAGGGAGATGTACTTCTTCTCGGTCGTTGCTGCTGCGCCCATCCTACCTGGTTTACCACAGTCTGAAGGCGTCTTTGAGCAACAGTATGCGAGGTTCTTCACCGTCGGTGTTGGTGAGATCAACCGCCACCACGTCGAACCGTATATTCCGCTGCGTCTCTGAGGTTTTTTTGACATAGCATTCGGCTACTCGCGCCAACCGCTTCTGCTTGCGATGATCGACTTTCTCCAGCGGTGTGCGGAGAAAATCGCTCTTCAAACTCTTCACTTCGATCACTGCCAGCACCTCGCCGTCCAGGGCAATGATATCGGCTTCTCCGGCACGGCACCGGAAGTTCCTCTCCAGCAGGCGGTACCCCCTGGTTTCCAGGTATCGTGCCGCCAGCGTTTCAGATCTGTCTCCGGTTTGTTTCCGTGCATCCGTCATGAACATATAGTATCACGATGCACAAGAAGAATTCCTGGAATGCTGGTTACTTTCTACACCTGCTTATCCGAGGGTGGTCAAACAGGAAATTGTCTTTCCTCAGGTTTGATGCTATACTCTTAATTCAAGAGTCAACTGTATAAATGTAGGATCAGGAAGGAAGCACCGGTCATATGAAAAAGAAACACCGGTTCCTGATAATCGATGACGAACCTGCGTTCCGTGTTTTAAATGCCGAGTTATTAAAAAGTGAATTTCCCCATTGCACTATATATGAAGTCGGCCGTTCAGCTGAATTCGACGAAGCGCTGGAAAAAGGCGGCTTCGACCTGGTGATCACCGATTACCGGCTTCCCTGGATCACCGGATTAGAAATCCTCCGCCGGGTAAAAAAACGTTACCCCGACGTGCCAGTAATCATGTGCACCGGCAGTGCCAGCGAAGAGGTGGCCGTTGAGGCAATGAAAGCCGGGCTTTCCGACTACATTATCAAGTCCCCTGCCCACATGAAACGTATCACTTCCGCCGCCACCACGGCCCTGGAAAATGTACGGTCCCGACGGGAAAAACAAGCCGCTGAAAGGGCGCTTTTTGAAAGCGAAAAGAGATACCGGGCGCTGGCGGAAAATACAGGGGATATTCTGTACTACATTGCCGCTGATGGAGTCATCAGCTATGTAAGTCCGCAGGTTCAGCGGTACGGTTTTACTTCCGATGATTTTGTCGGCCGCGAAGTCACGTCGATTGTTGTACACGAAGATCGTGAACTGGTCAGGTCGGACTTTGCCGAGAAACTGGCCACCGGCCGGGAATACCCCACCGTGTTCAGGATGCTTGACGGGGATGGCGGTATCGTCTGGTTGGAGTCAAGGGGGCGGGTGCAGAGAAGCGACAACGGTGACGTTGCCGGTATTGCCGGGATCCTTCGTGATATAACCGAAAAGAAACTTGCCGAGGAGGAGTTGGAAAAATACAAGAATCACCTGGAAGAACTGGTGGCAGAGCGCACCGCTGACCTGAAGGATTCGAATCGTCGGGTCCAGGAGAGCGAGGAGCGTTATCGGGAACTGTTTGAAAACAGCATCCACGGAATCTACCGGACAACTCCTTTCGGAAAGATAGTCATGGCCAACCCGGCACTCGTGTCCATGCTCGGTTTCTCGTCTTTTGAGGAACTGGCGCAGCGCAACCTGGAGCGGGACGGTTTCATGAGAAATTATCCCCGCTCGGATTTCAAGCGAAAGCTGGAGCAAGCCGGTGAGTTGATAGGCTATGAATCCGCCTGGTACCGTAAGGACGGTTCCGTGGTGTTTGTTAGAGAAACCGCGAAGGTGATTCGTGATGAGGAAGGCCGGACCCTGTACTTCGAAGGAACGGTTGAAGACATCTCCGAAGCCCGCCGTCTGGAGGAGGAAATTTTGAAAATAAGCTCTCGGGAACAGCGCAAAATCAGCTTTGATCTGCACGACGGCCTCGGACAGCAGTTGACCGGGCTTTCCTTCATGCTAAAAGCGCTGGAGCAGAAACTGGCCTCCGCCGGCCGGCCGGAAGCGGCTGATACAGCCGATCTTTCGCTGGCCATCAAGGAGATGGTGGGACGCACTCGGGACCTGTCCCAGGGTCTCTGCCCGGTGGAAATTGACGAATTGGGACTCATGGCCAGCCTCGAAAAACTGGCCGTACATACACAGGACATGTATAAAATCACCTGCCGGTTTGACTGTGATACCGAGGTGAAATTCGGAGACACAGATATGGCTACACACCTGTATCGCATTGCTCAGGAAGCCGTAATCAACGCCGTCAAACACGGAAAATCGCAAACAGTTACCATTTGTCTGGAAGCTATCGATGACGGAATTAACTTGAAAATCGCCGATGACGGCGTAGGAGTTTCTTCTCCAGTAGTCACTACCGAAGGGCTGGGGGTAAGGATTATGCAGTACCGGGCCAACGTTATCGGTGCGGCCTTCAGTATCAGTCCCGGTGATACTGAAGGCACCGTAGTGACCTGCAGTCTATCCGGACATGTACAGAATCAACTCCTCGCCTCCACTTGAAACTGTTCCAGTCAAGGAGAATCTTGTGCCCCGAAAAAAGCAGCATCAACTCAAAAAACAACGTCAGCGTAAAAGCACCGGGGCCCGGAAGCGGTTTGTCTTCCAGGAAGAAAAAAGTTTCAACTGCACAGCATGCGGTGTGTGTTGCCGCCAGTGGACAATCTATCTTACCAATGCGGAAATCAAACGGCTTAACGGCGTCGACTGGGGATCAGTAGACCGTAACCTGCAAGATGTTGCGGTGATTCGGGAGGTCGTCCCGCCGGGGGAACAGGATCCAAAACCGTCTCTGGCCCGGCGTGATGATGGCGCCTGCGTGTTTCTCATGGACGATGGTTTGTGCCTGGTTCACAAGCACCTGGGATTCGCAGCCAAACCGCTTCCCTGCCGGATGTTTCCGTTCAGGCTGATCGGTACTCCCGGCGGGCCGGCTGTGGGGCATTCTTTTTATTGTCCATGCGTGTTCGATGATGATTCCCGTCCCTTCGATGACGACGCCCTTCTGAGTGAAGCGCTCCTGTCCGGCCGGCTCCCGCTGGCGGTGGAGTCAGAGGTCGCCGTTAAAGAAGGGTGGAAGATACCCTGGAAACTGTATCGTGACGTGGAAGAAGCATTGGACACCATACTGGCCGACGAAGGGTGTATCATCCCGGTACGTTTACTGGCTGCTCATTTCTTCGTTACCCATCATCTGAGTCTGTTTGGAGAGGAGTTCTTGAACCAGGAGTTTCCTTTCCGGGCAATGAGCGAAGATGCGCTCAAGATGGCGGGAAACAAAACCGGCAGCGCATTCATCGAGCGAATGTTCCGCACGCCGTTCCTGGTTTATCCTGAGAGCCTCAAACTTCTCGGTGTGAGAAGCGGTATGCGCGACAGAGTACGGTATCTGGTATTGTTACCCTTTTTTCTGCTCGCTGTGGGAAATCCTTCGACGCTAACGTTTCCCAGGGGGGTTCCGCTGGGGCAGGTGGAGCGGGTCGAACTGGACGACACTCGCTTCGAGCACGAACTGTCACGGTTTTTTCGTCATGTCCTTTTCAGAAAAGACCTCCTGGTGAATGGGAACCTGTCCCGCGCGGTGGAAATCATGGTGATTTCGTGGACGCTTATTCGCTGGTACGCACGCACCCATGCTTGTTTGGCCGGACGGGCGGCAGTGGAACATGAGGATATCAGGGATGCTGTGGCCGACGTGGAGCGGTTGTTCCTGTTTCACGCCAGCACGCTCACCGCGCCGTTCACACACGATTTTTACCGCAGCATACTAAGGTTCTTGTTCTCAAACGATACATTCAGCGCTGGGTTAGTGCTCTAACAGCATACTAAGGTTCTTGTTCTCAAACGATACATTCAGCGCTGGGTTAGTGCTCTAACGCCGGCTTGGCGTTGTAACTACCGATTGGTGCTGTAACACCGATTAGTGTTTGGCGGGTTCGCTTATTTCTTAATTACGGCCAGCACGTGCTCGTAACGTGAAACCAGCAGGAGACAAATTTCTATGGCGAGATTGCGGGTCAGGCGCAGGGTTTCTTTGGTGGAGAGAAAAACCTGTTTCCCTTCGGCCTGCAGCAGGTCGATAAAAGCGCTGATCAAAAGGCTGTCGTTCCGCGACAGTCCGAGCTTGGTTTTCAAGTAATCGTGCGCCGAGCGCAGCTTGTTGCCGCTTTTGTTTACCGGAAGTCCGTCCCGGCAGCGTGCCGCCAGGTTCTCGGCCAGTTCGAGGATGAAATCCTCCATGAAGGCTCTGAACCTGCTTATCAGGGTGGCGTCGATGATGTCCGGTGCATCATTGTAAATAAAAGAATCAATCTCCTGGAGAAAATCCGAGTACTTCTTGTCGAATTCCAGGCAGGTGATTTTTTCCGAAAAGGTGACCTTGTCGCGGTTGATCTCGACATTGATAGTGCGGATCTGCTTTTTGAGAAGGTCGAACCGCTTGTTGATCAGGTCGGTCAGCAGTTTCTCTTTTTCCGCTAACTGGTTTACCTCGACTTCTACGCGCTTGAGCCCGTCAAAAAGTGAGTTCAACTGGAGGCTGTCGAAGTAACGGGTGTCTTCCTGGAGAATGTCCTGGATGAGCTGGAGCATACTGTTGGAGGAGTTGAGCCGCTTGACGAAGCTTTCCAGCGCCTTATCGGTGAATCCCAGCTTTACCAGGGTATAGAAACACAGAGATGATACTGTGAAATAGGTGTTTTTACCGCTGTTGATCTCGGCGTCCCACTCCACCCTGTTTTGCATGAGATTGATAAAATGCCTGGTGGTGGTTCTGTCGTCCTGAATAGTGGCGAAAAGATCGACCAGGGTGTCGGCATTGGGATAGGAAACGAGTGGCTTTCCCTGCTCGGTTTTGATGTGCCAACTCGCTATACCCTGTTGAAGATCGAACATTTCCTTGTCGAAAACAGTCTGGACGAGTTCGGCCAGCTGCTTTCCGCTTGGCTGCATGTGTATCCTGACCACCAATCGTTGATCCGTTGCGCGAAATTCCATTGTAGTTTCATCAATTCGATATTGTCAACCTTTCCCGGCAACAAGTAGAAAATCCACCGTACACTGCCATTCTCTCCAAAAGCGAACTCAGGTCACTGGTATACCAATGATAACAACAAAGGAAAATATGTTTATCTAAAGGCTCATGTCGAAGGTTGCATAAACAGCCGTACGCGAAGCGAGAGCAGTCAATAAGCGGATGTTTGAGCCAGGATGGCGAGTTCCGCGTACAGGATGTACGCGACAAAGGAGCAAGCGGTACGGATGTCGCAACCGGAGATTTTAAAAGCCTGTAAGATAAACATATTTGACGTGGTGTTACTTACCGGTAGACGTCTGCTTGTGCCTGCGTGAGCGCCAGACCGAAAACCTTACAGACTCCTTTAAGCGGCAGGAACAGGACTCCTTTGTGTACTTCCGGCCAGGTCTCGAGAAGCATCCATTCACTGCGGTTTACCAATGCGTTGACGCTCCCCGCTTCCATTTGCAGTATGTCTGCTACACCCGCAGTGGAGGTGACCTGCCCCGGAACGGGACCCAGGGCGATGGTGATCATGCCGGTACGTTCATCCCGGGTGGCCAATAGACCAACCTTCTGCAGCATGAACGAGGCTTCCACCAGGGATTCTCCCTGGATGGACTTTTTAAGGAAAAGCCGTGGAATGGGTATGTTCCCGATCAGGTAATCCCCTTTACGGGCAATGAGTTCGGGCCCCGCCGGTGAAGGAACTGGCCGTGAAACAAGTGGTGGTCCGGGGACAGTGACAGCCGGTTCGACTTTTACGGCGGTCGGTTCATCGAGTGGTCGTGCAGGGGGTTGAAGAGCCGGCTCCTTCTTTTCTGGTGGAATAGCTGGTGGAATCGGCGCTGGTCGGGGAACTCTGGCGCTGGGTTTGAAGTAACTTTTGTCAAACATCAGGTTGGCTGAAATACGGTGCATATCACCAAGTTTGCCTTCCACGAAGGCGTAATCCACGTGCCACCACCCCATGGAAATCCCGGCACCCAGGCTGACCTGGTCTACGTCGAATCCAGCCCGCAGCGCGAGCATGTCACCCAGTGGTTTCCATTCGGCGCCGATTCTGAAGTTGAAGCGGTTTTCCCCTTCGGACAGCAGATCGCAGTTGGCAACCAGGTTGTCAAATGCCCGGTAGCTTGCTCCCAGGGTACTGATGACTTTGAGGTCTTCTTCCTTCTTGCTGGCTGTGTCCCACTCCAGGCTTCCGAAACAGTTCCTGAAGCTCAAGCCCAGGGTGAGATCTTCGGTATAGTTGTACAGGCCGCCAAAATCAAACGCATACCCCTTGGATCCGTGGTCTAAAATTCTCTGCCTCAGAAGTTTGAGAGCTGAGCCCAGGCGAAACGCCGGGTTCAATGTATACGATCCGCCAAATACCACCGCGTGCTGCTTGTCTTCGAAATAGCCGAGAGTGATAACATCGTATATTGGCACACCGCTTCGGTATCCGACAATAGTAGAGGTGTCGAGTTGCGTGTGTGGGATTCCTTCCATGCCAAAAAATACGTATCCGGCCGACAGGCTGAATTTGTTTGCCGGGTAGACGAACGAAACAACATCATGAGAGCGGCCCTCAGTGAGTCCGGTGTGGCTGGTGGAAAGTTCCACCCTGTCTCTCAGCCCGATTCCCGCCGGGTTCCAGAATATGGCCGAGGCGTCATCGGACAGTGCGGCAAACGCGTGCCCCATACCCATGGCCCGGGCGCTGGTTCCCTGGCGCAGGTAGGCGGCAGGAGTCGTACCGCCATCGACGGCTCTGCCGGGTGCCGGGTGCAGCACAATGAGCAGAACCATTACGCTGAACGCTGCTAAGGCCGGTATCCTCATTACGTTGACGAAATATCTCATCGCAGCACGCTCAATTTCCCGGTCCTGGAAACAGCCTGGCCCTGCCGAGCGGCATCAATACGGTATATGTAACTGCCGTTGGGAACATCGGCCCCGGCATAATCGGTTAAATCCCAAAGCACATCGTTGTACGTTGAGGCGGTGGCCCCGTCGATTTCCGTCACGTAATCACCGTTGAGATCAAACACCTTTATCGTCACCGAGTCGGCGTCTCTGGTCAGGACGTACCTGATGGTTATTTCATCTGTTCTGGTGGGATTCGGATACGGGATATTTTCCCGTATGGTGAATCCCTCCCTGATTTGGAATATCTGGCTGTATTCACCGCTGTTGGAGCACTTATCGGGAACAGTCAGGGTCAGGGTGATCTGGTCTCCGGTGTGCTCCGAAACAGGTATATAGAAAACCTCTCCGTGTGTATCGTCTATGGCGCGGTAAAAGTGTATGGTGACGACCTCGTTGACTTTGAGCAGTATGGCGGCCGAATCAATGGCCGATCCTTTCTCGGTTACTTCGAAGCGGAACTCCGTGCGGGCATCGATGGTTTCTCCCAAGTTGGGATTAAGAAGTATCGTCGGGCTGTTCACATCAGCCAGCAGTGCAAATGTACCTGCACGGCTGGATTTTCCCTCCACCAGGTTGACCGTTCCAGATGGAGTGGCGACGGTAAGGTCATCGCTGCCGATGAAGGAGAATGTTTTTTCATCCTCATCCCAGATGTACACGCCGAGTTGTCCTGCCCCGACATTTTGCATGGTACCAAACCGATCCATGTACGAAATGGTATTACCGTCGTCATCCAGGACATTGCCGTTACCGTCAACCTGGTAGGGCAATCTCACCGTAAGCTCGGGTGATAGTGTGATGTCGGTGACTCCCGCCGGCAGATCGCTGAACTCCATTTCGTATCCAGCGCTTACTTTTTCCAACCCCTGGTTTGCCCTGGCAGCAATCTTGTGCTCCTCTTTCTGGTCGTTCTGGCGTTCCTCTTCCCGAGAATGAAAAACCAGATCAGTTTCCACCTGTCCTCCCCCTGTGGTGTTGGTAAAGGAATCGGGCTGGAACACCACGGTGGTACCGTCATCGCTGGTGAAACTCTGCAATTGATCGTGGTAAACCAGCACCGAGCCGAATGTGGACGAGTCGACCAGCGTGGTTCCGTCATACATTTCCATATACAGTTTCCGGTTGAGTATTTCACCGTCGATGGTAAACGTGGTGGTGAAGTATTCGGTGAAAGGATAGGTACGGACTCCCTGCCAGTCGCCATTTGTTATAGCTTGCTGCAGGTCTTGCTGGACAAATGGCTGATCGGGGGGATACCTGAGTGAGGAAGCCGATATGGGAGTGTCGAACTCTTCGGTGTACAGGAAGAAGGCATAATCGTTGGGATTGATATCTTGAACGGTTATCAGGTGTAGCGTGACCTGCCCGGGTGCGCTGTCGTCCCAGTCCATCCACAGCAGACTGTCCGGTATGGCTATGTCTACCGTAAAGGTGGTTTCGACGGGAAAAGCCTGGTTCCCAAGGACGTCGCTGGCTGTTAATCTAAGAGTGTGCTCTCCATCGGAAAGGTTGCTGGTCACGGTATGGGTTGCGTTGATGGTCAGGGCATCGGCGGCGGTGAATTCCGGGGTGTACGCGGTTCCGTCGATGTAAACCTGCAAACTGCCAGTGTCGACTCCGGAATAATCGTCACCGACATTGAATGTAATCGTCGGAGTAGCCGTGTTGATCGTTTGTTCCGGTCGCGGAGAGATCAACTCGATAACGGGAGGGTTGTAATCGGTGATATCCGTTTCGAAAGAGATGGTCCGGGTTTCGGTGCTAATATTTCCGGCCACGTCGCTGGCTTCTATGGTGATGGTTTGCGTTCCCAGCGGAATGATGGCTATGTGGGTGAACGATCCATCGGTTTCCACAGTCGCTTGTGTTCCGTTGATGGTGACCTGACTGTCCTGGTCCGTGGTTCCGGCGACGGTGACGGCCCCCTGACGGACAATGGTATTGTCCAGCGGAGAGGTGACAGTCAAGGCCGGGGCGGTGGTATCAACGGTAATGGTTCGAATTACGTTCCAGCTCAGCGGCGTGTCCCCTCCGTCCGAGTAATTGGTCACCGGTCCTGTGACGGAAATGGTCATGGTATTCGCACCGACAGCCAGTGGTACGTTGTACACGGTAAACGTACCGTCACTGTTTATCTCCGCTGCCATGGGCGAAGTGGTCTCCGGGGTCTCTACAGTAATGTTTGCATTGGCGGCCGCTTTACCAGTTACGTTCATTTCGGTGTACTTCCAGGCGATGTCTTCAGTCGGATTGGTGATGACCATCGCCGGTTTGGCATTGGCCACGATTACCTTGGTTGCTTCCCGGCCGACGGTTACACCGGTTGATTTGATTATGTCCAGCCTCACGGTGTAAAGGCCTTCGAATCCACGGGTGTCCCACGTCCCCAGAAGATTGTTGATGACCGGGGTGGTACTTTCATAGAGTCCGCTGCTTCCGTCTCCGATTGGAATCGGGTGCCACGAAGACGGCGATTCTCCTTTACCGTAATAAATACGGTATGATCCAAATTCCGGGTCGGTCGCCGTACCGTGAATCTGGACAGACGACCCCCTTATGAGTTCGTAACGGTATGGCCGGGTAATGAAATTTTCCTGATTGTCAATTATTGACGAAACGCTGGATGTGGTGATATTGCCGGCATCGTCACTGGCGATGACCCTCAGCGTGTAGAGACCGTCTTTTTGCTCGCGTGTCTGGGTAATGTTCCATTCGGTCAGTTTTTCATTGGTTTTTTCCAGGTAAACGAGCGCCAGGGGTACGCTGATCGGAAACCAGGCTGTGGGCGCGTTTCCCTCTCCGTACTCCACCCGGTATGAATTGAAATTGATGTCCTGGATACTTCCTTCCACCTCAACGGTGATTCCTGAATATGATGCTCCCTCGGCGGGAACATCTATACTTACTATGGGTGCTGTCGCATCGGAGATGGCTTCACCATATATATGGCCCGTGTATTCACGCGAGCCCAGTTTATCCTGGACCCGGACGGAAAATCGATACGTACCTCCGTCGGTGAAATTGAATTGACGGCGGGTCAGCGTCACGGAATTGGTAGGATGGGACAGGGTGAAGATTTCCTGCTGCCATCCGTAGTCCACCGTACCGGTACCGTTATCGTAAAAAATTAGATATTTGTCTGCATCGGCTGAAGAGGAAAGCAGCCACTCCAGTTTTATGTCGCCGCCAGGCTGCGGCAAAGCAATGACGCTGGTCACGTAGGCTGGCAGGCCGTTGGTGAAGTGAGAGGTGGTGGGACCGGTTTCGGAGGTCCCTTCCGCAAAATAGAACAGGAGTATGGCCGCTCCCGGCCAGTACCCTTCATTGACTCTTTCGTCGTAGATGAAGAGGTGCATCTGCTCCCCCGGCGCAAATCCTTCCTTGGTATCGGGAGTAAAGGTCAGGTCCTCTTTTGCCTGGATGCGGTACCAGCCGACGCCGTTAGCATCGCGATAGGTGTCGTGAGGCTGGTCGAGGTCGGTGTAGTCGACAAAAGTACCGCTCTGGATATCAACCCCTTTAATCCGGACGTCCAACCCGGCGGGAACATAATCGAAAACATCTGTCACACCAGATCCGTCTTCCTTGCTGATAGTGGCGTAACAGTGTCCGTTTAACTGCATATTAGCAGCCAGCGCTGCACCACCCGGAAACATGATGAACAGTACCAGGATCCCGAGGATAATATCTGATCTTAGCATTCTGAGAACTGAAAGCCATTTTTTACCCATAGTTCTGCCACCTTACACACAATGAGACTGAATCATGTCACATATCGGCATAGTGGAGGAATTGGTTTACAGGTGTAAAGGAGCTTGTTGTCTTTACCGATATACAGGGATAAGTATCTGGCTGTCCTTAAGTTACTCAGAAGACCGGTACATGCAAGGAGAAAGTTGTGAACTATCGTACGGTTGTCAGGCTGTGTGTTGCGGTTGCGGTTCTCGCGGTTTCTGCGGTCCCCGGGACCCGGGCTGCTCATGTGTTTAAAACTAAATCGTTTCAGTACAACACCAATTTCAGGGTGGAGGCCCTGGCAGAAAGCATAGACGGAGAAAAAGACAAATATTTCCGGGGACTCGAGGGAACTGTCGATTTGTCATTCCGCCGCCAGCCATCCGAATCGGTGGGTTTGATGCTGGTTGACAAAATAGATCTTATCGGATCGCAGCTCAAGGATTACGGATTCGATGATTACAATGTCAATCTCCTGTACAACACGCTGTACGGCGTAGCGTCGTGGGATGTGTCCAGAAAAAGCTCGGTTGAGGTGAAATTGGAAAACGAGTTTTTAAACACGATGTTCCGCCCCTATGACGCCAACGTGCAAACCCTGGCCGAGTTCATGCTTGATGAGGTAATATTTAATAGAATAAACGATGAAGCTCTCTACTATCAGATGCCGGGCGCCGTTGGGGTTCACAACCGGTACCTGCTCAGTACCGACGATCTGGTCAATGAGCTGCACGCCAATACTGCCTACCTGGTAGCCGACCACATGATAACGCGGTACAGTTTCGCCGCCTTCAGCGGCCGTTACGAGCATCGGGACTTTCTTTATGACAACACCCTCGATCACACGTTCGCCAGCGGCGAGTTGAGGCTCTACAATTTCTTTCCCGGGACCAAATACCTGGACTGGGATGCGTATGTCCAGTCACAGCATGAAAACCGCAAAGTAGAAAAGTACAACGATTTCAAGCGGGTCAAGGATTTTTTCCGCAGCACCAAGACTCGCGTCAACATCCCCGGAGACCGGTATTTCGAAGCCCGCTATCGCTACGATGACAAGAACATGAAAAAGTTCACAAGCGGTGGCTACGATCTGCATTCGTTCCAGTTCAAATTCGGACAGGATGTAGGTACAAAGGGCAAGATTTCACTGGAGGACCGTTTCGATCTCAGAAACTACAATCCAGAAGGGCTGTACTTCAGCGATTACCGTTCTAACTACGTTACCGCCGGCTACGAACTGAGACTGGATGAATTAACATCGATCATCTCCGATCTGGGATTCAGGTTTTACCGACATCCGGAAAGTAAGGATGAAGATTACAACACTACCAATTTGCGTCTGTATTGGTACCAGGCATTTCCCCGGGGTCGCTCCATCACCATCGGTTCTTCCTTGAGGTGGCATGATTACAACCACGAAGACTCTTCCCGCCAGGGATACAGGAAAAGCGTCTTTTCCAGTGTGTTCAGGCAGGATCTCAGCGCTGAAGGAGGTGTCCAGGTGGGGCTTGAGTGGCAGGATATGGTCTACGGGGAAGGCAGCGAGTACTATCATGATTACAAGCAGGTTACGCTGGCGTTGTTCCTGTTTAGACGGCTCTCTACCTGGGGATCGGTGGAGTTGGGATGGAAACACGAAGAGCTTGATTTCGAGACGAATCCCGAAGATGATCAGGAAACATCTCTTACCCGTATTGCCCTCAGCGTGAAATTCTAATGAAACGCTTCGGATTAAAATCATTGCTGGTTACTGTCGTGATCATCTGGGTCTCGACACTCTTTGTTGATTATTGTGGTCTTTTTACACCGCTGGAAGACACTTTCACCAATGTGCGGTACCGAAAACGGGCTACCATCAATCCCCCACCGACTAAAATACTTGAGCGCGAACTGCTTATGGTCACGCTTGACGAGAAAACCCTGGAACTCATCAATTACGTGCCCGGACAACCCGTTCCACGAGAGGTGCATGCTCGTGTCATCGAAGCCCTGGCCCGGGGGGGGGCACGGCTCATTCTGGTAGACACATATTTCCCCGATCCTTCGAGTGATCCGCAGGCCGATGCCCGTCTGGTGCAGGCGGTGGAAGAAGCCGGCAATGTCATTATTGGTACCCGGTTTGAGGCTGAGCAGGAGCTCGATCCCATGACCATGGAGCTCATCGACTTACATACTGTGGCACCACCGTTTCCCGAGCTGAACGACGCGGCTGCCGCAACAGGTGTCCTTAATTTAGATACCCGGTATGCCAATCCCGACCAGATCATACGAAACGTGCTTTACACACTGCGGGTCCAGGACACGGTGTATCCTTCACTGAGTGCCGCCGCCGCTTCGGCTCTCGGGGCCGTTAACTTGAAAGAAGACGGGACATTTGTGTTCGGCGACGACGGATCACCACTGTCAACCACGGACTGGGTGTGGACAGAAAAGGGGGTTCTGGGAAAAACGGTCATACTGGATTATGCAAAGTCTTTTGATGATGAGGGCCATGTTGAACGTTACGAAGGATTTCACTTTGTAAGCTACAGCAAATGCTTGTCCGATTCCTGGTGGTACGAAGGTCTTTCGTATCTTCAGAAAAAACAGCTGGATAATGCGCGAAAAGCTCTGCAGCAAGCAATTATCTTTTCTGAAAATCCCGATGATGAAGCGGGCTTACTCGTGCGGCTGATCGATTCTATGGGAGAAAATCTCCTGAAGCATCTAGTAATTAAAGAAATGGTTCCCGATGCGTTTCACACGGAACTGAAGAAACTTTCTGAGGGCACAATTCCTCCCCGGCCGGTTGAGATAGGAAAACGGATCAGCAAAGCGGGAAGTGAGGTGTCCGGTGCGGTGTGCCTGTTGGCTCCCTGGGCCGAAGCGTTGGGGGACCAGGTGCTCACTCCTTTCGGGCGTTTGCGCGGGGCCTGCTTGCACGCCGACCTGCTTCTTTCATTAACCTCCGGACGTCAGATCATTCAGCTCAAGACGACACCGCTGTGGTTTATCGAGCCTGCAGTACTGCTAATGTTCTTGTGTCTGATTGCCTGGTTCGTTTCCTGGTCGGACCTCGGAAAAGCTTCCATTCTTGCTGTCCTGGTCCCTATCGGATTTGTGTACGCTTCGTTTGCTATGTTTGCTCGATGGGGGATACTCTATAACACCTCTCCGACGGTTGCCGCTCTTGGGTTGCTCATCTTCAAGGGAGTCGTGGCCCGGTTTGCCATGGAGCAGCGGGAACGCTGGCGGGTGAAGAAGCTCTTCAGCCGGTACGTGGCACCTGATGTAGTGGCCGAAATCCTGCGAAATTCAGACATGCTTAAGATGGATGGAAAAACCGTGGACGCTTCGGTTTTGTTCCTGGATATTTGCGGATTCACCTCCTTTTCCGAAAAGCATCAGCCTGAAGAGGTGTTCAAAAAACTCAATACGTATTTTGATATTATCGTTGATGCAATTCTCACCAGCGGCGGCACCCTGGATAAGTTCATCGGTGATGCAGTCATGGCGGTGTTCGGCGCCCCGGTTCCCATGGAAGACCATCCGGTACGGGCGGTGAAGTGCGCCCTGGAAATAAGAGATCGGTTGGAGAACTACAATAATAACCTTGCTGCCGGAGATCCGCCGTTTCGTATCCGAATCGGGGTGAACTGCGGCCGGTGTATCGCCGGCAACGTGGGGACCCAAACCCGCAGCGAGTATACGGTAATCGGCGATACGGTGAACCTTGCCAGCCGCCTGGAGTCATCGGCCGCTCCCGGAGAAATCATCATCAGTGAAGAAATCTTTTGGCGGCAGGAGAAGATGTTCCTGACCGAGGAGCGCGAGCCGATAAAATTGAAAGGTAAATCACGTCCTCACAAGACGTTCAAGGTGATTGGATTACATACTTGACATCGAATACGTCTTTTCCACATGAATTATTCGGGTTAAAGAATGAAGATTCTACAGTCGATAGGTGTTAGAGGTGAAAATGATATGATGATCTACGTATTGCTATTTGCAATGGTTGCGCTGATGATGTATGAAAAACGACTCATCGCCTGAGTAACCAAACGAGCAGTCGGTCACTCCTCATCCTTTTTCTCCAGTTTTTCTTTGAGTTTCTCCAGCGCTCTTTCCGCGATGGTGCGCGCATCTTCGTCGTCTTCCGAATTAACGGCCTTTTCCAGGAACGGCAGTACCTCTGCGTCGCCGGTTTCTCCCAGATACATCAACGCTGCCCGGCGGATACGCGGGTCGGAATTCTTGTGAAGCACGACAAACATCCCTTTTACGCTGGGTACTCCGGACTCCGCCAGGGCAGTGAGGGCCTGTTCGGCTTTTTCTTTGACCTTGGCATCGGGGTCGTTAAGCATAACTTTCATGAGTGGGTCGACAGCCCGGCCGTCCTTCAATTCCCCCAGCGCCTGGGCGGTGTTGGCGCGAATGGTGGCATTGTCATTGTCCAGGTACGTGATCAAATCGGGAATGAACGATGTCTCTCCTGATTTACCCAGGGCCCTCACCACGTTGCGGACGACCTCCGGGCTCTCGTCGTTGAGGGCTTCCATAAGCGGTTCAACCACGTGAAGGCCACCGATAACTCCCAGGGCGAAGGCCGCTGCCGCCCGGTGCCATATCCGTTCTTCCTCGAGGAGCATTTCCTTGAGGATGGTGATCATCCGCAGTCCCCCGTACTTGGCCAGCACCATGCACGTAGTGGTTTTTACACGATGGTGATCGTCCTGGAGAAACGGAGTGAGCCTATCGACAACTTTCTCTCCACCGAGCCGTTCCAGGGCTTCCACGGCGTCGCTTCGCACCCGGGGACTTTCGTTGTTGAGAAGAGGTTCGATGAAAGAGAGCATCGCTTCGTCGCCGAGTTTTCCGACGACCCAGATCATCTTGGCCAGCACGTCCATGTCCTTCTCTTCGCCGATAAGATCGACGATCGGAAGCAGGGCTTCAGGAGTGCCTATCTTTCCCAGAGCCCAGACAGCATCACGTCGCACTTCCATCTTGTCGCTGGCCAGCAGAAGATAGACCAGCGGTCCCAGGGCCTTGGGGTCCTTGATGTCCGACAGGCGGTTCATGGCGGGCAGGGCCCGCTCGGGATCGTTGGAATGAACGTCCTCTATCAGCCGTTCTACTTCTTGCGGATCGATGTCCACCGGTACGAGTCTCCTCTCGCTACGAACATTCGTAAATTATTCGAGTGTAGAAATCATATCATCTATCGGCTAACCGATCAAGTACCGGCCAACCGGTCAAGAAACGCTTCCAGGCACGTACGGCGCAGTCTTGGAGTCGCTGTGGAGCATGGTCAGGTTCCGGCCGGAGTGCTTTGCTTCATACAGGGCCTGGTCGGCACACTCGATCAGCTGCTCTTTCTCTTTTATCTCCGAGGAAGGATAATTTGAAATGCCGATGCTGACAGTCACGTGCATACACCGCCCAGCATGAGTGAACTCGTAGGTTTCAACGGATTTTCTCAAACGCTCAGCCAGCGTGAAAGCGCCCTGGAGGTCTGTTTCGGGCAGGATGACAACGAACTCTTCTCCTCCGTAGCGGGCCGGGACGTCGATGTCGCGAACGGCGTCGCGGAGGATCGTGGCGACACCCTTGAGCACGAAATCACCAATCTGGTGACCGTAGGTATCGTTGAATTTTTTGAAGTGATCGATATCGGTCATCATGAGAGAAAGTTGGCTGTCATACCGGATGGCACGCCGAAGCTCTTCTTCAAGCCGGGTCTGGAAGTGGCGGTGAACGTACAGACCGGTCAAACCGTCCACCGTGGCCAGCCGGTATAACCTGGCGTTCTCGATTACTCCTCCCGCCTGGGCTGCCACGGATTCAACCAGGGCCAGATCGTTGTTGGTGAACGGAGCTGATTTGGCGGTCCGAAACAAGTTGATCAATCCCACCGGTCGGCGGTCTCCCAGCATCATGGGAACAGAGATCAGCGAGTTCGCGTCAGTGTGGCTGTTTTCGCTGATGTAGCTAAGTACTTTTTTACCGAGTTCATCACCGGTGAAAATACCCCCTGCGCCGGTGAGCACGATGGTTCCCAGCACCCCTTCTCCCACGGAAAGTGAAAACGTTGTCTCCATGTCCTGGTCAGGCTGTTCCCCGGTATTGTCGAGGTTGTGAAAAAGCTCGCTCATCAGCTCTTCGGTCAACGAATCGTACAGCAGCAGAAAGCCTCCGTCGGCTTGCACGCCTTCCACCGTGTGCTTTACAACCAATTTGAGCCGGCGTCTACGTTCTGTAATGGCCGTAGACGACAGATCACTGCTGATTCCATACAGAGTGGTCAGTCGCCGGTTTTCCGCATTGAGGGCCCGGTTTGCCAGGAAGAGCTTGAGATACAACTGGTAGAATTTGACGGTTACCGCCGCTGCCGCCGCCGCAGTCAGCGTGGGAATGAATTCGATTATAATGCCTCCATAGGAGAAAAGCGCCTGGGTAGAAACGACTGTGCCTCCCAGAAGTACCAGGACGAGTCCGGGTGCTGTCCATCCCAAGAACCGCTTCAGGATCAAGGCGCTCAGCAGAGAAAAGGCCACGATGATAATTGCTGAAGCTGTGATGGGCAGGCGCCGGATGTAGTCTCCGGTAATAATCGCGGCGCTGATCAGTGCGTGGATTTCCATTCCCCGCACCGGTTTGACCGGCCCGGCATAATAGTCGGTCTTACCGAAAACCGGCCCGATTATTATCATCTTCCCAGCGATTTCAGGATGTTCATCCCTGGTACTTTTTACCAGCTCAGAGAGGGAGCGGAATGGAAAAGCCAGCAACTCTCGTTCCGTCTCGACTTTCAGGTAGTTGACCAGGTGCAGTTTCTGTCCCTGGAAGTCCGTCCACAGGGGGAGTGCTTCTGTTTCCAGAGTGACCGGTCCGTCGTCCGATTTCTTCACCGCATCCAAAAATGTGGCAGCCCCGAGAAATGAAAAAGCATACAATTCATGCTTGGCCGCCATGCGGCTCAGGGGGATTTTCCTGACGATGCCGTCGTGATTTATTTCCTTTTTCCAGCCGACATTGATGTATCCCCGGTAGTCGGAAGCTTCTTTCAAGGCTGCAAACGTTTCTGAAGGAACCAGGTGATCGGTTTCAGGGCCTATTTCAGTATCGTCAATACTGGGTAACCAGAGAATACTGCCTTTTTCGAGCACCACCGGTAACACCACCGGCGTGTTATCCTTCACCGCCTTCACCAGCCGTCCGGCTCCCTCTTCCTCTCCCTGTTCGTCGATAAAGATATCGAGGCAAACCGATTTAGCTTTCCACTTGAAGAGCTTGTCGATAACGTCGGCGTAGACACCCCGGTCAATGGGCCACCCGAGTTCTTTGAGGCAGTTGTCCGTAACACCCACCAGGACAATTGGGGCATCTGTGTTGACATTGCCCCGTCGGGCAAAGCGGTCGTCAATAGTGCGAACCTCGTACTTTTCAAAAGCTCCGCACCAGAACACTGCGGCTGTGAGCAGGCCCACTATCAGGCCTATGCAGATTTCGGGAGAAAGCAGCTTTCGCATATGTTAGGCGCCCCGGTCCCCGCCTGCGTGACAAACCTGGTTGCCTGGATTCAGAGGTATTTGGGCAACCAGCGGCGTTGTTCTTTTGAACTGTGTGCTCTGGATAATCCCGAAGACGGTAGTGATAAACTCTACCGTGTAGCCCAGGTCTATCAGCAAGGGCATAGTATAGCATCGATCAATCATGTAGTGCAGCAGCCGATCTACTTTCTCGTACGTGAACCCCAGTTCTTCCTCGTCTGTCTGTCCTTCCCACAGATCGGCACTGGGTGCTTTGTCAATCACCTTCTGTGGCACTCCCAGATGTCCGGCTAACTGCCTTACCTGGGTTTTGTACAGATCTCCCAGAGGGGCCATGGCGCAGGCCATGTCTCCCCAGAGAGTGGTGTATCCAAGCAAGCACTCGGTTTTGTTGCCGGTCCCAAGAACCAGGGCGGAGTGCTCGGCTGATTTATCATAGAGGACAATCATCCGCTGGCGGGCCATGACATTACCGGCCCTGATAGGGTTGGCGCCGGGGATCAGCGCCAGGTACGCGTCCACCATGGGAGTGATATCGATAGTCTCGTAGCGGATGCCGAGAGACTCTGCCACCAGCGCTCCATCTTCCATACTAGCGGGAGAGCTGCTTTTATAGGGCAGAAGAAAGCCCAGGACATTGTCTCTACCCAGCGCTTTGACTCCCAGATAGGCAGCTGTGGCAGAATCTAGGCCGCCAGACAGACCGAGGACGGCTTTATGTAGTCCGGCCGCATGGAACTCGGTGCGGATAAATTCCGTGAGGAACCGTTCCACGGTTTCGGTGTCCAGGGCCAGTTCTGTCATTCTTCTTCAGTTGATTTGAGATTGTACTTGCGCCTGAACTTCTCAACGCGTCCGGCCGAGTCGACAAATTTTTGTTTACCGGTGAAGAAGGGATGGCATTGCGAGCAAATTTCCACCCGTATTTCCTTCTTGGTGCTCTGCGATTTGAACGAATGACCGCATGCGCAGCTAATACTGCACTCTATATATTTGGGATGAATTCCCTTTTGCATTTCAGATCACCTTCTTGTCCAGAAGGATATACACTATTTAGGCAGTAAAAGTCAAGTATAACGAGGTAAATCTCGGGGTCAGGTCATGCAATTTTGGCGTTTTAATGACCCCATAGGTAACACAAAGCGAACTACCGGTCGCGGTAGACGGTCAGGATGGTGATATCGTCAAACGGTTCCGCTCCGGCGGCGTACCGGTTTAGGGTACCGGTAATTAAGTCCAGAGCCTGCTGGGCAGAACGGGGGTGCTCGTCAGACAGCAACGCGAGCAGGCGGTCACGGCCGAACCGCTCTTCTTGCTTGTCGTGGGCATCGGTCAGGCCGTCGGTGTAAACAACCAGTAAATCATCCGGTTGCAGGGTAATTTTTTGTTGTTTGAGGAGCATTTCGGGGAAAATCCCAAGCATGAAACCTCTCGACTGCAGTAGTTCCGGTTTCCCCCCCCGGTGGAGCAGGATAGGTGGATCATGCCCGGTAAGAACGAAAGTGAGCTCACCGGTTTCCTGTTTGAGAAATCCCAAAAACATGGTGACAAACATGCACGAGTCCGGGTCCAGTTCACTCAAGAACGTGTTGGTTTTAAGCCCGATGGTCTTCGGGGAGCGGTACCGGGTGCACAGCGCCTTGACGTGGCTGAGCACCAGCGCTGAATAGAAAGCGGCGGGGATACCCTTGCCGGTGACGTCAGCCAAAAGCAAGGCCAACCGCCCGTCGGGCAGCAGAAAAACATCGTAGAAATCTCCCGCCATCTCCCGGGCAGGTTGGTTGTAAGCCGCCAGCTGAATGGTTTGCATTTCGGGGAACGTCTTGGGCAGGATGCTCTTCTGCAATCCCGCGGCAACTTTCAGCTCGTACTCCACCTGCTGGGCGTGGACCAGGTGGCGGGTGAGTTCGAATTTCTCCATTGACTTTGAAATCTGGTTAGCCAGAAATTCGAGGAGCTTCAAATCTTCGGAATCGAAGTCCTCGCCAGCAACCTTGTCGGTGGCGTTTACTATGGCAACGATGGAGTCCTTGAGGAAAACCGGAACGGAAACGAATGACCGGGTCCGGTAACGATCGGTCTGCTCGGCAAACAGGTCCTCTCTTCTGTTTTGGTTGGTCACCAGGAGAGGGTTGGTGGTGTCCATGATATACCTGGTGACTTTACCTCTGGTGGTGAGCCTGGTGACCAGGCTCTTGCCGGAGCGCATGATCTTTCTGGATCCCCGGACCAGGATATCCGGATCATCATCCTTGTTTAAAAGCAGCACGCTGCTCTTGTCGCACTCCATGACGGTCACAACCAGGTTGGTAACCATCATGAGCAGTTCCTCCAGAACCAGGGTAGACTGGATGATTTCATCCGCTTTGTAGATGGCTGACAGCTCGTTTATCCGGTGATTGAGCGTCATCCTGGCATCGTTCAATTCTCCCCGGAGGTGCTGGATGTGCTCCTTGAGCAGGGTAGTCCCTTGTGACATTCTCTCCACCAGGAAACTTCGTTCCATCCAGGTGGTTTGATCCTGACGTTCCTCCTGTTCGAAGGTTTCCTCGATTATTTTTACCAGTCCGGAGACTATGCCGAGATCATCCAGGGTAAAGGGCTGCCCGTTTGTTTTGTCGGTGGCGTTAATGATAGCGATGATGCGATTGTGTATCTTTACCGGCACGGCCACGAAGGAAGGGGTGCTGTACAACCGCTTGCTTTTGCGTTGAAACCGGTCATCCCGTTCGATGTCATCCACCAGGATAGGTTTTCCGTGATCGATTATATAGGTGGTGACCTGCCCCCGCTCTTTGAGTTTGACCGTGGCCGGAATTGTTTGTTTGATATCCGGCCTCAAGTTGATGAGAACATCCCCCCTGGTGTCGGCAGTGAGCAGTATGGATATCTTTTCACATTCCAGAAGCTTCTTCATTACCATGAGAAAAGCAGTAATGAACAGTTCCGAAAGTTGACTTTGTTCCAGCATGCCTTCGTGCTCGGCCAGGAAAATGGCCCGTGTCAGGTGCATGGTGAGCACGGCGGCCGTGCTCTGGTCAATCGGAATCCAGTCCAGGTGCATGGAGGTGACACCGAAATTGGTGTGCACCTGGTGCTCGATGACGGAACGGATCGTCCGGACCATCTCTTCCCTGGTGACGTCGAGGGGAAGGGCCGCCCAGACACCGCTCTTGAATTCACTGACGGCCCGCCGCCGTTGATCGGTTTCATGCAATGCTATCACCGATGAGAGAGGGGAATTCATCGTGATGGTGTGCACGTGATGCTGAAAATCTGGTAAGCGGATGTCCATCAGAACCGCAAAAAAGAAGTGCTGGTGAAGATATCCAGGCAAACTGGGCCCGGGGGATGTGCTGACCAGACGGAACCGACTGTTTTTTAAAATGAGTCCCAGACGTTCGGTCAGCGCTTCATCGGAAGTAATGAGTAACAAACTGTCCACGGAACAACTATATCATCTTTTACCATATCGTGCTAGTTGACCTGGGAAATTCATATTTAACCCATACTTTTCTTATTATTTATATAGAGAGCGCTAAAAAGTTCTCTTTGTATTGTCGAAAATAACTTACAGGAGGTGAGTACCACGGGACGTTTGTACCCTATACGCAGAAAGCGATCCTGGAATGTCATCATTTCAGCCCTGGAATTACTGTGTGTAATTTATCTCTTGTTTTTCGGTCTCGTGCGGTTAACCGAGGCCGGGGAGCGTCATGATATCACCGTGGGTACCCGGCTGGACTTCCTGGTAAAGCGGTTTGACCGTAACTATTTCGACTTTTCACAAAAAGATTACGAAGAGGTCAAGGCCACCTGCCAGCGGGTGGGAAAGCACTGCTATGTTTTCGTAGACGACAGGTTTCAGGTCTCCCACGAGCAACTCAGCATGACCATGATCCAGTGGGATTACACTATTTATCCTACGGTCAGGACCAATTTCGGTATCGAGTGGACTCCCGGAGTCGACGGCGATTACCGTATCTACATCCTGTTGACTGATCTCAGGGACAGAATGGACAGTTATCATGTGGTGGAAAAAACCAAAGGGTATTACACGTTTTACGACGAGTACACCGAATCGGAAATAAACTGGTTCAACCTGGAGCACGGGACCAAGCTGGAGACCAACGAAAAAGAAATCATCTTCATGGACCTTGAGGCGCTCGAAGTAGGTTCCACGGAATTCCTGGCTCTCCTGACCCGTCTCTACCAACGGATGGTTCACTACTACCAGAGCACCTTCGGCTTCGAAAATCCGCGCATGGAAGATGAGTGGGTCGTGGCCGGCTGCTCGTGCCTGGCCCAGTATCTGTGCAACTATGGCGTGCCGGAGGAATTCAAGGCGTTTCTCAAGGATCCCGAAGTCGAGCTTCCTGAAGAGGAGCTAGAGGTGAGCGATGCTCGTATCGGCGGGTCCTTCCTCCTGATGCTTTACCTGTGGGAGCAGTTTGACGGGGCAATCGTCATGCGCGACATTACCGCGTCACCGAGTGCGGGATTCGAGGGTATCGGCGAGGCGCTTTCCAACCGGCGGGATGTTCTTGACAGGGCCTATGAAGACACCTCGGAGCTGGGTGAGTTCGATCTGGAAATCATTCGCAAGGCCTTCAGGTACGGATACAACACCCTGGACCAGTTCGAGAAGATCTTTCTCAGCAGGCTGCTGATAAAGTCTATTTACATGGACTGGCTGGTAGCGCTGGTGCTGGACGATACCGCCCTGGAAGACGGACGGTACGGATTCAGCGCCATCGACATTACTGATCTCAAGGTTCCCATGTATTCCATGTTTCCCCGGGAGTTCGAGGATCAGGACATCGTTTCATTCGCCGGCCGGTTCTACGGGTTCCGGGGTACGGCGACAAATACGCTCAAGTATCGTATGATCACAGCCAGCGCCACCGATGATCTCCGGGTCCGCCTGGTGAA
>CAYSPT010000017.1:0-3695 GCA_964432985.1 uncultured bacterium
TTTGGGAGTAAGGCAACTTTATAGTTGTTTGTATACCTTGCTGTTATTTTCTTCTGAATTACTCCAAAATGTGTAGCAACTTGATACATTGCACCTGTCTCAAGTTAATACAATTCACTTTAAATGCTATAAAAATAGTCCCTGAAAATCAGGGTTTTTATAATGTTAATTGCCTGGAGTAATATTTGCATAATGTTTAGTCAAACACAAAAATGTCGTGCACACGACATGACAGAAAAGTACTGGCAGATGTCCATTTAGCCTGTAATACAAAGATTATTGGTCTGTCCAAAAAGTTAAGGAAAGGATTATCAATAAGTTTAAATGGAGTACTTCAATTTAAATCTAAATAAATATCAGGCTTTTCTTGAAAAGAATAAACTGGTTGCCCCGAACAAAAGACCTTATTTTGCCAGATGGGTAAGCAAGTTTATACGATTTTGCCAGAACGATCCAAATAACATGACAGACAGTCATATCTCAATTTTTCTGGAATTTCTGGGAAAAGAGATTAACATCAAGGAATGGCAGGTCAAACAGGCCGACGAAGCTATTCGTCTTTACGTGGAGAAGTTTTTGGGAAGAACGATAGGTAAAACTGAAGTACCCGTTTCCAACAAGGGTAGTACAGGGAATGATGAAACTGGAAACTGGACAGTTATATTGCAGGAAATGCACCTGTCAATGAAGGTGCGGCATTATTCCCAGAACACGGAGATTGCCTATACCGGCTGGATCAAGCGGTTTCGTGATTACCTCGGCGGTCGTTCCCCTTCATGTTTGCAAAGTAGTGATGTGAAGAACTTTCTGACCTTCCTCGCTTTGCATGAACGAGTAAGTGCTTCAACGCAAAACCAGGCACTTCACTCCCTGGTTTACCTGTTCAAGGAAATCTTCCATCGTGATTTGGATCATCTAAAAGGGGCAGTCCGCGCCAGGGGAGCCATTCG
Source organism: uncultured bacterium (assembly GCA_964432985.1). GTDB lineage: Bacteria > Muiribacteriota > CAYSPT01 > CAYSPT01 > CAYSPT01 > CAYSPT01. The sequence goes on from CAYSPT010000017.1 coordinate 951, forward strand.
GTTGCCGGTAGTCCTGACAGCCGAAGAAGTCGCCGCTGTAATTGAACATCTCAATGGCACCAGCAAACTCATGATCAAGCTGATTTATGGTTCGGGTTTGCGCTGCTCTGAATGCCTGAGGGTGAGAATCAAAGATATTGATTTCGAGCGCAGAACTGTTTTCGTCCGCTCTGGTAAAGGCAACAAAGACCGCACGACCATTCTTCCCGAATCGTTGGTCGATGATCTGTCCCATCATGTGGCCCTGGTGAAAGCTATTCACCAACAGGATTTGGAGAAAGGACTGGGAGAGGCGATCCTTCCCGAGGCGCTTGAGAAAAAGTATCCATGGGCCCGGAAACACTGGGGCTGGCAATGGGTTTTCCCAGCTGAACGATTATCAGTAGATTCACATAACGGCACTATTGTGCGTCGTCATTTTCCCGGAAAATCACTGCGACGGGCGGTCAGAAAGGCAGTCACTAAAGCCGGAATAGCCAAACATGCAACGGTCCATTCCTTCCGGCACAGTTTTGCCACCCACCTATTGGAGGCAGGGTATGATATAAGAACCATTCAAGAGTTGTTGGGGCATAAAAATGTGAACACGACTATGTTGTATACACATGTCGTGAGCAAAAAGAAATCGGGAATAATCAGCCCGTTCGATAATTTACAGGACTGCATATTAGGAGAACATGGATAATGGCCTCAAGCAAAGCTATTGTGACATTGGGAAAAATCGAACAGCGAATTTTGTTGATTCGAGGTGATAAAGTTATTGTCGATGCTGATCTTGCTGAGTTCTACGGTGTTTCAACAAAGCGTCTAAATGAACAAGTTAAACGTAATAAGGATCGCTTTCCTGAGGATTTTATGTTCCAGCTTACAGTAGAGGAAAAAGCAGAGGTGGTCGCAATTTGCGACCACCTTACGAAACTCAAGTTTTCACCGTCATTGCCACATGCCTTCACCGAACACGGTGCTATTATGGCTGCCAGTGTTCTTAATTCCTCTCGTGCAATTGAGGTTAGTGTGTTTATTGTGCGAGCCTTTGTAAAGCTTCGTCAAACTATTGCAGAGAACAAAGAAATAGCGATACTTGAACACAAATTGGCAGATCATGATGAGCAAATTCTTGCTTTATTTCAATTATTCAAGCAAATGATTGACTCAGAACTTCCTCCAGAAAGACGGAGGATTGGATTCAAGACCGGAAAAACCTAGCAAATGCTATAAACGGACGCACTATCGCGAGATTTATAAGCTCATCATGGATGGGCCGATGTATTCACAGTATGTCCACCGGGCTTCTTATCCCTTTTCCACCACGGTTGAGAACATGGGTGTAGATCATGGTCGTTTTGATGCTTCTGTGGCCCAGCAGTTCCTGCACGGTCCTGATGTCATAACCCGATTCCAGCAGATGGGTGGCGAACGAATGCCTGAATGTGTGGCACGATGCGCGTTTTATTATTCCCGTGCGGCGGACCGCCGTTTTGACGGCTTTCTGCAGGATCGACTCATCGAGATGGTGGCGTCCCTGTTCGCCAGTGCGTGTATTGATCCACCGTTTACCCTGGGGAAAAACAAACTGCCATTTCCAATCATACGGTGCCTCGGGGTACTTTTTTGCCAATGCGTAGGGAAGTTCTACCTGCCCAAACCCTTTAGCCAGGTCCCGCCGATGGATTGTTTTCACTCTTTTCATGTGCCGTTTCATCGGAACCTGCAACCTTCTGGGAAAAACGGTTAGACGGTCCTTGAATCCCTTGCCATCCCTGATCACTATCTGGTTGTAAGCAAAATCTATATCCTGCACCCTGAGTCGGAGGCACTCCATGAGACGCATCCCGGTTCCATAGAGCATACCAACCATGAACCGGTGTAAGCCTTGCAGATTCTGCAGAACCGATTTGACCTCCCCGCGGGAAAGAACTACCGGCAGCCGCCGTGGTTTCCTGGCTCGCACCACGTCGCCCAGGTCACCGATATCCCGGTTAAAAACGTGGCGGAACAGGAAGAGCAGGGCGCTGAGCGCCTGGTTCTGAGTGGAAGCGGTCACCTTTCCCTTCACTGCCAGGTGACTGAGATACTCGTTGATCTCGGGCTCTGTCATCCCGTGCAGGCGATCGGTCCCGTGAAAGAGGATGAACCGCTTTACCCAGAGACAGTAGTTCTTGATGGTACTGGTGCTGTAGTGACGTGACTGAAGCTCCCTTTTAAGCCGTGAAGCGATTTGTCCAGCTCTTTTGTAAAGAGTGATCGGCCGCCGGCTGGTGCACTCACTCAGCTTGTTGGTTTTATTGTTGCGACCAATTTGTCCTGGTGGGCAGCTTCTTACAGTAACTGCTCCGCTCATATCGGCTCCTCCCCAGGTAATCGGGCTGAATTTCAAAGATTAATGTCATGAAAGATGGCGAATAAGATGCCAGGCAGGGGAAACGCAGCAATAGAGCGTGTTTTTGTGATGAAATAGTCCTCTAGCAAGTGATGATGTGTCTCATTCTTAAAATTAATGTATCGTTTTGAGACAGGTCAAGTGGTGAAAGCGTCAAAGAAAGTCTTCTAAATCATTGATGATAAGGAGTTAAATGGATTGAACTATGTTGTGCATTGGAGTGTGCGTAGCGGCAATCTGGTCAATCTCCGTCCTTTCCACACCTACAGAGTCGAGGGTGGTTACAGTGACATAGAACGATGATGAGCATTTGGAGTGTGCGTAGCGGCAATCTGGTCAATCTCCGTCCTTTCCACACCTACAGA
>CAYSPT010000017.1:3795-55288 GCA_964432985.1 uncultured bacterium
TTGGAGTGTGCGTAGCGGCAATCTGGTCAATCTCCGTCCTTTCCACACCTACAGAGTCGAGGGTGGTTACGGTGACATAGAACGATGCTTGACAGGAGAGTGGGAGTAGTGACTTCGAACGAGTAGATACCCAAGAATGTCCCCACTTCCTACTTGTTATTAGAACACCACCCAGTAACAGGGCAGGGCAGTCCCTCCCTCTAGTTCTCCGTAGAGTAGAAGACCCCACAGGTGGTATCTACCACCTGTGGGGTCTTATTAAGCGGGAAACGGGGATTGAACCCGCGACACCTGGCTTGGGAAGCCAGTGCTCTACCACTGAGCTATTCCCGCTTTTGAGCTGGACCGGCATTGTAACCGGTCCGACCAGATATATACCACAAAGCTCGAGTAAATCTCAAGCACTTTGTCTTCATTCTTTGCGGCTTTTGATTGCCTCGGCGGCCCGTGAGGCGGCTTCTCTTATTGCGCTGTCGAGACCGCTTCGGGCGATGTTCAGCAAATCCGGTAACACATCTCCGGTGCCATGCTGCCCCAGCACTTCGATAACCAGTTTTTTAAGAGGCAGTTTTTCAGCATATAAAACCTTTTTAAGACGGGACATGATATCCATGGATCCTTTGTCCGCCAGTCTCTCCAGGCATACCTTTGCTTTACTCAGGACGTGCGAATCGGTTTCGTCCCGCAGTTTTGCAAGTATAAAATCAAGGTTTTTCTCGTCCTCGATGGCGCTCAGGGCCTCGAGGGCATTACCTCGAATCTGGGGATCGTCATCTTCGAGAAACGATGAAAGCTGCCTGTTCGCCTCGGCGTCACCGGTTTTTCCCAGGGACCTGATGACGTTTCTCCTGACCTCAGGGGCATTGTCTTCAAGCGCTTCCAGAAGAGAAGCGATAGTGTGAATGCCGCCGATCTCGCCCAGGGCGTACGCGGCCGAGGCCCGGTGCCACTTATCCCCGTGTCCTCTCAACATGCTTTTCAACACTCCCACCATCCGCAGACCGCCGAATTTCCACAGGGTCATGGCCACATTGGCCTTGACCCGGTTGTTGGGATCGTCCAGCAGAGGGGTGAGTAAAGCTACCGAATCAGGTTCCCCGATATCCGCCAGCGCTTCCACTGCGTTAGCCCGGACCCGGGCATTGGTGTCTTTAAGCAGGTTGGCCAGGACTGGTATGGCTTTTCGCTGCTGGGTCCGCCCCAGTGACGTGGCGGCCTGGGCCCGCAGGTGCTGGTCCGGTTCGTGGTTCAGAAACTCGGCCAGATAGTGAACCGCCTCCGGGGTCTGAATGTCTCCCAGTGCTGTCATGACTGCCATTTTCACCTTTTTGCTCGGATGTTTCATAAGCGGACCGATAAGATCGGCTCCCTCGTTCAGGTGGGACTTGGCCATCAGGCGAATGCCGGCCAGAATTCCTTTTTCTTCTCCGGCCGATATTTTATCGCTGGCCTCCTTGAGTTTTTTGGCTTCCTCAATGTTCATTAGTCCATCCTCCCTTAGCTATTCTAGCATGAGTAGTTGACTTTGGCAAACTGTTAAAAAACCACGTAAATAACTAAAGTTTACCGCCTTTAAACCGAAGATAAAAGTGGGCACGTGTACCTGCGACAGGTGTCTGCGACATCTATGTCCATAGTGTATGCAAATTATGATTTCTGAAAGACAGGTGAGAACAACAGTGAAAAGGCAACTGATGGTACCGGTAGTGGTTCTCCTGGCTGCCTTCCTCGTACTTGGTGCGGTGGCCGCCGAAGCCGACGGAACCTATTTGGACAGCAAGAAACTGACCAGTGACTACAGTACCGGCGATCTTGATCTCGACCAGTATCTGCTCTACAACATTTACAGCATTTATGATTTATCAAAACTGCCCGGGACATACAAGACGCTTTCGCTGCAGCAGGCATTGCCGAAGCTGAGCGGAACAGTGGTATGGAAGTACGTCACCTATCATTGGGACGAGCTGTCAGCCACCACGCAAGCGAAGATCCTGGTGTACAAAAAACGTCCCACGGGCCTATCGTCTACCAGGACCACCACCAACTTTATCATCCATTACGCTACCAGCGGTGATGATGCTGTAGACACCAGTTACGTGGACCTGGTGGAAACGGTGTGTGAGAACGTCTACACTATCATCGTCACCAATATGGGGTACGATCCTCCTCCTCCCGACGGAACCAACGGAGGCGACGCCAAGTACGACATCTACATCGCCAGCCTTGAAGAGGGGACCCTGGGGGTGACCAAGGACGAGAGCCAGTACACCGGCACTCCCACCCGACCGCGTGACTACGTTACCTATTTCGAACTGGACAACGGCCTGGGTGATCCCCAGATAAAAACAACGCTGGCCCACGAGTTTTTCCACGCGGTCAAAGCCCGCTACGACTGGCTGGACGCGTATCCTGACTACTGGTTTGATGAAGCCACTTCCAACTGGATGATGGATATCTGCTATCCCAACGAGGATGATTACATCGAATACATCGACGGCCCTCAGTATGACTGGCTCTCGGTGCCAGAGCTCACCCTGGAAGGACACGATCTCTCTGAAGATCAGAACACCAACAAGACTCTTCGCTGGTACGGGAGCTCGATCTTTGCCTTCTACCTGGCGAAAAAGTACGACAACGACGTTATTCTGGAGATCTGGGAACGGCTCGTGCCTGACACCGTGGAAGGCATCGACGGGGTCGTAGCCGAACTGGAGGCCGCCGCTCCCGGCGGGCGGGCCACTACCCTTGACGACGCCCTGTCGGATTTCTGCGTGTGGAACTACTATACCGGGACCGACGTGGTGGACACCACCACCTACTATACCGAGGGTAACGAGTTCGGTGAGATCTATATCAGCCATACCCACAACACCTATCCGGTGACTCCCCAGACTCCCTCTACCCGGCTTCCCGACCATTATGGCAGCAATTACATCGAGTTTACCCCGGCGGAGGCCGGACCCGGCAACCTGGTTTTGGCTTTTGACGGAAAGGATTCAGCTGACTGGAAGATCAAAGTGGTCAAGGTCGATCCATCCGGAGACGACAGCGTGAGCGAAATGACCCTGGACGGGGACAAAAAAGGAAGTCTTACGGTCAACAATTTCGGCTCATCATCAACGTACCGGAAGGTCGCCCTCATAGCTACCGCCACCTCAGACTCCGGCGACGACAACACCTATTCCTACTCGGCCCAGGTCTCGTCGGGAGAGGGCGACTGGACCTGTATGTTCTATCTCAACGGGGATTCCGGCGGCGAGCAGGCCACCTGCGACCAGTTCGCGGCTCTGGGAGTGGTCGGGTCCAGCGACGATGTGAACATCGTGGCCCAGCTTGACCGGTCCTCCTCCGGGTACACGGGATACGGCGGATGGAGCGGAGCACGCCGTTTCAAAATCGAGCAGGGAGACGATCCTTCAGATACTGCCGACCAGGACCTGGGTGCGACCAATATGGGGAGCGCCACGAGTCTTTCCGATTTCGTTGCCTGGGGCGCTTCCGCCTATCCGGCCAGCCGCTATTGCCTGGTGGTGTGGGACCGGGAAGTGGATGGTTTCCCCACGGGAACCGTGATAACTGATTCAGGAAGCAGTGATTCGTTGAGCTTCGATGAGCTTAAGACCGCACTGGCCACAGCGGAAACCGCTCTGGGCCAGGATGTGGATCTGGTGGTCCTGGACGGAGACATGATGGGGTACCTGGATGTCGCTTACCAGGTCCGCACCAGTGTAGGGTTCCTGGTTGCATCACAGGATGAGCTTCCCTCGGGAGGCATCCCTCACGATGACGTGATGACGGCGCTCAAGTTGGCCTCCAGCTCTACGGCGTCCGATCTGGGAGTAGCCTACGTCAGCGGTTTTAGCACCGAACACGGCGCCAGCGGTTCCCACTGCCTTTCGTCGCTTGACCTGTCACAAATGTCAACCGTGGTGACCGGCTTCAACTCGTTCGTCTCCGAGCTATCCACCAACATCGGGCAGGAACGGACCGATTACACCGGTGCCTGGGTCGGAAGCGAGAGGTTCGGAAGCAGTCTTTCATCCATGAACCGGGAAGTGGTCGATCTCAAAGATTACTGTGAGAACCTCAGGTCCCTGACGTCGGTGGCAAACCTCCAGACGGCCTGCTCCACCCTGGAAACGGCCCTGGGCAGCCTGGTAGGCTCTGAAACCCATGGCGACGGCCTTTCGGAGGCAACGGGGGTATCGATGTATTTTCCCTATGCCCCGGCCGACCTGGACGCAGGGTACACCTCCGTGGCCGATCTCACCGACGACACACAGTGGGACGAGTTTCACACCACGTACTTTACCGACGACACCTATGAGGACAACGATACCCAGGGCGCAGCCCAGTCGGTTACCGACGGGCTGAAGACCAGGCTTTCCTGTTACGACGAGGACTGGTACTCGGTTTCCCGCAGCGCCGGAGAGGGGCTGGCAGTCTACCTGACCTTCACCCACAACGACCGGGGAAATCTAGACCTGTACCTGTACGACACCGACGGCGCTTCGCTGCTCGACAGCTCCACCAGCTCCACCGACGATGAGTCGTTGAGCCAGTCGTCCCTGGGCAGCACCGGTACCTACTACATCAAAGTGGTGGCCCCCACGTCCGGTGATGTCAACTCCTACGATATGGGGATCGGCAATTCCCTGACCATGGACTCGGCGGCCACGGTGGACCGCACCAGCATTGCCGTCACCTTCAGTGAAAACATGGACGGCTCCACGGTGGCTGCGTCGGATTTCACCGTCGCCGGAAACACCGTGTCGTCGGTATCGGTGGCAAACAATGTGGTCACCCTGACCGTTGGCACCCAGCTTGATACTGAAGACACTCCTGATGTCACGCTGGTGGCGGACGTGGCCGACATCCGGGGGATGCACCTCACTTCAGCCGGTCCTTTGACACCTTCCGATGGAATCGCTCCGGAGGTGGTTTCCATCGACATTACCTCCGGCCGCCATGTAACGGTGACCTTCTCGGAAACCATGGGTACGGGAACCCTGGCCAACACCGCCAACTATAGCCAGAGCGGCGCTTCAGGCGCCCAGGCGACCGCCAATCCCTCATCAGTTGATATCTCGTCAAACCCGGTAATCACCCTGGTGTACCCGTACAGGACATTCGTGGCCGGCGACAACGTCACCATCGCCATGAACACGGCCCTGGCGGACCCGTCCTCCAACACTCTCAACGTTTCCTTTGCCCAGGGCAGTGAGAATCCGGTCAACGCCGACACCGTAGCGCCGACCATGCCCTCGGCCAGCACTGCCAGCAGCACCAGTGTCCTGGTGCAGTTCGGGGAAGATCTCACCGACTCGTCGGTAGAAGCCGACGGAAGTGATTTCCAGGTGGAAGGCGGTTCTTATACGGTGACCGCGGCAGTGGAGAATTCAGGAGTGGTCACCCTCACCCTCAGCGGAGGGACGCCACTGGCCGGTGATGCCACTCCCTCGGTGGCACTGGTGGCCGAAGTGACCGATGCTGCAGGCAACCCACTCTCCTCCGCCGGACCGGTGACCGCCTCCGATGGAATCCTGCCGGGAGTGTCATCGGTGGACGTCCTCTCCACCACCCGGGTGTCGGTGACGTTTACCGAGACCATGGGGACCAGCGGGCTGGATACGGTGACCAATTACTCCCAGTCGGGCGGTGAAGGGGCCCAGGCCACCGCCAATCCAGTTTCCGTGGACACGTCGGGCAACCCGGAAATCGTCATCGAGTTTCCCTATCAAACCTTTGAATCGGACGACAACGTGACGGTCACCGTGAGCGGTGTGGTCGATCCCAACAGCAATGTCATAAATCCGTCAGCCAATTCCGGTTCTGAAAACCCGGCCTCCGGCGGGACCGCCGATTTCACCGCACCCACGTATGACTCGGCCAAAACGGGTGACCAGGCCATCGGGAACAGCTCGGCTGCCAACACAATCCTTTTGACCTTCGGTGAAAACCTGGATGCCGCCACGGTGAGCGCCGCCGATTTCCAGGTCTCGACTCCGTCGGTGGGTGTCGGAGATGCCCAGGTTTCCAGTGCCACCGTGACGCTCACCCTGGTGAGCGATCTCGACACCGAAGCAACACCTACCATAACCATCACCGGTGACGGTGTAGCCGACGAAAACGGCAACTATCTGACCTCGGGGTCCCAGGTGGCCACCGACGGGCTCAGCCCCGACATGGCTTCCGCCGTGACCGCAACCACCACCAGCGTTACCGTGACCTTCACCGAGGACCTGAACGACGGCACCGTGGCCTCCGGCGACTTTTCGGTGGTAAACAACAGCAGTCCAGTCACCATTTCAGGAATGAGCGAAACAGGAGGGGTAGTGACCCTGGACCTCTCAAGCGCCATCGGAGTTGCGGACACTCCCCAGATCTCGTTGACCAATCCGGTGGACGATCTTTCGGGAAACACCCTTTCAACCGACGGTCCGATCACCGCCGCCGACGGTATCGCTCCGGACGTGGACTCCATAGATGTCACCTCAACAGCCTGGATTACGGTTACCTATTCTGAAACCATGGCTGTCGGCAGCGGCAATGCCGCCCTTGACCGGGTTGAGAACTATGCAGTGGTGATAAACGCCGCCCCGAGTGTCAATCCCGCTTCCGTGGACACCAGTGGGAATCCCGGGATCAAGCTGGTGTTCGCTTCGGGCACCTTTGCGGGGACCGACAGCGTGACGGTTACGGTCTCCAATGTAACGGATGCGGGAAGCAACACCCTGTCGGTCAACTCCGACACCGAGAATCCTGCCCTGGACGGGGGAGACGATTTCGACCTGCCGGCATTCGGAACGGTGACTACCGGTGACTCGGCCACCGGTAACAGCGACACGGCCGACCGCATCTACGTGGTCTTCGACGACACCCTGGACGCGGCCACCGTCTCGGCGTCCGACTTCCAGGTGACCGGACGCACGGTCACCGCTATCGAATCCCTGGCTGGTGCAACTCTGAAACTGGTTCTCAACTCGGCTCTGGACCGTGACGATACCCCCTCGGTGAACATCACCGGGGACGGGGTGGCCGACGATGCGGGGAACGTTGCTGTAAGCGACACCATGGCGGCCGCTGACGGGCTCAACCCCACCATGGACTCAGCTTCCACCACCGACCGCACCCACATCACCGTGACCTTCAACGAGGACCTGGATGAAACTACCCTGGCGGCCTCTGATTTCACTGTCTCCGGTGGATTCACCATCCAGAACGTCACCGAGAGCAGCGCCGGCGTGGTCAGTATCGAGTTGACCACCCAGATGGACACGGACGCGCTGCCGCAGGTGACGCTGCAGAACACCGTTGATGACGCTTCCGGGAACACCCTGGGTTCCGCCGGGCCTTTGACATGCAGCGACGGAATCGCTCCCGAAGTGGATTCAATCGATGTGCGGTCTTCTACCCTGGTGGAAGTCACCTTTACGGAAACCATGGGAACCAGCGGCCTGGCTGGTACCGGTAACTACAGCCAGAGCGGCGGTACCGGCGCCGCCAATCCGAATTCGGTGGATACCACCCAGAATCCCACGGTAAAGCTATGGTACACCGACGGTACGTTTACGGTGGGCGACAATATCACCATCACCGTGACGGGGATTCAGGATTCATCGGGCAACTCCATCAACCTGGCCGCTAACACCGGTACTGAAAACCCGGTGGTGGCCGACACTACCGCTCCCTTCATCCAGTCGGCCGCAACTGTCAGTTCGATCTCCCTGCAGGTGACCTGCAACGAAGACCTGCAGGACAGCTCTGTTGATGTCGACGGAAGCGATTTTTCAGTAGACTCGGGCACTTACACGGTAATAGCAGCTTCGGAAATCGGCGGTATCGTCACCCTGACCATTGATGGAGGCACGCCGCTTGAGGACTCGGCCACGCCGGGTGTTGCAATCGTCGATGACGTTACCGATGAGGTGGGTAACACCCAGAGTTCCTCTGGCCCCGTATCGGCCATCGACGGAATCCCTCCCCGGGTCACCGCTGCAAGTATCATCAACAGTTTTACTGCCACCTTGACCTTTTCAGAAACCATGGGAACAGGCCTTGGAACCGTCGGTAACTACTCGCAAAGCGGCGCCACCGGCGCATCAGCTCAAGGCAATCCCGGTTCAGTGAGCACCGCTGGTAATCCCACTGTTACCCTGAGTTACCCCTCCCCGACATTCCTCGAAGGAGATATCGTCACTTTCACGGCTGCGAATATCAACGATGCCGCTCCTTCGCCCAACAGTATCAACTCGTCGTCGGACGCCACGGAAACGGTGACGGTCCTGGTGGATACCGGCGCTCCCGGTATGTCCAGCGCAGTGACCACTTCCACCACTACCATTGACGTGACTTTCGACGAGGATTTGCTCAACTCATCAGTGGATTCGGGCGGGTCGGATTTTCAGATCGACGGTGCAGGTGCCACTGGAGCATCCCTCAGCGGCAGTGTGGTAACGCTGACAGCCACTTCGGCCTTTGCCCGGGACGCTACCCCGACGGTTTCCATCGTCGGCGAGGTGAGCGACCTGGTGGGTAATCCGACTACGTCGGGGAGCGTCGTCGCCTCAGACGGTGTCAGCCCCCCCCCGGTGACTTCTCTGGCCGCGGCTGTAGCCGACAGTTCCCTGGACCTGACCTGGACCAATCCGGTCGAGGACTTTTCCGGGACGGTTATTCTAAGAAAGGAATCCTCCACCCCCACTGGTGTGCCGTCAGACGGTACGACCTATTCCGTGAGTGCAGTTATCGGAGATGGTACCGTGGTTTTTGCCGCCTCGGGTGATTATTCGAGTACGCCTTTTAACGACACCGATTTGACCAACACCACCGGTTACTACTACGCTGCTTATGCTTATGATACGAATCATAATTACTCGGACACCGCCGACACTGCTTCGGGTACTCCCGCCGACCAGACGGCCCCGGTGTTTGCTGGTCTGGCTCAGGCTCAGGATGCGGGCACCAGCGGCACGGTGATCCTGTCCTGGAGCCAGGCTACGGAGCCGGTATCACCTGAGGGCAGCCCGCCGGTCACCTATCATACCTACCGATCGACAACGAGCGGGTTCACACCGGTTCACACGGCTTACCCGGCGGGGGACCTGATTTACTCAGCCACCGGTGTTACTACTTACCAGGATACGGATTTGACGAACGGACAGGAATATCACTATATCGTACGGGCGGAGGACACGCTAGGCAATCGCGACAACAACGAGGTGCGGCTAAGCGTGACACCTACCGACCAGGTACCGCCGCAAATTACCTCCGGGCCAACGGTTGCCTCCCTTGGTAACGACACGGCCACAATTGAATGGCAGACGGACGAAACATCGGATTCCACCGTGGAATACGGTTTCACCTCTGTATACACCGGGAGCACCACCGAGACCACGATGACCACGAACCATTCGGTGACATTGACCGGACTGCAGGAATCTTCCATGTATCATTTCAGGGTGCTCTCGTCTGATCAGTACGGCAACGGGCCGGTCGCCTCGATTGACGGTACCTTCTACACCAATCGCTCACCGCTGGTGACGGTCACCGCTCCATCTGCGGGGGCGGTCTGGGGAGACACACAGAACATAACCTGGAGTGCAACAGATGCCGACGGACAGACATTGACCATGACACTTCAGTACTCAACCGATGAGGAAAACTGGTCGGCGCTTCCCGATCCCGATGATGATGGCCAGGCCATGGCGGACAACGATGGGACCTATGCGCTGGACACCACGGCATACCCGGATGGGACATCGTACTACATCAGGGTAGGGGCTAGCGACGGGCTGAAAACCACCCTGGCCGACCCCGGCGGCACCATTTCCATAGAGAATGTCCAGACGATCCCGATGGTCACCCTTGAAGCCCCCGTCGGCGGCGAAAAGTGGGGCCAGCGGAGAAACATCACCTGGGAGACGGCCGATCCCGATGCCGGAGAAAGCCGGATAGCCACGGTGGAATACAGCACCGACAATGCAAGCTGGATCCAGATCATAACTGCACTGGCCGACACCGGAAACTACCAATGGAATACAGCATCCGTACCCGATGGAACGAGCTACTACATCAGGGTCACGGTCACCGATAACCGCACCCCGCCGCCGAGCGGTGTCGTACCGGGCACCGACTCGGATTCGTCCGCTGCGGCGTTCGAAATTGACAACACGCCCCCCGAGTATGTATCCGAACTGGAGATAACCATTCTGCCCAACGACGTGGTCGAACTGGAATGGGAGCCATCGTCATCTCCGGACGTGGAACGGTACAACATCTACTACGATTACGGGACCGGAGTCGTTGATTATTCCACACCGTACGACTGGGTTCCCGTCGGCACTACTACCTGGCGGTCCGATTCCGTAGCGCCGAAAGCCAGAATACGGCTTCTCGGCGGTCAGCTTTACCGTTATGCGGTCCGGGCGCAGGATTCCGCTGGAAACGAGGAAGGCAACACTTCGGCCCAGGCGGTAGCCGACTCCTCCAAACCTCAGATACAGAATCTTTCCGTAGATGATTACGAATCGGGCAAACCCCGGCTGGCGTTCAAACTTACCGATGACGGCTCAGGAGTAGATATCTCCACCATAGAGGTGAAACTCGGAGCAGTGGGGGAAACAGCAGTGGTAATTCCCCATACCTACAACCCGAACAACCAGGTGGTGGTGGCTTCTCCGACCAGCAGGTTGTCCGCCGGGGATTATGTCGTTACCGTCACGGCCAAGGACCGCGCCGGTAACGAAAGCGACACCTTACAGTCAACATTTACCGTCATGGCATCCTTCGATATACAAAGTGTCTTCAGTTACCCGAATCCATGCCACAGCGATGACGAGGTCACCTTCCGGTATACCCTCACCGCCGATGCTGACCTGGTCGAAGTGAGAATCTATGACAAGGCGGACCGTCTTATCCTGGCTATTCCGGGGGATACGGACGGTGATATTAACGAAACAGTGTGGGACAAAACGTATGAAGACGGGGATGATGTTCGTTACGGAACCTACATTTACAAGATCACGGCAACGGATTATGCCGGGCATCGGACGGAGGCCATGGGTAAGGTGACCCTGCTGCCATGAGGCCGTCAGATTGAGGAGTGATGATATGAGAAGAAAACGCGATGAGAAAGCAAAAGAGTTCAACCTGTTGCTGACACTGCTGGTAGGAGCACTGGCGCTGTTGTCTCTCGTTCCGAAACTGCGGGCCGAGCCCACCGGACAGGCGGGAAATTTCCTGGCGTTGGGGATAGGAGCCAGGACACTGGCCATTGGCAACGCGTGCACTGCGGTGTGCGATGATCCCACGGCTTCTCTCTGGAATCCGGCCGGGCTGACACATCTGAGATACCGGGAAATGGATGCCATGCACACCTGGATCGACATTCACCGAGACCTGAACCATGTCGGTATGGGGCTGCCGTTGACCGACACCTCGACAATCGGATTCAACTGGTCGCAATTCAGGGTTGGGTCGATTCCGGAAACGTCCCTGGACACAACCAAACAGATTGGAGTGGATGACCAGGGAAATCCGATCTACGATGTCAAGGTCACCGGGTATTTTGACGATCGCGAGGATTGTCTGGGGATATCCTATGCCTACGATCTGGGTAATAACCTGGCCCTGGGATCGACCCTGAAATATTTCCGCAACACCGTCCATGACAACTCAGCGTCCACACTGGGACTCGATCTGGGATTCCTCTTCAGCCCCAGTCCTTTATTCACCCTGGGACTGGCTCTACGCGACCTGGGTGAGAACTACACCTGGAACGGCCAGACAGGTAAAAACCAGTCCGTTCCAAGCACCACCGCCGTGGGAGTGGCCCTTCGCCCCTGGAAAGATCTCCTGCTAAGCGGTGATGTCTTTAAGACCCGTAACAGGGATATTGAGATTTGTGCTGGTGCAGAATACGAACTGGGAGACTGTTTTGCCCTGCGCGGCGGGATCCTCAATGGTCTGGTCACCGCCGGACTGGGATTCAGGGTCCACGGCTGGAGCATAGATTATGCGTACGCCAATCGTCAAACCGGTGTAGAGCACAGGGTGTCCTCCAACTACCGTTTCGGCCTGCCGGTGCGGGGCGGGAAAAAGGAGGAGCGGGGTCCCAAACCCCTGGTGTCGCGGCAAGCCCGGAAAGCTGGATCAGCACAAAGGGAAACGACATCACCTTCATTATTCGCCGGGATAAAGACAATCGGTACCTCCGCGGCAACCACCTTTGGTGAAACGGTAAAAAGAGGTGTAAAAAGGATCGTACCGGCCAATTAACCCGAATAATTCATGAATATTCGTCGTGAGGTGAAGAAAATGGCCGCAACTACAAGGCGCACGCAGGAAAATACTCGGAGACGTACCTGTAGGTACGTTGAGAATATTTTTCAAGTGCAACGAAGTAGATGTGGTTATTTTCGAACCGTAGCGGAATAGTTTGTGAATTATTAGGGTTAAGCAGGTTGATTCCTGTTGTTGCAGTATGTCAGGCTCCTGTGCTACACTTCGAAGGCGTCTTGACTCACATAGACGCGTATTTTTCGTACGTGTGGAAACGGGTGACGGCGGTGCCTACAGATGAAACTGCGCCCCAAAACTGGTTTTCCATGTCTCCCGATGCTGTCCTCAGTGAACTGAACACCAGCCTTGAAAAAGGTCTCCCCCGGGAAGAGGCCGTTGCGAGAAGACACCGCCGCGAACACACCTTAATGCGCGCTTCCCCGGTCAAATCTGCTTTCAAACGAACTCTGACGACTCTTTTCAATCCCTTGACCTGGCTGTGGTTGCTGACTCCCCTCGTGCTCCTGGCAACAGGGAGAAAAACCGAGTCAGCCATGTTGTCGGTAATCCTCGTTTTCCAGGTTTCCGTAGTCTTCATCAGAGAGTGCAGGGCAGGCAGGGCCCTGGAGGATCTCGACCGGATGGCCCGGTCTTCGGTAAAGGTTCTTCGCGACGAGCTTGTTAGCAGCGTGAGATCCGACGAACTGGTACCGGGCGACATTATTTTTCTAGAAGCGGGAGACGCCGTTCCTGCGGACGTGCGGCTGCTTCAGGCCACACAGCTCGAAGTAAAAGAGTCGCTTCTGACCGGGGAGCCCATGTCTGTGGTGAAACGGGTTAAAAACAGTGAAGAAGCCGTGGGTGATGAAGAATCCGAAGGGGATAAAGTTGGAGTAAGCCTTGCTGGAAAAAGCACCATGGTGTTTATGGGGAGCATTATCACACGGGGCAATGCAGTGGGATGTATAACGGCTGTTGAAGACGCTACGGAATATGCAAAGATCATATCGCCGGGGCCGGGGGCCGGCAGCCGTGAAATGTCATTTTACCACAGGATGAAGCGTTCGGGCAGGATATGGACCTGGAGCTGGGTCGTTATTGCAGCCCTGGCCGCCGTGCTGGTGAACAAACAGGATTTTTCGCAGATCCTGTCTTACCCGGTCGTCGTGTCCTCGATGGAATTCGCTGCCACGTGTGCAACCTCCGCGCTGCCGTGGGGAATCCTTTCGCTGCTATCGATAATTACCGCCCTGGGATTAAAACGAATGGTCGTACGACAGGCAGTGGTGAGATCGGTTTCTTCTGTGGAAAAGCTGGCAAGAATAACAGCAATTTGCTCCAGCAAACTCGGGATTCTCACTACCGGGGCAATGAAGGTGACCGGTTTATGGACCGATGGAGTTCATTTTCTAGTTGCCGAAAGTTCCGACCAGCAAATGCTTCTCAAATCTGATCACGACGGTTCCACAGTCAGACTTTCGGATAAAGATGTCCTGGTCAAACTGTTGAAATCTATTATTCTATGCACCAGTGCCAGATTGGAAGAATCGACATCCGAGCTGGGAACATCTTCCACACGGGAAAAATCATCCACAGGGGAAAATTCCCCTGCAGAAACGTGGACCGTCCTGGGTGATACCACCGAGGGAGCGCTGCTGACCTTCGGTGCTTCACTGGGTTTCAGCAAAAAAGAGCTGCAACGGGGATTTTCGAAAACCGGCGACTTTCCCTTCGATCCCGTACGTCGGCGCATGACCGTGGTTTACAGAAATCCGGCCGGTAAGATCATAGCGTTCTCCAAGGGAGCGCCTGAGAGTTTAATAGAAAGCTGCCAGAAGCAGTTCCGCTCGGGTGCGGTGGTTCCGTTCGGACAGGGTGATAAGGAGCTCGCCCTTCAATTTGTTGCGGCCAAGGGGCAGGAATCATTACGGTCCCTGGCAGTAGCCTACCGGGAACTGGAGTCATTCTCTCCCGAAGATGACATCGCCGATATCGAACGGGACCTGGTTTTTCTGGGACTGGTCACGCTCCACGATCCTCCTCGGGAACATCTTGATGAAGCGGTCCGCTCCTGCAAATCGGCTGGGATCAAACTCGTCATGGTCAGTGGCGACCACAAAACCACCGCTACCCGGTTCGGCCGGGATGTGGGAATCCTTGAAAACGGTAAACTGGTGCTCTCCGGTGAAGACATTGACCGGCTCAGTGAAGACGAATTGAATGAGAAGATAGGGGATACGGGTGTTTGTGCCCGGTTGACCCCTGCTCATAAGCTGCGGGTTATTCACGCGCTGCAGGCCACGGGAGAGCTGGTCGCCATTACGGGAGAGGATCTCACTGATATACCCCTGTTTGCCGAAGCCGATGCAGGGATTTCCCTGGGACACCGGGGAAACGAAGCAGTCAGGGAAACAAGTGACCTCGTACTGACCGATGACAGTTTTTCCACCATGATCGGCGCCCTGCTGCAGGCAAGAATTATAATGAACAATATTACGGAATCTATCAGGCATGTCCTCGAAACACATATCGGCGAACTGGTAACGTTCCTGGCCGTCGCCGCTTTGATTATCAACGGCAAGGAGTTCCCCCTGCCATTTACGTTTCTCCAACTCATGTTTATCAATACTCTGGTGCTTACTCTTCCCACCATGGCGGTAGGAATCGATCCTGGTGGATGTTTACCTGAATCCAACTGCAGACAGTCGGCAACTGCAGCGATATTGGTTCCCGGAATCAGGATTCTCCCTCTCATAGTACGGGGAGTATTGCTGGCTTTGATAACTCTGGGAGCCTTCATAATCGGGTACACCCGGACCGGATGGCTCGGGGGGGGAGAGTCTGTGGCCCTGGCAAGAACCATGGCTTTTGCAGCAATCACCATCAGCCAACTCCTTTTTTGCCTGCGAGGGAATGTTTTCAGGAAAAGACCACTACGCTCAAGTCTGTTCAGAAACAAATTTCTCCTGCCTGCGGTGCTGCTGGCTTTGTGCGGTCTGCTTTTTGTTCTGTATCTGCCTGCGGTTAATTCGATATTTCAGGTGGTTCAACTTGGATGGAAACCACTTTTTGTGATAATACTATTGTCAGCCGTTTATCTGATACCGGTGGAAAGACTGGTCGCACCGCCTGGTAAGGACTGAGCACATGGAGCCCGATGGACGTATCATCACCTTTCTTCTGGGGGAGGAACTGTACGCATTCGACATATTGAGTGTCCAGGAGGTCATACCGGTTCCTGACACGACCAGGGTTCCGTTTCAGCCTGATTTCATCATCGGTGTCACCAACTTGAGAGGCGAAGTATTGTGTGTGCTTGATCTGGCGCGATTTCTCGATCTTCCCGCTACTGCTCATGCTCATCAAAACAGAGTAGTCGTAGCTGAGAAGGGAGAGATCAGAATGGGATTTCTGGTTGATTCGGTGGTGGGAGTGAGATTCCTGAACCCGGAACAAATCATGATTCCGCAAGAAGGTTCGGGAGGGAAAGCGGTGCACTTTGCCAGCGGGCTCTTAAGCGGTGAAAGCGAAGTCATTTTACTGCTCGATCTTGAACGTATTGTTTCATCTGAGGAAATTAAAGTTCTTCAGGAAAAGAGGTGAATCCGGGATGTATTCGTCCCCTATGGGAGATAGCAGCGAATTAAAGGCCGTCGGATTCAAACTGGGCGACCAGGAGTTCGGCGTTGATATTCTCAAAGTTAACTCGATAATCAGATTTGAATCTGTCACGAAGGTTCCAGGATCTCCCGATTTTGTGGACGGTATCATGAACCTCAGGGACACACTCATTCCCATCGTTGATTTCGGTGAGCGTTTGGGAGTCGATAAAAGCAGGAAAGTTGCAACCTCGCGGGTAATAATCCTGGAAATTGGTAATTGGAAAGTGGGCCTTCTTGTTGACTCGGTAACAGAAGTCTTCACCATCAATCAGGATCGACTCGAAACTCCTCCGACCTTTTTCCAGGGTTCGTCTACCAGGTATCTTCAGTCAGTAGCAAAACTGGGGAAGGAACGTCTAGTGCTGCTGGTTGATGTGGCACGGCTTTTTTCCGAAGCCGAGGAAGAGCTGATTGGCCAGTTAGTGGAGTCACCGCTTGAGGATTAATCTTGTTTCAAGTTCTCCAGGAGAAAAGCGACGGTGGCGAGGATAGACTCCCGCCGCGATCCTGTTTGCCGGTGGAACAGCTGGAAAAGATCGGTAAAAGGCGTCAGTATGGCAGGTAGTGGTGTGCCCTTTTCTTCCTCTCTTCCGCCTCCACCTTGCTGTGCCAACTCTTTTAATCGCGATTCAATCACTACCAGTGCTTTGTGCAGACAGCCACCGGCTACCGGTGCAGACGTCACATCACCCCAAAAGGCTGCTTCACGCACCTCAAGACTCTGTAACTGCTTCGAAAGATCAGCCGAAGGTCCTGGCATCAGGCCATCCCCGGTACAATTGACACACAGGTTTTGATTATTGCTGCAGGCGTTACTGCAGGCGTTACTGCAAGCGTTTTCGAGACCGAACCGGTAATGAAGCATGGTAGGGGTTGTTGCCAGCCTGATGCCTGAAGGTGAAGGCACGAAGAGGAGATTCCGCGACAGGATGTTATCCAGGTTGAGCCTTTCCGGTGAGTAGAAACGGTCCAGATCACCTATAAATAGTTCAGCCTGCCGCGTCCCCCGGGAATATGTTTTGAAGCCGGGGAATGAAAAATCCTGCCCCACAAACAGGATTGGGCGTGCTCCCAGGTACCTGGCGATTTCGAAGGCGAACAGGGACACAGAACCAGTAACTGGAATGAGGGGAAGTGCGTCACACAACTGCCGGACCTCGGGCCACACCTGGATGTCCTGCGCGAGAGAGAAAAAAACGTTCCTGTGGAAAGCGTTCACCACAGCGGTGGATGCGGTCAGCGGACAGACCAGGTATGCGCTACGGCCGGGAGTGCGGCGGAGCCGTTGTGCAGTATCGGGGCAGCAACTGTCCGGAGGAAGGCTAAACGGATCGAAACTGACCACGAAATGCGGTTCCAGGCCAAGGGCGATAAGTACCGGGTACGCGGCATCCGTGCAAATCGTCAGAGTCTTTTGAACCAGCTGCTCAATGAGATGAAGATGCCGGTCCAGTGACGGGCCTGCGCAAATGATGCTGACCGGCAGGTCGGCCGCTTTATTTTTCAGTGACATGAGGGAAAGACTGCCGGGAAGAAAAGCCAGGTTGCGCAAACAGTTTTCTATCCACTGCCGGCACAGGCTCTCCCGGGTCCGACGGTTGAATTCCACAATGGCGCCGGCCTGCTTGATGAGAGACTGAAGTTTACCTGTGATTCGATACGCTCGGCGGAAGGCAGCCGGTGCACAGCAGGTAACCGATGTTGCACCACCTTCAAACAGTGTGACCAGTACCGGTACCAGGTTCCGGATATGCTCTCCCAGCAGGAGTCTCCAGGGCCTTGAAGCAAGTATACGGGAGAAATCGACATGCCGCATCGCGATTCGGAAAAGGTCTTCATCCTCTTCCAGAATAATAAAAACAACGGATGGCGGGAGAATGTCCGCAAGCGCTTCAAGATGGTATCCAAGACCGATTCCTGCTACGATAACAGCCTCTATCCGGCTGGCGGGTATACCGGCCAACTCTTTTCTGGCAGCCGTTCGGGGATCGGGAGCACGATACAACTCCTGCCAGGTGCCGTCGGATTGCTGGCGAATGACGTTCACCTGGTGGCGGCTGTTTTTTTTAATGATCCGGTGCCGGACCGGAGGATCAAAAGAAATCTGCTGTGCGAGATCGGGATCGATTCTGGCAAAAAATGCCTTGTTTTTGTTCAGCAGTTTGCGGGTTTTCAACACCTGGATTCCGTGCTCCTTTAAACAGGCCGCGCATTTTGGCAACCTCAGGATACCATGGTACCATGATTAAGTAATGAGCAAGAAACCTATCTTGATAGACAGAGATCTATTTTATATAGGCCTAACCTATGTTATATAGGCCTAACCTATGTTATATAGGCCTAAACCTGCCTTGATAGAAAGAATTCAGTTTTGTTAGAAAACGAGGTTTGACGTTAAAAGATGGACGTACTTGAAACCGGGGTATTCCGTGGGCACGCCTACAGGCTCGTGCGTTCTTTGCGGGAACTGCATGGCTGGTGGCCGGGACTGCGGGAATGCACCGCCGAACGTCTACTGGTCAATCCCTACAGCGGGTGCACCCACCGGTGCCGGCTGTGCTATTCCAATGCGTTTCCTTTCAGTCATTACCGTCATTTCCGCCGAACCGGCCAGGTCACAGTGGCCGAACGGTTTGACCGGTATGTTGCCCGTCAACTCGATTCCATCGACTGGGCGTCCTGCGGCTACCTGTCACCGGTGGCCGATCCGTTCCAGCCTCTGGAGCACAAGTTCGGACTCTCGGAGAGAATTGTACAGGCGTTTACAGCCCGGAACATACCCATCGAATTCATAACCAAGGGCCTGGTCCCCGAAACGGTCTTATCAATCATGGCCCGGCAGGAGCATTCGTTCGGGCAGGTCAGTATCCTCACTCCCGACGAGGAGCAGCGAAGAAAGCTGTGCCCTGGTGGTGCGACCACCGAGGAGTTATTTCAAAACCTGGAAAACATCGCCGGCGCCGCCCGTCCGGCGGGATTTTCACCAATGGCGTCCGTGCTGCGCATCGATCCGGTGTATCCATACATCAACGATGATCCGAATGACATCGATTTCCTCCTTAAACAGGCGTTTAGCCGGGGATCCCGCCATGTGATAATCAGCTGCCTGGACGTACCTCTGACATTGAAGAATCACGCGTTTGACTGGCTGTATTCGATGAACCAGTCCCCCCCGATCCCGTACGAGGAATTATACAGTGAGAAATTTGGTCCCCGGCTGCATGCCTCTGTCACGTATCGTAACAGGCTATTCTCTACGGTCCGGGACCTGACGGTACAGACGGGCATGTCGTTTGCCCTCTGCATGGAGTATGAAAGATGCCTGGATCAGGATTCCGGGCAATCCACGTTAACAGGGATGAACTCCCGCTTTATGACGGGAACCGATAACTGTGAAGGGGTGAACATTCCGGTTTACCGGCGGAAAGGGACACGAACCTATCGTCCGGAGAGGGGCGGAAGTGAGTTGCCTGTCTTTATTCCGGCGACTCCGGACTGCACCGGCAACTGCCTGGCCTGTAGCGCTGGGGAGTGCGGCAATCCGGATCTGCCACAAGCAGGGAAATGTCTGTGCCGTGGTTGGAAACTCTCTGATTACCGCCGCTGGAGCCGTCTCTATCGAGGGAATGACTGAGAGGCACTATTATTGCAGAAGTACCGGAGAGCATCCTGGGGCGCTATCTCCAGAACAACATTTTTAAAGAAATCAACAGCAGAGCGGCACCGAACATTTTTCCAAGTATTTTTGTCGGGATCACCGAAGCGGCATTGGCGCCCAGGTAACTTCCCACAAAAAAGCCGATACAAAGAATCATGGCAACCTTGAAATTGACGAAGCCATTCTTATAGTAGGTCCAGGCAGCCAGCAGACCTATCGGCGGAATGAGCATGGCCAGTGTCGTTCCCTGGGCATTGTGCTGCGTAAAGCCAAAAGCGAGCACCAGCGTGGGAACTATGAGAACTCCACCGCCGATTCCGATCAGTCCGCTCACGGCACCGGCAAGAAATCCAACAATAATGTATGGTAGCAGTGCGGCCATTGAAGCCTCCTCGAAGGAACCATGCTGCTTTACTGTTTATCGGCGTTCATACCGAGTTGGTGAAGTCTTGAAGAAAGCGCCCTGCAGTGCAGATAGTCCAGACAATCTCTCTCCGGCTCATCAGGCGCTGCCAGCAGCACGTCAAGATCGTGGTCCAGCAGGCTGCCCAGGGAGTAAGCCAGGCGCCGGCAGGGATACACTGTCCCATCGCAGAGTAGTGCGACACCATCCTTGCCGGAAGTGCATTCCGCTCCCATGATGGTAACGTCATCAGTGCTTGAAACGTCATCGGTGGCAAAAACCAGTTTGAAGGCTTTGAACTGCAGCAAACCATCAAAATCAGCGTCGCAGTAATCGGCCAGGCTTTGAACAAACGAATAAAAAAGCTCTTCCGAAAGTATTTCCTCTACGAGATCCTCAGCCTGCCCAACCGGAACGAACCGCTCGAAAATCACCTCCGAAACCGCCGCGGTGCGCAGAAAAGCACAGTAGTCCCGGAAGCCGGAGATGAGACTCCGGATGTTCCGGTTCATCAGGGTGGTCATGATCCCGAGAGAGAAACCACGCTGCCGCAGGAGACGGGCATTGTTCGTGACCACCTCGAGTACTCCCGCTCCCCTTATACCGTCGTTAACGCCCGGGACGTGACTTTCCAGTGACAGATACAGTTTGTTCAATGTGCCCAGGTGCTCCAGCGTACCGGGTGCGGGAAGTATCGTGCCATTTGAGATAATGTTTAGCTCTTCTACCGAATCCAACCTGTCGATATGCTTCGCCAGATCGTAGATTTCTGCTTTCAGAAACGGTTCTCCACCAGTCAAAGTAATTACCAGAGAACGGCTCCTGTGAAGGGCAAAATGGTCAAGCCTGCCGGCCAGGGCAATGAGATTATCCAGTGAGAGTTCAGAACGATGGGGTTCCCGGTAGCAGTGCAGGCAGCCCAGGTTACAACGCTCAGTGACGTGCCATTGAACATGAAATGAACCAGGCTTGCAGGACAGAACAGCCGCCTCCTTTACTAGACTATACACCATTCGATGGGATCAGGCTTCACTTTTTCACTTATCAGTTTGACTGTGGACTATAGCGCTTGAAAATTGACTTTCTACACCTGCAGAGATGAAGAGTACTACTGTTGTTGGTGTATAAGGCCTATGGTATAATTTCGCATGGTGAAATCCGGTCTACAAACGGGCTTTTCCGCAATCATCAGTGGAGAAGCGTGAACTCTTTCTGGTAAGCATAGAAAGCTGAGGAATAATTAATGAAGCATTTTGTCATTGACACCAATGTTCTGGTTCACGATCCCGAAGCAGTCTTTCAATTCGAGGAAAATGAAGTCATCATTCCAATCACGGTAGTCGAGGAACTCGATAACCTGAAAAAACGGCATGATGTTGTCGGCCGCAATGCCAGGGAATCCATTCGAATCCTCGACAAACTCGGAGAAAGAGAGTCGCTCCACACCGGGATCAAGCTGGACACTGGTGGAAATCTGAGAATCGAATTGAAGTACCATGACCCGGATTTGCTTCCCGCGGGGCTCGACCGTAAAAAAATCGACAATTTAATTCTATGCGTGGCCAGGGGGCTGCAAAAACGCCACGAGAACACCATTCTGGTAACTAAAGACGTCAACCTCAGGCTGAAAGCCGACGCGGTGAATATCATGGCGGAGGATTACGAAGCCTCCAAGGTCGATATCACCGAGGTTTTCAAAGGGTACATCCAGGTCGACGTCGACATGGAGACGCTGGACAGGTTCTATGATAACTCGGAACTTGAAGCGCCCGAGCAAACGGTACATCCAAACCAGATGGTACTTCTCAAGGTTCCTGCCACCAGGCAATCTGCCCTTTCCATCTACGACCGCAACACAGGAAAGATCAAGCCCCTGGAATCGCAACGGATATCCCCCTGGGGAATCCAGCCCCGAAACCTGGAGCAGCGGTTCGCAACGGAAATCCTTCTTAAAAATGACATCGAACTGGTGTGCATGATGGGACCGGCGGGGACAGGAAAAACCCTGCTTGCTTTGGCCTGCGGCCTCCATCTGGTCGTGGAGGAGAAAGCCTACGAAAAATTGCTTGTGGCCCGGCCCATCGTTCCCATGGGAAAGGACATCGGGTATCTGCCCGGATCAAAAGAGGACAAGCTTCGCAACTGGATGCAGCCTATCACCGACAATCTGGATTTTCTGTTCGCCCAGGCCAAAGAAGAAGTCTACTCTTATGTCCAGGACAAAAACATATTGGAGGTTGAAGCACTGACCTATATCCGGGGACGGAGCCTGCCGAACGTCTATATGATTATTGATGAGGCACAAAACCTGAGCCCCCACGAAGTTAAAACCATCGTAACCAGGGTAGGGGAAGGGTCGAAAATCGTGTTTACCGGTGATCCTTTCCAGATAGACAACCAGTACCTCGACGAGTGCTCAAACGGCCTGAGTTTTCTGGCCAAACGGTTTCTCGACGAGGCAATCGCCGCAAATATCGTTCTCATGAAGGGAGAACGAAGCACTTTGGCCAGCCTGGCTTCCAGGCTGCTGTAAAAAAAAGTAAGGTTGAGGCTTGTGAAATGGCCTGATGTGAGTCGCACGTGCCGTCTACCGGTGCTATTTCTGTTCACTGCGACGGCTCTGTTGTGCTTATGCTCTTTGCACGCGGCTGAGATTCCACCTATTAGTCCACCAGACTGGAGCCGCTATGATGTGCCGGTTAAAACCCCATCCGAGCTCCCGGAGCCCTCGGAGGATTCATACTTCTGGACGGTACGTGGAATACACCATCTCGAACGTCTTGACGAACCCCGCGAAGCAATCGAGTGCTTTCGCCGGGCTATTTCCATTGACAGCAATAACGTAGCGGCAAAAGAGTACCTTTTCAAATCGCTTGAGAGATATGGGGAAACTTCTTCAGAGATACGCACCGACCGCGGAGAACGCGGAGCATCGTACCAGTGGTTGATAAACGCCGAATTCCTGCTTGAGAAAGGCGAGAAAGAAAAGGCGTTCTCCTGTCTTCAGCGGGCGCTCGATCTCAACCCTTTCAATGTCAGGGCCGCCAGGCTCTTTAAAACGCTCAGGATGGAACTGCGTGCTTCGGCTCTCGAGGAGGAAGAGCAGGATTTCGAAGAAGAGAAAGCTTATCCCGACCCGTCAGTTGAGGAGATGGCCCGCAACTGGTACCTTTCGGCCCGGTACCACCTCGACAAGGGTGATTATCAGCAGGCAAAAGCGGCCCTGGGAAAAGCGATCCACGATAACCCCGATTACGCTAAAGCCCGTGAATTGCTGGAGGAAATTAAAGACAAAGAACAAACATTAATCAAGCAGAAAGTCGGAGAGGAAGATTCCAATTCGTCTGAAGGTGTGGAAGCCGTCAGTGATGAAAAGGTAGGGACCGCCCGTCACTGGTACTGGCTGGGGCGATACTACGGTGATGTCAAGCAGGATTTCTCCCAGGCCCTCGCCTGTTTCAAGAAAGCTTTTATTCTGGACCCCGGGGACCGGCAGATCGAAAAGGCTCTTGACGAAGCGAAACTGAAGGTCTTTTTCGATCGCGATCTGACCACCGGGAAGCCAGCTGAAGACGAGGCCCCTGTCGAGACATCAGGTCCCGTAGCAGTAGGGGGAATCCGTCTTCCCGACATACCGCTCACCGAAGATTCCCTTTCAGAAGAAAGCGATGAACCTCAAGAAGATGAAGAAGATCTGCTCGAGGGTGAAAAAATAGAACGAATGCCGGGCTCCGAGATTATCGTGTTCACCCCGGAAGAACTTGAGGGAACCGCTGAAGATGTCGATCTTCCATCGTTTGACAAGGGAATAACGGTGATTGGTGACTATGAAAAAAAACCTCTTGAGGATCTGATGGACAGGGTGGAGCACTCTCCCAAAATCTCATTTTTCCAGCGTAAACGCGAACTGGCCGAACTGGCTGTTTTTCTCTTTCCGGAAGAACTGTGGGAAGATACCAGCGGCACCGGCGGCAAGCCATCCCTCCATCCCGTCTTGAAGTTTACCAGTGTCCTGAGCAAGATCATGCAGGAGGGGCTGGATATCAAACGGGTGCGGGAAATCGATGAAAACTGGGGCAGCAGCCGTATCATGGAGCTTTTGGGGGACGGTGCAGCGTCCAGCGACACCGATACGGCCCGGACGGCTGATCTCTCGTTTGAAATAGACCACACCCAGCTCGCCGAGGGCCGGATCAAAGAAGCCATCGCCCTGTACAAAGGGCACCTCTTTGAAATACTCAAGAGGAATCCTGACAATCTCCGGGTTCTCTACCGCTTCTACCAGCTCTATGTCAGAGAGGAGCACATGGAAGCGGCTGCATTGGTATTTTTCAAAATGAACCAGGCAGTACGGAAGCTTGACAGGAAAAGAGAGAAGTTGACCAAAGAAGAAGCGGGAATCCGGGACTTTGTCAATTGCCTTCTCAGGATTAATCTTGTAACAAATGCAATAATCAACTACAATGCAGAGCATGATTACCGGACTGAACTCATGACACACGGAGAACCTGATGTCTACAGGCTCAAGCAGGAAGGGTATCTTCCGGGGAATCCCGGTACTCTGGCACAGATTGAGCTGGGATTTGAAACACGTGTGATTACCGTACGCTTTGCGGTGGGCTCATGCACCTGCCCGGCGACAGGGCACTACCATATTGACAAAAACAAAACGGTGATGTGTACCGCGCATGGAACATTTCCTCACCTGCCTGAGGTTATTGAGCTTCCAACCACCGCGTCCGCACCAGGCCTGGAGGGTAAACAATGAAAAATTTTCAGGAGATCGACCGATTATTGCGAGAAGCAATGGCTGATCCGGCTGTTGGAGAACTCACGCTTAACAAGATTACGAAGTGGGGAGGGAATGACACATCACTTCGGCTTCTTGACTATTACGGCACGAGTGAAGAGAAGTTTCGCCCAAAATTGATCGAGATACTCGGTAAAATCAAGGACATCAGAGCAGTGGAACCCCTGGTGAAGATTTTGCAGAGTGAATCCGATTCCGTCATACGGGCCAGTCTGGTAAAGGCACTGGGCAATTTTGGCTCGATCGATGTCATTCCCGTCCTGGCCGGCTATCTCAATGATCCTGATACCAGGGTGCGGGCCAATACGGTGGAAGGCCTTTCTCTCATATATGATGCCCGGATTCCCGAACTGCTCCTACCGCTTCTGGACGATGAAGACAACAGGGTCAGAGCCAACACGGCTATTGCTCTGTGGAAATACGATGAACTGCGCACCATTGTCTGTGAGGCCTTCGAAAATATGCTCAAGAATCCCTCCAGGTGGATGCGGGCCAGCGCATATTACGCTTTCGGAGAAGTCGACCTGGAAGCGTTTGTTCTGCAGTTGACCGCAGCGCTCGGGCACGAAGATGAAGATGTTTGCCGCAGCGCGGTGGTGGCACTTATCGGGTACGCCGAAAAATTCGCTGATTCCGGGGAAAAATCCAGCGTACTGATGGATTCCTGATCCTGATAATGATCCACTGTCTCATTTTGAGACAACACACCTCATTTGCATCATTTAAATATATAAAATTCCTGATTCTTTCCATAACCCTCACGAACCCTCACGGAGTTGAGCTACCCACGAAAGTTGGTTGTTTTCTATTGGCTTAGTGAGGTGATATTGAAGTGGTTGGTACGATACTTGCATCAACCAGAAACTCAGATGATGGAAAGTGTGGTTGGTCAAGTGATACGGTACAACATCAACGAGCAAAAAGTAATTATCATTCTTGCAGTATTCCTGGCGGTTGTCAGGGCGGTGGTTTCCTGGGCGGTGTCTGAGCCCACGGAATGCAAAGCAGACGTTGCTCGTCTTCTCGACCTGAATCAGGCTACGGCCTTCGAGTTGGGCAGGATTCCCGGTGTTATTTCCCACCAAGCACGACAGATAGTCCGCTACCGGCAGTTGTACGGTCATTTTTCCTCGTTTGCGGACCTGAAGGCAGTCGAAGGAATGGCTAAAGACTGCCTGGAGTGTATTGCACAGCATACCTTCATTGACGCGTGCGCCGTAAGTAGGGTTACGGAAAAATCTTCCGGTCCTGGTAAAGTCGAAACCATGGGTGTGGTAAACATCAACCTCGCCGGGGAAAAAGAATTCTGCTCGCTGCCGGGAATAGGCCTCCAACTGGCCCGCAGGATCATCGAATTCAGGAAGAAACACGGACGGTTTCACAAAACAGAATCGTTGATGACAGTTCCGGGAATCGGATCTGAACGATACAAAAAAATAAGCGGGAGTCTGGAGGTAAACGCCGCAGACACTGAACCGCCATCCGCCAGGTAACCGGCGCGACCATATGCATCCGCAGCAGGTAAGCTTGTGAAATAAGCGGGTTACCCGCTTATTTCATGAGGTGCCGTTGCGAGAACACGAAGTAGTGCGTAGCTACAAGGCGCGCGACCGAGCCTTCCGCAACCGTATCCTCAGGGATACGCCGTAGCTACAAGCTACGTCGAGGACAGGCGACCGAGTGCAACGCTGTAGATGCGGCGCCTTAGAAGTAATAAGGCGACTAATTCGTGTTCGCAGCAGGTAAGCTTGTGAAATAAGCGGGTTTAATGTTATACTTCTTTGCGTGAAGAGAAGAACTATATTTAATAGTTATGTCCACCATCCCGGGTTGACGTCTTCCCGCGGTGTCGGGGCACTCACGTTCATGGTGATCGGAGTGCTCATGGTTTTGTTTTCCCTGGGATTCGGTCTTATCGGCAGGATGTCCGGGGAAACCCGGTGGATCAGGCGTATTATCAACGGGGAGATTTGCACCACCGTGGCCGAAGCTGTGGTCGAAGAAATGATCTACAGTGTCCGCTCGGAGATGAACCAGGAAACATCAGACCTTTATAACAAACTGCGCGCACCGAATCCCGCTCCGATACTCTTCGAGCCGACGAAGGTCCGGGAGAGCATTCTGAAAGATGATTACGATCTGACGCATTCGGCTGTGGACATCAAAGCCATCATATCGCTCGAAGACCCTCAGCCGTTCGACGTCGCCATAGACCCCAGTCCCCAGCCGGGCGAAATGAAAGCTACCATGAAGTTTTTCGCCAGCGTCTCCATCGGTGACGTAATCAGGAAGGTGAGCGTGCTCAAGGATTTCAAGATAGTCAATCTGTGCCCACCTCCACCGCTTGACGAGTACATAGTGTGGCTCATCAATGAGAAGGCAGGATGGCCCAAGGACCAGGGGAAGTTCAATGATCTGACAAATCCCATTGAACAACTTAAAGACTCCATCGAGAATCTTCCCCAGACCATTAAGGACCGCATCGAGCAGCATGTTTTGCATATCCGCCAGAAGTGGCGTTACCGTTGGGGCAGCAGCTATTCCGAAAACTTCCCCTTCTGCCGTGAGAAAGTAAGCCATTACTTTAAGAAATTCAAGGACTTCGAAGAGTCCATGTGTCAGCGCGGCCCCAGCAACCGCCGCATTTACAGCATGGATGGGATCACCGTCATCAGTGAGAAAAAGAGGAAATTCAAATTAGCGGGTACCATACGCAACAAAGGCATGCTTATCAGCCGCCGGACCTTTGTCCAGGCCAACAACATTTTCGTACCTCCCAATTCCCTTCTCAGTCTGGTAGTGCTCGAAGACGATCTCTACCTTCCCGGAAACGTCAGTGATGCCCAGGCTTTCCGGGGAGCAGTATACGTGCCGAAGGGAATTTTGAAAACCGACAGAAACACCAAGATAAAGGGGCATGTGTTCGCCATGAAATGGGATTACGACAAGGACGGCAACACCGTTGAAATGATCAATGATTTCAACCAGTCCTCGTTCTACGCCACGCTTTCACACCAGATAACACTGTGGCAGGAAGCGAGCAAATAACTATGTCCTCTCGCCGCCGCGGATTCTCGATGGGGCATGGCGGATTCTCTATGGTCGAAGCGCTGGTCGTGGTGGCTATCCTGGGTGTAGGTCTGGTCACCATTTTCGGGATGATGCTTTTCGGTACTACTGAATCGGTGAAGCTCAGCCATAAGGCCGCCGCCATTAACATAGCCACCAGCACCATGGAGCTCATCAGGAACTACCCGTTCTCAGCCATCCGCAGCGACACCGAAATTCCCTCGGTCGTGAGCACCCTCGGCGGTGCCAAGTTCACCACCACCATTGAGGTGGACGACGTGGTGCAGTTCGAACTAAAGAAGCTCAAGGTCGTCATAGAGTGGGAAGAAGGTAAGAAGCATCAAGACATCATACTCAGCACATTTATCACCAACCAGTCGGTCCTCAAGCAACAGTAGTCCGTCTGGAAACCGCGCATTTACAGCGGTTGAGCTGCTGGTAGCCATGACTATCAGCATCGTAATTGCCGGGGTTGTCTTTCAGTTCCTCTTCACGGGCACCAAGAGCTTCCAGCGGGGAAGTGACCGGCTGGACCTGGTACAGACTTACAGCGGGGTCATAGAGCGGCTGAAGCGCGAGGTCCGCGAAGCATCATTCAATATCGAGGTTTCCGGGAACAAGAGGCTGAAGTTCACCAAATTCGCCATCGATCCCACTACCGGCCTGCCGATGGACAACAATCCGGCGGACGGCTTTTTCGATGAAACAGAGCACATAATCTATGAGGTTGTGACCGTCGGGAGCGGGGAAAAAGAACGAAAACAACTTATCCGCAAGATAAGCGGCGCCGAGAAGGTCATCTGCCGCTCTCTGGAAGAAGCGAATTTCAAGTTGGAGATCATCAAACTGCAGCGCAAAGAGGGCGACAGGAACCCGACACGGATTCCCTCGATCCATATCCATCTCAAGATCAAAATCGCCGGTAAGACCACCGATATCAAAACAGTCATTATCCCGCGTTATATCTCTAACTGGGCCAAGGACCCGAGCTGGGTCACCAATGTCAGGGGGCAGACACTGAAATATGTGTATTGACAGGTATACAACTTCCGGGTTTGCTGCTAGCAGGGAGCGGGCCCGCCGACTGTGGACTGCCGTAGTTTTCTTGCTGCTGCTGGCGGTGGGCGGAACGCTTGTTTATCCCGCTGCGGCCGCCGCTGCGGAGGACAAGCCCGTCAATATAACGTTTGCCATCATATACATGAACAAGGAAGATCTCCCCATCATCCGCCAGTTTAACCAGGAGCAGGATGAAATACATGTCAATACTATCGTGGTGGATGCCGTTAAGACAGGGGATATATTCGATAACTACATTCATTTCATCAAGAACGACCCGGGGCTGGTGGATGTTTTCCTGGTTGATATCATCAGGCCGGTGGAATATGCTCTTCTGGACCTGGCCCGTCCCCTGGACAGCTTCATCCCCCCCTCGGTGAGGGCCGAATTCCCCCGTGAGCTGCTCAAGGCCTGCACTTCCCGCGACAGGCTGTACGCAGTGCCATACTTCGTGTATGCCGGGCTTCTTTACTACCGCAAGGACATCCTGCACCGGGAAGGTTTGAAACCCCCGGTCACCTGGGAAGAATTAATCCAGCAATCCCGTTTTCTGTCAAGGAAGTATGGGTTGGAAGGATACCTGTTCGAAGTGGCCAAATACGAAGGGCTCATCTGTACCGCTCTGGAGTACATGTGGGGGTATGGAGGCGGCATCGAAGTCCGGGAGGATGGCACTCTCAAGATTGACACTCCTGAAAACCAACAGGCGCTGGAGCTGCTGGTCAGCATGCTGTACGATCCCGGTGTGATCTCGGATTCCAAACTGGCTCTCGGCTTTACCGAACAGCAGGTCGAGAATCTTTTTGTTAATGGGAAAGCTGTATTCGCCCGCCACTGGCCTCCCATGTTCAAGGTCTGCCAGCGCTTCGAAAGCCCGGTCAGAGACAGGGTAGGGGTGACTGTCATCCCGGGTGGACCGGCGGGAAGGGGCCGGAGCACCCTTGGAGGCTGGGCCCTGGCCATCAACCGGTATTCAAAACAGCCGGAAGCCGCCTGGAAGTTTATCGAGTATCTGGTCAGTGAGCGGGTGCAGCGGAACCGCTTTATCAACCAGGGCGATCCCCCGGCCCGGCTGGGTGACGAGTTCGAAGCGGAGCTGTACGCTGAAGACTTCCACCTTTCCAGAATCAGACACCTGATGACCAATCTGGGTTCACGGCCGGCGGTTCCGTTTTACCGCGTTATATCTCTTATTTTTCAGACATATCTGTACGAAGCCGTCAGCAAGAAAACAGATCCGGAAGACGCTCTCAGGTACATGGAACTGGAGAGCAACGAGTTTCTCCGGAATGTCGAAGGGCAGGTCGATCTCAAAGAGGTAATGGAGATGGTCAGAAGAAAGCCCTCGGATCGGGAGATGTTCAGGCGGCATAAGGAATACCTTCACGCCTACTCTGATTTTCTCAAGGCAACACTGTCGTATGATGACCTACAGATGGAACTGTTTCGTTTCCTGCTCGAAAAGAGAAAGTACGATACCGCCAATACCTGTCGCAAGATACTCGATCGAAGACGGGAAGAGAACCAGATTACCGTAGCTCTCGACCAGCGCCTGTCGGGACTGGATCCGCACCGGGCGCTTACCACTACCCAGGTGATTCCGCTGGCCCAAATTTATGAGGGGCTCTTCAGCCTTGATGAGAGAGGACAGGCGGTACCCGTTCTGGCCGAGAGTGTTACCCACGATGCCGAATGCACCGTCTGGGAGATTACCCTGCGGGATGGGGTGCGTTTTCACGACGGGGGCCCGCTCACTGCGGAGTCGGTTAGCCAGAACCTGAGCAGATTGGCCGAATATATTGAGGCTAAAGCGGCCTCTGGGTCGGTCTGTGACGATCCGTATCTCCCGGTGGAGGAAATAAGAACCCCGGATGACCGGACAATTCTTATCGAGTTGAAGCACTCCGTACCTTCACTTCCCGTCCTGCTGGCACATCCGGCAGCAGCGATTGTCAGCTCTAAAACCCTGGACTTCTGGGAAAGAGGGGAAAGTGGGCTTGATGATCTGTTCTATGCCGGCCAGGAAGCGGAAGGTGTCACGGACACGATTCCTCCGCTGGGGACCGGACCCTTTGCCTTCGTCAGGTTCAGCCGGGAAGGAGAGCTGACACTGAAGCGCTTCGAAGGATATTGGAGGGAAAAGCCCGATGTGGAATTCCTCCGTTTCGTCTCAATCATCAGCCCTGTCTCACGGATGCTTCACCTGAAACACGGAAACGTGGACATGGTCTATCCGGTAACCAGCGGGATGGTCCAGCTCATAGAGGAAATGCCACAAGCCAAGCTGGTCTCATCGGATATGTCCGGAATTGTTTATCTTGGAATTAATCCCGGCGTTGCCCCGCTTGATACAATTGAAGTCCGCCAGTCCATCACCCGGGCGATCGATCGCAATGGCCTGGTCGAACTGATTCTCAAGGGATATGGACAGGCGGCCGATTCCTACCTGCCATACACTCTCGGGAGAGAGACTGCGGCCGGGCTGCCTGAACCGGATATGAAACAGGCCATAGAAGGAATACTTCCCTACAAAAGCAAGATCGATACTGTCGATTTCACCCTTTTGGTCCAGGACAATGACCGCTCTTCCGTTTCTGAACTGGCGCATGCGATACAGGGGCAGTTGTCCGTCGCTGGTCTGAACATTTTCATCGAAGTAACACCTCCCGGACAACGGAGGCCGAAAACTTCCGGTAATGCATTCTTTTTACGGGAGTTCCATCCCTTCAGCCTTGAAGCTGCCGCGTTCTATGAAAGACTGCTGGCGGATAGCTGGCTTGACGAGGAATCACTTCGGGAAAAGCTCGAACACGCAAAAAATGTGGCCGATACGAACACCCGTACCGCTCTTCTGAAGCATGTCCAGGAAGAGCTTGCCCGCCAATTAGTACTGGTACCGGTAGTCTTTTCCAGGTCCCTTTACGGAAAACGGATCGAAGTAAAAGGGGAAAAGATATTATCTAATGGCATCCTTCTTCTGCAGCAGGTCAGTCTGAAACGGCGGTTACATTGATTTTTTTCAAAAAAAAATGCCCACCGCATGTAACATCAGCAGGGCCCCATCACTATACCATAGGTGGAGACGGGTTAAATACCGTCTATCAGTGTATACATGTGGAAGAATGGTGATGAAATGAATCAGGAGAAAGAAGACCGGATGGTTCACCTGTTTTCCAGGCTCCCGCGGCGTAAGGTGCCAGTGGATTTTGAAAACAGGGTCATGAGCCGGGTAATGGAAAGCCTCCAGCCCCAGAAGGTCTCTCTACTTCAGCGGTTCTTCCAGTGGCAGTTTATCCGGCCGTTCAGGGGATTTGCCCCAATGGCTGCGGCAACTGTTTTCATCCTGGCCCTTGCTTTTACCGTCAGTTTTCACTTTTCGGGAACTGGTCAAGGGATCTCTGCCATGGTACTCGTGCCCGGGCAGACCAGTGAAGTAACGATTGCCAGTGAAGGATCCTCCCGGACAGTCACTGATAAGCTTGCCGTAAATCTGGATAATGCTCTGGCAGTAGAGACAGGTAGTGAGTCGAAAGCAGCGATTCAATTCACGGGTGGCTCGAGTTTTTCCGCCGGAGCCGCCAGCGCCTTCAAGGTGCGTGGCGAGCATATCGCCCTGTCGAAGGGAACGTTTATTGCTGACATCAGCGATCAGCGTGACACCCGGTTTATTGACACTCCGGGAGCCCTTCTGGAAATAGTCGGGACTAAAGTCGCGCTGAAAGTGCTTCCGGGCGAATTGACGCAAGTAGGAGTGTTTTCCGGTAAGGTAATGGTGCATCCCGTGCAGGGAGAATCATTTGCCATGGGTGTAGGGCAGCATTTCACGGTGACGCCCGGTGGACGGATCCTGGCCATGGGAAAATCTTCCACGTCATGGATGTCCGCCCTGGAGCGGGAACTGTAATATTAAAAGGAATAGATTAGAGGAGGGAACGTTTATGAAAAAGTGTATAGGCCTGATGGCAATGATATTTGTGTTTTCCATGGTGTTTGCTGGTCCACTTATGGCTCTGGACATCGGGGATGTTGCCGATAAGAGCAAAGGGTTTGGCGACAAAATTGCTGATACCGCCAGGGACCTTGATGAAATTCTCGAGAGCGGCAAGGAGATCATAGACCAGATTAATGAGATCGGGGATATCGTCGATCCGAAGATGAATCCGTACTATCTCCAGCTCAAGCTTCGCGAGATCAACATGGCGCTGGAACACTACAGGCTCGCCAAGAAGCGCTACGAGGAGACGGGATGGTACCGCCCCTTCGCCAGGCGCAGCCGTAAAAAAGAGATGGAAAAGTCACTTGACGAATATATGTCTCGCGTGCTGAAACTTGCGCAGGCAAAATACGAATTTGCATATGATGTTTATAAAAACACCAGCGGTTTTATGTCCTGGCGTTTGCCGGCCAGGCAGGAAAAATACCAGAAAGCTCTTCGCGAGTACTCTCAACTCCAGCTAGACTGGGCTTCCTACAAGCTCAGAAAAGCCAAACAGGAGTATGAAGATACCCCGGTTATCTTCTTCCTCAGCCGCATGGCCCGGAAGAAGGCTTATGAAGAGGCAAGAGACGAATATGAACAAACCCTCGCGTTTGTCGAGACCCTGTGGATGGACGCCGGTTTGATCCAGCTTCCCTTCAACCTGCCGGCGCAGGAAGTCGTTCCAGGGGGAGAGATTGAGAAGATCGACGTCAACAAAGTGGGCGATATGTAACCCTGCTAAACGAAAAAAGGAGGCCGGATACGGCCTCCTTTTTTTTTTCTTGAGGGCGGGATTGTTTGGCATTGTTACTGAAGTATGTTCTATAGGCTTATAGGAAGTAACCAGCCAACGTGGGTACCTCTACTCTGTGGAAAGAATGTGTGTATAGTTAAAGTGTATCATAATGATACACTTTTTTCAGTTACTCGAGAGTACTAGAATCGAATATCGGCTTTATCATTGATCTTTTCTCTTATGGCATCTCGTTTGCCGCCAGATAAAAACGAGGTGACAACTATGAATAGCCGTCCTGCTTCTCGATTATTGGTTCCGGTTGCTGCAGGCGTGATTCTAGCGTTGTTTTCTCCTTTCAGGCTGACTGAAATTCGATATTATCTGGCAGCCAGTATGCTTCTTTGCGCAGGTTGCGCCACAATAGTACTGCTGAAAGGTAGAAGAGCCTCCCATCTCGTATTCGCCCTCCTGATGCTCGGAGGAATAACTCTTATGTCAAGCGTTGACGGAACTGTCTCACCGTACCGCAGAACCCCCAGCGCTGTCAGAGAATCACTGCTCATGGAAAAAATTGATCACCTGTGGGATGAAACTGAAGCGGCACTCTTCAGGGGAATCCTGTGCGGCGATACACGGGGAATGAACAAAGATGCCAAACACAGTTTCCAGCGTGCCGGATTGGCCCATTTGTTGGCCGTATCAGGACTTCACGTCGGTATTGTCAGCAGGATGATCTGCAGACTGTCTCTCAGCCTTTCCTCCTCTCGCCGTTATGGATACGCCGCCTTGCTGATGCTTCTTCCTGTCTACACGCTCCTGGTGGGATGGAAAGTTTCAGCAGTCAGGGCGGCAGTTATGGGTATTCTGGCCGCTTCCGGCATGCTATTCTCCCAGCGGGGAGAAGCAATTAATTCTCTGTGTATAGCTGGTCTTTTCATACTGTATATCGATCCATGTGCTATCAGTTCGGCTTCGTTTCAACTGTCTTTCATGGCAACATTGGGAATTCTCACCAGTTGTGCGTCGCCGGGAGAAAGTACAACCCAGAGGGAAGGTACGTTGATGAAAATCATCAAGGATACCCTCCGAACCAGTGTGGTGGCCCAGATCTGGGTTCTTCCGTTGGCGGGATTTTACTTCAAATCAATCCCGCTGATAGCTCCCATTTCGAACGTGCTGGCCTTACCACTGATATGTCTGCTAGTTCCCGCGGGATACCTGTGCGTTATAGGCTCGCTCCTCGCTCCCTGGATAGCACCATGTGCTGCCCGCTGCCTGGCCTTACCTGCCCGGGGACTGCTGTGTCTGGCACGCTGTATTGGAGAATGCTCCTTCGCAGCCGTGCAGGTACCGCATTTTAACCTGGTGTGGGTCGGTGTCGGCTACACCCTGATTGCAGGTATGATACTACGACAAAAAACTGTTTCAAGAATCTGTTCATGGGGATATCTGCTCTTTTTGGGGACGGTGTTATTCCTTTTATAATTACACTCTGAAACTGTAAACAGGAAAAAAACCAGTAATTTTCCGCAAAAGACTTGCGTAATTCTTTGTAGATATGTATAATAGCCATTCGATTGCTGGGTAGCCAACCAGTGTATCTGGTCGATTCCAGGCAAGAAGGGAGGAATAGATAGCCATGACCGAGAAATTTGAAAAAGAATTTGAAAAGGCAGTCATCGAAGAGATCCAAAAATACAAGTGGATCGAGAGTGAAAAGCTTGGTTACGACATCGGCTTCGAGCGCGCCGCTCACGAATGGGCTGAAAAATACGGCGACGCTTTTGAGAAATATTACAAAAGCATGATCGAGGACAAGCCTGCCAAGAAGGCCGCTAAAAAGCCAGCCGCCAAGAAGGCCGCTAAAAAGCCAGCCGCCAAGAAGACCGCTAAGAAAGCCGCTGCCAAGAAGCCAGCCGCTAAGAAGCCAGCCGCTAAGAAGCCAGCTGCTAAGAAGCCAGCTGCTAAGAAGCCGGTTGCCAAAAAGCCGGCCGTCAAAAAGGCTGCCGCTAAGAAGCCAGCCGCCAAGAAGACCACCAAGAAGACCACTGCCAAGAAGTAGTGACATCTGATATGGTCATTAAATTAGTGAGGGCGATACGTTCTCCCTCGCATTTTTGTAGAGATGCAACCTAAGGGGAGCTATTCCAGGGTAAAGAAACCCGGAGATCTCCCCTTCTTTGTTTCCTTGATATGAAGATTTTCTTTGAACCGGCAGTCTTTGCAGGTCTTCTTATCCTTCTCAAGGCACGTCTCGGTAACTGAACCGCTGAGATTCATGGTCTGTACTATACTTACCGTCTTATGCAGGTGTTCACAGTGAATTTTCTTCATGAAAAATCTCCAATGCCAGGCTGATCAACAGAATAGCACGCAACGGGCCGGTTTGCAACAATTGTTGCTACCTGCTCGGCTTTGTGCTACAATTCTTGGAGCTTTTTGGAGCAATTACACCGGTTGAGGAGAGAAGAAAATATGAGTGAACTTGAAAAACAGGTTGCTGATCTTCTCAGTCCCGATGACGAGGTCAGGAAAAAGGCTGCCAGCGATTTATCCAACGCCGACCTGGCCCAGCTCTCGCCTGAGATGGTAACAACGCTGAATCGCAACCTGGATCAGATCGCGGGGGATCAGAATTTAACCATCCGCTATTTTGCCCGAAAATTGAAAAAGAAAATGAAAGAGAGCGGTGTTCTCCTGGGTGCCGAGCCAGCAGCAACGCCACCACCACCGCCGCCCGTACAGGAGAAGCCCATCAAAAAAGAAGTTGTCGAAAAAATAGAGGTACCTCCTCCCGCTCCGCCGCCGCCACAGCCTGCTCCGGCGGCTCCTGCTTCCGTTGCTCCCAAAGCTGCCCGAAAACCAGTGCTGGGAGGCGGTACTGCGGTGTGCAGCAAGTGTGAAGCGGAAATGCCCGATAGTTTTTCGTTCTGTGGTATTTGCGGAGCGGTACTCGATCAGGTTGAAGAAATGCCCGTGGAGGTTGAACAGGTTGAATCTCCGGCCGCTGAAAAAGCGGGCGGAGTAGTTATCGGCGCTACAGCAAGCAAGAAAGAGAATTTTGCGGTTAAAAGCATCAGAGTCCTTCTGATACTGGCGTTTACCGCTTTTTTCGCCGGAGCGCTCTGGAGCCGGTTAATTGATTTTAAAGACACTCTG
Source organism: uncultured bacterium (assembly GCA_964432985.1). Lineage (GTDB taxonomy): Bacteria > Muiribacteriota > CAYSPT01 > CAYSPT01 > CAYSPT01 > CAYSPT01. The sequence continues at coordinate 40,613 of CAYSPT010000017.1, forward strand.
GACTCGGCTACCGGTCCTATCTACGGCCTTACCGTAGGTAACATCATCACGTTTCTGACCACCTATACGGTGGTTCAACTGCTGGTCGGTGTTTTGTTTCTCGAGTTCATGCTGGTTTTGATTTTCAGAAAAACCCTGACCGGAAGCGGCCTGTTCAAGCTGCTGGCGGTAGCGTATCTCGGCATTGCCTGGGCTTCGCTTTTTATTACGGGGCCGGTAGGCAAAGTCGGATTATGCTCCTTTGGACTGGGAGCCACTGTATGGTCCTATACCAGCTTATTTCTGGTCGTCTTTTTTGCCATATGCTTTGTCTGGCGTAATGGTAAGAAAAAGGCTTTTATCAAACTGCTGATGACGTTGCTGGGTCTGTATGCGGTTTCTCCACTGGTGCTGGCCATGATCAAAACCACCCCATTTACCATGGACCTTTATCTCTATGATAAACAGTTCCTTGGCGGGTTGATACCGATTGAGTACGTAAACCCCTTGTATTTCGGCCTTAACGTCTTTCTACCGCTGGTTCTGCTTCAAGCACTGTGCGTTCTGGTTGCCTCCCCGTTCAAGGGTGGCGGCAAGGCCCTTCTGGGAGCGCTTTTCAGTCTTGTCCTCATAGCGGTTCCCCTGGCGGTGGGACAACACCTTTACGTTTATTCACCCGAATGGGAAGGACACAGTATCCATAGTGCTCTTGGCGGCCCGCTCAAGCAATACGCCGGGTTTGAACTGCCGCAGCGCGGATGTCTGGCAGGAGATGGAGAGGTTACCTCCGCCGATGGAGAGATACAGTCCGCTGACGACGAAGACGATGCGACCGACGACTTCCTGGAACAGGATTTACAGGAACAGGGTCCTGGAGAGATCATTAACTTCGCGGTACGGGCCGAGTATGTGGTCGAGGCCAACGTAACGGACCTCGCCGACCGGTTGAAATCGGCCTCAGGGAATGAACTCGATGAACTGGAAGAGAAACTATCGTCCCAGGTTTTCAAAGAACTGTTGGAGGAACTGGGCAGCGACTTGAGCGAGGAACAACGGAAATTTGTCCTGGAAAAACTCAATGAAGCCATTGAAAATATAGGTTCACAGGAAGCGGCGCTGGAAGCGGCGGATGATTCGGGAATACTCCCGACGGGAGATCTCCCGGATGAAGAACAGCCCGAAGAGTTTCTCGAAGACGAGTTTGAGGACCTGCCCGAAGATTCAACCGAGTAGCCATTCAGGAAAGCGTGCTTTTATTTCCGTCTCTGCCGTGGGTCTACAGCCGCGGCCAGTGCATCTGCGGTAATATTCGCAACCAGCGTGATCAGGGCAGTCATAGTTACTCCTCCCATGATCACAGCGAAGTCCCGTTCAAGTACCGCCCGGTATGTTACAAATCCCAGGCCCGGCCAGGCGAAAACGATCTCCACGATGAAGCTTGCTCCCAGCAGCGCGGGCACCATGAGAAACGAAACAGTCAATATCGGCGACAGCGCGTTTTTCAAGCAATGTTTGTAGTACACGATCCAGGGCGAGATTCCCCTGGCCCAGGTGGCGGTAATCCAGTCTTTGTGCCGTACTTCGAGAATTGCCGCCTTGGTGAAACGTAGTACGTGAACAGTGAAAAACAGTGCCAGGGTAACAACGGGCAATGCCGCGTGCCGCAGACGATCCACACAGTGAGCAACCAGGGGCGCGTCCGACGAGAGAAGCGGGTCACGGATACCTGAAATGGGTATGTCCCATCGCGTTCCTAGCAGACTATCTGTCCAATCCGGGAGCTTGATTGCAAAGATAATAATGAGGATCAGCGCAAGAAAATAGCTCGGGGTCGAGTAGATAATGAAGCTCACCCAGGACAGCAGCCGTTCCCCTTTCGATTCATGCTTCCAGGCGGAGAGCACACCAAGGGGAACACCGATAGCGCAGGCCAGAAGAATCCCTGAAAGATTCAGTATCAAGGTCGCCGGAAGCTTACGCAGCAGCTTGTGCAGCACTGGCAGCCCATCACGGGAAGAAATTCCCCAGTCGAGCGTAAACACGCCGGTCAGCCACCGGACATATCGTGTGCCCAAAGAAACATTCCGGTCGAGATATCGGGGCATGTCCTTGTTGAAAACCACAGCATCCGGGGTTCCTCCGGGATGAAGGTTCAAGAGCACGAAGGTCACCGTTGTCACTCCCAGCAGCGTTACCAGGAGAATGATTACCTTTTTAAGGACCCGTCCGGCAAACACGTTCATGCTCTTTATTGTACCCCGCCGAGTTGATTCCGTGCAACGGTGGTGCGTCACGATACGGTATAATTGCAAATCACTGCAAACACTGATATACTCGAGGGCTAGCCTTAGAAATGGACAATGGTATTTTATGAAACAGCCGCTCACGTTTCTGCTCGTAATCGATACGGAAGAAGGCCATGCTACCGTATCGGGGATGATAAAGGGGAGCCAGACATGACTCCAGCGAAACGAAAGCACCACGAAGACCTCGAGAGGCTCATTGAAGAGCGAACCCGTGAGCTCAGGGAACGGGAGCGCAACCTGTCAACCATCCTGGAGAATGCCGGCAGTGGTATCCTGCTGGCCGACATTTCCGGCCACTTCATCTTCGGTAACCAGATGGCAGCGGACATCACCGGTTACCCGTTAGACGAGCTTTTACAGCTCGGTTTCAGCGACATCGTTCATCCTTCTGAACTTACGGCGGTGCGAGATAATTTTCAAAAGAGAATCAGTGGGGTGACGGTTCCCCCCTATGAGATCACCCTTATCCAAAAGAACGGAAGCAGTGTTTCCATCGAGTTGAACGCCGTCCTAGCGACGTGGGACGGGAAACCGGTCTCCATGGGAATTATTAACGATATCTCCGAAAGAATACAGACGGAAGAAGCCCTGAAAAATCACGCCAAGAGACTGGCTATCATTAACCGTATCATCACGAAAGCCAGCCAGGGGGGCGACCTGACCTCGGTTCTGAGTGGTGTCCTGGACTCCACCCTGGACCTGATGGGGTTCGACGGCGGGGGAATCTACATGGTTGACGACACCGGTTCACGGGCCGATCTCACTGTGCATAAGGGACTTCCAGAAGACTTTATCGCCGATGTAGACGAAATTCCCATATCCGTGGAAGGTGACGGGTCAATACATGTTTCCGGAAAACTGTTTTTTACGGACCGCGAACCAGTCATCGCCGAGGATTATTCACAGGTCAATCCCCGACGGGCGGAAAAGTGGGGATTCACATCGCTGGCCAGTCTTCCCCTGTTCGTGAAGGACCGGTTCGTCGGGATTTTCAATATCATCACCAAAGCTATGCACCGTTTTTCCGCCCTGGAGCAGGAAACGCTCAATGCTATCGGCAAAGAGACAGGTGCGGTCATAGCACGGTCCCGCGCTGAAGCGGCGTTGAAGGAATCGGAAGCGCGTTTCAGGATGATCGCCGATTACACCTTCGACTGGGAATCCTTCAGGGACTGGGAAGGAAGGCTCCTCTATGTCAATCCTTCCTTCGAGCGAATCACCGGCTACCGGACCGACGATTACCTCACCGGGAAGATTTGTTTCGACGACCTGTTTGACGACGGCAAGGAACGAGAAGAAGCTGATAGTTTCTTGCAAAGTGCGCTTCAGGGACAGATCGTGGACAACAAAGAGCTCCACCTGCGCCGCAAGGATGGGCGGCAGAGCTATATATCCGTTTCATCCCAGCCGGTTGTCGACACGTCCGGGGAACGGATCGGCATACGTTCGAGCATCCGGGAAATCACCAAGCTCAAGCAGGCGGAGGAAGCGCTTCGAGAGAGCGAAACGTGGTTAAAGCTTATCTCTGAAACATCTACTGATTTCATCTTGATGATTGATACTGATGGTGTAGTTAAATATATCAACCGAACCCTCACGGGATTACCCAGGGAAGAAATCATAGGTTCATCTTTCTTTTCATATATACCCGACCACTACCAGGACACGGTAAAAGCATGTTTCAGCCGTGTCCTGGCGACGGGGAAAAACGATCAATATGAAACAACTTATCCCTTGAAAGACGGCACCATTTTAAATTTTGAAGCCCGGGTGGCTCCAGTTTTCAGAGACGAGAAGATTGTTTCATTCACTATCAGCTCCAATGACATCACTGCCCGCCGGCGGATTGAACAGGCACTCCGTGAAAGCGAGACCCGTTACCGCGCCCTGGTGGAGCAGGCTGATGACCACATTTTCCTAGTCGACACTGATCTGAAAATCGTGTCAATCAATCCTTCGGCAGCTGGAGTACTGGGAAAACGTGTTGATGCAATCATCGGACAGACGATTATCGACCTGTTTCCCCCCGAGTTTGCCCGGCGGTACACAGACAACCTCGGGAAGGTTTTCAAAACCGGTTCAGGATTCGAGATCGAAGGCACTATGCCGACCGACACGGGTGAAGCCTGGATAAGCACCAGGCTCAGCCCCATTAAGAACCAGCAGGGGAGCACGGTATTCGTGCTCGGGGTAAGCCGCAACATCTCCGACCGCAAACAGATAGATACTATCCTCAAAAACAGTGAAGCTCAGTACCGTACCACCATTAACGCCATGCCCGACGCTATTCACGTGGTGGACGAAACGCTTGTCATAATCCTGGTCAACCAGACGTTCCTGGACTGGCTGCGTGAACTGAAACTCGATGATGACATTCTCGGTAAGACGGTCATCGAGGCATTTCCTTTCCTGGAAAAAGGAGTAATGAATGAGTATTCCCGTATCTTCGAAACCGGCCGGGTGCTGGTCACCGAAGAGACCGTAAATATCGAGGGAAGATCTCTTATTGTGGAAACCCGGAAGGTACCGATATTTGAAGGCGGCACTGTGCGCCGTGTCATAACGATAATAAGTGATATCACCACCCGCCGGTGCCTGGAAAACGAGATACTCGGGGTGAGCGCCCGGGAGCAGCGTCGTATCGGACAGGACCTGCACGACGGGCTCGGCCAGCAGCTCACCGGGATTTCCTACCTGACGAAAGCCCTGGAACATAAATTATCGCAAGCCGGCGCCCCCGAAGCCTCCGAAGCTTCGCGTCTTTCCGAGCTGGTCAAGCAGACCGTAGCCCAAACCCGCGCCCTGGCACGGGGGCTCTGCCCGGTGGACATGGATGAGATGGGTTTGTTGACCAGTCTGGAGAAACTGGCTGAGCAGACAACGGATATTTATAGCACATCCTGCCAGCTGACCTTCGAGGGTGATATCCGTATCGGAGACACCGATTTAGCCACTCACCTGTACCGTATCGCCCAGGAAGCGGTCACCAACGCCATCAAGCACGGTCAAGCACGGCAGATAACAATCCATCTGAACGGTGAGGAAACCACGATCACCCTGACCGTCACGGACGACGGCCTCGGATTCGCGCACGTATCACCCGGTCCTGGTGGACTCGGAGTGAAAATAATGCAGTACCGGGCCAACGTTATTGGTGGAACCTTTGCAATTACCTCCCCCGAAGAAGGTGGAACCGTGGTTAGCTGCAACATCCCAGGGCAACACCCGGTAAAAAGCACGAACAAGGAAAAAGCACCGTAGCACAGGAGAGGAACGATCACTGTGAAACACAATACACACGCGGAAAAATCAGTTATGGTAGTAGATGATCATCCCCTGGTTTGCCAGGGCCTTGCTCAGTTAATCGACCAGGAAAACGACCTGGCTGTTTGCTGCCAGGCTCCGGATGCAGCCACCGCCCTTGAAGCAGTCGAGCGGTGCAGCCCGGACCTGATCGTTGTTGATATCTCTCTCAAAGACATCAGCGGTCTCGAGTTGACCCGGGTCATCAAAGAGCGGTTTCCGGACACCAGCGTCCTGGTGCTTTCAATGCATGACGAACTGCTCTATGCCGAAAGAGCGCTGAAAGCCGGTGCCGGCGGGTACATCATGAAGCAGGAACCGCCTGAAATGGTACTGGAGGCAATCCGTACGGTTCTGGATGGGGATGTCTTTGTGAGCAAATCCATGGCCTCCCGGTTGATGAAGAAAGCCGTGCACGGCACCCCTGGTGGAGAATCGTCTGTTGTTGACAGTCTCAGTGATCGTGAGTTTGAAGTATTTCAGCTCATTGGGCAGGGACTGGGCACCCGGGACATCGCCGGGAAACTGTGTGTGAGTGTCAAGACGGTAGAGTCCCATCAGGCGAATATGCGGCAAAAGCTCAACATCAAGACCGGCCGTGAGCTGGCCAGGTTTGCTATCATGTGGCTCCAAAAGGGATAATCTGTTTTCAACAGGGTTGTCTTCAGAAAGGGGGCACGCACCAATGTATAAGAAATGGATCCGTGTGGTTTTCATGCTGATCCTGATTGCTTTGTACCCCGTGTTTCCCTGTGTCGGCGAACAGGCTGCTAACTCAACGTCTTCCTCCATGGCGGTGCCTCGGGAGATCACCCTCTCCATACTGGTTACCAAGCCCGGTTTCACCAGGGAACCGCCCGTTACCGTGATAGTGAAACCCAATGACGGCGGTTTTACCGGAAGTGTAACCGCTTTCTTTTCGGATGATGGATTTTCCGGTCCCGGCAGCGATGCAACCGGGGACCCAACCAGGCATCCGGTGGCATTCGCTGAACTCATGATAGCAGAGTCTGATGATCCGTCCCTCAAGGGCTTGAAAAGTATTTCGCAGGAAAACGGATCGTTCACGCTCGTGCTGCGAGCAGGCGGTAATACAGCAGGCGGTAATACCGTAAGCGGTAGTAATTTGAAATCGATGGATTTCCGGCTTTCGCTCGACACCGCTCCTTTCAGGCAACTGGCCGAGGCCCGGGATAAGCTATCTTCATCCGGGAGAATACCGTATCTGGACGTTGACCGCCTGGCAAAAAAATGTATCCCGGTTATTCTTTCCGGGGACACAACAAGCGTCCAGGCGGTTCAAAAGGCCTTTCAGTACGAAGAACGTCTTCTGCGCGAGTTTGCCTTATTCAAAGAAAAACTCGAGAATTCCACTGATCGCCTGGCTGCAGTTCTGCTGCCGCTTCTCTCCGGACTCGATGCGTGGTGGTGTGCCCGGACGATTCCCGAGCCTTCCGTGATTACCGGCCCCCCATTTTCTCTTTCCCGTAGTGCCATGGCATTGTGCAGCCCCATGTTGTCACCCGGACGATTTGCAACCACGACCATCATCAGCTTATGGGATATCCTGGAAACCGAATCCCTGCTTCATACACACGATTCAGTTCAAGGTGGTCCGTATCCCGTGTGGGACATCATCATCAGTTCATGCCTGAAAGCCATCAAGTCAGAAGCCAGCGCCGAGCAATTTACCCGGCATCTAAAACAGGGACTTGTCAAAGAGTTTCTGCGCAGAGCGGAAAAGCAACTCGAAGCAGTCATTCCCGCATTACGGGCCTTTTCTATTGAGGATACACAAATAATCCACCTCCAGGAGCAAGCACGGAAATTATCCACCGGAGAAATCCTTCACAAAGATATCATTTCACAAGCTGAAACCAAATTTGTGGCTGTTACTCCTTTAACCGATGACAATCTCATAGAGTGGTGGGAGCGTCAGGTAGTCCCCAACTCTGCTGACGTACTTTCCCGTTTGACCAATGAGTTGCTGCTGATTCTGGAAGCACCGTTTTTGCTCACCGACACCCACACAACCGCATCATCCGATACCAGAGTGCTTCTCCGCCATGAGCGGGAAGAACTGGAAGTGTTTCTCGACCGGGAAAAAATCAGGTTTCTCGAACTGAGTTTTTCTATTAAAAGGACGCTCTCCACTCCAAACAACCCAAAAAATTGCGCTGAACTCGAGCAGCATCTGGAGAAATGGCTTTGTTATTCTGTGTTCCACCATCATCTGATACATTCTCTTCTCCGGTTCGGACAACTGCAGGACTGGAATTCGGTGAAAGATATCTTTGGTGTGCAGGGACGTATTAATCACACCTTTACCCTGCTGCTCGAGGAACTGTCGTCTCGTGCAACTGATCACATCAAAACTTCCCAGCCTGATGATCAAACTCCAGAGCTTACATCTCCTGCACAGCGGTTTGAACGTCTGGCCGGGGATATCGCCGGTCTGCTGGTCATGTATGAAAATGTTTTGTCCGATGTGAGAAACACTGTTTGTGCCGCCCGGTTCCCGGTTAAACCCTGTGTAGTGCTTCTCAGAACGGGCATCCGGGCAATGGAACATGATTCAACAAGGAAGCAACAGGAGTATGGCTTATTGCTCGAAACGGTAAACATGGGCTTGGGGAGTCTAGGGCAAACTACCATTTTACTGAAGAGCGATGAGCCTTCCACGTGGGAATGGAGCCAGGTAGCGGCTGATCCGGAGGTTGCTTTTCTCGACATATCCAGCTTCGATACCGCCGTGTCGGTACCCGCCTCCACTGATCGTCCACGTTTCCTGGAAATTACTGTATCAATCGAAAAGAGTGATTCTGGTTCCGGAGAGATTATTTCCCTCCCGTTCGGGACGCTGTACCCACCCGTCATTAAGACGTTGGATTTCAAAACTGCCGCCGGGGAACAGCCGGTGATTCAATTGACTGTTTCAGAGAACGGAACATCACCTGCAGCGGTAGGAATGTGGTTCGACGCTGCTCCTCTCCAGGGAAAAGCTGATGGTACTTTTCCGCCCACTCTGGCTTTTCCAGCACCGCACATAATCAAACCGGGCACGCGTTACGTCAGGGCTGCGGTGGCGAACGTAGATGGAAAGGTGGCTGCCGCCGGCAGGTTGATTCGTGTTCCAGGCCCAGGATGGACCGGCCGGACCGCCTGGGCGGTTGTAATTGTTGTAGTGATATCTCTGCTGCTGGCATTTCGGGCACGGGGAATAAAAGAACTCGAACGGCTGATACGCAAACGAACCTTGAAATCCCAACTGCAGGAACTCAAGCAACTGTACCGCGAGAAGCTCATCTCGCTGGGGAAACAGCTGCTTTCTTATCCCGAAGCAGATCCCGAAACAGAATCGTTACCCCCGCGGCTCAAAGAGATACACAATGATTGTGAACGACTGCTTGTCAATCGCAGAGATATATCCGGATCAATCGATGGTGTTCTCAAAGAAGAAGCCGTGGTCGGAGAGTTCTCCGGAACCTGGGAAAAGGTCAAAAGCATGGTCTCTCACCTTAAAGAGCTAAAGGATGAATTGGCCAGGCTGGATGAAGCAATCGAATCAGCATACCTCTTTGCCGGGCGAGCTGTCTCGGAAGAGAAATGGTCCGAGAAAATAGATTATCGCATTGCTGCCGAACTACATGAACTGGCAGTTACAATCGAGCAAATACGCAGAAATCTTCATGAAACCCGCGCCCGTATCCAGACGGTGGAGAAATCGGATGAAAGAACCAACGATACCAGTGGATCAGTCCCAGACGGACTATCCTCTTAGTCTGAGTGATCATTTGGAGGAGTTGCGAAGGCGTCTCATTATATGTCTCACTCTGGTAGTAGTGTGTTCTGCCGTCTCTTTTCTGAAAAGCAAGGTAATCCTCACCTGGCTCAAGCAGTGGATTTCACGTCAGGTATCCTTCGAACTCCTAGCGTTTTCTCCGGCTGAGACCTTTCTGGCACTGATAAAAATATCTTTTTTTCTGGGACTTCTTCTTTCAAGCCCCATCGTGCTGTACCACATCTGGCGTTTCGTTCTACCGGCACTGACAAAACGGGAAAAAGGTGTTTTGAGAATAGTGGTCCCTCTCTCTCTTGTTCTGTTTCTGACCGGTGCTTTTTTTGCTCTTACAGTAATGGTGCCGGTATCCTTGAAGGTGCTGCTTGAGATAGCAGGTGACAGTGTCCTGTCACAACTCTCCGTCGGACGATTTGTCAGCTACGTGGGTTTTTGTGTATTTCTCCTGGCCCTGGTCTTTCAGCTCCCCCTGGTCCTGGTGGTTCTTAAGAAGGTAGGGCGTTTGCAGGCAGAACCGCTTCGGCGCAACCGTAAATATGTAGTATTAATGATATTCATTCTCGCAGCCGCCTTTACCCCTCCCGACCCGATTACGCAACTCCTGATGGCGATTCCACTCCTCGTTCTCTTTGAATTGAGCGTATTTTTGATGAAAATTTTTTAAAATATTCATCTATTGCGAGTAAAAGTCCATTACAAGCGCTAAATTCAATTTATATACATCTAATCGACTGCTATCAGATTTGTATCCATGGCAAAAGCGGGCTATAGTAGACGCTGTTAGCACTCAACCAAGTCGAGTGCTACTATTATACTGAAACTTACTGGGAAGGAGGGTGTTCTATGGATCTGAGACCTCTTGGAGACAAGGTGGTTGTAAAGCCCAAAAATGAAGAAGAAGTCACTAAAGGTGGCATCGTTCTTCCCGATACGGCTGCCAAAGAACGGCCGCAGGAAGGCGAAGTTATCTCGGTTGGCAAAGGGCGTATTCTGGACAGTGGTGAACGGGTCGGGATGGAAGTCAAGCCGAATGACCGCGTGATTTTCTCGAAGTATTCCGGCACTGAGTTCAAGATCGACGAAGAAGATTATTTGATTCTTAGTGAAAAAGACATCCTGGCCATTATAGAAAGCTAGCCCGTATAATTTGTGAATTATTTATAATTTATGAATTATCGAGGCTGGAAAATTAGCAGTTTGAAAGGAGCATAACATATGCCGAAGGTATTGAAATTTCGCGAGGATGCCCGGCACGCCCTGGAGCGGGGTATAAACACCCTGGCCGACGCGGTCAAGGTAACTCTTGGTCCCAAGGGCTGCAACGTGATCCTCGATAAAAGTTTTGGTTCTCCGACCATTACCAACGATGGTGTGACCATCGCCAAGGAGATCGAAATCGAAGACAAATTCGAGAACATGGGCGCTCAGCTCATGAAAGAAGTTGCCACCAAAACCCAGGACGTGGCCGGTGACGGAACCACCACCGCTACGATTCTGGCCCAGACTATGATCCGGGAAGGCATGAAGAACGCCATTGCCGGAATCAGCCCGGTGGCCATGAAGCGCGGGATGGAGAAAGCAACCCACAAAGTAGTGGAAAATATAAAAGAAGCCAGCGTTCCCATCGAGACAAAGGAGAAAATCACCCAGGTAGCGGCCATCTCCGCTGATGACCACCAGATTGGCGAGTTGATCGCCGACGCCATGGACAAAGTAGGTAAAGACGGGGTTATCACTGTAGAAGAAGCACAGGGGATCGAGACCACGCTGGACGTGGTCGAGGGTATGCAGTTTGACAAGGGTTATATTTCCCCGTATTTCATCACCGATTCCGAACGGATGGAATGCGCTCTGGAAGAGCCCTTTCTGTTGATTCTGGACAGCAAGATCAGCTCCATGAAGGATCTCCTGCCGATACTGGAGAAGATCGTCCAGACCGGCAAACCCCTCATGATCATCTCGGAAGATGTCGAGGGCGAAGCCCTGGCCACCCTGGTGGTCAACAAGCTCCGCGGCACGCTGCAGGTCGCTGCCGTGAAAGCCCCCGGGTTCGGTGACCGCCGCAAAGCCATGCTCGAAGACATAGCTATCCTCACCGGTGGGCGGAAGATCTCTGAGGAGATCGGTCTCAAGCTCGAGAACGCCACCGTAGATATGCTGGGTCGGGCCAAGAAGGTGAACATCACCAAGGATGAGACCACTATCGTCGAAGGTAGGGGTAAAGAAGAAGACATCAAGAACCGGATCGCCCAGATCAGGACAGAGTACGATCAGAGCGATTCCGATTACGACCGCGAAAAACTGCAGGAACGTCTGGCCAAGCTCGTAGGCGGTGTGGCCGTTATCAAGGTCGGCGCCGCAACCGAGACCGAGATGAAGGAAAAGAAGACCCGCATCGAGGACGCCCTGGCAGCCACCCGTTCGGCGGTTGAAGAGGGTATCGTCCCCGGCGGCGGTGTGACACTTATCAACATCCTGCCGGTTCTCAATGACCTTACTTCCGAGAATAATGAGGAACAGGTCGGTATCAACATCGTGAGAAGGGCACTCGAGGAGCCGCTCAGGCAGATCGCAGCCAACGCTGGAATGGAAGGTTCGGTCGTGGTGGAGCATGTGAAGAAGCTGGAAAAAGGCCACGGGCTGAATGCGGCCACCGACGAGTACGTCAACATGTTCAAGGCTGGCATCGTCGATCCGGCGAAAGTCACACGCTCGGCCATACAGAACGCGGCTAGCATCGCCGGAATCCTGCTCACCACCGAGGTCCTGCTTACTGATAAGCCGGAAGATAAAGACAAAGGTGGTATGCCCGCAGGAATGGGGATGCCTCCCGGTGGCATGGGTGGTATGTACTAGAATAGAGACGCTGTACCAAACGTATGACACAACACCGGTAATTCTGCCCTCAGGCAGTTGGTGTCTGCTATCAGACAATTGATGTCTGCCCTCAGGCAGCTGGACCGGTATGACTGTAACGTCTCCAGGGTTTCGGTTGAAGTGATCGAAACCCTGGAGATTTCTTTATACTGCATTTTTCCTTGTACTGCTTTTTGCAGGAGAAAAGCCATATATATGATATAATTAACATCGTTTCAGGGAGGTTCATACACCGTGCTCTCATCCAGAAAACAAGATATTTTAAAGGCTGTCATACAGGAGTATATCAAGACTGCCAATCCGGTTGGCTCACGTACTATTTCCCGGAGCAGCGATCTCAGCTTGAGTGCGGCCACTATCAGAAATGAAATGTCCGATCTGGAAGAGGAGGGTTTCCTAAACCATCCCCACACATCCGCCGGACGGGTGCCCACCATCCACGGCTATCGGTTTTTCGTTGACTATCTGCTCAAGATGAAACGGCTTACCGAGGAGGAACGGATCCGTCTTAAAAAAACGCTGGAAGATGTGAAACATAAACGGCATCAGGTCAGAGCATTAATCAAGCAGGCCAGTCGCCTTCTCGCTTCGATGTCCAGGTACACGAGCCTTATTATTACTCCTCACATCAAATCAACCAGACTGAAGAATATTCAACTGGTTTCTATTGACAGCCGTCATGTTCTCGTCGTCCTGGTGACCGAATCCGGGCTGGTTGAAGACCATGTTATTACAGTAAACGAAGAAATAAATCAGGACAGCCTGAACGAAATCTCAACCCTTCTCAAGGCACGCATGATGGGTCTTTCATTGAATGAAATAAAGAAGGCGGTTGAAGAAGAGTTCTCTGAAGAGTTCAACCATATCAAACGTTATGACGCATTGCTGCTCCAGAGTCTTGATGTCCTGCAGAACAGCCTGGCTCTTACCAACAGCGACAGCGAAGTCCAGATAGCAGGTATGTCACATATTTTGAGACAACCGGAGTTTCGTGACATTGATAACATCAAGCCAATAATGGAATTTCTGGAGAAAAAACAGGTATTATCGGACATTCTTGCAGAAGGCATTGATTTCTCCGACATCCGGGTTCTCATCGGCGATGAGGAAAAAAGAAATCCCGGTTATCTAACCCTTATCACTGCCCCATACCGGATGGGGGCGCGACCGGTTGGGACCGTGGCTCTTGTCGGACCTACCAGGATGGAGTACGGACGGGCAATGGCTACGGTAAAGGAAATGGCCCAGATTCTGGGCAATGTATTAACCGAATACGATGAAGAATAGTCCCCATTCACAATCCATACGCAGGGAACATGATTACTACAACCTGCTGGGTATACAACCAAACTCGTCATCCAGAGAGGTGCGGCAGGCTTTTCTTCAAATGGTCAGGCATCTTCATCCCGACCGAAATCCGGGAGACCGCACTGCAGTCGAGCGTTTCAAAGAAGTAACGGAAGCGTACCGGGTCTTAAGCAACAATTCCGCGCGGCTCAAATATGATTGCTTTGGTTTACGGGAGGGAGCCACCGGCAGTGATGCGGCTGTGGGCAGTTTTAACCGCTACCAGCAGGGAAACACTATCACTATCGATCTTGACATAACACTGATCGAACATGTCAAAGGGACCTCCCGTACCGTGGTTTACAGCCGGAAGGTACGTTGTGGCACGTGCGGATCTCTTGAAAAAAAACCATGCCCGCTGTGTACCGGGACCGGCAAAGTGGCCTTCGACGATGGTTTTAAACGGGTATCCCGTCCTTGTGTCTGCTGCCACGGAACCGGTCTCAAGGCTGAACCGTGTCGAAAATGTTCCAGTACCGGATTTTACCAGGTTGCCGAGTCCCGAAAAGTCAGACTGGAACCGGGAATGAGTGAGGGAGACAGCGTAAAACTGCCCGGGATGGGGCATCAGGGAATTAAGCCAGGTACCGCCGGAAACCTGGAGGTTGTTATTCATATTGGCGAATCGCAACCGTTTTATCTCGACAATGGTAAACTGTGGTGTGACGTCCCTGTCCCCCTGTCTGCGGCGGTACTCGGGGGGGAAGTGGAGGTTCCCACTCCCTGGGGTTGGAAAACCGTCTGTCTGGAATCGGGGACGCAGCCCGGCTCTGTTGTGATTGCTGAAAATCTGGGACTGGCAAATAAGCGTGCAGGCACCTGGAAGAGAGATCCTCTGTATCTCAGGATAGAGCCCGAAATACCACGGGGCGATACACCTCAGTTACGGGCTTTATTTCGCAGGCTCGAGGAGCATGAGAACGGAGACCCATCTCCGGCCAGGTATGCGTACGACGATATGCTGAAAGATTTTACCCAGAAAAAGCAGTAGGCCGAACAATTCATGAATATTCGAAACGGAGCTTGCTTCGAAACGGAGCTTGCTTCGAAACGGAGCTTGCTTCG
>CAYSPT010000017.1:55388-84175 GCA_964432985.1 uncultured bacterium
TTCGAAACGGAGCTTGCTTCGAAACGGAGCTTGCTTCGAAACGGAGCTTGCTTCGTTACGGAGCTTGCTTCGTTACGAATGGAGGTGCTGAATCACGTGTCCTCTAATAGTGCAAAAATCATTGTAGTTTCAGGGGTACTGCTGACTTTGTGCCAGTTCTGCTGCGTACCTGGTTTGGCCGGAAATTTGACATTGACCGATCGCTCACCCCGACCCGGGCAACGCAATATTCCGCCAGCAACAAATGTTAAGGCGGTTTTCTCCAGGTCACTTCGCCCTGAGAGCGTTCATCTCTTCAGCGTTCATCTCTCTGATGGAAAGCGGAAAATCCCCGGGAAAGTTGTTTACCACCCTGAAGAGTGTTCTATCGAGTACGTACCTCTCCGAGCATTGCCTGCGCATAAAGAGTTTACCTTCACTCTTGAGAATGAAGTAAGTTCCTCAGATGGTGAGTCTCTACCCGGCAGGCAGGAATGGAAGTTTTCCACCGGCGGAGTCCAACCACCTGTGGTTCGACCACAGGTGGAAGCAAAGCAGGTTGAAGTGAAACCACCCGACCCGCCGGGGCCGACCCCGACTGTCCCCCTGAAACGTCCGGTTTCCCGCCGCATGCACCTCGTATCAAGTCTTCCTCCTGATGGATCATTAACTGCTGTTGCTCCTGAGAAAATTGTGTTTTCCTTCGATCGCGATCTGCTCTTTGACAGTCTCACTCTCTTTACTGTCAGATTGAGCGATGGCATCGGTAATATCGTGGGTGCAATTAAACAGGGCGGCAGCTTGCGGGAAGCTGTGTTCATTCCCGAAACTTCGCTGAGTTCCGGGATGGATTACGAGCTGGTTATCGCTCCTGGAGTATTTGCCGCCGACGGATCCTGCCTCGAAGAAGAAGTGCGTGTCTCCTTTACCGTGGGCAAAGCTGGCAGCGCAGGTGCTGCTGCCAAAGAAGATACTACCGATAAACCTATCCCGGAAGATGTCGCTGCCCAGCAGTCCTCAGGCGAGCCGAAGAGATTCAGAGTCCAGCACACTTCCGGTTTCAACAAAAGCAGGAATCAGATGCTTTCCACTCCACCGGGCGGTGTGCTCGATGCCGGTGGCGGACAGTCCATTGACGAAGATAACATGGATGAAGAGCAGACAAGCCGGCTTAAACGAATACGGAACCTCCTTGGTACATTGAGATCAGAGGAGCAATAATTTTATGAATAACTCACTAGTATTGTTATTTGTCAGTGTCTTTCTGGCAGCCTGTGGGCAAGTGACATTAAAACATGGTGTTATGCGTCTGGCAGAAAAGGCGGGGGATTTTAGCTTTAAACTATTGCTGACCCGGCCGCATTTGATCCTGACCAGCCCGGTTCTTTTGGCAGGAATAGCATTGTTTATATCCAGTGCAGCGTTCTGGATGGTCGTGTTAAGCAAGGTTCCTCTCAGTAAGGCATACCCTATGGTGGCTTTCGGATACATTCTTGTCGCCGTGGCCAGCAGATTTGCATTCGGGGAGCACATATCCCTGATGAGAATACTTGGCCTTGTTCTGATTTGTGCCGGTGTTGTAGTAATGTCAAGGAGTTAATTGCCAGCACGATATACTGCTTTGCACAAACGTGCTAGTAATGTCAAGGAGTTGATTGTCAGCACGATATGCTGATCATCGTTTTAGCTGTTTCCACTCTCATTGCCGGTGGTATGGGACTGCTTGTTATGTTTGCCATGGAGTCCCATTACAATCGGGCGCTTGCCCTGGAGAAAAAGGGTTTGTACGATAATGCGCTGCAGGTGTACAGCGAAGAAGTAAGGAAGAATCCAAGCAACTTCCAGGCCCACTGGCACATGGGTGATATTTACTACAAGAAAAAACACTACGACCGTGCTCTCAAAGAGTACGAAACGGCAGTCGATATCCTGGGAACCCATCTCCATCCGGATGAAGTAGTGCTTCACAAAGTGCTGCAGAAACTCTATCACCGCAAGTTCATGTTCAGCGAATCGTTCCTGCAGCTTCGTATCGTACTTCTCTATGAACCTGAAAATGTCGACGCTCTCTATGTTTTAGGGCAGTTTCTGGCCGCCGGCCGCAACTACGGAGAAGCAATCAAGGTTTTTCAACAGATCATTTCAATTCGTAAAGAGCACGAGGAAACGCGGCTTTTCCTGGCCCTGTGTCAACTGGAAGCCGGAGCCCGGGATGAAGCCGTCACCAACCTGGAAAAAGTCCTTGAAGAATCCGTGGATAATCCTTTTGTTAATCTGATTCTCGGTTACCTTTACAAAGACACCAATTCTGAACGGGCCATGAGGAACTTCGAAGTAGCCAGTGAGCTCGGATTCGAATTTTTCTACGAGTATCACAGCAAGATAATGATTAGTTTTTTCTACATGCAGGAAGCTGAGTACGAAAAAGCAATTGACGTGCTGGAATCTATTTCCGGCTCAACAAAGGACATGGACTTGCAAAGTGCCTCTGATGTTCTCTTCAACCTCGCCTGGTGCTATTACAAGATAGAACGTCGTATGAAGTCTGTTGAATTCTGGGAGCAGCTTATCAAAGCCAATTTCAAATATATAGACTGTTATGCAGTTTTCAAAACCTATGATCCCCGAGAAATATCCTCTCTCGAAACAAAGTGGAAGGAGTCTTTCCGTGCCAGAGCGTACCCTTCAGTGCAGGCGAAACTGGGGAGCTTTCAGAAATTGAACCTGGTTCTGGCGGAGAAGACGTTCGAGCAATGGCAGTCCGAACGGGCCGCGCAGCTCGAAGGAAGAAAAACACTCTATCCCGAGAAGATGGATCTGAAATCGATAAGAGATTTTACTGAACTGACCCTCGCTGAAATCCAGGCTCTGGGAAAATATATCGTGAAACGGCTGGGGTATACGCTCAAAGAAGAAATTCCCTCCACTGAAGGATACGATGCGCTGATCGAGCGCCGTGAAGAGAAGTATAAACGGCTGTTTCAACTTCGTCCCTGGGACCGTATTGTCGGAGAAGTAGCTGTCAACAACATGCGGTCTTCAATAGATGCAGTTGGTGCCACAGGCGGGGTTCTGGTAACGCCGGCGGACTACTCGGACGGCGCCATAGAGGCAGCGGGACGATATGATATCATGCTCGTTGACAAAGATGGACTGGCTAAAGTCATCAACGATACCACGAAGGGAGATAAGAAGAAAAAGTGAAAGTTCTCATTACTGGAATAACCGGATTTGTCGGTAGTCATCTAGCAGAGTATCTGTTGAACCAGCAGGATATGGAGGTTTATGGAATCCGCCGGTGGCGCAGCCCTATGGACAATATCAAACATATCGTGCCCGAGATAAAAATTTTCGAATGCGACATCCGTGATCTTTCATCTATTAGGACAGCCATTGAGAAGATCGAGCCGGACTGGATTTTTCACCTGGCTGCCCAGAGTTTTGTTCCCACGTCGTGGCACGCTCCCGCCGAAAGCCTGACTACCAACATCATTGGAAACCTCAATGTATTCGAAGCCATCCGGGAATTGAGCTTGAATCCCCGCATTCAAATCGCCTGCTCCAGTGAAGAGTACGGGATGGTGCTTGAGAATGAACTGCCCATTAAGGAGACAAATCCATTGCGGCCGCTGAGCCCCTATGGAGTGAGCAAGGTAGGGCAGGACCTGTTGAGTTATCAATACCATATGAGTTACAAGCTCGATATCGTCCGTACCAGGGCTTTCAATCACACCGGACCCCGCCGGGGCCACGTTTTTGTGTGCTCCGATTTTGCCAAGCAGATTGCTGATATTGAAAAGGGACTGAAAGATCCGGTCATCAGCGTAGGCAACCTTGAAACCATACGTGATTTCACCGACGTAAGGGATATTGTTCAGGCGTATATTTTAGCGCTGGAGAAATGTCAGGGGGGAGAGGTTTATAACATATGCACCGGATCAGGATACCGGATAAGGGAGATTCTCGATATGCTTTTGGAAATGAGCACCGCCTCTATCGAGGTCACCACCGACACGACGCGTCTTCGCCCCTCGGATGTTCCCGTGCTGATCGGTGATTGCACCAAGTTCAAAGAAGCCACGGATTGGACACCGCACTATTCAATAGAACAAACTCTCGAGGATATCCTGAACTATTGGAGAACTATCTAGCCCATCCACCCTCTGACGAGCAAGCGTAGAAAGGACGTCGGCTTGATTGGCTCTGCTGACAGCGTTACATCCTTTTTATCAGCAGCAGCCAGGTTCCTTCCCCGAATAAGCTCACCAGCAGAACGACAGTACCGGCAATCAGCACTCCGAGCACTGAAGATATGAAATAATTTTTGAAGGAAAATCCGAGCAGGTATGCGCCCAGCGCTCCCGAATACACTCCCGAACCGGGTAATGGAATACCGATGAATACTGCCAGTCCCAGGGTTCCGTACTTTTTCACATACGGTTCCACTTTCTTTTGGCTTCGAGTCATAACGCTATCGTACACGTGCTTTATCATGGAAATCTTTAAAAACAAGTGCATTACATAGTTAACAAAAAGCCAGACCAGCGGTGCCAGAGCGATGTTTGCCGCCACACAAATTAAAAAAACAGCACTCCAGTGCAGGCCGGTGCCGAAAATACCGTAGGGAATCGACGCCCTGAGCTCCAGTGCCGGCATGAAGGTTATCAGGACCAGCCATGATATGGCAGTAAACATTATATTCCAGTTCCCAACCCCAACGTTATCAGGACCAGCCATGATATGGCAGTAAACATTATATTCCAGTTCCCATCCACAACGTTATCAGAACCAGCCATGACACAATAGTAATCATTATGTTCCAGTTCCCAACCCCAACGTAACTCCTGTATTGTAACAGCCAGTCATGAATTGGTAAACCTGCAATTTCAATTTATCTGTTCCCACATGCTCATCATAAGCGGGAACGGTCAGAACTTAATGAAATAGACCTCTATTTCCTTTTGATCTTCATCTTTCTGGCCGTCCGCACTGCAGCCGCCTTCGGAAGGCTCATCATTAAAAATACCATCCAGGATTATGATCCCTTCGCCATCGTTGGAATGGGAACGAATAAAACCCAGGCGCTTGATTCTTTTTTCGGTGTTTTCCTTGATTTCTTTTTCTGCAAGACGGCCGCTGAGCCGGCGGGCCAGATCCATTTTATTCATTCGCGCCAGACTCAGAGCGATTTCGGCAATGAGAGTGTCCCGGCCGGTCGGATCAGTCCCTTCAGCCAGTATTTCCATGACATGCCGCTCTATCTCATCGTCGTTGACCTCACCCTTGATTCTGGCGAAAACACTGGAAAGCTTGATAAGAAGATACTTATCGTATCCTTCTCCCAGGATGTCTTTCATGGCCAGAATCTGATCGAGCATGACAATGTCGTTCCCGGGACGTTCTGATTGACTCAATTTCTCCATCAGTGCATTGAAGGGAATATACCGGTAATGATCCCGGTATTCGAGCGCTGCCGGCATCTGATCGAGCTCTTTTATCAAAGCCAGGGCTTGTGAAAAATGACCATTTTGCGTAAGGCTGGTCACTTCCTGGATTTTCTTTCTCACCGGTGCCGTAGCCTGCAGCTTCGAGGCGATTGTCTTCTCGGTGCGTTCCTTCCAGGTTTTCACGGGTTGTATCCCCGCCGCCGACGATGCATCCGCTCCTTTAGCCAGCAGTAGTTTTTCAACTTCAGCGTACCCGCAGGTCCGGGCGATGGATAGGGCGGACCTTTTTTGGTTGTCTGTTTCGTTAACCGGGGCTCCCCGCTGCAGTATGAGCGTGATGAGGGGTATCCAGCTTCGGCCAGGGATCGAAAACTGGTGCTGTTCCACGGCCATCATCAAAGGAGTGATCCCCCGTGAATCGGAGTCGGCGACCTTAGCGCCTTTATCAATGAGAATCCTGCTCGTCTTCAAATCTCCGATCTCGATGGCCTCCATGAGTGCCGAGGTGTTGTGACGTCCGTGGTAATCAGGATCGGCACCATGCTCCAGAAGATCCCTGATCACCAGGTAGTGTCCGTTGGTAATGGCTGCCGACAGTGGGGGAAAGCCGTTGTCATCACATTTGTTGACGTCCGCACCGCTTTCAATGAGCAGGGCGGCTATGGAGATGTCTCCACGCAGCGCGGCTTCATGCAGCGCCGTATTGCCTGCATACCCCGGCTGGTTGATATCCGCTCCCGCGTCGATGATGAGCCGTACCGTCTCACAGGCCGCCATGGCGGCCGCAGTCATCAGGAACGTGTCGCCAGAACTGAACGGCCGGTTTATCTCAACGCGGTCGATCAGGCGCTCGACGGCGGCGTGGTCCGCGGCCAGCAAGGCCTGGTGCATATCGGCGTAGGTATCCGTTGGAGCCCCGTAGGTATCCGTTGGAGCCCCGTAGGTATCCGTTGGAGCCCCGTAGGTATCCGTTGGAGCCCCGTAGGTATCAGAAAACACTGGTGGAATCATTGACCCTAGCATCCAAATCGCCAGAAGGCCACAACAGGTAAACTTGTGAAATAAGCGGGCTAAAGTCACTGTGCTCACAAAAAATCCTCTTTCCGGTGTGATGAAAAAAGTGCCTGATATAAGCCGGTCACATACCTCACGACGCGTATCTGGTGAGCTCCGTAAGCCCTTTTTCACGGGCGTTGGCGAGAGCCTGGTGCGCCATTTCCAAAAGGGCGGCAGGCAGGGTGGCATCGGTGGGGTACAAAGCGGTCCCCATTCGGACGGTAATATCCAGTTTCAGCCCGAGAAAGGGGGAATAGAACTTCTTGCGGCTGATAGCGTTCTGTATCCGCGAAGCGACCCGAAGAACTTCATCTTCGTCAGTTTCCCCCAGGAGGATCAGGTAGGCTCCGGTAGAGGAATCCTTGAAAATCATGTCCATTCCCCTGATCTGGTATCCGATGACTTTGACGAGGTCTTTGTGTATTTCATCATCGGCGCCGATCATGAGTTTCTCGCCGGCATCAGGTTCAACCAGCAGAACAGCAACCTCTGTATGGCTTCTTTCCGCCCGGTCAACCTCGCGTTCGAGAAATATAGGAAGAAAACGGTATCTGAAACAGCCTGTGTCCGGATCGGTCAAAGCTTCCTGATCCAGTGTTGTCTCGAGATTCCGGCCGCGCATGAGCGAGGCAACCACTGAAGCGGAGGTTTCGAGATACCGCCTGAGACTTTTTTCAATTTCACTGGCGCTCCTGTCAGTCTCACAAACGATCAGTCCGAGCAACTTTTCCTGGAACCTGAGGGGGAAGAGATGAAGGAGGACCGGAACTTGAAACGGTTCCCGAACGACGAGAGAATCCGGTATGTTATCCAGATCGAAACAGGGTTGTTTACCATCGGCGGTGTTGTGCAGTTTAACCACATTTTCTTCAATGAGAAAATCAAATTCTATCCCCGTATCGGATTCCGAATCGCTCTTGGTCAAACTGTGAATCAGTGTGGCGCGTTTTTCGTTGAATTCGAACAGTTTGAAAATCCGGATCCCTGCTGTAGAGCGGAACAACGTAGCAGCATCCGCAGGCAGGTTCTGGTGATTTCCGTGAAGGATCAATTCGTGAAGTCTATCTATTTTTTCGATCCACCATGTTTCAGCCATTCCAACATGCCGCAGTCTGGTCAGGTGCCAGGCCAGGAAAGCCGCGATTATCAGAAGCAGAACAAAAAGTGCTGCTATCGGCAAAACATTGTTAAGAAAGGAGACAAACAGATTCATGAACACTTCGTTGCCGCTCATGAACACCAGGCCCAGTGAAGCAGCAATAACCAGGACAATAAGAACAGCCACTACCGACAGTAAAAAGCGATAGGGACTGCCCATACCCGAATCTCCTTTCGGCGGCAAAACCTTTCCGGAAACGTTGCCTGAACCGGCTCTGGAGAAATCCGTACCTTTGACGCCTGACTGAAAGCTATTATATACTGGAGCAGTCTACGATGCAACCATCGTTTGCGATTAGAGCAAAATGGTTACGGAGCAGTTATTCGTGCAAACCCTGGATTCGATTGAAAGTGGCTTACAGGAACTTAATTCCCACCTTTCCGCTACCCGGTTGATCAGCAATGTGATCACCACTCTAGAATCGGGTATGATTCAAGAATCGGGTATGATTCAAGAATCGGGTACGCTTTTAGGCTCGGGTGTACACAGATATCTTCATGTCAAAGGTCTTACAGAACCGGCCGAGGTTGCTCTCATTGCTTCCCTGATTCAGTATGGGTTCCGCCGCTTACTGGTAATAGCACCCGATGACCCGAGTGCCGAAAGAATCTGCCGGGGAGTGACCTCTCTGACTCCCCCGGACAGTGACGGTCGCTGCCCGGTGGAGATGTTTCCGGACTGGGAGTTGTTACCCTACGAAGAGATTTCTCCTTCCCGGGATATCATTGCCCGGAGAATTGATATCCTTAGTCGGGCGGCGCAGGATCCGATTACTGTCATTGCTCCCGTTCAATCCCTGATGCGTAAAACAATACCCTCTCCCCGCCTGAAAGAAGCACGTCTCACGTTGACTCCCGGAGACATAGTATCCCGCAAGTCCCTTATCGAGCGTCTGACCTTTCTCGGGTACCAACGGTGCATCATGGTCGAATCCCGGGGGCATTTCAGTGTCAGGGGCTCGATAGTCGATGCCTACATCCCGCTTTACGAGCACCCCGTGCGAATAGAATTGTTCGGAGACGTGGTCGAATCCATCAGATCTTTCGATATCGACACGCAACGTTCCGTGGAGCACTGCGAAAGAACAGATATCGTCCCGTGTGCCGAGATGCTCATTGATCCGGTGCGGCGCCTGGACGGGCTGAAGAAGCTGCGATCACTGAAAAAGCAGATAACCCGAAGCAAAGTACGGGAAGAATTAACAAGAAGGATACAGGATTTCGAGGACGGGTTGACATTTCCCGGGATGGAAAACTGGACACCTTACTTTCATGATGCGCTGATTTCTCCACTGGACCATTTCCCTGATGATATGGATGTACTCGTTATCGAACCTGCACTTGTCAGGCAAAACGCCGAAGATTTCGAAAACAGGTGCCGTGAATCATACGAGGAGCTAAAGACTACGACGCTCCTCCCTGCTCCTGAGAACTACTTCAACAGCTCTGAAGAGGTTTGCTCCACAGTTAAAACGAGAGCCCGTGTTCTCTTAACAGCACTCGATTTTCAGGCTGGTCCCGGCTATACCCGGATGGAAACGACCGTATCGGGAATTCCGGCCTTCAACCGGAAATTCGATTACATGACACAGGTACTCAAGGAATACCTCGAAGGCGGATTTACAGTCTTCCTGTGTGTGGCCGACTCCGGAAGAGGCCGGCGAATGGGCGAAGTCCTGACCGAATACGGAGTGTCCTACACACGGGGACCAATCGGGGATGAACCGGTGGTGAGAATCGTGGTTGCTCCGATAGATTCGGGCTTTGTCCTCACCGATGAACGCCTGGTCGTTATCTCTGAGCGGGACATCACCGG
Source organism: uncultured bacterium (assembly GCA_964432985.1). Taxonomy (GTDB): domain Bacteria; phylum Muiribacteriota; class CAYSPT01; order CAYSPT01; family CAYSPT01; genus CAYSPT01. Next base: position 64,845 of record CAYSPT010000017.1, read on the forward strand.
CAGCCATTTTGTCCGGCGGGAAGCCACCATGGGTCGGTCTATCTCAAAAGGTTATTTTCCTTTTACGGAGATAAGGAAAAATGATCTTATCGTTCATATAAATCACGGGGTGGCCAGGTATGAAGGGGAAGTGGTATTGACCGTCGAGGGCTACCAAAGAGAATTTCTTTCCCTTCAATTTGCCCGTGGAGACCGGCTCTACGTTCCCACTGATCAAGCCCACATGGTGCAGCGATATATCGGTGGGGAAGGGCACCGGCCGAAACTCAGCCGGCTCGGAAGCGGTCAGTGGGAAAAAACCAAGCGAAAAGTCAAAAAATCAGTCATGGCCCTGGCTAAAGACCTTTTGCACCTTCATTCCATTCGCGCCACCCAGGAAGGGTTTACCTTCTCTCCTGATACCCCGTGGCAGATGGAGCTCGAAGAGGCCTTCGAATTCGAGGAAACGGCCGATCAAACCCGAGCAATAGACGAAGTCAAGACCGATATGGAGAACCTGAAGCCCATGAACCGGCTTATCTGCGGCGATGTGGGATATGGAAAGACCGAGATAGCTGTGAGAGCGGCTTTTAAAGCGATAATGGACGGTAAGCAAGTCGCCATGCTCGTTCCTACCACTCTATTGGCGGAGCAGCATCTGCAGGTGTTCAGGGAGCGATTCGGCATGTTCCCAGTGGCGGTGGAGTCCCTCAGCCGGTTTAAAAGCGGGCGTGAGCAGCGCGTAATCCTCCAACGTTTGAAGAAAGGTAACCTGGAGATGGTCATCGGTACCCACCGGCTTCTCCAGAAGGACATCCAGTTTAAAGACCTGGGATTGCTTATGGTGGACGAGGAGCAACGATTCGGGGTACAGCACAAAACAATTATCCAGAAGTTCTGCCAGACGGTCGACGTTCTGACCATGACCGCTACTCCTATTCCCCGGACGCTGCACATGTCGCTCACCGGCATCAAAGATATGAGCCTGGTTGATACTCCTCCCGAACACCGGTTGTCTATAAAAACCTACGTTACCGAGTTCAATGAAAATACTATCAAGCATGCGGTTCAGCGGGAACTGGCCAGGGGCGGGCAGATCTATTTTGTTCACAACCGCGTCCAAACAATCGACGCGGTGGGATCCTACCTGCGTCTGCTTCTTCCCGGAGTCCGTATCTGCATCGGGCATGGACAGATGCCAAAGCGCCAGCTCGAAAAAATTATGATGGCCTTCCTTAACCACGAATACGACCTTCTTCTCTGTACCACTATTATCGAATCAGGTTTGGACATACCGAGTGTAAACACGATTTTCGTACACCGTTCGCACCGTTTCGGCCTGGCTGATCTTTACCAGCTCCGGGGACGGGTCGGCCGTGCCCGGCACCAGGCCTACGGTTACTTTTTCTATCCAAAGGGGGGGCTTATTTCTGAGACGGCCAGACGTCGTCTCATGGCCCTGCAGGAATTCACTGAATTGGGAAGCGGTTTCAAGATCGCCATGCGTGACCTTGAAATACGAGGGGCGGGGAACATTCTGGGGCCCCAGCAGCATGGTTTCATTCAGGCAGTGGGATTCGAGCTGTACTGTCAGTTGCTCAAGGAGAGTGTCGACTATTTGAAGCAGGGCAGGGAGGACGGTCTTTTCAAGCGTACAGTTGACTCCAGTCCGGAAATTTCCATAGGGATCAGCGCCTATATCCCCTCGGGATACGTCCCTGATTCGAGACAGAAAATCGAGTTTTACAAGCGGCTGGCCCAGGCACGCAGCGGTGATGAAGTTACACGGGTAGCGGATGATTTACTGGATAGGTTCGGCTCACTTCCTGCAGAGGTTGAACATCTGGTAGCATTTGTGCAGCTTAAGATTCTTTGTCGGAAAACAGGTGTGAGCAAGATAACCCGCTGGCGGGACACCCTGAAAATGGAATTCTCCCGGACAGCGGATTTCAAAGCGATAGCTGATCTGCCGGCGATGCGTAAGAGCCGGACAGGTTTTTTCCTGGTTCATAAAGGGGCCGAGAACACATTTCTTTTGACAGCCAGGAACCGATATCAGCTGCCGGACGGGTATCAACTTATTTTAGAGATGGAAAAGCTTTTGAGTTCTCTCATGTCTGGTGGTATAATGTGACAATTTCCAAGAGGAGGCTTTGTAATGATCATATTGAGACGTAAAAAAGTTGTTAAGGTAACCATATGGGCGGTGGCAATCGCGTTTATGCTGTCCATTTTTCTGTACGCGGGTATGTTTTTTCTGGACAGGCAAACAGCCAAAAAGCGCGCGGATGAACTGGCGAAATTGGATGAACAGACCGAAGACAGCGGGGAAGTGACCGACAGCACCGTGGATGGCGAGCCACAGGATGATCCCCGATTTAAGGTAGTAGCTACCTACCTGGGTGGGGAAGTTCTGGCCGGAGACATCATCAACCTTTACAATAACCAGCTCGATCCCGAACTCAAACGGTACTTCAGAGGAGCGGAAGGGCAGAAAAGGTTGGTAGAACAATACGCGCTGGAAAAGGTCCAGCTGAGGATGTCGGAAAAATTCTGTCCTGAACTCAACCAGGAAGTTGAGGACATGGTTGTATCAATGGCCAAATCACACGAGCAGGCCGGCGGATTGGACGCGTTTCTACTCCGTGAAAATCTCACTATGGACAAGCTCAAGAGTATGCTCAAAGACCAGATTCTGGTCTCCAAACGGGCAGAGCTTATCACGGGAGGGAAAACAGCAGCAACGGAAGAGATTACCGAATACTATGAACAGCACCGCGAAGAGCATTACAAGGACCAGGAGTTTGAGGATGTACGAAACGATATCAAGCTGATTCTGGAAACCACGGTGACTGACCAGGAGATTGAGATTTTTTACCAGGCTCATCTGGACCGCTTCAGGGAGCCTGATGAGGTGCTGCTGCATCACATTTTATTGAAACCCGAATCCGATCAGTGGCGCGAAGCGGCTGAAGCGGACATAACCCAGGCTAAAATTGCATCGCACTACGCGAGTCTGTGCACTACCACAGATGATTTCAGGATAAAAGGGCTGGCTACGGTCCGCCACATTTTTGTCGATCCCCGGTTGGGGACCAGGATGGTCCGGGTTGTCATTGCGGAAGAAAGGTGCAGAACGTACTATAGCGACCACAAGCAGGAATTCAACACCAGGGAAAAACGAAAAGTCAGACATCTGTTCCTGGACCCGCGCACCGACAAACGGCTGAACGGAATAACAGTCGAGGAACAAGACATAAAGGAATACTACGAATCCAACCTGGAACAGTTCACCTCCACGGCTGATGGTGAAAAAACCGTACAACTCCTGCAGGACGTACGAGAGACCATTATCAGCGACCTGAGGTTGGATGCCGCTGAAAAAGCAGCAGCTGAATTGGCCAACACCATCAAAAAACAGCTTGCAGATGAAGAAATCACCTTTGAAGAGGCGGTAACACAGCATTCCGACGGTACCAGTTCCTCAAATGGTGGTGACATCGGCTATCTAAACACCGGTCCCCAGAGAAGCCCCGCTGTTTTGAAGTACCGGGATGAATTGTTTGCCGAGGAAGAGAACATCCTTCCACCACCGGTAGAACAGGCAGTGTTTGGCCTTGAGCAGGATGGGGGCGTAAGCTCCGTTGTCGATTCGGCTCTCGGATATCACCTGTTCAAGCTGGAAGAAATCGTTCCGAGCCGGCCCCAGACCTTCGAAGAAGCCAGAAACGACGTGGAAGAGAAACTCCGCCCCTCCATAGCCTGGGAAGACGCTTTTAAGCATATTTCCCAGGCGTACAACGAACTCAGGGAAGGTGCCGGGTTTTCCGATATGGCGGTTAAGTACTCCGAAGCAGCCAGTGTGTCCAATGGTGGATTGCTGGATGCTTTCTACCTGGGAAAGCTGCCTCCCGACCTGGATGAAACCGTCCGCTCCCGCCTGATCGACGAGGTGGCTTCAACCTCCCAGATATATCCCGAAGTGGTTGAAGCCGTTTTGGCCCTTAAACCCGGTAAGTTCAGTGATATCATCAAAACGGACAAGGGCTATCACCTGATCGAACTGTCGTCTATCGAGCTCAAACCGTTCCTGCCGCTGAAGCTGGTAACATCGGAGGTAAAGACCAGCCTGGCCGAGACCATGGCCAAGGAAAAAGCACGCGAGAAGCTGGAGAGCATCAGGGAACGTACCCTCGCCGAAGAGCTCACTTTTGAAGAGGCAGCCAAACAGTTTTCCGAAGGTAGGACCGCTGCTGAAGGTGGCAAACTGGGCTACGTGAAGAAGGATGAAAACCTCTCCGAGGACCCCGAGAAACTTGCTATCTTCCGCGACGAAATCGCCAGTTTCACCTTCAGAATGTCCCAGGGACGCTACACACCGGCTACGTCGTTGGAGTCAATAATCGCCGAACGGGTATTTCAGATGTCCGAAGGTGAAATTACTCCCGTGCTTGAAACCAGGTATGGACTGCATGTCGTCAAGGTAAAGGATATCAAGCAGGGACCTCCACGTGCACTTGATGATGCGGTAAAGGGAGAAATAAAAGACAGCCTGGTAAAGGTTATCCCTGAAGAGCGGCTCAAAGAAGAATTCGAAACGAAAAAGGAATCATATCGCAAGCCTGAAGGAGACGGCTCCGAGGGAGATAGCTACTTCACTTTCGAACAAAAACGGGACGAGATTAAGAAATCGCTCGAGGATGCCCGCAACGAGCGCCTCTTCCAATCCTGGCAGGAAGAAGCTCGCCGGAGTGGTAATATCAAGATCATTCACGAACACCTCAAGTACCTGGAGGAACTGTGAGAGCCTGGATACAATTACTGAGGCCGCTTCAGTGGCTGAAGAATCTGGTTGTACTGGCAGGTTTGCTTTTTGCCCAGCGGTTGACAGACACCGGGGCCGTCATACAAAGTCTGGGAGCTTTTGGGGCCTTCTGCCTGGGTTCCAGTTCCATGTACGTTTTAAATGACCTGCTCGACCGGGAACGGGACAAACTGCATCCAACAAAGAAAGATCGTCCTCTGGCAGCCGGTCTGATTTCTCCGTTTTCGGCCAGCATCTGTTTCATTGTCCTGGCCGGGGCTTCACTTGCCCTCGCCTTTTCGATCAGAGAAGCTTTTTTCTCCGTCCTGCTTGCCTACCTGCTTTTGACTGCGGCCTATTCGTTTTTGCTGAAAAAAGTAGTAATTCTGGATGTAATCATCATTGCCACGGGATTTGTTTTACGTGCCGTGGGAGGAACGGTAGCGATCCAGGTTCCGATCTCACCCTGGCTTCTGCTGTGCGCCTTCTTGCTTTCACTGTTCCTGGCCCTGGGAAAACGGCGGCACGAGCTGGTTCTCCTGGGAGAGAAGAGTTCGGACCACCGGGTGATACTTGATGATTACACACCGGCTTTGCTCGACCAGATGATTGCAGTGGTCACATCATCAACCCTGGTTTGCTATGCCCTGTACACCATTTCCGACCGAACCAGGCACGCGCTGGGTTCAACCGACCTGATGTACAGCATTCCCCTGGTACTCTTCGGAATTCTAAGATATCTGTATCTCATTTACGGCAAAGCAAAAGGGGGCAGTCCTGAATCACTGATGATCAAAGACATTCCCCTTCTGCTGGACATCATGCTGTGGCTGGCCACTGTCATGATTATTTTCTACATCGGTTCCGGAAAATAAAGGACGCATTTCAGGAGGGTTGCCATGATCCGGTCCAAAGTGGCTGTTCTTAAAACTGATCCCGTCAATGTGTTCCAGGATTACCGGCGCCTCATGCACCTGGCCGGGTACCGGGACACTATATCGACGGACCGTGAAACTCTCATCAAGCTGAACCTGTCCTGGTCACTTTTCTATCCCGCCTGCTCCACACCACCCTGGCATCTGGATGCGGTGCTGGGATGTCTGCTTTCAGATGGGTTTTCTCCCGACAGGTTGTATCCGGTTGAAAATAAAACAGTGGTCACCAACACCCAGATCGGAGCAGAAAAAAACCGCTGGAATACTGTTTTTACCAGGTACGGACTGCCATTTACAGCTTTGCAGGATGTCAAGTGGACCGTATTCAAACCCAAACGTAAGTTACTCATACTCCATCGACTCTATCCCGATGGCATTGAAATTCCGCAGATGTTCATCGGCAAGGACGTAATCCACCTTCCAACGATGAAAACCCACGGTCACTCGGAGATGACCGGAGCTGTAAAAAACTCCTTCGGCGGGCTGTTGAAAACAGTTCGTCACTACTGCCACAAGTATATTCATAAGGCCCTGGTAGACCTCCTAATCATACAAAGAGAGATCCATCCGGGCGTCTTTGCGGTAATGGATGGTACCGTTTGCGGTGACGGAGCCGGTCCGCGCTGCCTGATTCCCAGGATCAAGAACTACATCCTGGCAAGTCGGGATTCCGTAGCCCTCGATGCCGTGGCGGCAAAAATGATGGGATTCGATCCACTTAAAATACCGTTTATCAACCTGGCAAACGGTATTGGCCTCGGAATCGGGGACCCCTCCAGAATCGAAATCGTCGGGGACTCCATTGAGGGTGTCAATTTCACATTCAAGACCCGGAAGAGTTTTGTAATCTGGGGCGATCAATGTATCCGTAAGGGACCTCTGCGCCTGTTCGAAAAAATGCTCCTGCATTCGCCTGCTTCAATCTGGGCCAGCCTTGCTTCTACAATATATCATGATTACCTGTGGTACCCGCTCATCGGTCGGAAATACCTGCGCGAATTTCTGAAAAGCGAGTGGGGCAGGCTCTTCCAGGAGTATTAGCTCCGCTCTCTTCATCCAGACAATGACATGCTCAACATCCTCTCCAATAGTTTGACAAGCTTTTGACGCGATGCTAGAATGTGATCACCTGGATTAAGAAAAGCAAATTGCAGGTAATAAGGCGGTTGATTATTATATGAATACCACGGCAGGGGCGGAGGGCTTTCAGGATCTTCTCCTCCATCAAGGTTTCGTTACAGAAGAAGAATTACTTCGATACGAACAGATGTCCCGGGAAACCGGGAGATCTCTGGAAGAGATTCTTATTTCGGAAGCAGTACTGGACGAAGATGAACTGCAGGAACTGAAGTCAATTTCAGCTCCACAGGGGAAAGCTTTTCTGGATATTCTTCTTGAAGAGCAGTTTGTTTCACCAACGCAGATATCCAAGTTCATGCAGAACTTTGCCGAACCACCCGAGGATATAGGCGAAATCCTTCTGAAAAATCTTCTTATTACGGACGATCAATATGCCCAGGGACTGGCAATACACCGGGGTCTTGAATTTATCGATCTTCAGGGTTGCGAACCCGATCAGAAGGTCCTGAATATTATAAATCCGTCGTTGGTGAGAAAATACCGCTTCGTACCGCTCGAGCTTACCAATCGCAGTTTCACTATTGCGTTCGCGGATCCGCAGGAACTCGCCCGTCTAGACAGCTTAAAAAATCTGCTGTATCTCGATTTAAAAACGGGAATAGTAATTCAACCGAAGATCTGCACCTACCGCGCCCTCAACCTTTTCTTCGAGAAACTAGAAGGGCTCTCATCGGATGATTCCGGCACACCCTTTGAAACATCATCTGACCGTCTCATATCAACGGCCCCGCTTGACTCCGAAAGCTGGGCCCGGGAGCTTTCCCGCCACGAGGAACCGCTTTCACTTGTGGATGCAGGTATTGAAGAAGATGTCCGCACCTACGATTTGACACAGATTGCCGCCGATGTGGATCTGGAATACGAAGGTCTCATGGTTGAAAAAAAATCTGATGTCGTTCTCGACAGCAAGGAAGACGAAGGCGGGGCGCCGGTAACCAAGTTCGTGAATGCTATACTTCTCAAAGCGGTGGAAGACCGGGCCAGCGACATTCACTTCGAGGCCACTGACCGTCACCTGCGGGTTCGTTACCGAGTAGACGGCGTGCTTCTCGATCTTCTCAATATGAGCGGTAAGCTCATCAATCCGGTGGTTTCCCGTATAAAGGTCATGTCGGAGCTGGATATCGCGAAGAAAATGATTCCACAGGACGGAAGATTCAGGGCCAGGGTAGGGACCAGGAATGTTGATTTTCGTGTCTCCACACTTCCCTCCATATATGGAGAAACGTCAGTTATCCGTATTCTGGACAAAGGTGTTTCGAAATTGTCCCTCATGGAAGTAGGGCTTTTCGATATGGATCTTCTAAAAGTCCGCCGCAACATCGTCAAACCGTACGGTATGATTCTAGTCACCGGCCCTACCGGAAGCGGCAAGACAACATCCCTTTACGCTATGCTCAACGCCGTCAAAAGCCCCGAAGTTAAGATAATCACCATTGAAGATCCGGTAGAGTATGAACTGGGTGGTATCGTCCAGGTACCGGTCAACGAAAAGATGGGGCTGACATTCGCCCGGGGCCTGCGGTCCATCGTGCGCCAGGATCCGGACAAGGTGCTGGTCGGAGAGATTCGTGACAATGAAACCGCTGAAATAGCCATTAACGCAGCTTTGACCGGCCACCTGGTGCTGAGCTCAATTCATGCCAACAACGTTATTGATGCTGTTGGACGGCTCATGAACATGGGCATTGATCCGTACGAGTTTGTGTCCTCCTTCAACTTGATCCTGGCCCAGAGACTGGTCAGGACCATCTGCCCCATGTGCAAGATAGTCGATCGTGAGGGACTCAATGAGGTGGCCGAACTCACTCATGACTGGCAGAAATACAAGGACCGGACATTTTACAAGGGAAAAGGCTGTCGGTCGTGTAAATTCACCGGATATGCCGGAAGAACGGGGATCTTCGAAACCCTCGAAATGTCTGACGACGTCAAAGATATGATTTTAAACAAGGTATCTCCCATCAAGGTCAAGGGCAAAGCCCAAGCAGAAGGCATGATATCGCTTCGAGAATCTGGATGGCGGAAAGTGCTGGTCGGCATTACGACACTGCAGGAATTGAACCGGGTGACTTTCGAAGAAGACAGGAAAGAATCAAGAGACTCAGAGGAGTAAACAATCAGTGGCAGCCAAGAAATCGAAGCAGTACACACAGTCCGTGACCTTGAGTGAAGCCGTAAAACTGGTACGGAAGATGTTGGGAGATTGCATCCCGAACCGGCCGGTGGAGAAGGTTGATATTACAGAATCACTGGGTCGGGAGCTGGCAGAAGACGTGTTGGCCAAACGCCCGTGCCCAGCCTATAACTATTCACTCATGGATGGTTTCGCCATCCGTTCTGAAGATGAACCTCCCTTGAAGGTAGTGGGTTCTATCATGGCCGGTGCGGCTGCCAGCGATGTTTCTCCCCTGGAACCGGGGCAGGCCAGTCCGATAGCCACTGGAGCACCGTTGCCCGATGGAGCAAATACCGTTCTCAAATTAGAGGATGCGCAAACCAAGGGGAATCAACTCATAGGGATCAACCTCAGTAAATGGACTCATGTAGCCCGTAGAGGCGTTTATTACAAAAAAGGAACGCTTCTCATCAAGAAAGGAAACGTAATCCGCCCTCAGGAGTTGGCTCTTCTGACTGAAATGGGCGAAAAATCAGTTTCAGTTTTCAATAATTTGAAGGTTGGAGTATTCGCCGGCGGTGAGGAACTGGCTAAAGGCATGGTCCCAGACACCAACAGTCCCATGATTATTGCGTCGCTTCTTCGATGGGGCTGTGAACCCATCTGGCTTGGAATTGCCCGCGACACTCGCAAGTCGGTTGAAAATAAGATTAAAAAGGGATTAAAAATCTGCGATGTGCTCATCAGCTCAGGAGGCGTGTCGGTAGGAAAAACCGATTTTCTACCTGATGTCCTCTGTAGGCTGGGAAGCATAGTGTTTCGCAAAGTGACCATCAGGCCGGGCAAACCACTCATGGCCGGGATTATCAACGGCAAGCCCGTATTCTGCCTTCCGGGCAAACCTACCGGGGCTTTTACCGCCCTGAACCTGGTTGTCCAGAACTTTTTCTCACAGCGCCAGGTGTTTCCGGTTGCTCCCATGAAACTGGCCCAGACCGTACTGGTTGATGACTCGGAATTCACCTATGTCGTTTTTCTTAAATTCAAAGGAAGGAAAGCTTACCCGCTTGGCTACCGGCTGTCCGGTCTCAAACTACAGGAAAGCGGCGTTCCCTACGCTCCGGGAATTGTTTCGTCAACCGCACGGGCCTCAGTTGCAGACGGTTTTCTTCTTACCACGCGGGATTTGCTCCAGGGGGAGACGGTAGAGGTAAGTCTCCTGACATAATAATGCACGAAGCAGCATTTGTAGACAGCATACTAACCATAGTTACTGGTGAGGCAAAGAAGAACGATGTAAACCAGGTACGGAAAATCAGAGTCTGTGCCGGTGCATTCAGCTGTGTGGTGGCGGAATCGCTCGATTTCTACTTCGGGTTTGCCTCGGAGGGAACATCCTGTGAAGGAGCTGAACTGGTGCTGGAGCGCAAACCGGCCCTGGCATATTGCAATGACTGCAATAAGGAATTTGAAGTCGGCACTGATCTGCTTATAGCCTGTCCTGATTGTTCTGGAATAAAGGTTACGCTTAAATCAGGCCACGAACTCTATGTAGTTGATTTTGAAGGTGAGTGAAATAGTCGATGAAAAAAATAACAGTAATGTCAAATCTACTTCGCGCCAACGACGTGATAGCCATGCAAAACAAGGAGCAGTGCAAGAATGCAGGGTGTTTTTCAATCAACATGCTCGGATCACCCGGTTCGGGCAAGACCACATTGCTGCAGCGCACGATTGAAAACATCTCCCCCACTGTCAACTGTGCCGTGATAGAGGGAGACCTGTATACCGACCTGGATGCCCGGCGCCTGGAGCACACGGGTATTCAAGTTGTTCAACTCAACACTCAGGGCGGGTGCCATCTCGACGCTGGTATGGTGCAGGCGGCTCTCCCCAAGCTCGATATAGGCAAAACTGATCTGCTGTTTATCGAGAATGTCGGAAATCTCGTCTGTCCGGCCAGTTTCGACCTGGGAGAAGACATACGGGTTGTTGTGCTGAGTATTACCGAAGGAGATGATAAACCAGCCAAGTATATGCCGATGTTCAATTTCGTGCATGCTGTTATAATCAATAAAATAGACCTCATGGACTATTGTGATTTTGATATTAAACGGGCTACCGATGATGCCCAGAAGATCAACCCGAAACTGGAAGTGATAGAAGTTTCAGCCAAGACAGGTGCCGGAGTCGAGCATTGGGTGGAGTATATAAAACGTCATCTTAACTGAGTGAGATCCATGGTTAGAATCCTTGTTGTGGACGATGAAGATCTGGTAAGACACCTCTGTAAGAGAATTCTTTCTCTGGAAGGATTCGAGGTGGAAACTGCGGAGAATCCCTCGGTTGCTCGAGAACTCCTGTCGAGAACAGATCCCCCTGATCTCATACTTCTCGATATCAATATGCCGGTGGAAAGCGGACTGGATTTCCTCCGGTACTATCGCCGATCCATTTCTCAGACAACACCGGTAATCATGTTAACGGGAAACCGGTATGAAAGCGATGTAACAGAATCTTTCAATCTGGGAGCCAGCGATTATCTTCTCAAACCGTTCATGGCACAGGAAGTCATCAACAGGGTCAAGGTTAATCTGCGCAAGACCGGAATATCCCTTGAAAGCAAGGCCCCAACCCAGGAACACGTTACTAATGAAGACCGCCTGCTTCAAACGCTTGATGCTCTCAAGCTGGGCTATAATCCCGAATCAGATAGCGAGCGCCTGAGAAAAGAATTTCATTTTGTGCTGCGCGTTTCCGAAGCGGTCTTGAGCGGGTACGATGCTGCCTTGAAAAACTGGGCTTCACTGCTGCGTCCGGACGATATTGCTGAAGCCACCCTCAAAGTCATGGGAGACGAAGTCCAGGAGATATCGGTCATATACAACCGCTTGATCTCCCTGTTTGATAAGGAAACTCTGCGAAAGTGCGGTCGTGAACTGCTCGACCGCCTCGAACTCTTGCGGGAAGAGATCAAACATGACCTCACGGATTTCCTTGTTGCTCTGGGTATGTTTGACGAAATGGCTGCATGGAGCCAGAGCATTGATGTCGCTGCCAGGCAGAAAGCCGTGTCTTTTCTCGGATTTCTAGAGCATAACCGGGCCCGAAGTCTCCTGCTCGAGCGCATGGAAGATCCCGTTCCAGAGATTCGGACCTCAGCCGCCAGGAGCCTGTCACGCTACTGTGATGAGGAAGTATGGAATGTGCTGGTGGAAGCGCTTTGGGACCCGAGTGAGGATGTGGCCAAGGCGGCCGGATGGGCGCTGGGGCAATCTCTGCCTGTTGAGAAATCTGACCTCGTTCTCTCCCATCTCACCAGTGCCGACGAAAAGCAAAAGAAACATATTGTCAGAATTCTCCAGGACAGGGGCCTTTTTTCTGATTTCCACCTCTTTATGAACATCCTCGACCGGGACAGACTTCAGCACATCGCCCCCTTTCTCAAGGACGATCCCGAGTTTACCCGCGAATTACTGGGAGCCGCCCGGGCAGGTGAAAATACGGACATGCAAACCACGGCCATGGAGTTGCTGGATAAACATCATATAGAGGGCAGGGAAGAAGTGTTCGAGAAGCAATTGCATTCAGAGGAACCTCATGTTCGCGAAGTCGCACTCAAAATGATCGGGAAAAATTGGGATGGAGATGTTCAAAGCAAGGTGGCACACCTGCAGTTCGATCCGTCGTCTAAAGTTAGAAAAGCACTGGTGGAAATTTACGCTCACCTGCCCCCCGAGGAGTCCAGTGTTCTTCTCACTTCCTTTTTGAAGGATGTGCATCCGGAAGTACGGGGAATGGCGGCTTGTTCCATCTTCAACATGGGAGAACTCGAAGCCCTCGAGGTTCTGGAAAAAATGGTCGAATCCGAAGATCCAAAACTCAGATCGGAAGGGCTGCGGCACCTTCTGGCCCTGGGAAAGCGAGTAGCCATCAAGCCGTGTCTGACGCTGCTGGTTGACCCGGATGACAGTGTACGGAACGAAGCAGAGAGACTTATTACCAATATTGCAGCCACGAAAAGGGAAGAAAACATACTGAGAGAGTTTCTTCCTCTGGTTTCAGAGGAGGTAAAACAAGCACTGTCGCAAATACTGGGTGAGGAGCCCCCTGGCGAAGAGGGGGAAGGGAAGGGTGTCCCTCTGGATGAGTTCAACAGACCGCCACAGCAGATGAATACCCGGTACTTATCGGCCTATAAGAAGTTCGCTAACCGGCCGGTAAATCCCTTTGGAAAAGTAGATAAGCCTGATTCTGATACAAAAGCCTGACAAAATGCAACCATTCTGGTAAAATGTAACTTACGTGATAGGGAGGGTACGATGAGTCGGAAACCAAAATACCCGATAACCGCGCATAGTATTGATCCGGACCTTTTGCGCAGGGAGCACGAGGATGAACTCAAGGAAATGCTGAGCCCCCTGTACAGCCTGGTTGGGAAGACCGTTGTCATAAAGTGTAAAAGCATGGAAACCCCTCCGTTCGATGTTTGTTCGGTCCAGGATGGCCGGGATGTGGAACTGGGAAGAATAGTAACTCTTGTCGGCCACTCAGATGAACAGAAGATTCCGGTGCGGGTGCCGGATGTACTGCGCGAGTATGATGACCGTATTGAACTGGTGTACGAGACAAAACTCCGTGAAGATGACAAAGAAGTTATCTTCAAAGCTACCAGGAGCGACCGCCGCTTGAGGGAGGATACTGTGATGGAGATTCTCATCAAGACATAACTTCCGCACAGATTCCTGGCAAGCCTGGCAAGCCTGGTAAGTTTTGCATGAGGAGCACTGTAGAGCAGTTGTCTCTTTTGCTACGTCAAAAGAGCATCCTGCTCTTTTTTCTTTCAAGCAAGGAAGCGTAGAAAGTACAGCGTAGCGGTAACAAACGAGAAGATACGAAATAAAAACAGACCGTCATGGACATTTATGCATGGTGCATGCACACTTTATGCAAGTCATTCATATTATGTACATTACCACAGCAGGCACATCGTCGCGCGCCTGCCGGGATACATTCCAGTTAATGCAATTCACCGGCTACTTAATGGGTTTCTCCTGCGACTTAATGCAATTCACCGGCTACTTAATGGGTTTCTCCTGCGACTTAATGGGCTTCACCGGCTACTTAATGAGCTTCTCCTGCTACTTCAAGCGGTTTTCCGGTCACCTTTTCATAAAAATGCAGCAGGAAGAACAGCGCTGCCAAAATCAGATAGCCCAGGGCGTACATGGAGGCTGCTCCCACGGCCACCAGGGGAGCGTGAATTATCCCGAAAAAGGACAGGACAGCCGCCGAAACAGCATAAGCGCCCGCATATTGGAACTTTTTATCGATCAGGAAGGCTGTTATGGCCCCCAGGAGAAGACCTGTGACGATAGCGCCCGCTCCAAGACGGGATAGGCTTTCGTACAAGAAATCGAGTTGGGAAAACTTTTCGTACCCGATGCCGTAAATTACCTTGATAGAAGGCGAAGCGCCGTCGGGAACCACTCCGGTAAGGGTAGCCGGATCGAGGTGGTCCACCACCACTGTGAGCACTTTGTCCACCTCGGTTTTGACAAAGTTGGCCAGATGAGGAACGAAAGCGATAGCCACCGCCGGAGCGTGCTTAAGCGGCGAGGTCTGGAAAGCCTGCGCTGTGATGACCAGTCCAATATACAGAAGTATGCAAAAGGCAACCTCTTTGGGAATAACCGCCGCCCCGAGCTTCAGAAGCCCAAAGATGGCGATAAGGAAGAGGACGACACCATTGATGAGAGTGTAGCCCTGACGGGAACCTACCGCCTTCCAGCCCGGGTGTCCGATGTAGACGGTGGTGGGAAAGCAACTACCCAACAAAGCGCCGATCATGGTTCCACCGCCGTCAACCAGCATAGTTGTCCTGGTATCGTACTCGTCTCCAGCGGCCGCAGCGCTTTCAGTGTTTTGCATAGTTTCGAGAAAATTGTATATACCCATAGGCAGGACGACAACCAGGTAGGGGATGACTGTGGAAAATCCCCTGATGATCTCGCCGATACAGAGCCGTGGGATGTGAAAACCAACTGACTGTAAGGCTTCTGATACTTTTGCCGACTCCTGGAATCCGATTATCCAGGCCAGGATGGTTCCCAGAAGAATGGTCATGAATCCGGCGGGAATCCGCAGTGGGAATACCACTTTGGCGATAAAACCTATCAGGATGATGGCCAGTGGTAGAAAGCCGACTTCCGGATGCTCGAAGATACCTAAAGTGGGCTTCATGGCAATAAAGGTTATGGCGATACCGGCCAGGGTGCCTAAAAGAGCGGCCCGTGGTGTAACACGGCGTATGGCCGGCCCCATGAACGCACCAAGTCCTTCGATAATCCCTCCGATCAGGGTGGATGTCACACCAACGCGCCAGGCGGTCTCGGGATCGTTGGTCATCCAGTAAACCGGCCCGATGATGAGGAAGAGATACGCGAACATTATCGGTGTCGATATCCCGTACGGAAGCGCAGTGACGTCGCTGCGTCCTTCGCGCTTCGCCAGCCGGCGGGCCATGACAGTGTACACGATGTTACCGATCAGTATGGAGACCGCCGCTCCGGGAACGACCCGTCCGAACACGATGGAATCTGGCATCTTGAACACGAACTTCAAAACGGTGACAACGATGAGCAAATTAACCAGGTTGTCGATGAAGAGTCCAAAGAACCCGTCGATGTCCCGGGGAACGAACAGCGGGCCGATAGATGATTTACTTCCGTTCTTCTTCACGTCAGACATTACTCTCAACCTCCTGATCAGCGTACGCTTACTCCTCCTGAGTATTCTTACTCCTCCTGAGTATTCTTACTCCTCCTGAGTATTCTTACTCTGAAATTTCCACCTCGCGCACGGTAGTGGAAAAGGCCTCCGGAATAGGAAACTACTTAAAACAGGCTAAACGGCGTCAAATGAGCAGTTTGACCTTTTGGGTCTGATAAGAGATCTTATGTAAACTAAACTGGATTTCCTTTCCCCGGGCAGGTTTACCCCGGGCGAGTTTGCCCCGGGCGAGTTTGCCCCGGGCGAGGTTGCCCCGGGCGAGGTTGCCCGCCTACTCCTGGGGATCTATTTTTAATATGGCGTCCATTTCCTCGCGGGAAAGCCCTTTCTTTTCCTTTG
The DNA here is from genome assembly GCA_964432985.1 of uncultured bacterium. Classification (GTDB taxonomy): domain Bacteria; phylum Muiribacteriota; class CAYSPT01; order CAYSPT01; family CAYSPT01; genus CAYSPT01. The sequence goes on from CAYSPT010000017.1 coordinate 80,953, forward strand.
GTTCACAGCAGCTCTCGGAGTCTTCTTCCGGACAGCAGCAACTCTCTGCCTCGGCTTTCGATGCCGGCTCGTCTCCAGCAGTCTCCTCGTCAACGCCTGCTTTTTTCGATACCTTGTTCCACAGACTGTTCAGTATCTTCTTGGCCTGAGGCGATGTGATGATCTTCTCCCAGGTTTCCTTTTTCTCATGGGCCGGAATCAACCTGGTGCCGTCATCGGTCACCTCCAGGAACCCGATAGGTTCGATGGACGCCCCCGCTCCCGAACCACCCCCGGTTCCGTCGCCTTTCTTCTTAGCCGCTCCGCCGCCCACGCCGAATCCAAATGACACTTTGGTCAGCGGGATGAGTTTGCGGCCGCCAACGTCGATGGGATCTCCCACTACCGTGTGTGTCTTGATGGCATTGTGGAGCTCCCTGATTACCGTTCCTGCCAGATCTTCAATAGCCATTACTGCACCTCCATTATGATGTGTACTGTTTAATATCACTGCCCAAAAAATCCACTGTAGACATTCCCTGGTATCTCCGACATCCCCTCCGATGTCCGGCCACTCAATCGGCCTTATAAAGGCCTGGTTTACATAAGTCCTATGGTCCGCCTTCGTCTGAAAATTCAGCAGCGGGTCCTTCATTATCTTCCAACACGATGTTCTTTTTGAATATTACATACCCCAGTGTTACCGTCAGCAAAATAAACATCGTAATCGAAAACAGGTTGCTTCCCGGAAATGCTGTCAAATGCAGTTTATTCAGGAGCAAAGCGCTCCAGTCCCTGCAGGTCAGCCACGGGAGCCACCCCCTGGCCACGCTCAGATCGTTGAAGGCAATCCTGGCCGCTATCAGGACACCCAGCACGGCTTCACCGGCAATCATCCCCGACGCATACAGAATCCCCCGCTCGTTTCTTAGTTTGAACTCCTTCTTCTTGAATATCCCCAGCAGCAACGACACCGCTCCGCCCACCATGACGCTGGTTGAAAGTTCCAACGGCAGATACAGGCCCACAGCAAAGGCCAGCGAAGGCATCCCGAACAACTCCACCACCAGGGCGCAGACGGCGCCAACAAAAACCAGTATCCACGGGAGGTTCTGGTTGACCACCCCCACGATGATAATTTTCATCAGGTTGGCCTGGGGCGCCTTCAAAGCTGTCGGAATCGCCGGATCGAAGCCGTACGTGGAGTTGAGCAGGATGATTGTCCCTCCCACCGCCAGCGCAGAGGCTACCACCCCGATGACCTCGCCAATCTGTTGTTTCCACGGTGTCGCTCCTACCAGAAAGCCGGTTTTTAAATCCTGGGAAGTGTCACCGGCTATGCACACCGCGATACATACCACGGCGCCGATGGTGATGGCCGCCAGCATAGCTGCCGGTCCCTTGAGACCGGCGGCTACTACCAGGATGGTGGTGGCCAGCAACGTGGCGATGGTCATACCCGACGCCGGGTTGCTCGAACTTCCCACCAGACCGACGATCCGGGAGGAAACGGTGACGAAGAAAAAACCGAAGATAATGATCAGCAGGGCTGCCAGGAAACCACCCTTTATCTGGGGAGTCAGACCGATGATAATGAACAAAAGTACAACCCCTACAATCACCGCCAGCATGGGGAGATCCCGGCTGGTGCGCGGTACAGCTTCTTTTTCTTCATGGCCGGCCGCGCCCCCTTTGAAAGTGGAAGCAATCTCTCTGAATCCCAACTTGAATGACCTGAGGATGGTGGGAAGCGCCTTGATCAAGCTGGCCAGGCCGCCGAACGCCACCGCCCCGGCCCCGATGTACCGCACGTAGTTGCTCCAGATTTCGATAGGCGACATTTCCGAAATGAGCGCGGTGGCTGGATATACTACGGTATTAAGATGCTCTCCCATGTAAGAGATGAGCGGAATGAGCACCCACCAGCCCAGGAGACCTCCAGCCAGCATGAAAGCTGATATCTGGGGGCCGATGATATAACCGACACCTACCAGCATGGGAAGAACGTCGAAGGATATGATGGCGTTCTGAATCCCCACGATTCCCTCTTTTGTCTTCTTGAAGAAGTGCCACTCCGGGAAGCGGCCCCACAGGCCGATGCTGCGGTCGTCCATGAGCAGTTTGTACAGAGCTCCCACCATCACACCCTTGAACACCAGGGCTGCCCCTGCTCCGCCCCGCTCACCGGCAGTGAGCACTTCGGCGCACGCCGTTCCTTCCGGATACGGAAGTTTTCTGTGTTCCCTGACGATAAGGTAACGCCGCAAGGGAATGAGGAACAGCACGCCCAGCAAGCCGCCAAGCAGCGACAGGGTGGCAATCGTCCACCAGGTGGGAAACGGAATTTCTTTTCCGTAATCCAGGTTAAGCAAGATAATGGCTGGAACAGTGAAGATTACGCCGGCAGCCAGAGATTCCCCGGCGGAGCCAACGGTCTGGGCCATGTTGTTCTCCAGAACCGACCCTTTCTTTAACCACAACCTGAGCACTCCCATGGAGATAACCGCTGCCGGGATACTGGCACTAACAGTCATGCCTACGGTGGCTCCCAGGTAGGCGTTGGCGGCGCCAAACACTACCGCCAGTGCTATACCGATAGCGACGGACCGGATGGTGAGCTCCGGAACCAGCGACTCAGCCGGTGTGTACGGTTTGTACTCCTCTCCCGGAATATCACGTGATAAATCGAGCCTTTTACCCACTACGACACTCCTCTCAACTTCTCTTCCTTTGCGCGTTTACGCCATTCCTTGAAACCCATCCAGGCCGCCTTCCAGACACAAGGACGCAGCAGGAATTTGGTCCCCGAGAGAAAAAGGCTGACCATTGAAAGCCTCAGTTCCCCCCGGGTTTCCATGTCAATATCGTCGTGAAGAATTTCAAAATCCGGGATGACCTCCACCGCCGAGAACACGCCCGGTTTAGTCGATTTCAGCACGGCAGCCGTCCCGCAGATCTGCCCGAGAAGCGCTACATCTGCCAGGGATATCTCGATCCTGAAATTATGGAGATGGAGACTGAACGAGCGGATGAAATCCCGAAAGAAGATCCACAGAGCCCTGATGAGATCGGATATGAGCCGCTTGTGCTGACGCAGGAAGGCCAGTGCCTTGCGGACGGGCGCCAGGCGGCCTTCTTTCTTTTCGGCCGGTTCTGATATCTGATACCGGACGGACTCATCATCCAACGCAGGTTCGGCCGCGCCATCATCCTTGCCTACGCCATCATCCTTGCCTACGCCATC
>CAYSPT010000018.1:0-10861 GCA_964432985.1 uncultured bacterium
ACGATGCGCTTAATTTAGTGGCTAGTATGCACGAAAAGCCCCATCAATAGGGGCTCTTCGCCGAAGCTCCCCGGGCTGGACTCGAACCAGCGACCTAGTGGTTAACAGCCACCCGCTCTGCCAATTGAGCTACCGAGGAATACCGCGGGAAAGCCTGACGACTTTACCGCAGGCGGCATTGTACCACAATGGCAACAAACAGACAAGACGGAGGTGAACGGGAATGGGACCTGGTGATGATAATAATTTGCCCGGTCAGGGCTTATATGAAATCGAGCATTGGAAATGATAGATCAGGATGGAGCTTCCGCCTGGATAAAATGTGTCACTGAAGAATCAGCCCGCCAGCTTGTCGTCGGATTCGCCGGGAATCTCGCTCTTATCACCGGAGGGTGGTTCTTCTTTCTCATCCTCTTCGTCGTCTTCCGGGTCGGAATCGACAGCGGACTTGAACTCCCTGATGGAGCGACCGATGGTTTTTGCAAGTTTGGGGAGTTGGCTGGGGCCGAAGAGAATGAGTACCACCGCCAGGACGATCAGCAGCTCACCCATCCCGAAATTGAACACGATTGTTTCCTCCTCGGCACCTCTTAGTGAGATATTTGCATTATACGTTATTGCTTCGCTTCTTCGCCAGACTTAGCCGCATCAGCAGACTTATCAGCTTCAGCTGACTTAGCCGCTTCGGCCACCTTATCAGCGGCATCTTTCGCGCGTTGGCTTTCAGCCTTGTCGGTACCCGCGCTGCCAGTCTTGTTAGCCTTATCGGATGCGTTCTTGCCGTCTTTGGCACCCTTTTCATCCTTCTTGCCTTTGCCGCCCCGGTCGTCGTTCTTCTTCTCTGCAGCGGCAGCCAGCTCTTCTTCGGTGTAGTACTTACGCTCCTTGAGAATTATCAGGAAAGCTTCAAGCGCATCCGGGTCGAACTGCTTGCTTTTGTTTTTCTTCAGTTCATTGATGACCACGTGGTTGGGAAGCGCCGGGCGATACGGCCGGGTGGAGGTCATGGCGTCAAAGGAGTCGGCAACACACAGGACCCGTGCGGCCAGCGGAATATTCTCGCCCTTCAATTTCTCGGGATATCCGTATCCATCATACCGTTCGTGGTGGTACATGATGGCTTCGCAAACACCGGGAAGTACGTTCATAGGCTCTATGATGGTGCTACCAATAATCGGGTGGCGTTTGATGGCTTCGAACTCTTCGTCTGTCAGGCGGCCCTTTTTCAGCAGGATGCTTTCACTAATGCCGATCTTCCCGATGTCATGCAGAATCCCGGCCTGCCGTATTATCCTGACATCATCCCGGGGCAGACCCATTTTTTCCGCCAGGTCCACGGCATACTGCGTGACCCGCTCCGAGTGGCCCAGGGTGTAAGGGTCCTTAGCTTCCAGGGCTCTGGTGGCAAGCCCGATGATGCTCACGTAATGGTTATTGATTTCCTCGTGCAGCGTGGCGGTCTCAATGGCCACCGAGGCGTAGTTCGCCAGGATGGTCAGAAGTTCCAGGTCGTACTTGTCGAACGCCTCGCCGGTTTGCTTGTTGTTGATATTGATGACTCCGATGATGTTGTCTTTGACTTTGAGCGGGCACGATATCAGCGAGGTGGTCTCGTACTTAGTGTCGTATTTTTTCTCGCCCTCATGGTGAAAACGTTCGTCCCTGTCCAGGTCGGTGATGAGAAGAGGCTCGCCGGTATGAGCCACCCATCCCGATATACCTTCACCAACCTGTACCACCACCTTTTTCATGATTTCGGGGTCCAGGCCGATGGCCGTCCTGATGGTCATGGTCTGGCTTTGCTTGTCGATCAACATGATGGATCCGTGGGTGGCCAGTATGATCTTCAAGGAGAGATCGACGATAAATTCAAGTAGATCGTCCACTTCGAGAAGAGAACTGGTGGCCAGGCTGATCTTGTAGAGGGCATCCATGGCCTGGCGGCGGCGCTCCAGTTCGTGAAGGGTTGTTTCCTCCCCACTGTCAGCGTCGTCAGCGTCCTCGTCGACGTACTCATCCTGCCCCTTTTCGGGGAGCGGCTGGATCGGTTCTTCTTTCTGTTTAATCCCGGACTTCGTAACCCCAGACCGCGACCGTATCCCGGCTATGGTCACCACCAGCAGGGATATTACGATGATCCAGGCATACTTGATCAGGAATGGCATTGTCGGCAGAAAATCCAGCACAACGAATACCGTCAGAGCCGTTACCACTCCCAATAGAAACCGCTTGGGGTCCACAGCAGGAAAAACCTCCTGTTCACGTCAAAATTCATACTACCACATCGCCCAGCCGTTTAACACTGTAAACAGTACATTCACTGGTCGGAATCGGCTTCGGTCACCATCGGGATAAACGCCATCTGGGCCTGGGACGAATCAGGATGGCTGATATATTTTCCGAGTACATCGAACTGCTTGATTTCTTTCGGGACGAGCAAATCGAGCACATTGGGGCTGCCAGGATAATCACTGCCGCCGCCGAATTCCTGCTCAGTAGCGAAAGCCCTTACTTTCTTGTTCTTGAGCGTGTCTGCCCGGTCGAACTCTTCGTAGGCCATCATCAGTACCTGGTAAGCCCAGTCTTTCGATGGCTCCCCCAGCCTGCCCTTCTGAACCTTGATCACGAAGGTCATTCCTCCGACCCCTACCGAGGCGGGAAGCAGCACACGCTGGTCCATGTCATACGATCCCAAACCTATTAACTCCGATTTGTCCCGTAACGTTCGTTTCATGTCTGACTCGTTCTCCGGCACCACCAGCACGGCCTTGTCCCAGGCAAAAGAGGGCTCGAACCGCACGTCCCGACCAGGCAGCGCGCGCAGCTCACCCGAACCTGCTTTTCGGTCCGTATCAATGTAGATGTCTATCACCTGGTCCTTCCACAACCTGTGTCCGAGACGTGACAGCAAACTGGTTTGAATCTCTTTTTGCACGGTGATTCTGAATTCCACCATGTCCTCATATGGCACGACTTCGAATTTTCGCAGATCGAATACGCCCTGGACGTATTCACCGCGAAGCGGGTACTGGTACGTTCCGGGTCCTCGGTCGTCATCCACCGGATCCATCATATAGAATATTGCGTTGGGCGTGATCTTTTTCAATTCCGCTTCCTGGGCCGCTTTCCAGGACCCCCGCAAGGTATAGCTGTAACCGCGGTGCATTTCCAGGTTGATGGGAGGTGGAATGCTTGAGCGCATACATCCGGGACTCATCTGCAGAGCAATTACAATACAAATTACGACAAGTACCATACGTACCGCCAGTCGTCTATACGCCACCGCACAATCCCCCTTCTCCACGTGCTTTCTCAACAGCGTGATGCAAAAGTTGCCTCAGTACATCCATGCCCTCCCGGACCGCTTTCTGGCTGCCCGGCAAGTTGACAATCAGTGTCATCCCTCTCAACCCGGTTTTCCCTCGCGATAACGCTGCAAACGGCGTTTTCTGGCACCCATGCCGGCGAATGGCTTCAGCTATCCCTGGAATATCCCGGTCGATAACTCCCGCAGTCGCTTCCGGAGTGACATCCCTCGGTGTCAATCCCGTTCCACCAGTTGTCACCACCAGGTCGAAGCGGCCGGAATCGGACGCCAGCGCCAGAGCTTCGGCAATCATCTCCTTTTCGTCGGGAACGACCTGGAGAGACATCACCGTAACATCCATTTCTTCCAGGAGCCCTTTCAGAACGGGACCGCTTCGGTCCTCGCGCTCATTTCGAAAGACTCCGTCACTGATAGTTATTACAGCCGCTTTTATCGCCATTATCCACGAAGCCTTTTGTCGACGTTCACACAGGACATGTCAGCCAGGATGGCTTGCCACCGCTCCACCGGAAACAGTGATCGCACCCCGGGACGAGACCGCAGCCATTGGATGCCGGCTACTATTTTCCCGGCAGTGTCCGGTTCGCTGCTACACACCAGTGAAAGTGATTTGTCCAGGTGAATGAACGAGTCACCGAGCCCCAGGCATTCTTTCGGCACCAGAGCCACCCGCAAGGGGATGTAACAACTGTAGACAACACTGTATCCCAGGAGCAGGTAAAACACCCAGGACAGTACAGCCAGGGCGCACATTTTCCACAATAATGATTTTAAAACCACTGCCCTCAATGGCTGGATTCCTTCCATTCCACCAGCTGCATTATCCGCTCGGTGGCAAGATTAACCATGGATGAGCTGGTGTTGAATATTTCGTTCACTTTTTCGTAGGTCTCGACGGCCAGATCGATGGCACCCAGTTTTTCGTACACCAGGCCGAGATTGAAATAGGCTTCATGATACTCCGGATCACGCTCAAGCGCCTTTCGGTACTCCTCTACCGCGTCGTGGTACCGGCCGGAGCGATGATAAATCGAAGCCAAAGCGTAGTGCATTTCAGCAGAAGTTCTCCGGTAGCGCGGGACCCGATCAGCCATGTGTGTCAAGGCTTCTTCCACGAGCTTGTCTCCGTCTTTGCGCGCCAGGAACCGTGGATCGGCCTGGATGGCCCTTTTGTAGGAATCCATGGCGTCTTCGAGCTTGTTAAGTTTCCAGAGGATCTGCGAACGGCGGTAATACTCCTTCGCCGTAGTCGGTTTCTTCTTGAGGAAGTTGAGATCATCCATGGTGAGCCCGTTGGCGTCCACCACGGCCACCTCTACCTGCTTAACTTCCGCGGTCGCCTGATCAACCACCGTTATCTTGATCGGCTCTTTCGTTTCCGGTTTCACCTTCAGCTGTTTCAACGCCGGTATAGACGAGATACTTCTGAGTACCGTTTTCGGAAGGTCTCCTTCCACCGGCTTTTTTACGCTCGGGGGAAAGATCTTTCTGAAATCCGGCCCCGAGGGGACGTGCTCGATCACGGTAACGTCGGAATCCAACACCGCGGTCTCCTCGCCCAGAACGGGGATCCTGATGACGTCGCCGGGATTCAACCTGTTGGGATCCTCTAGATCATTGTACTCAGCCAGTTTTCTAAACATCAGCGGATCACCCATGAACCGGGCCGCTAGGCTGCTGAGGGTGTCACCGGGCCTGATAATCACAACCCGCTCTTTGACTCCCTGGGAACCAAGCTTTTCCTCGATAATTCGCTTGTCCTTAAAGGTTTTTTCCGGTTCAGCAAGCAGGGGCACGCTACCGGGAACGGGAATCTTTTTCACCGGTAGCTGCGAAGCTTTTAACCGGGCACTGATCGTCCCCAACAGACGGCGGATCTCGAAATTCTTTTCATCCAGCTCAATGGCTATCTGGAGACACTTCTTTGCCTTTTCAAGGTTCCCGTCCTGGTAGAATCCACGTCCCCGTTCAAACCATCCCCGGGCGTCCTGCGGATCCCGTGGCTCCTCGGTCACAGCTGTTTTGCCAGTGCCGCTGACCGTCATACCTGTCAACTGCTCTTTTACAGCCGGAATTTCGGGCTCTGCAGGTTTTGGAACAGGCCGAATGGCCTCAATCTTCTTCGCGGCCAGGTCCTCTTTCAACTGGGTGGCCTTGAAATTCGCCGGATCGAGCATGAGCGCTATTTCCAGCGCCTTCTCAGCCCGTTGAAGCTCACCCCGGGCAAAAAAGTCCTGGGCTTTATTGAACCAGTGAAATGAATCCGTCCTGTGCTGAGCGTCGATGTCGGCAAAGACCGGATTCACCGTCATGACCAGAGCCGCGGCCAGAAGCAATGCTGGTACGACATATGTTCTTCCCATCATGCTTCGTTCCACCCTTCTTCGTAACCGGTGGCTGCCAATGCAACACTGTGAACATCCGGTTTTAACTATAACGGCCTAGTGGCCGCTAACACCGGCAGTTAAGCCGGTGCAATCACCGGCAGCAAAGCCGGTGCAATCACCGGCGGTTAAGCCGGTTGGCTTGATTTCGAATCGGGGAGCGGCGTGGCAGCGCCGCTCCCCACCGATATAAGACCTCCCTGGAGGAAGAGGTCTCCACATCCTTAGTTGTCACTGGGGGCCTTGATACAGCTTCTTCTTCAGCCCCTTGAGTATTTCCGCATAATTCTCGGAACCCGAGAAATCCAGTGCGTTCATCTCTTTTTTACGTACGTCATTGTCGGTTTCATTTTCGTTGCCGGTGATATACGGGGTCATGAAAATAACCATTTCCTTGTTTCGGGTGTCCCTGACGGACGAGTTTCTCAGCAGATCGCCCAGGAGAGGAATCCTGTCCAGGAAGGGAACTTTCTCTGTTGACTCCGCCCGCGTCTTCTCGATCAGGCCGCCCATGATGACCGTCTCACCGTCTTTGACCCTGACGATCGTGGTGGTGGTGGTGCCGCTCTTCCCGTAGTGGGTACCCAGTTCATCGATAATAGATTCCACCGGGGTGTCCTTGGTCAACTCGAACTGCAAGGTCACCTCCTTATCGTGAATGAACGGGGTGATGTTCAGGTTTATCCCGAAAGGTACTTCTTTGTACTCGACACCTGTTTCCACTCCACCACCGGCAGTCACATCACCGGGAGCCACTATATATTTGTACTCTTTTACGATCACCGTATCCTGTATGGCGATGCTGGCCGATTCTCCATCGATGACCCTGATGCTGGGACTGGCAATAGTCCGGCTCAGGTTCTTCTCGTCCAGAAAATTGAGCATGGCCGAAAGGTTGAAGTTGCGGACGATCTTACCCACCACGTCGGGATCGTCCTTCCAGACGAGCCTGCCCTTGAAATCCTGGAACAGCTTGACATCCAGGTGCCGGCCGTCATCGTTGGCGTCAGCGGGAGTGAAATCAACGTCCAGACCGAGCTCACGGGCGGTCTTGGCTTCGATCTCCATGATCCTCACCGAGATGGTGGCCTGCTTGCGCTTGATGTCTATCTCTTTGATGAATTCTTTGATGAGCTTGAGGTTCTCGGGAGTGTCATAGACCAGGATACCGGTAAAACCGGCGCCGTCCTGGAGCTCAGTTCCCTGGGACCGCTTGTCCATGGTGGTCCAATAATCGGTGTTGATAACATCTTTGAGACCCTTGGTTTCGTCGATCAATTTCTTGACGTAATCCGGTTTCACATTCCGCAGCTTGAACACGTGCTGTATCCTGCGGTCCCGATCGAACTGGGAGTCCTTGGCCGCGTCCGGAGTCATAATGATGTAGGTATTTTGATTAAACTTCTTGGCCACTATTCCCTGCATCTTCAGGATAAGATTGAAGGTCTCCTGCAGCGTCATATCGGATATAAAGAGCGTGACAGGTTTCTCGAGAATGTCGGCCACCGAGGAATCAAATATGATGTTGATGTTCAGCATTCGCTTGAAGGCCACCATCAGGTCCTGGAACGCAATATCCCGGAACACCTGGTTCACGATACGCTCGGTGGGCGCGATGGTCTCGGTGATGACTTTCTTCTCCTTGGGAACTACCCTTACGAAGTCCTTCTCTTCCTCGTAGGTGTACATGGAGCCGGACAGCACTTGCCGCAGCGCCTCGTGAAAGGTCATCTCGGCGAAAGCCACTGTCACCTTGTCCTCCATGTCATCGGGTACCATGATGTTCATCCCGGACACTTTCCCCAATCCCAAAAGTATTTCCTTGAGATCGCCGTCTTTGAACTCCATGGTGTACTTGCGTTCACTGACCAGGTGGTCACGAGACTCAAGAAAAGCTTTCTTGATAAGCGTGTTGTGCGGTTCGAGCTTCAGGGCGACCTCGAAAGCAGTGTACGCTTTGTCCCACCGTCCCTCGGATGCCATGGTGGTACCCTGGTTGTAGAACTTTTGGGCCTCTCGCTTTTTCTTGGCCTGGTCGCGCAGCATATCAAGTATGGCCGCGGCCTTTTTGTTGTCCGGCTCGAGCTTGACGATTTTTTCAAATTCGGCGATGGCCGCTTCGAACTCAGCTTCGTTATAAATGATATCTTCCCGAGCTCCCAATTCGGTTTCGGAGGCAGATATTTCTTGTGCTCCAGCCATGTTTTGTAAAAACAGCAGGCAGAGCAGTACCGCAAAACCGGAGAGCAGTGCTTTGCTTACTCTCATCCCGTGTACCTCCCTATGTTCTTAGCCAGCAATGCTTCTTCCTAAAGCATGTGGAACATGCTAAAGCATGTGGAACATGATCAAGCATGTGTAACATGATCAAGCATGTGTAACATGATCAAGCATCAAGCATGTTCTAATCTTCAATACCAAGATCCTTCAGTGCCACGGTGTCTTCACCGCTTAACGCCATGAGAGACTCCACCGAAATACTGTTTGTCGGATCCAGTTCGACAACACGTTTGAAGGCCGCCACCGCCCGGGCAATCTGTCCGGTTATCATCAACGTCCGTCCCAACCAGTAGTTAGCTTTCAAATTCTGCGGGGAGAGCTTCAGCACCTCCCGGAAACTGGCTGTCGCCTTCTGGTACTGGCGTCCGTTGAAATGCCGCAGCCCTTCTTTCAAGAACCGGTCAGACACATCGTCCTGACCGGACTCCAGGTGCCGCTCGATCGACAGAGCGTCTTCGTAGTACTTGACGGCCAGGTCCCACTGCTGATTCTTTTCGTGGGTTTGTCCCAGACGATAGAATTCCTGTATCTTCTCCCTCTGACGGGCTTCTTCCACAGCCACACGGATATCTTTGTCGTACGGCGCCAGCTTCAGCGCCGTTTCCAACTCGGCTACAGCCGCTTTGAACCACTTGAGCCCGATATAGCACAGGCCCAGGTAGTGATGGGCGGCGGCATTGTTGTAATCGTTCTCCACCGCTTCCTTGAACTCGGGGACGGCCTTTTCGTACAGTTTTCTGAGATAGTAGTCCTTACCCTGTTGGAGGTGGAGTAATACCCTTTCTTCTCCTTCGGCTTCATTCAGTGCATACTTGAGCTGAACATTCTCCGGATCGATTTTCAGGCCCTCCTTGAAGGCCCATATAGCCTTGTATATCTCAGCGTTTTTCTGATAATCCCGACCACGGCGGTGAAGATCGATCACCCGTGCCCGTGGGACGGCAGTATTGAGAGCCCTGATAACGGTAAGGTCCCCTGGTGTAAGCTCCAGCGCTTCCTTGAAGCTGCCCACAGATTCTTCCCAATCGCCCCGTTCAGCGGCTGCTTCTCCGGCGACATACAACTGGTACGCCTTCTCACGCTGGCGGGCGATGGAAAGCGCCCGCTGGATTCCGGCTGTCGGGACGTAGTCGTCTTCCAGGACATCACTTTCGACGACTCCCCGATCTCCGGTGACCGACCTGAATCCGGTGAGCGTTGTACCGGCAGCCGGAACTTCAAGTCCGGTAAGTCCCGCTTCTACACCAGCCACGGGACGCACCGGCTCGAAACCCGGTTCCGGCGGGGCCGGTTCAGGTGACGGTGTAGTTTCCACCAGAGGTTTCGGTGCCTCTTCGGTGACAAGGTCCAGGACCAGGCTGGCTTTACGCTGGTACAGTGTGCTGCGTACCGGCCGGGTGAGCACCACGATAACTCTCAGGTCATCATCGAAAGGATTAGTTCTGATCACCTTGACCGGTTCCTTAAATACCAGCTTCGTGTGATCTCTTATCACATTCTGGACATCTTCCAGATTGATGATGATCTGGCGTGGAGTTTTTACGATGTGATGGGTGGCCGGCTCGTTGAGCTCGAGAACCACCTGGCTGTGCCCTTTCAATTCCACTACCTTGATATCTATCAGGGCTTTTCCCTTCGGCATCGCGGCGGCTTCCCCCTCGCCGGGTCCTGTGGTTTTGCCCCGCTTGCGATCGGCCCGCATACGTTCGATTATCAGACGCGCCCGGGCGGTGAGCTCCTCCAGAGACTCTTCTCCGGACTCCGGTGCCTCCTCCGTAAGCCCGACTTCCGAAGGAATATCGGTTTCGGACAAGGCATCGATGACTGATAAAAGGTCTTCTACTTTCGTTTTACCCGAGGCAGGTTCGTCGGAAACGGTGACCATTATTCCGGTTGTGTCATCCTTTATGACCACCGGTTCAGCGCTGGCCGGAGGGGTGACCGTTTCAGGCTCCAGGTCATCCTCCACCGGCGGGAAATATTCTACTTCTTCAAGCTCCTCGGGTATTTCCACGACCTCACCCAGGACCGCCGGCTTGTCAACCGGGATGGCTTCCACATCTTCACCGATCTCACCTTCAGCCGCCAGGTCCTCTCCCATGATCGATTCCGCCTCAGCTCGAAGCTTGTCCTCAAGAGATAGTTCCGGCCCGGGAAAATCAAAGGCTATTCCCTCGGCGGTCAACGCTTTTTCCTCCAACGCCATATGCTCTTGAAGAGCTATAATCATCCTGGTTCCCGAAATAACCGGTACCATCCTGACCAGTTTAATCCCCCAGCGGCCGACAAGGACAACATCTTTTTTCATGCCCTGTGTTACGCCCGGCATATCAACAATAATCTGTCTCGGCGTATGCACAACCTTGAATTCAGGTTTTCCGCCTACGCAGACCAGCACCCGTGGACCTCCGTCGGGCCTTTCCAGTACCTTGATGTCGGTAAGTACCCCTGGTTCGCCCTCGGGTACGACCTCTACCGGCTCTCCTGATACAACATCATCCGCTACCGACACAGCTTCAGCCGGCTGAGGTTCAGCGGCAGATTCAAGTGTCATTTCTTCCGGTACCGGTGAAATGAGCTCTTCAAGCGGTACGGGAACTGGTTCTTTATCCGCTACGGCCGCGGGTGGTTCAGGAATGGTCGGTATCATTGACAGATCTATCGGAAGTTCATCAGTTTCCGGTACAGGTTCCCCATCCACGGCTGCCTCGACAGGAGTTTCCTCCAGAACCAATTCCTCTGGGATTAACTCTTCAGGAAGTGTTTCTTCCGAGGAAAATACAGACGGGACACCCACCGGCTGTCCGGAAGTTATTTCTCCTGCTTCAGATAACTCCTCTGCCCCAACAATTTCCGTCTGGGCTATCGC
>CAYSPT010000018.1:10961-16764 GCA_964432985.1 uncultured bacterium
TTTCTCCTGCTTCAGATAACTCCTCTGCCCCAACAATTTCCGTCTGGGCTATCGCTTTTTCTCCTGCTTCAGATGGTTCCTCTGCCCCAACAGTTTCCGTCTGGGCTATCGCTTTTTCTCCTGCTTCAGATGGTTCCATGGACCCAACAGTTTTCTTCTGAACCATCTCTTTCGTTACAGCCTTGAATCGTTCTTTGATGTCCGCAATCCGGGCGATGACTTCGTCCGGAATGGCCACGGGAGTTTGTGGAGCTTTAGAAACGGGTTCGGGCACGGAGTCGAGTGGCTGAATGGCTTCAATCCCTTCGGGCGCGTATGCCGTTGTTCCTTCTTCGTGGTAGGAAACGACCACCCGGGATCCGTCTTTGTGTACATCGTTTGTGACCGGCCTGGAAAATTTGGCTATGACGCCCAGGCCGCCGTCTCTCTGGTATGTCCGTATGAACCGGAGCAGATCCTTTTCCAGAAGACGGGTGGCCGGACCTTCACCCGGGACCGTTTCCGGGAAGGTGAGTATAAGCTGTTTCGGCAGGGTCACTGATTTAAAATCCGTCTGCTTCGACATGGTCATGACGATGACACCACGGCCGTTTTCTTCCGTCACCTTGATATCTTTTATTGCATTAACTGAAGGAACATCTTCAGGCTCCAATGACACTGCAGAGACCGGTTCGATGTCCAGCGCCGGTTCCGTGAATTCTCCCCGCACGGGTTCGCCCTGAGGGAGCGCTGGTATTTCAGGAACAGCAGCAGCAGCTTTTTTTCTCTCCTCATCAGATGCAGAACGAAGTGCCTCAACCGCCTTCTGAACCATCAGCTTGGCGGAAGAAGTACCGGAATAAAACTCGTCTCCATCTTCGCGTTCGATTACCTTTGCCACCAGGTAACGGCCCTCGGGGCGTACTTCAACTTTCGAGGGCCGGCTGAAGGACATCACCAGCGCGACCTCGTCGTCACCGGCCGTCACCCGGACCAGCTTCAGGAAATCTCCGTAAAATAATCTTACTCCCTCATCCAACACAGCCGAGATACCCTTGAGATGAAGAGTCATCTGCAGGTTGTCCTGCCAGGTGATGTCATACGCAGGAGGCTTTTCGGTCAGCAGGATGAGCTCTTCAGCACCGGTTACCTTCACCAGTTCGATGTCCTTCAAAGTGTTTACGGACACCGGCAGTACCGGGACTTCAGGTGGAACAACCGCTGGGACCGAATCCTCAGTTCCCGAGATCTCGGCTCTCACCCGGGCGGCAAGCGCCTTGAGTCTTTCAACATCAACAGAGTCAGATTCTTCCACAGCGGCCACTTCCCTGAAACCGGTAACCCTTCCCAGGGGAACCGAATATTCGGTCTTCTTAAAAGAAGATTTAGTCTTCTTCTCCTCCGGACCGGGTGGAGCGGCTAGCTCGAACATGGCTACTATAGAACTATCCTCCTGGTATACTTTACTTTTAAACGCTGTTGACAGGCAGGCAATAATCCTGATCCCGTCCGTTCCTTCAACTACTCTGACGAGTTCCAGCAACGGATCTTCAATCGCAAACACGGGCTGGCCCGAGTTGTTTCTGTATCCTGGAAAATCAATGAGCATCTGTTTGGTTGCCCGGACAGTCTTGAAATCCAGCGGAGGTTTGCTGAGTTTCAACCTTAGTTCCACCACACTGCCACGGCGGCCGGCGCGGACCCCTTCAAGCCCCGGTAGAGCGGCCATCAGTTTCTCAGAAGGAATGGGAGCGATAGCGCCATGATCGCTGAAAACCGATCCGGTCTTCTCCAGGCTGATTCTCAGAATCCCCTCCAACAGCTCTACGTCAGCCCTGGCGGGAGCGGACAACAGCACCACCACGCTGAGATCGCCATCGTGCTCCACAACCTTGATCATTTCTACCGGATCGTGTCCCACGTGAAGCCGTGAAACCGTCACCATGTTACGGCATTCAGACAGGTCAAACCGCCATCCACGTTCGATTTCGTTGGCCGTCCACACGGCGGGAGTTTTGCCTGAAAACTGGAGAAGAATCTGGGTCCTGTCGTCTTCGATGAAGGGAAGGCTCCTGGCATCAACCGGACGGTCCCCGACCACTACCCGGCTGCCATTACTATGAATAGCAGTCTGGATACCCAGAAGACAGGCACCATCTTCTGCCCTGGCCGGTACAAACAAAGTACAGAGAAGCACCACCAGACCTACGATCACGACACCTATAGTTCGCATTTTCATGGCACAGTTACCTCGCACTTATACACTTCTCCTAACACGACCTTGTATCATTATCGGCACCTTGCAACAATTTTTTAGTGCGGACGCGCAGGTAAATTACCCTTCTTTCTACAGTTGCAGGGTTGAGGGTGGGAACGTCAGCTCTGAACGATGTCAGACATGGTAGTGGGTGCAGCGATAATGAACGAGAAGAAGCCTAACCAGGCAAGTGTCTAAATAAAAAAGCCTTCCAGCACGGAAGGCTTTTTTTAAACTGGTCGAAACGAATGATTCTGACGACGTTATGATCCTGGTTAATGATCGCCGCCGGACAGCACGCGCGCCATCTTGAACATGGGCATGAACATGGCCACGACCATGCCGCCGACAACCACACCCAGGAAGAGGATGAATACGGGCTCGATCATGGACGTAACCGCATCAACGAGCGCGTCAACCTCCTCCTCGTAAAACTCCGATACGTTCTGAAGCATGTCCTCTAGATTACCGGTTTCATCTCCGACGGAGATCATCTGCTTGGCCATATCCGGCAATACACTAACCATACTGAATGAGTCAGAGACGCTCACTCCACCTTCGATTCTATTGGATGCGCCCTCGATCTGGGCTTGAATCACCTGGTTCTCGATGGCGCCGATACAGACCTGGAGGGAACGGGTGATATTGACACCGCTCTTCAGCAGGATGGCCAGATTGCTGCAGAACCGGACGGTGTTGTACTTGGCCGTGAGACCACCGATCATCGGAAGTTTCAAAAGGACAGTGTCCGTAACCTTCTTTCCAAGCTTGGTCGCCAGGAACTTCTGAAAAAGGAAAAAACCTACGATAGCAACCCCTATTCCCGGGACAGCAAATTTTTTCATCGCTTCCGACAACTGAAGCATGAGTTTGGTCATCAAGGGAAGGTCGCCGCCGAACGAGGCGAAGATCTTACCGAACCGGGGGACGATGAAGATGAGCAGAAATCCGGCCACGCTCAAACCCACGAAAGCAACGGTGACCGGATAAACCATGGCGCCTTTTACCTTGGCCTTCAGGGCCTGGGTCTTTTGCATGAAATCGGTAAGCTTCTCAAAAATGTGGTAGAGCAGACCGCTCTCTTCACCGGTCTTTATCAGGTTGCAGTACATGTTGTTGAAGAACTTGGGATGCTTGCTGAACGCCTCGAACATGGACAGACCACCCTCGATGTCATCCATGATCCTGTGAATGCATTTCTTCAGTCTCAGGTTTACCGTTTGTCCCTCCAGTATCTGAAGGCATTTGACCACCGGGATACCGGCTTTCAAAAGAACTCCGAAATACTTGGTGAATAAAAACAAGTCCTTACCGGTCACCCGGCGGTTGTTCCTGTCCAGTATCTCGGCCCAGGTCATCTCTCCTTCAAGAACGACCGACTTGATCTTTATGCCCATTTCCTGGACTTTGTTACGCGCAGCCTTTTTGTCGGAGGCATCAACCGTGCCTTTAGCCGGCCGGCCATCCGGTCGCTCACCGACATATTCGAATGTAGGCATTCGTTACTCTCCCCCTTCTCTGCTATCAGAAAGAGACAATAATCTATACACGACTAATATTAGTATACAGCAATTTTAGCAGAGAGACAATGTTGGATTCGTGTCATGTTCTCAATGTGAATAACCTTGATTATCATTTACCTGAAGATCTCGTGTCGGAGGTTTCGCTTACAGCCATTGGCGAATTTCAGCGAAGCAAGAAGCGGTCGAATCAAGGGAAATGGTAATCCAGGTGGTAGAAGCATTGGAAAAGTAAAGCTGCTATTCGACGGACTCGGCCGGGGCTGCTTCTTCGGCGTCGCTTTCTTCTTCAGAGTCTTCACTCTGTGCAGCCAGAAGAAGCTCCTGGGAGGATCCGCTTTGCGGATCGAGAAGAACGATTTTTTCACTGTTGATCGTCTGGATTACCATACCGCTCGTTCCCAGGATTTCCCCCTCCGATTTCAGTTGAACCGATTCTCCAATCGGGGATTTTTCCTTGATAATGGCAATCTTGTTCCGGGGCAGCCCAAACAGACCCTTGTAGTAGAGAGTGATGGTAGCCCCCTGCTCTTCACCGGTATCTTCCCCTTCACTGGTTGAAAAAGTGATTTCCGGTACCGCTTCACGCTGTGACATTTCTCCCTCGGTTTCGGTGGCAAAACCGGATGTGCTTCCGGGCGATGAAGCGCCGACTCCCGGAGGAGGAATAGCACCCGGCGCAACGGCTGTGGGGGTGGTGCCCGGAGCGGTCGAAGACGGTGTCCCGCCGCCCACAGGTAGGGTACCTTCTATCATCTTCCTCTTCTGAACATTCCGTTTCCGCCAGTCCCGAAACGGATTAAATCTACTTAAATAATCGTATTGAAAACCAACCTTGATTCGCTTGAGAATCAATTCCTTGTTCTGAATTTCCAGGCTGCCGATTTCTTCCAGGCCTTCACCGCCGCCCTTGATATCTTTCGGCCGTAACGCGTCCATGGAAACGGTAGGTTTGACCTCCGGAATACCATCAGCTCCGACCGGAGCCCCGGGTGCCGGAACCGGCGCTCCTGGAGCGCCGGGAACACCGCCGGCGGCTTTGCGGGCCTTAATGACCTTGAAGACGCGAAAGCCCACTCCGGCAACGAGAATGACAGCCAATACTCCCACGTAAATCTTGTTCTTTTTAATTAGCTCCGTCAACTGCTCCATATCGTGAGCACGTCTCCCTGCCGGTTTATGACTTCGTTATGACTTCGTTTCGACTTCGTTTCGACTTCGTTTCGACTTCGTCTAAGACTTTGTTTAAGTTTCCGAGAAAAAGTAGGTGAACAGCTTCAGATGCAACTCCATGTTGTTGCTATCGTTGTTGAGATTAACAATAGTGAAACCCTCATCAGCCATCTGTACGATGTACTTCATGTGCTCTATTTCCCAGAGCATCCGTTTGATATCGTGATAA
The DNA here is from genome assembly GCA_964432985.1 of uncultured bacterium. Classification (GTDB taxonomy): domain Bacteria; phylum Muiribacteriota; class CAYSPT01; order CAYSPT01; family CAYSPT01; genus CAYSPT01. Next base: position 16,120 of record CAYSPT010000018.1, read on the forward strand.
TTTCCTTCAATGTTAAGATGGAAGTGATACTCCTTAACCCCGGGTTCAGGTCCCGGTTTAAACGGCTCCGTGGACAGATGGGTGATTTTGACGTCGAGTTCCCGGGCGTAGTTGGCGATTTTATTGATGAGATCGGGAGTTTTTTCGATGGTGGGAATGATAGCCATGAATTCCTTGATTCTCTCGATCTGATGGCGCCACATCTTTTTGAATTTCTCATTGACCCGCTGCTGCTGAGCAAGCCGAACTTCCCACTCGGGCAAGAAGCTCTTGACGGTTTCGAGCTCCTTTTTCTTCTCTTCTTCCATTTGCTCCGCCCTGAGCTGGAAATCCTTTTCTTTGCGGGCAATCTTTCCTCGTTTCTTGATGAGCAGCATGAGGAACAACACATTGGCAAGAAGCAGGACGACGACAACGCCGTACACTACTCCACGCTCGATCAAACTGGCAGATCTTGTTCTCATGCGATATTACACTCCTAATGCGGCCTAACAGCCGCAACCAAATCAGTCTTGTACATATACAGATGGGGCTGTTGCTCCCATCGTGTTAGCATCATTTTAAACTCAGTCCTGCACATATACAGATGGGGCTGGTACCCCCATCGTGTTTTTGCATTTTTTAAATCAGTCTTGTACATATACA
>CAYSPT010000018.1:16864-27664 GCA_964432985.1 uncultured bacterium
TGTACATATACATCGGCAAAAGTTTCCATTTTGTTGTCAGGTGACTTGACCGACACCCTGCCCGAACCGGGTTTAAGCGCAAAAAACAGCCCGGTATCCTTGACCACTCCGATAGCTTCGGGCGTCAGGCTCCATGACGGCCAATCACTGGGCACCCGCACTTTTTCACCAACGATATTTTCTCCTTGAACGGCAAACTGCTGGCTCGTTCCGCTGACCTTCCGCACTGTGGAAGGTATTACCTCAAGCCTGACCACCGGCGCGTACTTAAACCGTAGTTCGAAGTAGACGATTGGCTTTTTCTTTGCCTTCTTCTTTTCGGGTTCTTCTTTCTCTTTTTCCTGGGATTTTCTTTTTTTGCTATCTTTTTGGTCTTCTTCGCCTTCCACTAACGACTTCTCGTCAACAAGCTGGACATCCTGAAAGTCGATGGAAGACTCCAGGTTTGACCAGAACGTATTAACTTCTTTGTGCGCTTCGGTTTTGCATTGCGCCGAAAACTCGGGAACTCTTTCGGACGGCATTGTTTCGAGCTTCTCTATCCAGATTTTTTCAGGAGCCAGCGATTCTAGTTTTTCAAAAAACGCCGACCACCTCAGAGGTTGGACACCCATGAATTTGTTGATGAAATCGATCCTGCTTTTCAAATCACGGATCATTTTTTCGGGGATGGGCAGTTCCTTGATTTTCTCCTGGATCTGTCGTATCTGCCGGGCGACGTCACGAATTTGCTGTTCGTACCGTCCCAGGTCCGGTTCCTTGAAAATCACCTTCCGGTCTTTCATCCAGTTGAGAGCGTAAAAAGAACCGTTGACCACAAGGGTAAACACGATCAGAATGATGGCGATGTAGATGGCTCGCCAATCACGCTTCACCCCAATATACTTGGCGGGGAGAAGATTCATGGTTACCTTCATGGTGTACCGTTCCTCCGTTTTCTACTCCGGGATCCGGCTTATTGCGCCGTTTATTGCGCCCTGTCTTCCGGACTCCTCAGCCCCTCATCAACGCTCCCAGTGCCGTGGAAATGACATTGAAATCATCCGGGGTAAGCTCCTGGAAGCTCTCTACCTGTACTATTTCCTCGGCTTTTTTAATAGGAATATTGAGATGTTGTTCGATTGCCAGGTTGACATTTCTGAAATTGGCCGTCCCACCAGTCATGATGATTTCGTTGATCTTGAACTCGCGGAACCTGGCCAGATACGCGTCGAACGAATTGTAGAGCTCCTTGATCAGTTCTCCGAATACCGGCTTGATGATATTGTAATTCTTGACCTTGTTCTGTTCGGCCAGAGAGTCCGCCAGGAAGAAAACCCCTTCCCGTTTGAGCTTCTCGGCCTCCTCCAGGGTCACATTGAGCTGGCTCATCAGGGTCTTGGTAAACTTGCCCCCTCCCACGGAAATGCTCCGCATAATTTTCAGTACCCCTTCCCTGAATACGGATACCGTGGTGGATTCGTTTCCCATGGTCAGGATAGCAATGTTCTTGTCTTTGTTTTCCGGATCGACCAGGTAGTCGTGAAAAAGGTTCAGGCAGTTGAAAAAACACCCGTCGATAATGAGCGGGTTGTACCCCATCTCCTGGATCATCCCCCCCACGGACAGCAGGGTTTCCTGGAGAATCGCCTCGGTGATGACGTTGTTTTTTTCGGAGTCGTCGATGACCTGGTGATCGATAAACCATTTGTCGATTTCATGGGGAAGCAGCGGTTCCAACTTCAGACGGACGGTGCTGCGCATGTCGATGCCGACCTTCTGAGGAATACTCAGCCAGTTGACCACCACCATCAGATCGGGAACGGCAATGAGGCAGTCGGAGCAGTCGAGATTCATATTCTCCACCATCTCTGCGATGGTGTCCGCCACGGCCTGCGGTGAAATGATGGGTTTCTCCATGAAGGAGCTGATAATGGATTCGTGGGGAAGCCGGGTAACAGCAAATTTCTCTATGACAACCTCTGACTCCGGGGCAAGCTTGACGGCTTTGACGTTGCAGGATCCGATATCCAGCGCGAAAGCGTCTTTTTTGTTCAGTGCCATGAGAGATCCCCTTTTCCCGGCTCACCACCGCAGGTTTCTCCCTCAACGGCGGCGAATATCAGTGGGCGCCCCGGGCCACGCGGACGACCTCGTCCATACTGGAAATGCCATGCTGTACTTTCACCATGCCCACCCGCTTCAAGGTTCGCATGCCATCTTTTTCGGCCTGCTGGGCTAACTCGAAAGCAGTGGCGTCGTCACAGATCATTTCCCTTACGACAAGGTTGATGTTGAAAAGCTCGTAAATCCCGATACGGCCCGAGTACCCCGTGTGACCGCACTGGTCACACCCGGTACCTTTATAAAATACGTAGTCCTTAAACTCATCGGGATTAAGGTCACAAAGTCTTAGCTTATCTTCCGGAAATTCTTCTTCCTGCACCTTGCAGTGCTCGCAAATCTTCCTGACCAGACGCTGGGCGATAACGATGATCATGGTCGACGCCAGCAGCGGCGGTTCGATCGCCATCTGTTTCATACGAATGAGAACGTCCACGGCGCTGTTGGCGTGAATGGTAGAGAACACCAGGTGGCCGGTCAGTGCCGCGTTGACCGCGATTTTGGCCGTCTCCTCGTCACGAATTTCTCCTAACATTACTACGTCGGGATCGTGACGAAGGATTGATCGGAGGCCCTTGGCGAAGGTAAAACTTTTGGAATCGTCGTTCTTGTTGCGGTGGACCTGCATCTGCATGATGCCCGGAAGCTGGTACTCGACCGGGTCCTCGATGGTGATGATCTTGATCTCCGGGGACGAGATCTCGTTCAGGGCCGCGTACAGGGTAGTGGTTTTACCGGAACCCGTGGGACCGGTGGTCATGATGATCCCGTGGGGCTGCTGGATGGCCTTGAAGAACGTTTCGTACTCCACGTCGTCGAAACCCAGGGTCCGGACGTTCAGGCTGGTCTTGTCCTTGCTCAGGATACGCATGTTGACGTTCTCACCGTGGATGGTGGGCAGGAGCGACACACGGAAGTCCACCTTCTTGTTGCCCACCATGACGGAGAAGGCGCCGTCCTGTGGCATCCGGCGCTCGGCGATGTTCAGGTTGGACATGATCTTCACACGCGAGACAATGGCGTTCTGGGCTTTCTTGGGGATGGGCATCTTGTCGAACAGTACGCCGTCGATACGGTACCGGACCTGAACCATGGCGGGCATGGACTCGATATGAATATCGGAAGCCCGGTCGGCCAGCGCCTGGAGGATAATCTTATTCAACAGAACGATGATCGGCTTCTGGTCACTCTGGCGCCGCAGGTCGTCGAGCAGGGTGGAATCAGCGTCCTCTTCGGCCAGGTCCTGGATGAACTCCAGGTTAACGTCTTCCAAAACGTCGTCCAGGGTGATGTCATCCAGTGTTTTCCCATCGGGGATATCCTGTTCTTCCGGGGCGTCATCCTCGAAGAAGTAATCGTTGATTATCTTCTCGATACGGTCCCGGGCCGACACGACATAGTTGACCCGGTAAGTGGTCACCACCTGGATACTGTCGAACATGGAAATGTTTGTCGGGTCGTGGGTAATGATGGTGAGCTCATTTCCGTCGAGCCGGTGGGGAACGAAGTAGTACATCTTTATCAGCGTCTCCGGCACCCGCTCCATCAACTCCTCGTTGAGCATGTACTCTTCCATGTCCATATAGTCAACGTTGAACTGGCGGCCCAGGGCCATGGCCAGCTGCTCTTCATCAATGTATTCGGCCTGGAGCAATATCTGGCCGATGAGCTCCTTTGTTTCTTTCTGTTTCTCAAGTCCCCAGAAGAGCTGTTCTTCGCTCAGCACTCCCATGTCAATAAGGATTTCACCAATTTTCTTTTTTCTTATGAACTCGGACATCGGGCTGGGCTGCTCCCTTCAATGATCAAACATTATCTATAATTAATTATTATCTCTTATCAAGCAGGATCGCTGTCCCCGCCAGCGACTTCGAACAGATTGCCGATAGGACGCTGAGGAACAATAGTGGAAATGGCGTGTTTGAAAATAAGTTGCTGCTTGCCCTCACCGGAAAGAAGCACAGTGAAATTGTCAAATCCCTTGAGGGTCCCTTTCAGCCTTACACCGTTGGTAAGGAACATATTCAACTCGACCTGTTCCCGGCACAATTGGCCAAGAAAATTATCCTGGAGGTTTGGTTTTTGTTTTGTCATTTATTTTTTCCTCCTCTATATATCACGCGCGAAAAAAAGGCGCACTTCTTCTGCTAGCTTTATAATTAACCCCACATTGTCGTTCCCGTCAAGGGAAAACCACGTAATATCATGCTCGGATTTGAACCAGGACATCTGGCGGCGGGCAAAATCTTTGGTGCGCCGCTTGATCAAGGCTCGGGCTTTTTCCAACTCATAATCACCCTTTAAGTACCCTATAATCTCTTTATACCCTATTGCTCCCACGTTTAGCAAAACTTTTTCAAGTCCGGACGCCAGCAGTCCTTCCACCTCCCGGACCAGGCCCTCGTCGAACATAACGTCCACCCGCCGGTCGATCCGCTCGTGAAGCTCATTTCTATCCCTGGTCAGCCCGATCCTCAAAGTCCGGTACCTGCTATGCGAGCGATGCCGTCGAACATGCCACGATTTGGGACGACCGGTAAGACGAAAAATCTCCACGGCCCGCATCAGCCGCTTACGGTCATTGTGATGAATACGGTCAGCGGACTCCGGATCCACCGATTTCAGTTCTTCGGCCAACTCTGCGGCCGTCAAACCGGAAAGGACTTCCCTGAGCCCGTGGTCCTCACCCACGCCGGGAAGAAGTCCCCGAATCAAGCTTCTCAGGTAGAGAGGCGTTCCTCCAACTACCAGCGGGATCCTTCCCCGTTTGAGAATATCGCGGATCACCCGGTCGGCATCCACCGCGAAATGGACCGCCGAATAGTGATCGCCCAGCCCGATATGATCGATCATGTGATGCGGGACGCGGCGCAGCTCGTTTTCCCCCGGTTTGGCTGTTCCTTTGTTCATCTCGCGATACAGGGCTACCGAATCGGCGGAAATGATCTCCCCACCTACCATTTCCGCGATAAGTACAGCAATAGCAGTCTTGCCGGATGCCGTCGGTCCAAGCAGGACGGCTAGAGGAGGCAAATCCTTATTCGATGGTTTGCCGAGTTCCTGATATACCTGGCATTCGTACCGTGTTTGCCAGCCCACCATCGAATCCATCATTGTTCATTACCTGTCTTGCCGCCCTGGTGCCGTGCAGCATGCTCGTCTTGACAACTGGTTAATCGCTGTCTTTTTCCGTCTTCCGGGCGAGCTTGTTGAGTATTTTCCCGGCGGTTCTGGCCTCACTGGATTCGGGAGCCAGCTTGATTACTTTCTTGAGAGAAACGACCGCACTGTTGATTTCTCTGAGGATGCCACAGGTTATTCCCAGGTAGAGATGCCCCTTGACCAGTTCAGGCTCGAGCTCGACCGCCTTTTTGAAGCAGCGCAGCGCCTGCCTGGCCATGTTCTTGGATTTGAAAACAACACCCATGCTGAGAAATGCCCGGGCGTGGTTGGAATCGGCTTCGATACACTGCTTGAACTTCTTCTGAGCTCCACCGAGATCACGCTTTTTCAACAGGCCGAGTCCTTCACGGTATAGTGATGCAGCCTTTCCGGGCGTCTTCAGGGGCTTTATCTCCACCGCTTCCCCGTAATCGCCCATGGACTCCAGCGACAGAGCGGCGTTTCGGCGAACATACCAGTACTCGTCTCCCAGAAGCTCCACCAGAATGTCACGGGTTTCCTGGGCGGAGAAATTGCCCAGCGCTTCCGCGGCGGCGGAACGCACCTCGGGATCGGCTTTGTTGCGAGCCATGCGTACCAGCAGCGGCAGCACGTCCGGATCGGCGATCAAACCCAGGGCTTCAATAATATAGGGAGCCAGGTACCTGTCATCCACGTGTTTCTTCAACTCGGCCACACTCGCCTCCGACTTGAGGCGCCCCAGGGCGGTGGCGGCGTTGCGGCGCACATCGTACGACGGATCATCGAGCAAACCGACCAGGACGTCCACAGCCTTCCCGTCTCCGAGAAGACCGAGCCCGTACGCCACGTTCTGTCTGACAACCCAGAATGGATCATCGACCATGCGTATCAGACGGTCCACTGCTTTTTCATCGTCGGTACAGCCCAGGCTGGCGGCAGCCACAGCGCGCAGTTCCTCATCCCCGTCATCCACCGCGTCCAGCAGTGACGGCAGCGCGTCCTTCGCGCCGAACCGGCCCAGGGCTTCCGCCGCTTTCTTACGCACCGACCAGGACTCGTCCTGAAGCGAACGGATCAGCAGTTGGACGCACGACGGCTCACCGATCTCACCCAGAGCTTCGATGGCGAGATACCGTTCTTCCCGGTCTCCTTTGCCCACTACTTCAGTCAGAGCCTGGACGGTTTCAGGTACCGCGATGGCGCCTAACACCCTGGTGGACCAGTACCTGATGTCAGCTTCGCCCCGTTTCAGGGCTTTTACCAGAAAGGGCACCGCCGGCCGGCCAATTTCCTTCAGAGTCGTGGAAGCCTTTTTGCGGACGAACCACGAGGCACTGATAAGCAGGTTAATCAACTGATCCACAGCCGGCACCCCGAGACGGGCAAGCGATTCAACCAGGTAATCGGCCGAACCCGGATCGGCCACTCTCAACCTTGATATGAGCGGCTTTACAGCCATTTCTCCAAACTCTGCCAGGGCACGGGCGGCCACTTTCCGCAGCGTCCAATCGGAACTCTTTAATCGGTCCAGGAGCACTTTCATAGCCGGCTCTCCCACGGTAACCATGGCCCGGCGGCTGAAATACCTGAGTTCCTCGTCGTCTCCTTCGAGCAGCTCCAACAGCGGCACGACAACCTCTTCGCCACCGACCTTTCCCAGCGCTTCGGTGATGGCGATTTTCAAGTCCTTGTCCCTGGTTCGGCGAAGCAAAGGAACCAGGTCGGGGACCACCTTGTAGCACCCGATATCCCCCATACATTTAACGATCCAGTATGCCCTGACGTCCGTGCGATCAGCCAGGACTTCCCGGAGAAGAGGAATAGCTTCGGTACCCTGTCGGACAAGAGCTTCAGCCGCCCGCTCTTTCACCGCCCAGTAAGGATCGGCCAGGGCACGGGACAGGGCTTTCCCAGCCGGTGATCCGATGTATCCCAGAGCTTCGACCGCGGCCAGGCGTTCATTTTCCCCGCCTTCTTCCAGCACCCGTTCAAGAATGGGTACCGCCACTGCACCTATTTTTCCTATGCTCTCGGACACAGTGGAACGCACCGTCCAGGCAGAATCGTTAAGCGCGGATATCAATGGTTCGAGAACTTCTTCCCCGACACTGCCCAGAGATCGCGCGGCATAACAACGCAGATCTTCATAATCGCTTTCCAGAGTACCCAGGACAGCCTGGACCGAAGCCCGATTACCAACCTTCAGCAACGCCTCGACCGCTGATTGGCGCACATCGCCGCTGTTATCCTTCAAACACCCGCCGAGATGTTCCGTGGCGCCGGGATGCCCGATTTCACCAAGTGTTCGTACCGCCCAGTACCGGGTGTCCTCTCCGCCGGATTCGATGGCCTTCAACAGGCGTTCCAGACCTACCTCGCCCATGTGTACCAGCGCTTTGGAAGACGCGAACCTGATCTGCCAATCCGTATTCTCAAAGAGCTCTATCAGTGTCTTTACCGCCGGAGCCCCTACCCGCCCCATGGTTTCGATAGCCCAGGTGTTGACATCCTTTTTGGGAACCAGGGTCTTCAGTCGTTTGACCACCCGTGCCCCCCCAATACGGCCCAGGGCGCGGGACACCCAGTACCTGACATTCTCCTCCGATTCGGCCAGAGCGGTTATCAGTTCCTCTATCACTGTCTCAGAAGGACAGTGGATGAGGGCCTTGGCGGCCATGGAACAGACTTCCTTATCACCGATTTCCAGAAGCTTGGCCAGGTTTGGCGCCGCCAGGGGATCGCCTCTGCCTTCCAGGTCGAGAATGGCCTTTTTCTGAACCTGTCGATCGTTGCTGAGCAGATCGCATACCACCAATTCAATATCTTTTTTCGAATCAGGGATGGGAACTCACCTCCAGGGATCAAACGGAACCGAGATGCTCCGTCTTTCTATGTAAGAGCGGCAGGAGAAGACAGGCTACGATCAACTCCGGCAACACGTGTGAAATGTTGTACAGGAACGAAAAGAGCCAGACATTCATCCCCTGAGGAGCAGACGAAGCGAAGAAAATAGCGCCTGCCGCCACATGTGCCGCCAGGCGGGCCCCGCCGCCGATGAGGACACCGAGTACCACCGGATTTCCCTTCAACTGTTCCAGGACGATGAATAACGCCACCACACACAGGGACACCGCCAGGCGAAGCTCAAGAAATTCATAATAGAAAGATGGATTTCGGTTGAGAAAGCTGGTATCCAGTCGGCTGACGGCGATGAACACCACCAGACCCAGGGCCAGCACCCCGTTGATGATGGTTGCCACTTTTTTTGAAGCCTGGTAATCCCTGGTTAAACCAGCCAGACCGAGAAAGCCGTAGGCCAGAGGATAATCCAGCAGCGCCTGGGCGGGGTGAATAACGGTACCCCCCATAAACAGTTGGAGTACACCCAGCATCACGCCGGACACTGCACCGGCAATCACCCCACGGCGATGGGCAATGAAAATAATGGGGAGAAATCCGAATGAAATGGAGCCCCCCTGGGGCATGCGCCACAATTCGATAGCCCCAAGTACCGCACCGAGGGCAACTGCAACCGCACACTCGGTGATCAGCCGTATTCTTTCCCTGTTGGCGCCGCCGTTCGCACTCAACTCTCAGCCCCTCTAACCAGAGGCAGCCTTACCTCAAACACGCTTCCCTCGCCCGGTTCACTCTTGACCGTTATTCTTCCTTCGTGCACGTCCACCACCTTTTTGGCGATAGCCAGCCCCAATCCGCGTCCGCCCGGAATGTCTTCTATACCGTCGGTCTGCTCATAATCGGGTTGATAGAACAGGTCAAAGATCTTTTCACGCTCTTCCTCGGGAATTCCGGGCCCCAGGTCGGAAATACGTACGGTGGCATAAACGTCGTCACTGGTGACCTCTACCTCCACCCTGCCTCCGCGGGGAGACCAGTTGAATGCGTTTGAGAGAAGATTGATGAAAACATGCTTCATTCTTTCCGCGTCAGCGACCAGTTTTGGCATTCCTTCCTGAATGTCGCATACCAGTTCGATCTGTTTGACTTCCATTTGCTTCTGAAGCGATTCCGAGGCTTCGCGTACCACATTGCCAAGGTTGGCAGGCACCATAGTCAATTTTACTCTTCCCCGGTCTATTTCCGTGAACACCAGCAGATCGAATATGGAACGGTCCTGTTTTTCGATATCTTTCAGCAGAAGTGCCGCCAGTTCCTGCTGATGCTCGTTCAACTCCCCGGTGACTCCTTCACGTAAAAGCTCGATGGTCGCTTTCATGGAAAACAGGGGGGTACGCAGCGACGCACCGAGGTCGGACATGAATTCGGTGGTCTTTTTCTGAAGCTGGTGGGCCTGCTGGAGTTCAAGCATCAAGTCCTGGCGGGTTCGCGTCAGGCGCTCGAGACAGCGAGCCTGCGTCCTGGCAGACGTAGCTACTTGAGACATTTTCTTGGTGAACACCAGGTCACCGGCAGTGAACGGCCGGGCACTGCTGCGTGATAGCACACAAAGCCCGATAGATAGTTCCTCCCTGACCAGCGGTTGAATCAACATCGAGGTAGGTTTTTCCATCAGACCATCTATGGCGGAATCGTACCGCGGGTCGGTAAGGCAGTCGGGCACGACAATGGGAATGCCGCCCTGAAAAGCCGCCCCAGCTAATCCGGAGCCGTTTGTGGGCAACACATCATCAACGGATTTGATCTCACCATGCTGGCCGGCCAGCGTCAGGTTTTCCTGTTCCTCGTCGAGGAAATACAGGCAGCACGTTTCAGCGGAAAAGAAAACACCCAGGTCCTCTGCCAGCTTTTTTGCAAATTGACCCGGACTCATGGAATCGGTCGATGTCCCCAGCTCGGCCAGCAGTTCACCTTCACGTACACGAGTGTGCACCCGGTGGCCGGATGCCAGCGTCGATACAAAGATCGCTACAGGCAGCGCAATACGTCCGGCACGTTCCAGGTCTTCTTTCTGAAACGATGTACCGGATTTCTTGTTGGCCACTCCCAGGGCCCCGTAGATGAAGCCATCCCTGGTCAACGGGACACATAAAGCGTCCTGCATGTCGACCTGGTCCTCACCGGCCGGCCACTTTAAAAGACCCGCATCCACATTCTCGCCGGATGTTAGAACGGGCTCTCCGTGTTTCGCCACCCATCCCGCCAGGCTCGTGCTCGGCCGCCGATCTTTCACAACAGCCAGACCTTCTCCTCCGCCACGGCCGCACACATACAGGTAGTGGACCGGTGTATCTCCCTGGATGAAAAGCATCCCGGCTTCAGCCTGCAGCGCGACCGTCACCCGTGAAAGAATGAACTCGGCGGATGATTCCGGTAACGGATTTCTTTCACCCGGGGGAGTGATGTCTTCGCACAAAGCGCTGAATGTATCACGCAGGCTGCCTAGCAGCCCCGTGGTGATTTCGTGAATCGTCATATCAATGGTTTCGGGCACAATGGTCCTCCCAACACCAGCATAGATTTGCCTTATCCGAAAAATACAGCAGACTTCCGATTGCGGTTAGGAAACCAACTGTATTTTTCGGGCATAAAGCAGGAGGCATTATATCCGAAGAGCAGTCGGAAAGGCAAATT
>CAYSPT010000018.1:27764-29176 GCA_964432985.1 uncultured bacterium
CGGGAGTGTACCGAAAACAGATGATGTGTTGCAGTGTATGATAACTATTGATTGCGATAGGGGAGATTTGGTTTGAGAAAATCATATTTTTACTTTTCATTGGCGCTATTGTTCATGGTTTTTTCCGTGATGGCGGCCGCCGCACAGGAAGAACCGTTTTCCCACCCTTATGTCGGCCGCAGGACCGTCATGCTTCCGTTCAGAAATTTGCAAAGCAGGCTGGGAAGCCTTGAACGAGTCAATAACAGGATCGAAACCCTCCTTAAAAACCAGGGACTCCTCGTGGTAAACCGCGACCGGGTCACGAGAGCAATCTGGAAAGTGGGATTCGATCCAAGAACCACCGACCTCACACTGGACCAGATCAGGTACTTCGGCCAGCACTTCAATGCCGACCTGGTGGTGTTCGGTGAAATCATCGACTACCGTTTCCAGAAGAAGTTCCGGCCGGCCAACCTGCTGTTGTTTCCCCCCGGACTCGGCTATGTACTTTACGGCTCCGTGTCGATCTCGACTAAAATCTATCAGGTTGCCAGCGGTGACGAGGTTTTCTCGCACGCAGTCAGCTGGAAAGGGAAAAATCAGATAGCGGGTCTCTTTCAACACCCCAACTCTGTCATGGACCGCATTTTGAACCGGGCCTCCCTCGACCTGTACAGGGATTTTTTCTATCCCGTCGAAGAAACCTATCATCCAAACATGAAGTAGCTGCACATTACCTGCTTGAGTACCCGCTGGCTTCCATGCTATACTTGGTCCAGGTAATAATTAATCTACCCTATATCCTACTTGCCTAGTCAGGAAAATTGCGGGGGAGGACGGCGCACACCATGTCCAATGAAATTATGCGATTGCTGCAACGAACAGAAGACGATGTGGCCTCGGAGCTAATACTCAAACACAGTGAACCAGCCCGATTCAAAATCCAGGAGTGCTGGATGGATATAGACGAGGATAAAAAGTACTTTTCCATCGAAATCCAGGACATGTGCTGGCGGCTGCTCGATCCGCGCAAACAAAACGAGTTTTTTCTCAGGGGCAAGGTTACCTTTACCGTTACCCTGCCAAGCGGCAATAAATATAATGCGGTAATGTCAAAAAGTGCCGGAGGCATCGAGGCCTCCTTCAAACCAGACATCCCCGAACCGGTAGCGGCACCGGCGCCGCCAAAACCGGAACCAGCCCCCGCACCGAAACCAGCGTCGATGATGCCGCCGTCGCGGCCTCAACCGGCACAAGCGCCGCCACAGCAGCAACAACAGTATGCTCCCGCTGCACCGGCACCACAGCAACAACAGTATGCTCCCGCTGCACCGGCACCACCACAGCAACAACAGTATGCTCCCGCCGCACCGGCACCACCACAGCAACAGCAGTATGCTCCCGCCGCACCGGCACCACCACAGCAACAG
>CAYSPT010000018.1:29276-34065 GCA_964432985.1 uncultured bacterium
ACCACCACAGCAACAGCAGTATGCTCCCGCCGCACCGGCACCACCACAGCAACAGCAGTATGCTCCCGCCGCACCGGCACCACCACAGCAACAGTATACACCTCCACCGGCCGCGCCCAGTGCCGATACCAGCACCGACATTGTGGACATCTACCAGCAGAAGACGTTTACCGAAGCGAAATCTAGCTATCCGTTTACCATCAACCGGATCCTGTCCGAAGCCTTCAAACAGAAAGCCTCCGACATCCACCTGGGGGTAGGACTCAATCCCATCTACCGGGTAGACGGGGAGATGCACCGGACCAAGCTTCCCATTCTCAAACCCAACCACATGGTGGACCTGGTACAGCAGTCATTCAAACCCGGGATGATGGAACGACTCCAGAAAAACAGGGAACTCGACTACTCATTCGAAATTCCCGGAGTGTGCCGTTTCAGGGGCAACGTACTGTTTGCCCAGGGACATATCGGGGCCGTATACAGAATCATTCCCACCAAGATCCTCACCATGGACGAATTGAAATGTCCTGATATTTTCAGGAAAATTTCCGAACGAAAACGGGGTCTGGTAGTGGTGACCGGTCCTACCGGCAGCGGTAAGTCCACCACCCTGGCGGCCATCATCGACCACATTAACTCAACCCGGGCCGAACACATCATCACCGTGGAAGACCCCATCGAGTTCGTACACAAATCGAAGATGTCCAAGATCACCCACCGCGAAGTCGGCACCGACACCAAGTCGTTTACCGAGGGACTGAAGCGGGCCCTGCGTCAGGACCCGGACATCATCCTGGTGGGCGAGATGCGTGATCTGGAAACCATCGCCCTGGCCATTACCGCATCGGAGACCGGCCACCTGGTTTTCGGGACCCTGCACACCCAGTCGGCGGCCAAGACCATCAACCGTATAATCGATGTGTTCCCCACCCACCAGCAGGCCCAGATACGGTCGATGCTTTCCGAAGGTCTCTACGCGGTCATCGCCCAGCAACTGCTCCCAAGGAAGGGAGGCGGCCGGGTGGCGGTCCACGAGATCATGCTCAACATTTCGGCCATCGGCAACCTGATCCGTGAAGAGAAGATCTACCAGATACCGACCATCATGGTCACCTCCCGCAAATTAGGTATGGTCACCAACGACCAGAACCTCTTCCAACTGATCAATGAAGAGGTAATTACCCGGGAGGATGCTCTGGCTCACGCTCATTTCCCGAAAGTGCTGATCGAGCAGCTACGTAAAAAGGATGACCAGTATGTCCCGCCGGGAATGGAAGAAAACACGGAAAAACCTGCCTAACCACGGTTACCCGGCCGGCGGAAACGGACATCGGCAGCGTGAGTAATAACCGGGGCAAGCTAACGGTCAGCCTCGACCTGGACGATGTCCTGGTCGACATCATGGACCTGTACCTGGAAGAGCTGCGCCTGGTTTCCGGGCTCTCGTTCACCCGGGAGGATGTCGCCCACTACGAGACCACCAGGATGCGCACTCCCGATGGGAAATCCCCCACCGAGGAGCAGGTCGTGGCCCTCATCGACAACCTGGCGCGCAAAAGGACCTATGCCGGGGCGCCGCCGTTCGACGAAGGCCTGGTCATGTGCCGCAGGCTGGCCGACATGGGCATTGGGATGGTTATCAACACCGCCCGCCGGGCCTCCACCGACAGTCTCCAGGACGCAATAGTCAGAGACACACTCGCCTGGATTACGCGCCATTTTCCCAGGAATTTCTTTCAGGACATCATCTTCTCAACGCACCTGCCAGGGGGAAAGCTCGACGTTTGTCTGCACTATGGCTGCGCCGCCCACGTCGAAGACGCCTGGCACCACGTGGAATCAATGCAGGGGCAGCGAGGTCTTCTCCCCATCCTCCTGGAAGCCCCTCACAACCGGTACGCCTGGGGACGGACCGTCGAGTGCCCTCCCGCCGGACAGATTGGTAAACTGGACGCTCTACTGACGGTTACTGACAGACCTGGCAGTTTTCCTATCATTCGAGTGTCCACACAAAACCTGGTGCCTGATCTTATCAAGTATGTTTTCCTGCAGTAGTTAGCCTTGATTGGCCAAATCTCATTTTTTTTCTGGATGACAGGAACAAGCGTCAGCTACTTTACGTTCGGAAGATTGGAGTTGATTCATAACTCCATAATTTGGCTATACCCCCACACCCTATTCGCGTTTGGACCGGGACGCACGGCCAGCCCCCTTCGGCGGTGCGACACAATCCCGTCCGAGCGCGTTCTTTTTTGTCATGTCTCCTAACCCGAATTATTCGCGAATTATTCGGGTTATGGCTTCAACATTATTCCGGCACCGAAACGTCCGGTGGTTCCCCCACAGCGGCGGGCAGAAAAAAAACGGTGGTGATTACAGCATGTGCACACCCGGCTCACCTCGATATTTTCAGGCGGTACACCGGCTCCCAGGAGCTGCATACGGTTTGTTTCCCACAGATCCACGTAGTTCCCGGACGAACCGGTATCCTCCTCGGCTTTGACCGCCTGGCTGCCAAAACCAGTTTTAAACCGCTCGAAGACTTCCTGTCCGACCTGGTAGCAGCACGGCCCGATAGAGGGCCCTATACCGGCCACAATGTCCTGCGGTCGGCATCCATAATTTTTGTACAACATCTCCACCGTGCGCCTGCTTATACCGGCTATCGTCCCCCGCCACCCAGCGTGGGCTACACCGACAGCCCTGCTGACCGGATCGGCCAGTAACACGGGTACGCAGTCGGCCACCACCACCATCAGGCACACACCCGGGACATCGGTGACCATGGCATCGGTGTCATTCAGCGCCAGATTGAAATCATCCGATCCCCGCCCCTTCATCGCGCCGGTGACCACCGCTACCGTACTTCCATGCACCTGTTTGGCGGTGGTGAGATTCACCAACGGGACTCCGGCCTGCCGGCACAACTCTTTGCGATTGGCAAGAACCGCCCGGGGATCGTCGTCCACATGAAATCCCATGTTGAGCGATTCGAATGGATAATTGCTAACACCGCCTAACCGGGTGGAAATAAAATGGTTCACTCCCGCCAATCTCAGCAGAGATTCAAATGTCCAGATCGAGTCAGTCATCGTGCCGGTCATACCTTCTTTCCAGACCATCCGGTTCTCAGCGGCATTTGTATTTCTCTATTCGACAGTCTCGTTTTTTGATTGTTGGATCAGCTTTACGAGAAATACCGTGAGCCCGGCAATAACAAGAAAAGCTCCGATGATAATCACCAGCCGCAGCAACGGGCTTTGCTCGAGCTGACGATCGGCTTTCCCGAGCCGGTCTTTGATCTCGGGGATCAAACCCGAGGGGCCTTCGGATTCGTTCTTTTCTACGGGAGGTTTCTTCTCCTTTTGGGCTGAGTTTTTTTCCTTCTCTTTAGCTTTTTCCTTTTTGTCAGCTTTCTTACCGGATCCGGCTGAGGCTTTCTTCTTCTCTTTCCACATCTTAAATGCGTACTTACACTTAGCATGGCACTTTCGGTGCCGTTCGGAGTCGGAATCGAGCTTGATGGCCTTTTCAAACCATTCCAGGGCATCCTCGTACTTTTCCATTCCCTCATACGCGTGAGCGAGATCATGGCAGGGTCCTGCCTTTTCAGGTGCCAGCTCAACGGTTTTCTTCAGCACTTCGACAGCCTGATCATACTGCTCGAGGCCGAGCAGCAGCTTGCCCTTGCAGGAGTGGTGACGCTCATTTTCCGGTTCCAGCGTAATTGCCCGGGTAAACGCCTCCAGGGCCCGTTCGTATTCCAGGCTGCCGCTATAAGCGTGGGCCAATTCGTGATGCGCGTCAGCGCTTTCCTCATCGAGCTCCACACATCGTTCAAGCAGCCTGACAGCGTTTTCGTAGTTTTCTTCCTGGAGATCATTTTTTGCCGCTTCGAAGAGCTCTTCGGGATTATCGACCTGCGCAAAAACGGCCGCTGACATGGCAAAAAGCATCACAATGAATCCTGCACAGCGCTTCGCTTTTTCAGGGAAATCGTCCATAGGACCTCTTTCAGTTTACAACTGAGTCTGCGCTTCCGGGCGGGAAAAAATAAATTCACAGGCGCCATCGCCGCCTGCCAGGGTACCGTTGCGAGAAAACCTCAGCCCGGCCCTGACACACATTCCGGGGAAAAACACCTCGTCACCATAACAGCTGGATGGATAGCACAGATACGGGTCACCGAAACCGGCGGCAACAGCGTGCAATAGGCAGTACTTCACCCGGTAGATGAAACCGCTGTGGCTCACATCGACGATTTCCACCAGATGCGTACCGGCCCGGCGGTTGGGCTCCACGGTGGAGCGGCAGTAATCCTTGAGACAGACAAAGGCGTCCCCGCAGGCGGCGAAATCATCTACAGAGGGAAACATGGCCCCTATCAGGTCGTCGGCGACACGATCATAGAACCGGCGGTGGATCGAGGCGGCTTTATCCTGGCCCACCATATCCGCCAGGACTTTCATCAGTGCAGTTTTCTTGATGGCATCCTCAAGGAACCTCTGTTCGCTGGGAACTCCAAGCTGCAGGGACGACCAATCCTGTTTGGTTCTGACGGATATCTCCTTTTTCACCTTCCAGCCCAGTTTGGCCAGAGCGAGATAACCCAGGTCTTTTTTCACTTCGGCGATGAGTGTTTTTTCCGCCAGCTTAATGATATCTTCCGGCAGATCGTAAAGAATCTCGAAAAACGACCGCCCATAGTTTTTCAGTTCTGCTATGTTCATTGTCGGCTCCTGCACTATTTCCAGGACTCGGCCGAAGAATCGCGCGAAGGATCGCGTGG
>CAYSPT010000018.1:34165-37142 GCA_964432985.1 uncultured bacterium
ACTCCACGCGAAGTAATCGTCACCGCGTGTTTATCGACAGTGAGCCGCATCAGGTCCTCGGCAATTATTATCCGCCCATCATATTCCCCGGCGCAGAGAGACCGCATATCGTACTCGTCACACAGGGGATAAAAATGGTAAAGAACAAGGTTTCGCGCCGTCGCCATACGTGCGACCATTCCGGCCTGCGGCGCCGTCAAATGCATATCTGATGCATATTCGACAGTGGGCACAGATGCTTCCAGCACCAGGCAGTCGCAGCCCCTGGCAATATCCACTATGGGATCACAGAAACCGGTATCTCCCGATATGACCACTGAGATGTCATCCCCTATCCGATACGACACCGCGGGATTGGAACCGTGCGCCACCGCCGCCGACTCCACCTTGACCGTCCCTAAAGAAAAACATGAATTTGACAACTCCTTGACTTCAAGGCGGAAACCGCGGGGCTCCACCCAGGGATAGGCTTGTTGCAGATTCTCCACTAATTCGCTGATTCCCGGCGGTCCATATATCTCCAGCGGTTCGGAGCGCTGAAAATCCGGGGTGAAGTTCAGGGCGAACAGCAGGGGAGCCAGGTCGGCAGTGTGATCCGTGTGCCGGTGGGTGTACAGAACGTATCTGACTGATTTGTAGTCGATTCCGGCCGCGGTCATTCGCTGCAGGGTTCCGCTTCCACCATCAATGAGGATCCATTGCCCGCCTGCTTTTACAGCCACCCCCGGAGACCCGCGGCGGACACTGGGCACACAAGTCCCGGAGCCGAGTATTACTATGGTAATCATGTTCCACCCATTCTGCTTGTAAAACATACTTCAGTAACATAGACATGTCAATGTCCTTTCCACGCTCACTTATCAGAGGGTGGGCAGCCAGGTAAGCAGTGAAGAAAAGGGGGCAGCCAGGTAAATGGTGTAGAAAGGACAGGGAAGCAGGTAAATTTAAACTGCGTCACTGATTTTTTGGAAGCTGCTCATGCACCGCCTGTGGTTGGGACAGACCGTGCAGCATTTCTGGGGCAGGTTGTCTTTTTGGCGGTAATCACGTATCCGGCAATTCTGAAAAAACTGGCAGCGCCAGCAGCAGTTCCAGTTCATTCCGGTTAGTTTACGCCGCTTGATCGATTCAACCAGGTCGGCGATGGCCGTGACCGAGCCTGGCGCCTCCCGATCACCCAGGAGTTCTTCAAAGGTCTCGACCTCCGCGGGTGTCCCGTAGAGATTGACGATGAACGTTTCCTCGGCAAAGACAGGCTTGTAGCTCCTGCGTTTCACCACGAACTCCCCCTGGTAAACTCCAGTATATCTGCGCGGAATCCGTCGATCCCGTCACAAAAACTGCATATTACCCTTGATTCAATTTTTCAACAAGGGCTTCCAGGGCTGTTTTCTTCTTTTTCTCTCTCGGACCGCCGTTTGTGCCATTTCTGCGGGGTTTGATTACCTTACCCGAAGCCATTTCCACCGTGGCCTGGTCGGCCAAGCCCATGAGAGACAAGGCGTTGTAGACCTGATCCGACACGTTGATCAGCCGTATCGTCCCGTTCTCCCTGATAACCCTTTTAAAGCACTCCTTGAAGATCCCCAGTCCGTGACTGATAAGCTGTTCCACGTACTCAAAGTCCATGACC
Organism: uncultured bacterium; assembly: GCA_964432985.1. Taxonomy (GTDB): domain Bacteria; phylum Muiribacteriota; class CAYSPT01; order CAYSPT01; family CAYSPT01; genus CAYSPT01. Next base: position 35,799 of record CAYSPT010000018.1, read on the forward strand.
AGGTTGATGGCCATTCTCCTGGTAGCTTCCTCCAGGCCATCGATTACGGCGGCGTCCTGGTCCCGATGCACTCCGATTGTTCCAAAAAACCGTACACAAACCCTGTTTCCTCTGGACCACACCTTTATCGGTTCACTCCGATCGGCAGCACACATTCCGGGTCACAGACCTCCTTCTTCATGACAGTCGTTTTATCCTGCGAGTTTCCTCAACGGGCTTGACCAGCACAAAACCCCCATGGACCGGGCAGACTTTGCCCTCCCTAAGAAAAGGTTACTCAGTATTCAAAAATAAATCTATCGGGAATAGTCGTAATTGTCCCTTCGGTGAACCTGAAATACAACATGCTCTCAACCTGAAAGCAGTATTGGTGAATACCTGAAATGGGGGCATTTAGGATCAGTATATTGCCAGAAAATTACTATCAAGCGGAAGTGCCTGTCCTGTCAGTCACTTACTCCCCTTACTTTCCACACTCCTTGCTTGAGGATGGGATCGACAGGCTTTGTTACTGAATCATGTTCTACAGGCAAATAGAAAGAACCCAGCCTTCTTGGGATTTTCATTTACTCCCCAGGACAATCAAGCACAAGTTTACACCACAGTATTTCTGTATGATTTCTCGCGGAAGATAGCCCTCGGGTACTTCATCACAGAGTATGTCAATTACCCTGGAAATACCTATTTCCGCCTGCTCAAACGCGGTCAAGTAGTGCTCCCGGCTGTGCTTCATCGTGGCTATTTCATACTTTTCACCCTGAGAAGTGAAACTCGTGATACCGCCCCGGGCAATAAAATCGGGATGAAAATCTGTGACCAGCAGGTGGCCGGGACTCTTGAGTACCCGGGAAAACTCCCCAATGACCTCATCTAATCCGGAGATGTGAGACAGGGCCAGGGCGCAGACCACGAGATCGAATGAGGCGTCTTCAAAGGGAAGCCCTGTATCGAGTGGCAGCAGACGAAAATCGATCTTCAGCCCTTCTAGCTGGGCCTTTTCCCGTGCCGCCGCGAGCATTTCAGGACAGGAATCAACTGCAGTAACCAAAGCTCCCCGGCGGGCAAGGGGCAGCGAGTACCGGCCTGTGCCGGTTGCGGCGTCCAGCACCTGTGAAAAGTTCAGTTTATCCAATAACTCCTTAGCCCGGGGCTCCTCGACGGTGATCAGGGGATTTTTCTCATCATCGTAGGTGGCGGCCCACAACGCATATCCTTCCTGGCTGTTTAGCGTCATGTGCAGCCTTTCTCCCTAACTTCTTCCGTTTTTTCAGCAGGTATTCGTTGGGGCCCAGCAGGTATTCGTTGGGGCCCAGCAGGTATTCGTTGGGGCCCAGCAGGTATTCG
>CAYSPT010000018.1:37242-41047 GCA_964432985.1 uncultured bacterium
CAGCAGGTATTCGTTGGGGCCCAGCAGGTATTCGTTGGGGCCCAGCAGGTATTCGTTGGGGCCCAGGAGGTATTCGTTGGGGCCCAGGAGGTATTCGAAGGCCCGGTTGAAAACGGGCGGCCAGAGAATTGGTGTATATTTTCCGGAAATCGTCTTTGGTAAAACCGAATACCCGCTCCAGCAACGCGTACTCGGAATTCAGGCTGTTTTGGAATATACCGGGATCGTCGGTGTTGACACTGTAACTCATCCTGAGCTCGCGGGCGGCGGCAATGGGATGGTCCTCAATTCGCGCCACGCTGCCGGTTTTGACATTGCTGACGGGGCACATCTCCACGTGAATTCCCCGCTCGAGCACCTCATCGATCAATGCTGGATCCTTAAAGAGGCTGACTCCATGCCCGATACGGTCTGGATACCCGTAGTCAAGGGCGTCGCGGACCGATTCGGGACCGCACCATTCACCGGCGTGAATTTCGATTCCCATTCCCGCTTCGTGCAAACGGGAAAAGATATGCCGCAGGGGCTTCACCGGATACTCCTTTTCAAGGCCGGCCAGGCCGACACCGGCGATGAGATTTTCTTCGAACAAACGTTCGATAACGTCGATACGGGGCTCGATTTCCTCCGGCGGGCGGTGCCGGGGAATACAGGCCACCATCTCCACCTGGATGATTCCCGCTTCCAGCCGGTCGATCATCCGACGAAGACCGCCCATGACCTCGGTTGCCTCAACCGGATCCCCGGGAATCAGGCTCGATGAAATCATGATCTCGAGATATCGAACATTCTGCTTCCTGGCGGTTTCCACGTATGATAAGAGGATCGGCGCGAACGGACCGAACTGCCCCCAGACCGGTTGGACTACCCGCCACCATGTCAAAAAATCATCGAATGTCTTTACCGGGTAGACACCCTCGAAATTTTCCGGCCGAATCGGATAGTCCGGGTCCTGGCGGCATAGCGATTCGGACATGGAGGGATCGATTATGCCTTCGAGATGGCAGTGGAGTTCTACTTTTGACAGTGATGTGATGTGATCTTCACACGCAGATGAAAACACCGAATTCCCTTTCGATAGCCGCGCTGCCGTCCAGATCACGCAGACATATGATGCGCTCAAATCCTGAAGATTCAAGAATAAGAATCATTTCCGCCAGTGAAAATGCCCGCTGCCGCTCTTTAAATTCGATGATTTTACCGGCAGCGGTATCGATGATAATAGAGTGTTCGAAGCGGAATCCGTCCCGAATGCTTTTCTCGTTCAGGATGAATTTTCCGTCTTTCTCGCACCAGTTGTTTTCGTCCTCAAACTGCTCGCCGGGGATCAGTTTAGGACCGGCCAGAGTCATCAGGAATACACCGCCTGGTTTCAAAGCAGTCCGTAATTTGCGGAAGTGACGCGGTAGTTCATCGTCGGTCAGGAATCCCGGAGTATGATCGTAACCCAGGATGAAATCATAGGCGCTTTCATCAGTGAGTTCCGATCCCCGCTGCAGGCGGAATTCTACCTGGACACCGTTTTCTTCTGCGTATTTCCTGGCGGCGTCGAGATAGCTCCAGGCCACATCTATCGCTACTACCCGGTAGCCGCACGAAGCCATGGCCACCGCGTGACGGCCCGTGCCGCACCCGGCGTCGAGAATATCAAGCGGCGGCCGGAGCCCAAGCAGTGCTTCGATTTTCTTAAGCTCTTCCCTGCTCTGCTCCGGGTCCGGAAAACCGACCCAATCGGCAAATGACCGCTGGGCGTCCGGGTCCTCCCATCTCCAGTTGACGATTCTTCGTTTCATCAATGGTGACTACCACCTCATCCATTTCCTTCTTCTATAATCAAACAAGGGAGCGCTATTTGTCAACCATGCAGTTTCCTTATTGTTTGGAGATCAGAAAAGCTGATACAATACTATTCGGGAGGTAATCATGAAAAAACATTACAAGGGCCCGTTTTTCCGGCACGTTTTGCTGGCTTTTTTCATCGCCATGATGCTCGGCGAGGTATTCACACAGAACATTTTCGACACCTTTTTCGTTGACAACTCTCCGGCGGTCCACGCCATCAGGAGCCAGGGCAGCGAAGACGGGGTGGAGTACGAAAGCGCCATGGCTATCCGCAGCCGGGTCGGCGACCTGGAGGACACAGCAACCTCGGGATTCATCGGCACCCTGGTCTTCATCCTGGAAATCGTCACGCTGATCATGCTCTACCGGTGGCTCAAACCGCTGTACCTCTGGGTGAGCACCAGGGAGAAGCGGTACAAACCCCGGGCCATGGTGGTGTTCAACAACTTCTACCAGGGCGTGTTTACCGCCTGGACCGTCTACCACCTGCTGGAGGGCCTGGCATTTCTCGCCAAATACAACCTGATGTACCTGCTTGAGTGGTACCTGCCGTTCTTCGGAATCAAGTTCGTGTTCGGTCTTTATTTGATCTACGCGTACCTGGAGCCCATCATGTTTATTTACATCTCCCGTTCGGTCTATTCCGAGGAGGAGATTTTCCTGAAAAAGACCGCCCGCCCCATCACTATCTACTCCAAGATCCTGCTGATGCTGCTTTTTCTGATCGTCATCCCATTCGCGGTGATAGCAGCCAACCTGGTCAAAGACAACTACGTAATCACCTACTACCAGAACTACAGCCTGACCATGATCCTGTTTTCGGTGCTGCTCATTATCGGCAATCTCCAGATCATCTACCGCTCCATCCAGAAGCCGCTTGACATGATGGGATACAAGATGATCCAGCTGGCCGCGGGTGATTTCGACTGCAAGTCCGTGGTCTACTACGACGACGAAATCGGCCGCCTTAAGGCCACCATCAATGTCACGATTGACCAGCTCAAAGAACGGGAGGAGCTGCGAGAGACCTTCGGCAAATACGTGTCCATCGAGGTGGCCAGGCAGCTGATCGAGGAAGGGAAAATCGATCTCGGCGGCGACGAGATCGAAGCCACGATATTGTTCTCTGACATCCGTAACTTCACAGCCATGAGCGAGAAGATGTCCGCCCCGCAGGTGGTGGAATTCCTGAACCGTTACTTCTCGTTCGTAACGGAACCCATCATGGAAAACAACGGGGTCATCAACAAGTTTATCGGCGATGCGGTCATGGCCATATTCACCCCCGCCATGGGATCGGAAAACCACGTGGATGATGCCCTCCGCGCCGTCCTGGGTATGCGTAAGAAGCTCGAAGAGTTCAACGAATCGGACCTCATGGATCGGGAAATACGGTTCGGGGCCGGGCTCAATACCGGGATTCTGGTGGCCGGGAACATCGGCACGGAGAGGCGTCTCGAATACACGGTCATCGGCGACGTGGTCAACGTGGCGTCCCGTATCGAGGGGCAGACGAAACCACTCAATACCGACATCCTCATCAGCCAGAGGACCCACGACAGACTGTCACCGGAGCTGAAACAACACCACACCTTCACGCCCACCGCCCCTATTCAGCTTAAGGGCAAGGAAAAATCACTTACACTCTACAAAGTGACGTAACAGCACATTACAGGAAGACTGCGACAGCTTTTTTCGGAGGTGTAGGTCGGAGATTTGCCATGGATGGCAAACGCCTTTGCAAAGCAAACAGGGCAGCGAGCCAACCTTACTTTCCACGCTTCGAAGGCAAAGGGTGGGAATGACAGACGGTAGTTACTGAAGCGCTTTCTATGATCACCGGCCACGTAGGAATGTGAGATCTTCGCGGGTCAATCTCAATCTCGAAGCTAACGTAAGTCAATAAGCACCTGGATTCGCCGGTCAAGCCGGCGAATGACTAATTGTCAAGCCGGCGAATGAC
>CAYSPT010000018.1:41147-57826 GCA_964432985.1 uncultured bacterium
ATGTCGTACTAATCCGGAACCGTGAAATCGTCCTCGTACAAATGGCCCTTCGTGAGCGGCAGCGGACCGGTTTTTGTCAACAGTTCGTAGATTTGTATGTGGCCGGTGCACACCGCAGACGGACCGTCACGACCGGCGAGATACACACTTATCTGCAGGTGATGGGCCTCATCCTGCTGGATCTCGCTAAAATCCCAGTCAGCGGCATCCGATTCAAAGCCGCCCCCGGTGCGCGAAGTATCGTATCGCACTTTGTCCCAATCAACATAGCACTGGAATACCTTGAGCAGCTCGCTGTTCCAGGTCAGGGTGGTAAAGCGCACGGCGATAGGTACGTTCACCGCGGGAATATCCTCAAAGAAGCCCCTGACAATGGGTAGTTTTCCCGGAGCTGGAAGTTCGATACTATCGATAGTGATTCGTGCGGAACCAGCCATGTAGTCCGTTACTCCTTCTCAATTGTCAGTCCGTAAGCATCAAGGCCCAGACTGAGCTGAAAACACCGTGGCGGTACGGGTGCTTACCTATGTAGATCATACGCCGTATTGATCCGAAATGGCCAGCCGGTAGCTGCTTTTCCACAATGTAGTCTACCGCTTTTTTGAAATCATCGAAATCCGTGTCCCCGATCATTACGCAGCAGACGACCAGCTCAGCCAGTATGTCCACCTTATCCTTCTTTCGATACTCGGCCAGACCTTTGCGCAGCGTCCGCTTGAGCACCGCCATCTCTCCGGGAGAAAACAGGGAAAAATCACATGATCCCCCCAGCATACCGAAGGGAATAACGATATGGACCAGGTCATACATCTTGCTCAGCGACTCCTCGTCCGAAAAGGAAAATTCCTCACCGCTTACGGCCAGGGCAGCCAGCGCGGTACCATCCATGAGGCTGCGGATGGACTCTGTCGGTTCAAAGCCCAGACGTTCCAGGAAGTGAGCGTTCCACACCGGTACGTGCGTAACCAGGGGATGGGTGTAGTATGTCATCGATTCGGTCAGAAGCCGCTCCCGGATGACAAAACGGTAGGCCAGCGGCGCATACTCCAACTCCTCCATGACTATCGAGAGCGGGAGAAAGCAGCTAATGTGAGACCACCGGTCCAAATCAGGTGATAGTTTATCGAGCAATTCGCTTATCCAGTACTCCAGCAGCTTCTTGACGGCGCTCCTCACCTGTTCGTCGGAGCTGGCACAGTAAACGTGATAAAAAAGGAAAATTTCCTCGCAGGCATCGACGAAATTTTCCTTTTCCAGATTCACGGGACGGGAAAACGCGTAGGCAAGCGCCCGCCTGATGACCTCTTGTTTCACGGGATCCCGGTGCTCAAATTGAAGCACCGCTGAGTGGTCCGGCATCTCAGCGTGAACAGGCAGCACCATCATGAGGAGCACCGGTAGAGAAACGATGATCTTTTTCATAGAATTACCCGATAACTTTACTTTCTACGCTCACTTATCGAGGGCGGGATTGATCAGCACTGTTACTGAATCATGTTCTACAAACTCAATAGGAATTTACCAGCACTCTTGGGTTCATTCTCGTTCATTGTCGCTCCACCCACCATCAAGTCTCTCATCGTTCCTGGCTGACGTTACCACCCTAGTGGTGTAAACCGCTAAAGTTATAAAGTCAAGCCTGATCCCTCTCTAAAGTTGGTGCTATCCGGAGGTCTTCCATCATCAACTGGATACGCCGCCGGTTTCTCCAAACGTTGACACCTATTGAAGCGATAAAATCAACCGCTGTGAGCTTCTTGCAGATCAGTTCGCCGTAACTGCCCATCCCCCAGCCCACTGCTTCGATACGCTGTTTCTTGTGCTGAAAAACCAGTTTCAGATGCTCCCCTCCCACCCCCATTATCCGGACATCATCCGGTCGCACGCCGGAGAACAGAAACAATGGTTCTGGATTATCGGCGCCATATGGTTCCAGCTCGCCGAGGCTATCCAGCAGGTCCTCATCCACCAGGCGGATTTCCAACGGCATTTCGTAGTCGACAGTCTTGACGAGGTCCTCGGGAGTCAGGGTTTCGTCCGCCACTTCGCGGAGACGTTTCCGCAGCTCTTCCAGGTTGTCAGGCGCCAGCGTCAGGCCGGCTGCGCCGCGGTGGCCGCCGAACTGGATAAGAAGGTCGGAGCAGCGGGAGAGCGCTTCGCAAATGTCATACTTACCCAACGACCGGGCGGAACCGACGGCTTCGTCTCCTTCCACCAGGACCGCCACCACCGGCCGGTTCACCTCGTCCACCAACCGGTTGGCCACTACACCGGTGACCCCGTGCGGGATACCCTCCGCGACCACCAGAACGATCCCGTCCCGTTCGGGATCGGCCTGCTCTTCCATCAGCTTTCTCAGAACGCAGTAATTTTCCTTGAGCCTGTCCTTCCTCAGGGTGTTGAGCTCGGCCACCGCCTCTCCCAGGCGCCGGGCGCCATCAGGATCAGTGGACATCATTAACTCAAGGCCTAAATCCACCTTCCCCATGCGCCCGCATGCGTTCAGAAGCGGCCCCAGTCCCCACCCGATGTCCCGGCCGGTGACGATGCCGGGATTTTGCATCCGGGCGTGTTCCATGAGCGCTTGCATCCCCGGGCGGCGGGTCTTCGCCAGGACTTTCAAGCCCCACTTGGCCAGGACCCTGTTCTCACCGGTCAGCGGCACCATGTCAGCCACGGTGCCCATGGCTACCAGGTCGAGTTTCTCCACCAGGAACCGTTTCCAATCCCGGCTGGTGGCGCGGTACAGGTACTCCATCACCTGGGCGCACCTTCGAGCGTCACCCAGGGCCCGGTGGCCGTCGGAGTAGTCGATTCCGAAGCGCTTGCAGATGTCCCCCATCTTGTGGTTCTCCTGCGGGAAATGTTTCCGGGACATCTTCAACGTGTCGTACAGCTTGTAGGAAACCTCCGGAAGCTTCATCTGCTTGAGGCGAGTCTTGAGGAACTTGTAGTCAAATCCGGTGTTGTGGGCCAGGAAGGCGGCCCCTTCCATGAATTCCAGAAAAGTCGGTATTACCTGGTCCGGTTCGGGAGCGTCGGCCACCATCTCGTTGGTGATCCCGGTCAACTCCACCGCGTCATCCGGTATGATCCGGCGCGGCTTGACCAGCGTGCTAAAAGTGTCTACCGGCACCATGTTTCGAAGACGGACAGCACCGATCTCGGTGAAATCGTCCTTTTTCAGACGGGGGTGAAATCCCGTGGTCTCCAGGTCCACCGCCACGATATCTTCCTTGTAAGGAAAGGCCGCATCGTATGACATAAACAGCCCCTGACAAAGCTTGAGGGTGACGCCCACACCGGCCAGTTCCCTGAACGGATAGCGTGCCTCGGAGCGTTTCGGATCGATTATCGCCACGGCTGCCGGGAGCGTTTCATCGGGCTCGTGGTGATCGGTAATAACAGTGTCTATTCCCAGTCGTGACGCCACAGCCACTTCTTCCAGGCTCCTTATGCCGCAGTCCACGGTGATAATCAAGGTCACCCCGTCAGAAGAAGCCCGCTCGACCGCCTCGGTATTGACTCCGTACCCCTCGCCCTGGGCCGGTATGTACCACTCCACCCGCTTGGCGCCGAAGTGATACAGGCTCTGAACCAGGAGCACCGTGGAGGTAATCCCGTCCACATCCCGGTCACCGTACACGAGAATCATCTCGTCACCGGCTATGGCCGAACGGATCCTGTCAACCGCTTTTTCCATGTCCAGGAAGAGAAAAGGATTGTACAGATTTCTCAAGCGTCCGTGCAGAAACTCGGACGCCTCACCGGGATCGAAAAACCCCCTGTTGGCCAGAAGCCGGGCCACGACACCGGAAACATCCAGTGTATCCTTCAACAATGAGACCGCATCGCCGCCCGGTCCCCGCTCTTTCCAGATACTGTTATTGTCCACGTTTACTCGGCTATCCTTCCTTTTCCTCGAGCAGCTGCTTCACCTGTTCCACCAGTTCAAATGGATCGAATGGTTTGGTTATAAAAGCATCGGCGCCGCAGCGAAGTCCTTTTTCCAGGTCTTCCTTCCACGCTTTGGCAGTGAAAATAATAATTGGAAGATGCCTGGTTTCCGGGCTTTCCCGCAGGGTTTCGATCAGGCGGTACCCGCTCATCTTGGGCATCATCAGGTCAACCAGCATAAGGTCCGGTTTTTCACTGAAAGCCATATCCAGGGCCTTGACTCCGTCTTCAGCCACGAGCACCTCGAACCCGTTGGCTTCCAGTATCTTGGCGGCAATCATGACGATGGTCGGTTCATCATCGGCAACAAGTATTCTTTTTGCGCTCATAGCTACCCCGCGTTTCTGAATGAATCCAGATCGATACCCAGCTCTTTCAACTTGGAGTACAGGTTTTTCTCGTGCAGGCCAGCCGCCTTGGAAGCCTTGGTCACCACACCCCCGTGCTCTTTGAGCAGCCTGGTCAAGTACATCCGGTCAAAGCCTTCAATTATTCGTTTCTTTGCATCTTTGTACGTGAGGCGCCCCACCATGGAACCGGCTTTAACGGACAATGACTTTTCTCTGAAATCGGGCGGGAGCGCATCCATCGTAAGGCGGTCCGTGTCCATCATGATGATGGCACGCTTTATAGTGTTTTCCAGCTCGCGGACATTACCCGGCCATTGATACTGCTCGAACAACTCGAGCACCTCTCCGGACACGCTGATGGGAGGTCTTCCCATGGTCTCGCTTTCACGCTCTACAAAGCTCTTCACCAGCAACGAGATATCATCCCTGCGGTCCCTCAACGGCGGAAGCGGAATGGGCAGCACGTGTATCCGGTAAAACAGGTCTTCTCTGAACGTACCGTCCTTGACACTCTGCTTCAGGTCCCGGTTGGTGGCGGTTATGATTCTTACGTTTATCTTCTTCTCTTTCGTGCCGCCCACGCGCCTGACCTTCTGCTCTTCCAATACCCTCAGCAGCTTGGCCTGCAGCTCAAGCGGCATCTCGGCTATTTCATCCAGGAAAAGGCTCCCGCCGCTTGAGGCTTCGAACAAGCCTTTGCGGGCCGTGGTGGCACCGGTAAATGCACCTTTCTCGTAACCGAACAGCTCGCTTTCCAGGAGGTCCTTGGGAATGGCGGCGCAGTTGACCGTCATGAACGGCCCCGTGGAACGGGGGCTGGACCGGTGAACGGCCTTGGCTACCAGTTCTTTGCCGGTTCCGCTTTCTCCCAGGATGAGAACGGTGTCACTGCTGGAAGAGGTCCGCCGGATGAGCTCGTACACTTCCGTCATAGCCGACGATTCACCCACGATGTGCTCGAAGTTGTACTTGACGTCCAACTCCCACTTTAGAGATTCGTTTTCCCGCAGGAGCCGGGTGGTCAAAATGGCGTTCTTGACGAGACCCTTGAGTTCCCCCGGTTCGAATGGTTTGACGATGTAGTCGAACGCCCCTTCCTTCATAGCAGTGGTAGCCGTCTGCACCGATCCGTGGGCGGTCATTATGATGAAGGGAACAGACGGCCTGAGCTTTCTCACTTCCCTGAGCAGGTCCAGTCCGTCCATATCTTTCATCCTGAGATCGGAAAGCACCACGTCAAACTCCTGTTTTTCAAACAGGTCTCTGGCCTCGAGCGGGTTTTGCACCGCGGTTACCTGGTAGCCTTCCTCCTGGAAATAGCGTTCCACCACCGCTAGAACCGCCACTTCATCATCCACTACCAGGATCTTTCCGGCTTCCTCCGACAAAACATCCTTGATAATATCCGTGTGTACGGCGTCCGTTTCCGATGGGACCGCCGACACGATGACCCTGACTCTCCGGGGGAGGATTATGGTGAAGCAGCTGCCCACCCCCACTTCACTGGTGCCCTCTACCCGGCCTCCGTGCAACTCCACCAGCTGCTTGGTAATGCTGAGCCCCAGGCCGGTACCGCCGGAACGACGGGTGTGGGTACCGTCGTACTGGGAGAACTTACTGAACAGGTCCGGTATTTTTCCTTCGGGGATTCCGCAGCCTGTGTCCTGGACTGCAATCTGCACATCTCGGGGGGTTTCGATAATGGAAACCGTCACACTGCCCTCTTCGGTGAACTTGATGGCGTTATCGACCAGGTTGGTCAATATCTGCTTCAACTTGTCCCGGTCGGCAATGATTTCCAGCTCTTTTCCGGGATGCTTCAATTCGAGGGGCACGCCCTTCTTTTCCGACAGCGGCCGCAGGGAATCCATCACCTGGTTGGCCGTCTCAACCACGTCGAGCAGGCGAAACTGCAGCTGCATCCGCTTGGACTCGATCTGCGACAGGTCAAGCAGGTCGTTTATCAGCCTGATCAACCGGTCGCACTCCCCCCGGGTCACCGTCAGGAACCTGTCCTGCTCATCAGTTGTCTCTCCCAGGACACCGCCGGCCAGAAGCTCCAGTGTGCCCTTGATAGAGGTGAGAGGAGTCCTGAGCTCATGGGAAACTGCCGAGAGAAACTCCGATTTCAACCGGTCCAGCTCCCGCTCCCGGGTGACGTCTCTGAGAACGACAACGCAGCCGTGTACCTCGTCGACCTCCCCCTTGAGTGAACCTACCGACACCTTCAGGTGGGTGGTCAGGGTCCGGAAACCGATGGTCTCCATTATGCTTATGTCCTCGGACAGGATATCCTTGCCTTCCTCCTGCACTTTCTCCACCAGATCGCTCAGTTCCTGGTGCTTGAACGCCGCCGCCACGGTGTGCCCCTTGACTTCCGAACGTTTGACCCTGAACATCCTCTCCGCCGCCGAGTTCATGTACTCCACCACCCCGGTGGGGCCGACCACCAGCAGGCCGTCGGTAATGCTGCGTATAATGGATTCGGCCTTGTCCCGCTCGTCCTGGATGAGAAGCTTGGCCTCCGCCAGCTGCTCGTTGGCTTTGGAAAGCTCCACGTTGTGCTTGATGGTCCGCTCGGCCATGTTGACCTTGGCGGCCTGCTCCAGCTCCTTCTGGCGCTGTTTGATGAGCTGGCTGAAGATGTAAAAATCTATGATCAGGGCTACCATGAGTACAGCCACGGCGATGTAGGTGGCCACATTTTCAATGACCCGAATCTCCCTGGGAAAGTCGGACCGTGGGGCCATGATGATTACCAGCTGGTTCAGCCGGTGTGTGTTGTCCACCGCGGCCCGGTACTTGACATTGTTGATATCCAGCCAGTGCCAGTCACCCTTGATCCACAGCATTTCCCTGACCCAGGGGAACCGTTTGAAATCCTGTCCCACGCGTTCAGCGTCCGGGTGGTAGACCACCTGCCCGCTGCCGTTGAGAACCATGGCGAAACCGTTCTTGCCTACTTTTAGTTCACGCAGCCCACGGCAGAACTGGTGCATACGGCTGCGCGACAGGATAATTCCCTTAGCCTTACCGTCTTTTCCAGGAAGGCTAATCGCCGTCCAGACCTCCGGAATTGGCAGGATGATACCGGTTATCGGGTTTAACTCCCGGTCGAATTGCTGTATGTGACGCGACACGCTGCCCGGCTTTTTCAGCAGGTCCTCCAGCTTTGGAAAAGCGGTCAGGGTCTTGTAGTCATGGCTGAGTTTACCGTCCACGACCTTTATTTTCTCCTTGCCCGTCGGATCGATAAAACTCAAGTAGTGGTGGTTTCTCGACAGCAGGAAGAACGAATGCTCGATATCGCTGAGACTGAAATCATCCGATCCGAAAATGTCGGGAGAGGACAGTAGTTTGAGGTCTTCTTCTATCTGATCGAAAAACCCGTCGATTTCACGGGCGTTTTCGTTTGCCAGCGTCATCAGGGTAGTGTCGATCTTGATATCCAGGTTCTTCATCATCTGCCTGTAGGCCACCGTGTAGGAAAGCCCTGTAAAAGCCATGATACCGAGCAGGCTTACCACGATGGCTACTTTGAGAGACACGGGAAAGGTGGTTGGGACGGTTTGTGACAACACCGTTTCGGCTTCAGTCTTGCTGCCCGCGATCCTGGCCAAACCTTCGTTCCCGCTTATTTTTGAAGATCGCTTGCTCATTTCTCACTTACCTCGATTTCAACTGCGGGACAGGAGGGTTCGTAATTTGCCCGTTATTATCGATTCAACGTTTTGCAGTGTGTCATCAATAGTGCACCCGGCGGCATTGTGATGCCCGCCGCCGCCAAGCTCCAGGGCCACTGCGCTCACATCCACCGTGCCGTTGGAGCGCATTTCAACGTGAACTTGCCCCTCGAATGCGTCAAATGTCACCGCTACCTCCACACCCTTAACCGACGTCAGCTGATTGATGATACCGTGAGCGTGCTTCCGCTGGACACCAACCTGCTCGAGAATGTCCTCCGTCAAGCGGGCCACCAGTATTGTACCATTATCCAGTTCCTCCACCCGGGACACTACGGTTCCCATCAGACGCAGCCACTGAAGGGGACGTCCCTGGAAAACACTGCGGTTAAACTCCCAGTGGTCGACGCCCCGCTCCATGAGATCGGCGGCAGCCCGAAACGCCGACGGGCCCGCATGCCGATGGGAAAAGTCACCGGTGTCGGTCATCAATCCCAGAAAGAGGCAGTGGGCCGTATCACGGTCAATTTCGAGTTCCAGCTCCTTGAACAGCCGGTAGACGAGCTCGCAGCTGGAGGAGTATTCCGGTTGCACCAGGCTGTGTCGGCCATACCCGTTATTGGTAACGTGGTGGTCCAGGTTGAACATCACCGCCGGCTCGATTTCCGCCGAATTATCGAAACCGAGCCAGTCAATGCTGGAAGTGTCGACGCAGAGCAGGTTTCCATCGGAAACCGGGCAGCGGTCCATGACCTCTATTTCCGTCCACCGCGAAAGAACCTGGAATGTCCGGGGGACCGGATCACGGTTGACAATCCGATATCGACCGCCGCAAAGGGATACCAGCCTGGACAGGGCGAGCTGGGAGCCGATGGAATCGCCGTCGGGACGGTGGTGGGCACAGATCAACATAGGCGTCTCCCCCTGCCGGCACACGTCGAACAAATAACCGGCAAACTCGACAAATCGGGGATCCGTTTGAGAGAGAAGAGGTTGGGGACTGGTAAGCTCATTAGGCATGGAAGGTGCTTGTGCCCTATTAGGAGGATGTGACCTATTGGGAAAATGCGGGATGGGAGGTTCGGTTCTATTTGTCATAGTAGAGGATTTTGTTCATCTCCTCTGTCATGGGAACCAGATAATCTTCCGGTTTGCCTTTCAGGATCATTGCTTTCTCGATGGTTTTGGCCAGGATATCACGGCACTTGAACCAGGCGGCTATGCGGGGCTCGAACTCTGCCCAGGCCAGCTGGTCGATAGCCGGTTTGGTGCTTAACGGCTGGGCCAGGTAGTCGTCCAGAAGCTTGATGGCTGACAGCCTCACCGGCATGTAGGTGGTGTTTTCGCTCCAGAAGGCAGTTTGCTCGGTGCTGGTAAACCACTTGATGAAATCCCAGGCGCCGAGCAGCTCTTTTTCAGGATGGCCTTTAAACAGGGCCACATTAGTGCCCGACAGCACCGCTGCTTTGCGGTCACGACCCGGTAACGGGGCCATTCCCCAGTCAAAGTTGATCTGATCCTGGAGATAGATCTTGCTGACGCTGGAGCCCTGGACCATACCCACCTTTTGGGCCACATAATCACTCTGACCCTCGTAGCCCTGCGTCAGGTACGCCACCTTGTGCTTGTAGATCAAATCCATCATGAATCCCAAAGCGTCAAGCGACGCTTTAGAGTCGAGCATGACCCTGGTTCCTTCTTTGTCCAGCATCTCGCCCCCTGCCTGGAACACCAGGCACTCGTGCATCCAGGGAGCCGGAGCGAAGGAAAATCCCCAGGTGTCGTTGATGCCGTCATCGTCCAGGTCGCGGGTGAGTTTGAAGCAGGCAGCCAGGAACTCGTCCCAGGTTGCGGGAAAATGGTCGGGGTCAAGCCCCACTTCGCGGAACATGTCCTTGTTGTAATAGAGAATGGGCATGCTCTTGTTGAACGGCATGGACCAGACACGTCCCTTGAACATGATGTTACGGCGCATGACCGGAACCAGGTCGTCCATGAACTCTTTGCCCTCCAGGGCGACCAGGTCGTCCAGCGGGTAGATGGCGTTGCCCTTGATCATCTTGGCCAGCCACGACTCATAGACCTGGGCACAGTGGGGCGCCGTGCCGGAGATGAGCGAAGCGATGAGTTTCTGCCGCAGCGACTCGTACCGGCCCATATACTGGGCGTTGATCCAGTACGGGTTATCCGGTAAATCATTGTATTTTTTCACCATGGTCTTCATAACGCCGCCGAGACGGCCGCCCATGGCATGCCAGAAAGTGACCCGGATCCGTCCATCGGGTCCGGTACTTTCTTCCTTGTCCAGAACGATAACGTAGAAGATCATGACTGCTTCAATGATAAGCACCAGGATGACCGCCAATTTCATGGGGCTGATGCGCCATCTCCCAAATGGACTCATACTTGAGTTCCTAAATGGACTCATACTTGAGTTCCTAAATGGACTCATACTTGAGTTCATTACGTTATCTACTCCTTCATACCCGAGCGGGAAATACCCTCGATAAACTGCTTTTGGGCCAGGAAAAACCCGATTATCAACGGCAGGATACAGAAGGTCGAGGCCGCCATCAAAAGCTCGTAACGGGTACCTTCCGAAGAGCTGAACGCCGCCAACCCTACCTGGACCGTCCTGAGCTTGTCGGTGTGGGTAACGATCAGGGCCCATAAAAAGCTGTTCCAGCTCCCGATAAAGGTGAATATTCCCAGCGTGGTCAGTGGGGCGATGGAAAGCGGCAGAATGATCCGGAAAAAGAATCCCAGATCGGAACACCCGTCAATCTTGGCTGCATCGTACAAATCTCTGGGCATGGTCATGAAGAACTGCCTGAGCAGAAATATACCGAACACCGAAGCGATAAACGGGACGATCAGCGAAAGATACGTATTGATCCAGCCCAGGTTGGCCAGGATCAAGTAATCGGGGACCAGCAGAGCCTGGTGCGGGATCATCATGGTACCCAGGAACACCAGAAATATGGCGTTGGATCCGGGGAACTTCAGGAACGAAAAGGCAAAGGCCGCCAGGGCCGACGTCAGCAACTGCAACGTGGTGGTCACCACGGCTATGAAACAGCTGTTGAAAAAGTACCGGGCAAAGCTCTGTGATTTCCAGGCGAAGATGTAGTTGTAAAAAAGCTCTCCCCACGCTTCGACTCCGATATTCCAGACCCACAACAACAGCACGAAAGTCAAACCCAGGCCGGAAAAATACCGCTGCTTCCTGGTTGCTGCCAGCTCTTCCGGGCCTTTCCATTTATCCTTGCGGCGGACCCACCAGAATGCGATCAGGGCTACCAGAACGACCAATTCTATGGCGAGGTGCCGTGTTTCCGCGAGCATGGCCAGGATATCGCCGCTGGCAAACAGGCGTTTCATTTTCAAAAAAGCAGCCACCGGGCGGAAATTCAGGACCCTGTCGGAAGAAAAGGTGGGCGGGAAAGCCAGCACTTCCTGGGGAGTCTTGAAGGAGGTGGTCAGCATCCACAGGAACGGGAACACCATCCCGATGCCGATCCCGATGAGAACCAGGTGAATCGTCAACCGGGGCAGCCGGTTGAGAATCCGATGATAAAGCGATCCCCGCTGGCGCGAACTGAAACCGCTAGCGGTCCTCACCCTGAACATTCTCATCACATTAACTCCTTATAAACCGTCACTGACCCTCAAGCGTAATGAACTTTCTTCTCAAGGAACGTCCTCTGTATCATGGTCATGGTCATAATGATGGTAAACAATACCAGTGCCACCGCCGCAGCATATCCCATCTCGAAGTGAGCGAAGGCTTTCTGGTAGAGGTAGAATACGATAACACTGGTGCTGTTGAGCGGGCCGCCGGTGGGGGTCATCATGTAGACCTGGGCGAAAACCTGGAACGACGATATGGTGGACATGATCAGGATGAAAAAGGTGGTCGGGGAAATCAGCGGCCAGGTGATGTGCCTGAACCGGTCCCAGGCCCCGGCGCCGTCGATCTTGGACGCCTCGTACAGTTGGCCGGGAACGTTCTGCAAGCCGGCCAGGAAAATGATGATGTTGTGCCCCAGGCCTTTCCAGACGCTCATGACGATGATGGCCGGCATGGCAAAGCGAACATCGTTGAGATAATCCTGTCGTTCCTCCATGAGGCTGAAAAATCCGCCCAGTGATTCACCCGCACCGCCGAATCCGTGCTTGCCGGCCCACACGGCGATACTGCCGCACACTAGCATGCCCACCAGCACCGAGAACCAGCGCAGAAGAGCAATGGGGGCCGACGTAGTCCATTTCACCAGGATCCAGAAGAAAAAAGCCACCACGGCAATCTTACACAATAAAACCATGACGATGTGGTGCTTCTGAAACTCCGCCAGGCCATGTTGCAGCATCCACCCCATGCCCCACCCGTACAATCGGCCAAGCCCCCAGCCTATACCCAGGAAAAACGCGAAGCGCATCATTCCCATGTGCAGCCTGGAAACCGCGAAATAGACGAGCCAGCCGAATGCACAAACAATGCCGGCGGTCAGCAGGAAGTACAGTACCTTGAACAACATGGACGGTTCCTGGGTTCCCGTGCTTGACACCGGTAAAAGGATATATTCTATAGGCCGTAGTAAAAACTTGTAGAACAGGTTCTTTACGAAATTGAGAAGCCCGTAATTCTGCGGGTGATAAATCCATTTCCAGACCAGGGCTACGGCGTTGATGGCCGTCACCACAGGGAGGAAGTACAACACCCGGTAGAACCCGAGTCCCTTGATCTTGGTGTTGAGCAGCATGGCGATCAGCAATGCCAGCAGAATGCCGGTGGGAATGGCGCCTATGACGTAATAGACAGTATTTCTCAGAGCCTGGTAGAAATCCGGGTCCGAAAACAGGATTTCATAATTGTAGGTTCCCACAAATTTAGCCGGCTCCGGAACGTCCTGTTTGAAAAAGCTCAGGCCCAGTGTGTAGAAGATGGGCAGTATGTGAAACACCAGGATAATGAGGCCGGCCGGAGCCAGATACCAATAGGCCGAGTACTTGTATTTGCCTCTTTTCCGGGTAGGCGGGGGGGTCTTTCCCCTTCCGACTGTCGGGGTTAATTGCCCTGACATTTCCATTTCAGTATACGCCCTATCCAATTCACATTTCACGCCATAAAGGAAGCAACGTCAACGATACTACCACACCAGAAGACAATGTGTAAAGAATCATCTAAGAGCAATAATGAGACTTGCCCAAATACATAACTGATTGGTATACTGCAGTATCCTGAAACTCTTGCAGCGAGGAGAACGGGCAACCATGGATGAAACTAACGTGAACACGCCGTCATCACCGGGAGACAACGAGACGGATCGAGTCAAGTACGTTGCCTCCCTGGTCAAATCGGGGCGGAAAGAAGATGCGGTGGAATTGAAGCAGATCGCTCTCAATGATGCGTCATCCAAGGTTCGCTATTACGCGAAAAAAGGACTTCTCATCCTCAAGAGGAAATTTGAGAAGCAAAAGGGAGCGGCGACGATTCGAACGGTATCTCCCGAAAAGGTCGGAGCCCTGTTGAAGAATCCCCACCCCGCCAAGAGAATGTCTGCCCTCAAAGCAATTGTCCAGTACCAGCTAGCGGCACTGGTTGCAGATGTAGCCGACCAGGTAGGTGATGAGCCGGACATCAAGGTAAAAGCCACCATGGCTTCACTGCTTGGACGGATGGGCACACGGGAGCATGTCCGCCTGCTGCTCCCCCTGCTCAAGGATGATGACGCCCGCATCAGGGCCAACACCATTGCCGCACTGGGGCGCCTGGGGATAGAAGACGCAGTGCTTCATATCGTTCCTCTCCTCAAAGACGAGGACAACCGATGCCGGGCCAATGCCATTTCCGTCCTGCGGGAAATGGGCAACGACGAGGTGGTCAACACTCTCAAGGAAATGCTCAGCTCACCGGAAGTGCACATGCAGGAAAGCGCTGCCTTCGTTCTCGATGTGTTTCCATTTGAAACCATTCAGGACCTGATACCCCTGGGAGCGAAGAGCGAGTTCAAGATGGTCCGTAACAGGGTACGGGGGATACTGGAGCAGTTTGCCGATCAGGGTATCGACCAGGCGGCCGTGTTGTTCATGTCCCTTTTTCCCGATGAGGAAGATGCCGGAGCGGCGTCAGAGAAAAGTGTCATCGAAAAGGATGAAGCCCAGGAGATATTCGAACGGCTGGAAGTGCTCGAATCCATGTCGGCCGAATCCCGCGAGCTTCAAACCCGGCAGGAGGTGGAAGACCGGCTGGTAGACGATTTGGCCGGTCTGTCGCAGGAAACGTTCGGCTCTTACGAGGACATTGTCCGCCGGGAAGACGAGCGAATAAACGAATTGCAGCAGAAGTTGGGCAGCCTGGAGGATTCGACGGATGATACGGATAGCCGGGATGAGGAAGATGCCCCGAATTTCAACGCTCTCAAGGAGCTTTCCGAGGCGGGTGGGGATTCGTCGGATTTTTCGTTCGAGCGGGAGATAGATATCAAGCCGGCTCTGGAATCTGTCGGCACGGAACAAACGGCTCCGGCTGAACGCAGTGAAGAAATCTTTGAAATGTTGAAGAATATCGGTTAGAATCTGGGGGATGAGGAGGAATATTGTCATGTTTACCCTCGAGAAAATTTTGATTCCAGTTGACTTTTCCGACAGCTCGAAACTAGCCCTCGCCTACGGGGCGACACTGGTCCTCGAACACGGGGCAAAGCTGTACCTTCTTGCGGTGGTGGAAGAAGAGAAACCCGATATGATCGGGCTTGAGGACCGCCTAGGCGTGTTTAAGAAGTGGGCGGAGGAGCATTCCGAAAAAGCCCAGCAGCAGTTGGAAGGGCTTCGCGATGAAATGGTGCGCGACCTGGATACCCAGCTGATGGTGAGTATAGGAAATGCTTCCAATGAAATCATGCGTGTCGCCCAGGAAGAGGAAGTCAATCTCATCGTCATGGGCGCCCACGGGAAAGGCGGATTTCAGGCCGGCTGGCTGGGCGGCACCGCCTACAACGTGGTTAGAAAAGCACCTTGTCCTGTACTGACCGTAAAGCCTCAAGGACGCGGCTTCATCACTTGATGTAGTTGCATTGCCCAGGCGGTCCAATGCACAAATCCACAGTTTATTCGCCGCAGGTGTAAACCGCTGAAGTGAAAAAGTGAAGCCTGACTTCTAGCGTTTTATTGCGGTCAGGTCTTTTACGTGCTCAATGATCTGGCCGTCTTCGGCGAACACGTAGAGCCCCAGTTTTTTCCCGTCCACGGTCACCAGGCAATAGTTTCGGGCTGCGGTGAAGCACTCCACATGGTCATACCAGGGAGCGGATTTGTCCTGGGAGTAGTAGGGCGCCCCCACCCCGCCGCTGATTATCTGCCACACGGGTGAACGGTAGCGTGCGTTGAGACGCTGGTCCACCAGGGTGCGGCTGTAACTGTGCTCATCCCCGCACATGACCGCCACCACCTTGCTGTGGGCGCAGATGGTTTCCATGACCCGGTCGCGCATGTCCAGCACGTCCCCGCACGGAACCGAGGGATCGTTCAAACCGCCCCGCTCTCCGTGGCCGTTATCTCCCCAGAACATGACGTCACAGAGGTGGCCGCCGTTGGGAAAGGGAGGCTCATGAAAGGTGACGAAGATCCAGTCGACGGTGTCGTCCGCCTGGGCGGCGGCCAGATCTTTCTTGAGCCACTCGATCTGGTTATCCATGACGTACCCCTCGCGGTTTCCACCGAAAGCAGACAGGGCCAGGGCGTTCTGTTCCCGGTCGGCAAAAATCCCGGTGGTGCCCGGGCCGTCCTTGATCATGGTTGGCCAGTAGTTGGTGTTGAGAGCGGTGAAATGGATGTTCCCGTATTTGAAGGAGTACACGTTTTCATCATAGGCCGGTCCGCGTGAGGGGCCGCCCACTCCTTTGTGTTTATCTTCCGGCTCGGCCGCAAAACCGTACACACTTCCTTTGGGATTCACGAAGTGCCGGGCGAAAAACGCTTCGGTGCTGTCGTCACCCCGGCGGTCCACCGCGGCCAGAAAAACATCGCCGGGAGACTCCGGATCTGGGTACTGGTAAAAGTCGGCGATCATTTCGTGATTGCCGGCCACCTCATAGATCGGCAGCTGTGCTCCGACTGTCCCGACGGCTTTTTTCCATGTGATCAGCTGCCGGTCGAAATTGTACCACTCAGAGGTGTACCCGTTGACCAGGTCGCCGCCGAAAACGATGAACCGTACCCCGTGGTTGCTCAGCTCGTTGGCGTAGTGAGCAACTACTTTGAAATTTACTCCATAGATAGCATTTTCACCGCCGCCCACACCGATACGGCCGTCGGACATGAATCCGAAACTGAACGGCTCGCGGCTGCCGGGAAGCGGGGCCGTCCTGAAAGAAAATTTCTGCGTCTCACCGCGGTCTCCATAGTGTACGCGGTTTCCCGCGTATGCGCGGTTTCCCGCGTACACCACCCGGTACGAGTACCGGGTATCCGGTTTCAAACCGCTAATCGTCACCTCGTGCTTTCGAGCGGGGGCGCTTGAAAAGGTCCTGTAACCGTCGATCACCACCGCTCCTGGGCTTACCTGGTCGGTCCGCCAGGAAATCACCAGCGAATCAGGGGTGACGCAGTCCACTATCGGCCCTTCGACCAGGGCGCAGGCGAGGGAGTAGACTCCCGTTTTCGGCGGACCCTGACGGCGGTAACGGAA
>CAYSPT010000018.1:57926-59323 GCA_964432985.1 uncultured bacterium
CCGAAATAGACGAAAGCAGCGGAAAAGGGATTAACCGTCTCGAATTGTACCACCGCTTTGGGGCCTTTGAATCCGGTCACCACCTGGTCCGATTTTAAAAACTGGTCGTTGCCGTACACCACTGTGTCATACTGCCGTTGCTGCCCGGCTGCCGCCGTGACGAGCAGGATGACCATGAGGAGAGAAGCCGACAGAATCATATGTAACGAATGTTTCATTAGAAGTTACTTCCTTTCAAAAGTGATGAAAATGCAAGATAATACCGGTAACACGTCTCAGTCGAGAAACGTTGGGCCAGTGGTGGGAGGAAAACCTCCCCTGCTGACCTGGAAAAGTTTCAATCTGGCCAGGGTGAACACTGCTTTGAACACCTCGTCCTCGCTGATTTTAGAGGTTCCCTCGATGCGGTTGACAAACACGATCGGGACTTCGCCGACAGTCATGTCCTTCCACTGGAAATAGAACAGTATTTCCACCAGGAACGAGTAACCGTTCGAGGTGATCCGGTCCACATGCAGCCGGTTGAGAGATTCGGCCCGGTAACACCGGAAGCCGGATGTGCAATCCCTGGCACGCAGCCCCAGGAGATTTCTGGCCAACTGGTTGGCCACACCACTGAGAAGCACCCGTCTGAACGGCCAGTTCTTGACGCTGCCCCCGGGAATGTATCTCGAACCGATCACCAGGTCGCACCGGGAGGCCAACTCCCTCATGGCAGGTATATGCTTGGGATTGTGAGAAAGGTCTCCATCCATGGTTATGATCTGCTTGAAATCATTCTCGAATCCAAAATGAAACCCGACCACATAGGCAGTGCCGAGCCCCAGTTTGCCGGCACGGTGAACCACATGCACCCGCCGGTCCTCTTTGCTCATTTCGTCCGCAAGTCTGCCAGTGCCGTCAGGCGAGTTGTCATCGACGATGAGTACCTCGATATCATCTCCCTGACGGAGTATTTCCGGGACCAGTACGGGGAGGTTCGCTTTCTCGTTGTACGTTGGTACGATTACCAGAGCATTCACGTTGACTACCTGCCTTTCAAAAAACAGTTCATTATATGCCTTTTTTAGATTCCGGGTCAATTACCGTGAGGTGAATCTTGACATATATTTCAACGTTCTGGATAATAAGAGGTAACCACACCGGCCCTGAGAGGTGATACCCATTTCTGAATCAGAACACGCTGAATCAGGAGAAAGCGAAGTAACCGCTGCTGTTGAATCCACAACGAGCGAGCCGGAAAGACAGAATAAAAAAAGATTTTTCGACAAGTTATTTTTCCTGCAGGTACTCCTGTGGGTCATCGTCTTGCTCCTGATACTGTCCGGAATCGCCATATTTACCGACAGCATGGCCAATCCCGGCCTCGATAATATTTATCAAACCTATTACTAATG
>CAYSPT010000018.1:59423-76404 GCA_964432985.1 uncultured bacterium
AAACGCGGGTACATGTGCTGTTGGAACTCAACCAGGCGGATTCAGGTGAATGCGAAAATATAAACTGCTCTTGACGGGAATACTGGTCCTGGCCGGTGTCGTCCTTCTTGAAACTGCACTACGATTCTACGTAAAAATCCCCCGGTCAGACTGGGCGTACCGCATGAGGTCGGTCCACCGGCGGTTCCAGGTGTCAGATTATAAGGAGGTATTGGATCTCTATTATCCCAAAAGCACCGTGGTTACCCAGAAGGTAGTCATGGCCCCCCACCCGCAAAAGCTCGACCGATTTGGACGACCCATTCGGTTCGAGGGCGTGCCCGAAAAATTAATGCGCTACCCGACGAACTCCCTGGGATTCAGGGACAGGGAATTTGAGCTTGAAAAAGGATCGCATTTAAGGATCGTGTGCGTCGGTGATTCCTGCACCTGGGGCGACGGTGTCCCCCTGCAGCAAACCTATCCCAAGGTGATGGAGCAAAAGCTCAATGCCGGGGACGGAGACAGATACCAGGTGATCAACGCCGGCGCGCAGGGATTGACGTCGCTTATCGCCCTGTACGCCATAAATCAGAGAATTGTCGGGCTTGATCCAGACGTGCTGGTCTACGCCCTGTGTGTCAACGATGAAATACCCCAGGAGGTGTGCGATTCTGATTTTCTGGCCTCGGTGCTGCACCGCAGCCCGGTGGTTGAATTCCTTGACCAGTTCTACGTCTACCTGATTTTAAAACAGTGGCTCCGCACCGCGGGCATCATCAGCCCCGGAAAAGCACCGGCGGCGGCAGGAGGAAGCAGGATCGAACCAGGAAGAGAAACACCAACTGCTCCGGGTGGCGGTGATCGGCCCGGAGCAAGCCCTGACGCCGCTCCTCAACTTGATCCGAGCTCAAGCAGTCCCAAGTCTGGGCAAGGCCAGGTCAACCGGGTGGCAGCTGCTCAGAAGCTTCAGAACATCCGGTCACTAATCACATTGTGCCGGAAACGAAACATCGAGCTTATCATCATGACTCCTCCCATGACTTCCTTCGGAGTACGGTACGATGTCGGGCCCCCGGCAGAAGCGGTTAAAAAGCTGGCAGCCAGCCAGCGGGTACCGGTTATCGACCTCTTCACCCTGTTTCACGAAATTGAGCAGGAAAACGGCCTCGTCCTCGAAACGGAAGGAGACCGGCAGAAACTCGTCCGGTACGAGCAGGGGAAAGGCCAGGTGCTTTTCGAGGCCTCCCGGTCTCCCGATTTCCAGATTTCCCCCGACATTTTCCGGTTTATCTATCGGCACGAACTGGAACAGACCACCGTGATCGACCAGTTGCATCCAACTCCCAGGGGGCACGAAATCATAGCCGACCTGATTCTTGAAAAGCTTGATTCGATACCACTATTCAGCCGGCAGCCTTGAAATCACCGGGCGTTGACAAGGGTGCGCGCGTATTGTACTATTACTAAAGCTCTTAAGAGTTTTTAAACATTTTAAGCTTTAAGCTATTTTGCCTTGGCCCGGTCAAGCCGGACAATGATGTTCAACAAACCAGGAGGAACCGCACTGTATGGACAAATTTCTGGAACTTACCGACAAGCTTCATCACCCGGAGCGTGAAGAGCGTAAACTGGCAGTCATCGAGCTGGGGAATTCGGAAGATGACCGGGCCTTGGAGCTCCTGGTGGAAGCGACCCAGGACGACGACCTTTCGGTCCGCTACTTCGCCCGCAAAGCCCTTATCAAGCTGAAAAACTCACTCAACCTGCCGACCGAAACACTCGACGAAGATCTGACGCACCTGTACATAAAGAAGAAAATTGAGCTTCTTTCCGCCAGCGACTTGCAGATCCGTCTCAACGCGGCCAAGATCATCCTGGAAATCGGAGACCAGGAAATAATCCCGGAAATAATCAAGCTGCTCAAGGAAGAAAAGCATGAATATGTCATTTCCATTCTCCTCAGGATAACCGGACGCCTGGGGGACACCAATGTCATTCCGGTGATCGAACCTTTTCTGTCGTACGCCAACCGGCGTATCCGTGCCAACGCAGTTGAAGCTCTCGGCTACATAGATGACAAGGCCGTCATGCAGCTCATCACCCCCTTCTTCCACGATCCCGACAACCGAGTCAAGGCCAACGCCGCACACGCCCTGTGGAAGTTCTCCAAGAAGAAGACATTGGGTCTTTTAAAGGACATGCTCAAAAGCCCCGAGGAGTCCGACCGCTACAGCGCTATTTTCGTTTTAAGAGAGCTTCGTCACATCAACGGGCGCAAGCTTCTTCTGGACGTGATGAACGATGAAAATCTCAGCCTGAGACTGCGGGCGGCCCACGCCATCTACACCACCGACGAGCACCTTTCCGACGATGTTTCCATGCTGGTAATGACGGTCAGGGACAGGAAAAAACTGTCTACACCGCGCCCGGTCGTCACGGCCCAACTGCCCATATTGGAAAAGGACGATCCCCAGGACCGGATCAAGGGAGGGCTTATCCTCTACTATCTCGGATCCCCCGGTGATACGGACCTGGTAGCCACCCTGACCGAGCGGCTCGATGCGGAGGAAGATTCCCAGATGCGGGCCACCCTGTACAAGACACTTGGGCGCCTCGGCGGCGTCTCAGTGCTGCACCGGCTGGCTGCGGCACTACAGGACAATAATCCCCGCATCAGGGCCAACGCCCTGGAGGGGCTGGCCCACGTCCGTGATCCCCGTGTCACCGACCTGGTCATACCGTTGCTGCGGGACCCGAACAACCGCGTTAAAGCCAACGCCGCCCGGGTGCTGCAGAATTTTTCCACCGACAAGGTAATCAAGCACCTCAAAGCAATGGCGGAAGCTGGTCTTCCAGCAGAGAGGAAAAGCGCAATTTTCATGCTCGGGGAAATCGGCGAAAAGCAGACCCGCTCTTTTCTCGCCCGGCTGCTTGCACGCAAAGAAGCCGATTATCAGGAAGGTCTCACCCGGGCCATGACCAGGTTGAGCGAGCGTATACGAAGAATAGAGGAAAAGCACAGGGACGACGATGCCTTTATCGCTTCGGAGAAAATGACTCCCGCCAGGAAAAAACGCCTGATAAAAAACCAGATAGAACTGCTCACCGACAGAGACTTTCACGTCCGCCGAAGCGCTGCCCAGCTGCTGATCAAGCTCATGGACGAAAACTCCGTGGACATCGTGCTCACCTGGCTGGATTCGGAATCTAATCCCTTCATCAAAGCGACTCTGGTCAAGATAGCAGCCACCGTCAAGGAGAACCATGTTCTGGAAGCGCTTGAACGGTTTCTCCAGGACGACGACACCCGGGTTCGCGCCAATACGGTGCAGGCTATCGGCAGCTTCGAAACCCCAAGAGTGGTCGAGTTGATCGCGCCCATGCTCCATGACGACGAAGAGCGGGTCAAGATCAACGCTGCCATGGCGCTGTGGAAAGCCACCGAGAAAGACGATTTCCAGAAACTTCTGTCAACGATAAGGAGCCTCGAAACCTCGCTGAAAACCAGCGCCGCCTCCGTCCTGGAAAAAGCCCGCACCACCAGCGTCAAGAAAGCGTATGCCGGCAAGGCGAAGGAGGAGGAGAAATTCGTCCCTCCAATCCTGAAACGAGAAACGGCCATTCCATTCATGGAACGACCGTTGCCGGCGCCGGCACGCTCTTTTCCGACTCAACCCGCCGCAGCCGCGAGAATGGGGGCAGCCCCCGCCCCCGAACAGGGATGGTTCCGCCGGGTGGCAGTCCCGGTGCTGCTGGTACTGATAGTAGCTCTTCTGGGTTTCAACGCCTGGATGTCATTCAATAAACCGGCCATATCCCGCGACGAGATAGCCCAGGAAATTATGACAGAGCTCGAGGAGCGCTGGAAAGGCGGTCAGAGCGACAGTGCCGGTACCACGGAGAGCCCAAAACCCGCTTCGACTTCCAAAGACCTGAACAACAAACTCGAGCGCCTGGATGAGCTGGCCGGCATACTGGAAAAAATTTCTGCAAAGCCGCCCAACCCACAGACCGGCAGTCCCGCCACTCTCACCACCCGTGAAAAGCGCATGGTAGACGAAGCGCTGGAGCTGGCCCGGAAAGTCCTGGCCGACGATCCCAGTAAGGCCATCGACATCCTCTCCCTGGTCATCGACGCGGCCAAGCTTCACCCCAACGCCCGCAATGTCCGGTACGTCATGGGAGTCGCATATTATGAGCTCGGAATATGGGGCAAGGCCATCATCCAGTTCAAAGCCATCCTTGCCGACCACCCTGATGACACCGATGCGCTGCATCTCCTGGGAGAAGCCTATCTCCAGACGGGGATGATCCAGGAAGCGTTGTCACAGTCGTACGAAAAGCTCAAGAAGCTCCATCCCGACGACCCGGCGTTCCTCACCAAGCTGGGGAGCCTGTACACGCAGCTGCACCTCTATGGCGATGCGGAGGAGGTGCTCAGGGTGGCCCGGGCCAAAGGTGCGGGGACGGAAGCCATGATCCTGCTTGGCGACATCTACTTGCAGCAAGGCCGGGACAGGGAAGCCCAGAACCAGTATGAATCGCTGGTGGAGAAGGAGCCGTCCCTGAGCGCCGGTTACTCCGGGCTGGGGAAGGTGTTCTACAAGCAGCTAATGTATGAAAACGCCGAGGAGCAGCTAAAGAAGGCGCTTACCATCAATCCGAACGATATCGAAGCAATGCTGACGCTGGCGGCTATGCATCTCGATCTGAAACACCTTGGAGTAGCCCGCAAATCAGCCGAAGGGGTACTCAAAGTAAATCCCAACGAAGCCCGCGCTCACCTGGTCCTGGGTAAAATAGACCTGAACACCAACCTTCTTAAATCAGCAGAGCACCACCTCAATCTAGCACTGGACGCGGACCCCGAAAATGTATATGCCCATGAGGCCATGGGAGATATCCACTTGAAGCGCCGGGACTACCCATCTGCTTTTTCATCCTATCGCACCGCCCGGGAGTTGGCGGGGGACGAACATCCGTTGATCAAGACGCTGGATTCCAAGCTGGACGAGTTGGAGAAGAAGCTAAGTCCGGAGCAAATCAAGAAACCGCGCAAGAAACGGCCGAAACGGCCACGGTCGGACACCGAAAAGCGTCCCGACAGCGGTTCTGCCAGGCCCCGCTGAGAGAAACCACAGTATTGTGAGGGAAACGCAGCCATGAGCGATCAACCGACCATCAGGCACATCAGCGCCGAAGAGCTGTTTCTCGATTCATTCAGACTGGGACAGAAGATCTACCAGGCAGGACTCAGACCCCACCACGCTCTTTCCATCTGGCGTGGAGGCACCCCGGTAGGGCTCGGGGTGGACGCCTATTTCAAGATGCAGGGGCTGTCCATATCGCACACTACCATCGCCACGGATTCCTACACCGGTATCGATAACAGAGGTGAAGTCACCGTCAAAGGTCTCGACCACGTCATCCGCAGCGTCTGCCCCGAGGACAAGTTTCTCATCATCGACGACGTGTATGAAAGCGGGAATACCATCAGGAGAATTATCGAAGCCCTCAAGGTCCGAGCCAGGGCCAATGCGCCTGAAAAAATCGTTGTGGCCACCCTGCACCGCAAAGTCGGGTGCGCCGAGTTTTCCGGCATCCCGGTCTTCAGCCTGCTGGACATCGAAAAAAATATCTGGATAGACTATCCCCACGAGCTGGCGGACCTGGTCAACCTGGATGATCCGGCAGATTCGCGCATAGCTTCCAAAGACTCACAGATTCTCACCGTGCTGCGAGACGAAAAAATCGAGGTCACGGATGAACGCCAGGGCCGGCCGTACCGGTATGTATCGGCCAGGGAGTTGCTGCTGGATTCGTTCAGACTGGGTATGATCATTTCTTCGGACCCCGATTTCTACCCCGATTTCATCATCGCCCTATGGCCGGGAGGGGTGCTGGCAGGACTTCCCATCCACGAAGTGTTCAAGTACCGGCTCAAAAAGGGACAGATAAAGGGAAGACCGCCGGACCATGTCAGTATCAACACGCTGCCCGGTTCAACAGAGAGAGCAGGAATCATTCTGGGAATGCAGTACCTGGAGGACAACATCAACAAGGATGCCCGGATACTTCTGATCGATACCACCTTCCGCGCCGGACGGCGGGTCAACCAGGTCATATCACATCTCAAAGCAGCCCTGAGAAGAAATATCACCATGGACAATGTCAGAGTGGCGGCAGTCTACTACAACCCGGAGGACAAATCCACCTGGATCACCGAACCGCTGATAAAGACGCCGCATTACTTTCTCAAGCTGGTGGATGAAGAAATAATCTATCCGCAGAGCATCTACAAGCTTCCCGATCCCAGGGAAAATCTCAAGACGCTGAATCCCGACCTTCACCAGCTGTTATACTGACGAGCGCACGTACAGAAGAAGAAGAAGAAGGGTTAGAGAAGCGGGTTCAAACTACTCCTCGTCGGTGATGTTCTTTTTCAAAGCCAGGATATTTCTACCATTTTCCCACCGGTAGAACAATTCATCGGAGAACTGGCGGATCATGGGAATACCGCGGCCGCCGGAAGTTCGTTTCTCGGCCCGTTCCTTGAGGTCGGTAAGCGGGGCTGTAAGTGGGTTGAAGGGTTTACCTCCATCCTCGACTTCGCACTCAATGACACTGCCGGTCACGTCCAGCCTGAGGATGACTTCGTGCCTGCCCGTATCGTCCAGCCCGTGGCGGATCACATTAGAAATGACCTCACCCAGAACCGTGATAACATGAAACACGATTTTTTGCGGAATGCCGTGTTCTTCTCCTAGTTTGTTAACGGCCTCCGCCATTTTCTTTGTCTCGGAGAGCTTGTTTTCGAGTATCAGGATTCTAATGGTTCCAACCTCGCTTCACGTTCACCGAAATCACTTTTCTTCAAGGCACCAAATAGTATACCTGAAAAACGGTGCCGTTTGCACCTCTTTGCAACCACCTTTTTTATGGCGGAAACCACCTATCTGCTCATCCAGCTGATGAGTGCCTGCTATTGCCTGCCAACCTGTTTGCGGCCGACCAAAGCAATTGTGTATCATTGCTCCAGCAAACATTCTGGAGGTGCTTTATGCAAAAAACACGTTGTTTGACCATGTTTATTGTAGTGTGTGCGCTGCTGGTATTTGCAGCGGGCGCTGTTCCGATACCGGCTGGCGCCCAGGATCTGGCCGAGTTTGAAAAGCGCATCACCGAATTCACCCTGGAAAACGGGATGAAGTTTCTGGTGCTTCAGCGGCACGAAGCACCGGTAGCCAGTTTTTTCACTTATGCCGATGTGGGTGGAGTGGACGAAGCCAAGGGTGTCACCGGTATCGCCCATCTGCTGGAGCACATGGCTTTCAAGGGCACGAAGAAGATAGGTACCAGCAATTACTATGCGGAAGTACTGGCACTGGCCCGGGTGGATGCCGCGTATCATGCGTTGTCCCGGGAACGACTGAAAGGTAAAAAAACTGATCAAAAACTTCTCGGAAAATTGGGCAAACGATTCCGGGAAGCCCAGGAAAAAGCAGCCGGTTACGTGATTAGCAATGAGTTCCCCCAGGTACTGAACCGGGCCGGGTCGGATTTTCTCAACGCCGGTACCTCGCTTGATTCCACTATTTACATGGTCAGCCTTCCCTCGAACAAAGCGGAGCTTTGGATGTCTACCGAATCGGACCGGTTTTTGAATCCGGTTTTCAGGGAATTTTACAAGGAACTCGAGGTGGTCAAGGAAGAGCGGCGGATGCGGGTTGACAGCAGGCCCCAGGGCCGGCTGATTGAAGAGTTTCTCGCCGCCGCATTCAAGGCCCATTCTTACGGCGACGCCGGCATCGGCCACATGAGCGACCTGGAAGCCATGACCCGTGAGAAGGTGGAGACTTTTTTCAAGCACTATTATACACCGGCCAATCTTACCGGCATAATAGTCGGAGATGTCGACCCCGGAGAGATAAAACGGTTGGCGGAATTGTACTTCGGACGTCTACCCGCCGGCCCAAAACCCGAGCAGGTCATTACGGTTGAACCGGCCCAACTGGGTGAACGCCGAGTAATCCTGAAAGAGAAATCCCAACCGTCTTTGATGATCGGATACCACATACCGGGAATCAACCATTCCGATTGGCCGGTGTTCCAGGTGTTAAATGACATACTGAGTTCCGGCCGAACGTCCAGGCTCTACAAGACCATGGTGAAGGAAAGAAAAATAGCAGCCGGTCTCTGGTCTTCGGTCGGTTTTCCGGGCCGGAAGTATCCGGCACTGCTGGTTGTTTCCGTGCAGCCGGCCAGCGGCCATACCGGCCGGGAATGTGAAGAAGTCGTGTATGAGCAGCTCGAGCGTTTGAAAACCGAACCGGTGACTGACCGCGAGTTGAAAAAAGCGGTTACCCGGGCCCGGGCTTCGGTAATCAGGCGTCTTGGATCGAACCTGGGTTTGGGATTCGCACTGTCCGCGGCCGAGGTTCTGACCGGGGATTGGCGGTATTTCTTTATCCAGCTCGAGCAGATGAAGAACGTTACCGCCGCCGATATTCAGCGCGTGACCGGTGAATACTTCACAGTGTCAAACCGCACTGTCGGTCTGATTGAAACCACCGGTGAAGCGGACGGCGGAGAGGGGAGGCCGTAATCATGAAAACAGCACTGGTCCTGACGGTAATTGTATCAATGGCGGTGGTGGCGTTTACGACGGTTCCGGCTGACGCTCAAAAACATCACACGGACCTTGACTACCCTTCGCTGGGAGATATAGAGATACCTGAAGTAAAGCAGGTGACCCTGCCCAACGGCTTGAACCTGTTTCTGCTGGAAGACCATGAGCTTCCCCTGGTGTCCCTCTCGGCGGTCATCAGGGTGGGAGCAAGCTTCGAGCCGGCGGATAAAATCGGTCTGGCGTCGATCACGGGCACCGTCATGCGTACCGGGGGCACTGCCAGCCGCAGCGGAGATGATCTGGACGAGGAACTTGAATTTATAGCCGCCTCGGTGGAAACGAGTATCGGTTCCGATAGCGGTTCCGCCTCCATGTCCGTATTGAAAGAAGACGTTGACCGCGGTCTGGAGATCCTGGCCGATATCATCATGAATCCGGCCTTTCCCGAGGACAAGATCGAGCTTGCCCGGGTGAAAGCGCGAAGCGCCATCGCCCGGCGCAACGACCGGGCCGGTTCCATGGCCTCCCGGGAGTACCGCAAACTCATCTACGGTGCCGATAGCGTCCATGCCCGCCACACCGAGTACGAGACTATCAACCGGATTACCCGTGCCGACCTGGTGGACTTCCACCGGCAATTTTTCTGCCCGAACAACACCATGATGGCGGTGTGGGGCGACTTTGAAACCAGTGACATGATTGATCGGATCGAGCATGCATTCGAGGAGTGGAAACGAAAAGAGGTGCCGCTTCCGGTCATACCCGCTGTAGAGTACCGATACCGCAGCACGGTCAACCAGGTGGTTAAGAATGACGTCAACCAGGCGAACATCATCCTGGGACACATCGGGGGCGTCAGGAACGACCCGGATTATTTCGCCCTCATCCTGATGAACCGGATTCTCGGACGGGGTTTCACCAGCCGCCTGTTCCGCCGGGTCAGGTCCGACCAGGGGCTGGCCTACTCGGTACATGGCGGTTATTCTTCCGAGTTTGATCATCCAGGTATTTTCAGGGTCACCTGTTCCACCGGGAGCGGCAACACGGTCAAAGCCATCAGGTCCATGATGCACGAAGTGCAGAGGATGACCGAAGCCGAGGTTACCGATGACGAGCTGGCCATCGCCCGGGAAGCTTTTTTGAACTCCTTCGTGTTCAAGTTCGACTCGAAAGGCAAGGTGGTCAAGCGCCTGATACAGTATGCCTATTACGGTTACTCCCTGGATTTTCTCCAGCAGATAAAGAAGAACGTGGAAAGGGTCACCAAAGCGGACATCCTGCGGGTGGCCAAAAAGCATCTGCACCCCGAAGCCATGCAAATTATCGTAGTTGGCAAACCGCAGGATTTCGACAAACCGTTGTCGGTTCTGGGACCAGTCAATGAAATCGATGTTTCAATTCCCGGGACGGGTTCGGAACCGGGGGAGAAGTGAGAGGCAGAAGGTTGCCGGGCAATCCATTGACATTTTCCTTTTTGCTGGTATATTCATAGGTGCTTGATATGTTAGGAGGCAGCCATGTTTAATCCGGAAAAACTTCTCGGCGGACTTCTGAAAGGCGCAATGGGTTCTTCCAGGAGGAGGACCGGCACAAAAGCACTAATAGGTGTCGGACTTCTCGGAACAGCAATCGGAGCTTACGAACACTTTTCAAACAAGGGCGGCCAGGCACCGGCGGCGCAGTCATCTCATGCGGTTCCGCCGCCACCGCCATCACCATCTACTGGCGCGGCTTCTCCACCGCCGCTGCCACCACCGATGCCATCGTCTCCCGGTGTGTCTGCACCACCGCCACTACCCTCTCCCGGTGCGGCTTCTCCACCGCCGCTGCCACCGTCTTCCGGTGCGGCTGTTCCACCGCTTGTTCCGCCCTCTCCAGCAGCGGTAGCGCCGCCACCGCTGCCCCCAGGACCGGCCGGTCCGCCGCCGATTCCTGGATCTGTACCACAAGTGCCGGCTCCGACGGCCGCTTCGCCGGCCACCGGGACCGCAGACCAGACCCGCAAGAAGAAGGCCATCGCTGTCCGCCTCATCCGCGCCATGATCGCATCCGCTGCGGCTGACGGGCACGTTGACGAGAGTGAACGCGCCAGGATAATGAGTAAACTCAACCGCAGCGGTATGAGTGAAGAGGAAAAATCATTTGTACTCAAGGAGTTTGACGCGCCACAATCAATCGATGCTATTGTCCAGGGAGTAACATCTTCGAAGATGGCTGAGATGGTCTATACTGTTTCCCTGATAGCCATCGACCTGGACCAGGAAGCCGAATTTGATTACCTTCGACAACTCGGAAGAAAATTGAACCTGGACAACACCATTGTTTCCAGGATACATGAGCAGCTCGACATGCCCCCACTTTAATTTGGCCCCGAAAGTTAATGCAGAAAGGAAAATCAGTCACTATGGCACAATGGTATTTGAGTTTTGACGGAAAGCAGGTAGGTCCCTTCGATCACGCCCAGGCTGCCGCCCAGGCAAGAGCGAATCCCAACGGGTTGGTATGGCGTGAAGGTATGGCAAATTGGCTCCCCGTATCACAGGTAGCGGAACTCTCGCAGCCGGCGGCCCCCTCTCCGCAGGCGCCACCCTCTCCGCCTCCGGTGTCCGCGACAGACCGGGCGGACGAAATCGATTTCAAAATCATCGGAGACGAAATGCAGTTCGTGGAAATCGAGCTCGACCCGGGGGAGAGTGCCGTAGCCGAGGCCGGCGCCATGATGTACAAAAACTCCGCTGTAAGCATGGACGCCGTTTTCGGTGACGGCTCGCAAAAACAACAGAGCGGTGATTTCTTCAGCAAGCTCGTCGGGGCCGGCAAACGTCTCATTACAGGGGAAAGCCTTTTTACCACCGTTTTTTCAAATACCGGTCGCACCAAGGCCCACGTGGCCTTCGCGGCCCCCTACCCGGGCAACATCATCCCCGTAAAGCTCACGGATGTACGCGGGGTTCTGATCTGCCAGAAGGACGCCTTTCTCTGCGCCGCAAAGGGTGTTTCCATAGGCCTCCACCTGCAGAAAAAGATACTGACCGGGCTCCTGGGCGGCGAAGGCTTCATCATGCAGAAACTCGAGGGCGACGGTATGTGCTTCCTGCACGCGGGGGGCACCATAGTAGAGAAAGACCTCGCCGCGGGAGAAATGCTCCACGTGGATACGGGCTGCATCGTGGCCCACACCATAAGCATAGATTTCCACATAGAGCAGGCCGGTAATATCAAGACCTCCCTGTTCGGCGGTGAAGGCTTTTTCTTCGCGACGCTGCGGGGCCCGGGCAAGGTCTGGCTCCAGTCCCTGCCCTTCTCGAGGCTCGCCGGCAGAATAAAGGCAAGTGCCAGCGCCAGCAGGGGAGAAGGTTCACTCCTGGGCGGCCTGGGCAATATGATCGACGGCGACAATACATTCTAAGGCTGCTTAAAGGAGAGTGAGCTTGCCTTGAAGCAGCTTTGGACAGCATTGAGCCAAACTGGTGTTACCGGGCATCTGCCGCCATTTAAAGCAAAGAGGGTAATCGTCGCTAACCAGATTGCCTTGATGACGGTGGTAACTTACCTGTTTTTCATCCCGATAACGTTTCTGCTGAAGATTAAAATCATACCGGTCATTATTTTTGTTCTCTGCGTTCCTGTACCAGGAACACTTCTTTTGAACAAATATCACCACTACCGGGCGGCCAGCACATACTTGACTATTGTCAACGGGCTTTCACTGATAGTGTGGCCGATCCTGCTGGGCAAGGAAAGCGGAACCCAATACCTTTTACTGGCATTTGCAGTAGGCACTTTTCTCCATCACACAGTTGATGAAAAATGGGAGATCATATTGGGATCAGGTCTGAGCCTGGTGCTCTTCGGTCTATTCAGCTGGTGGTCAGTACATCATGAACCCTTTATTACATTGCCCGGTTCAACTTGTGTAATCCTTTATTACATGGTAATCACTGCCACGTTTCTAATACTCATATTAGAATCGTACTATTCGTTTAACATTACCAATAAGGCCGAATCAGAAGTTGAAATAGAGCGCCAAAAATCCGACCGTCTTCTCCTGAATGTTTTACCAAGAGAAGTAGTGGAAGAGTTAAAGAGAACGGGCAACGCCCAGCCGCGTTTTTATGAGTTAGTCACGGTGATGTTCACCGACTTCAAGGATTTTACCAAAATAGCAGCCAATTTGACACCGGATAAACTGGTAACCACCCTGGCTGAATATTTTCTCTACTTTGACAGTGTCATAGAATCGACTAATCTCGAAAAACTCAAAACTATAGGTGACTCGTATATGTGTGCCGGAGGAGTGCCGATTGCCAACCGCACCAACCCGGTAGATTGCGTCCTGGCCGCATTGCAGATCCAGGACTTTGCCAGGCAGGCTCGTTCATCCGGAACAAATGATCCTCCATTAAACTGGGAACTTCGGGTGGGAGTCCATACCGGGCCGCTGGTGGCAGGAGTAATCGGCGGGAAGAAATTTTCTTACGACATCTGGGGTGATACCGTCAATACCGCCAGCCGTATCGAAACAGGCGGAGTGCCGAACGAAGTCAATATTTCACAATCGACCTATAACCACGTTAAAGATTTTTTCGAATGCATTCATCGAGGGAAGTTAACTGCAAAGAATAAAGGCGAAATAGATATGTATTTCGTGCTGGGAATCCACCCCCATTTGAGCAGCCAGGATGGACAGCCAAACAACCGGTTTTATGAGCTCTATCAGAATCTATAAGTTATGCTAATCCGTGTATTTCATAAGTAGCCGCAGCAGGTTAATCCGTACAATAAGCGGATCTAAGCCCGGATAATTCACGAATGTTCGTAGCGAGGTGAAGAAAATGGCTGCAGATATAAGGCGTGTGCAGAAAAATGCTCGGAGGCGTACCTGTAGGTACGTCGAGAACATTTTTCAAACGCAACGAAATATATGTAGTTATTATCGAACCGCAGCAGAATAGTTTGTGAATTATTCGGGTTAAAACACCCGTCTCTCCAGAATCAGGGTGCGGGCGCCGTCCTTGCCGAGCCTCGCCAGCAGGGCGCGGAGCTTCGAGTACCGCCCGGCGGAAACGTACTTGTCCTTTAATATCACGCTGCCGGTGTAGGTCCAGGAACGTGACTCTTCCTCGGCGGCGCAGTCTTCA
The DNA here is from genome assembly GCA_964432985.1 of uncultured bacterium. Classification (GTDB taxonomy): domain Bacteria; phylum Muiribacteriota; class CAYSPT01; order CAYSPT01; family CAYSPT01; genus CAYSPT01. The sequence goes on from CAYSPT010000018.1 coordinate 73,176, forward strand.
TCGTCCGCCTGCTCGGATGGCTCATCACTCTCATCCCGGGCGAAGGAGAAGGCAACTTCTCCCACCGTGTTGGCCAGCCGGGATTCGGCGGGTCCGTACGATACCGCTACCTCTTCGGCCAGCTCCAGCGTGAGCTTGATGTCCTGCTTGATGGTGCCCGGAAGCTCGCAGAAGAAACCGGAGACCGGCATCCCCAGGGGAAGCTTGAAACCCTTTAAAGGTCCCAGGCCGCCGGGCAGGGTGACCACGAACCGGTGCTCGGGATCCTCGGTCAGACGTTTCGCCTTGAAATGGATCTGTATCACGGCATATGAGGAACCCAGGTGCTCGAAGGTATACTTGTCCAGCTCCACTCCCGGCCAGAAATTGCCCACCAGTCCCTTGAGGAATTCGTCGGTCTTTTCCGGTTCCTGGAACCGCAGCTTGAAAAACGGATTGTACTGGCCGCTGAGCATGGCCTGCAGCGTGCCTTCGACGGTGAAATCCTCCTTGACCTTGACCTTTAGCCTGGCGTTGAGCTGGTTGCCCAGGGTGCGGCCGGATTTGCCGAAGGCGAGGCGGTTCAACTCACCGGAGGTGGCTACGAGCATCTCGCAGCCTTCCAGGTGCTCCCGGCGGGCTTCGTCCCTTTTCTTGTCGGGCCGCATCACCATTTTGAGCGACGGCAGGTAGACCCAGTATTGCTGGAATTGGGTGCTCACCACCGCCTCTTCGCAGAAGGCTGGTTCCGGGCATACCAGGGACACGTCGGCGGAGAGCCCCGCACGGTTCAAAAGCGCTGCCAGCAGTACCGCCTTCTCAAACGGTGTACCGTAGCCGCACTCGTGGATGACCCTGGCCGTCCTGGTCTTAAGCTCGTGCCACCCGGGTGGAAGCTGCACCGTGGCGATGGCCTCCAGCACGTGCTCGTGCAGCCGGGAAGCCCGGGCCGCGGGATCCACCAGGTCCTTGGTGGCTTCCTCCACCACCTTGATCATCCGCTGGTTCACCCTGGACGCCCGGGAAACCACCCGGCTCAGGTGCCTGGCCATACCGTCCCATGACTCTTTTTCAAAGAAATACAGGGTGGGGCACCCGACGTAGCCCAGGGGATACCCGTCCAGGTCGTCCCACTGCTTGAGATTCTTGAACGTGAACACCAGGTGCTTGTAACCGTCCTTGCGCTTGACCTGCTTTTTGACGCTCCGGTTTACTCCCTCTCCCGCAAGCACCGTCTCGAGAGGAAAGTCCTCCGGAACCTCTATGATCAGGGTGCGCTGAAGCACCGGCCACTGAAGGCAGATCCGCTCGAAGCCCTCCAGGGGCTTCTGCCAGGCTACCCGGTCGGTTATCTCGTACTCAAGCTCGGTGAAACCGCCCACCTCCACCCCCACCAGCGATATGACCTTGTGCTGGATGTCGGTGAAATAAGGAGCCTTGGCTACCTGGGGTGGAGTAGTCTGGTTGATACCGTAGGACGGCGCTTCCACCTTCTTGCCGCTTCGCATGTAGGCGAAGGATTTGAGCACTTCGATCTTCTGCTTCGCGTCGCGGTAGGTGATGAGCACATCTGATTTCTGGTCCCGGTCGAAGTGGTCCAGTACGCGTTTGAGACGGTAGTGGCGGCGCTTCACCTTGCCGTCGGGCTCCAGCCGTATGGTGAGCTCGTCGCGGATGATGACTGCGTCGGCGGTGGGATAGCGTTGGCGGGTGATGGTTTTCTCGTAACGTGCAAGGCGGCTTTTCATCGTTCTCCCCTCCTTCTCCGGGGCGGGTGGGCCTGGATACGGACCATCCGCGATGCCAGATCCTTCACCGCTTTGAGGACTTTTTTGAAATCCTTGTACTGCTTCGGTGTTATGGTCCTGACCTTCAGGGCGAAATCGGCCTTGAACCTCAGCCGGTTGCCCCGGGCAGTCAGCCTGGCTTTGAACGAAGCCGGCGCGGTGTCCAGGTCTATGTCGAAGGGAGTGGAGGCCAGCTTGTACCCCCGGGGAAGCTGGATGGTTTCGTCTACCTCGATCTTGTACAGGAAGATCACCCGGACGTCGAATTTACGCTCCTTAAGCTTGTCCTCGTTAACGTAGATGTTCAACCTCGGATGGGTCATGAACCGGGCCATGGGAAGCCGGAAGAACATCCCACGCCTGCGGGATGTACGCGCCTCATCCACCAGTGCATAACCGTCCACGGCGAAGTCTACCCGCTGCACGTAGGGTCGGTATAGATCGTGGAGGTCGCTGTGGTGGATTTTCTTGAGCTTGATTTCCGGATCGATGGAGGTCATGAAGCTCTGGAAGATGGTTTTTCGGCGTCTGGAGGGGGTGCGGCTCTCGCCCACTCTCCGGGTGCTGTCGCTGCGGCCCCTGCCCTGCCATTCCACGCAGCCGGATAGAAGTCCTCCGCCGTCCAGCGCGGTGTTAGCCTTGATGCTCAACAAGCTGTCTTCGGGTTTGTGAAGCGGCGTGCAGGCCAGGTCTTCTCCTTCCTGCGTGCCAATCAGATAGTGCTGCTGGGTTTCGGCGGCGTCCCAAACTTCCATCCCGAAGATGGCCCAGGTGGGATCGTACATTTTCCACGAACCGTTGGGCATTTTGCGGGCCACCACGCAGTGGCCGAACTGGTCGGCGGTAATCCGATTGATGGGCTCCAGTGCCTCCGTCTGGGCCGGGTAAGCTTCCAGCCCGGCGGCGCGCATCATGGTGATGAGCATACCGGCCAGGTCCTTGCAGACCCCGCCCCGCTCGTGGAAGGTCATGGTCCCCGGGTGCAGGGTATACCCTTCCCCCTCCCCCAGGCTGAACCCGATATAGCGGATGTTCTGCGACACCCAGTGCAGCAGGGCCAGGGCTTTCTCGTCGTCGTTTTTGCACCCGGTGCAGACCTCGTCGGTGGTGGACTTGATGTCGTCGTCCCACTGGAACATGTCCTTGTTACGGTCCCAGAACCAGCGCGACTTGGCCTGCCAGTGCGGGATGGTGGAAACCAGCAGCTTGGTAAGCGCCGTCACCTCGCCCCACATCCGCGACTCGGGCTTGTAGCCATCAATGTCTTTTTTCTCCCAGGAATAGACCAGGTAGTCGTCCCCGTGGCGCACCAGTGAGCTTCTGACCATGCCCTGGTAGACTTCATAGTAAAGCGGCATGGCGCACGGCGTCACCAGGGTGTAGCGCTTCTCCTTGATAGGGATCTTTTCCTCGAAAAACACGATATCGTAGAAGGCGCTGTACATGGGGGGTTTCAGGCCGCT
>CAYSPT010000018.1:76504-79150 GCA_964432985.1 uncultured bacterium
GCAGCCTTTACGTCCGCGTTGCGGTTCAGGTAGGCGATCTGAAAGCCTTTACGGAAAATCTCCCACTCGATGGCGTCGCCCACTTGCAGGTGGGGGATGGTACACAGCTTCATCCGGGTACGCCAGTACAGCAGCCTTTCCGGCTGGTTGACGTCGGCGAACTCATTGACATCCACTTCCTCAACGCCGCCTTTGGCGCGGTGGATGCGAAGCCGGCGCACTTCGTTCACATAGGAGTCGGGATCGTAGTCGAACCGCAGCACGCTCATCTGGGCGATACCCTTTTTGGTCAGTATTTTGACAAGACGGTTGTTGAAGATGTTGCCCAGGCCGCACTCCTCCACCGTGCCCCAGGTGTGGTCCAGCACCACCACCACATCGGCGTCCTTGTTGTCTTTGGATGTGCCGGCCTCTTTTATCAGCCGCTGTTTTTCTTTGTCGTCTTGTATGAAGTCTGCCTGGGGTTCCAAGCAAATGTCCGCTTCAGGTTCCTTGTTGATGATTCGCACCTCCCTGTGAACAAAAACTGCGGTCTATGGAATCAACTCGATCATTCCGCCGTAGGTCTCCGGGCGCCTGTCCCGGTAGAACTGCCAGGTCTGCCTGACCTCGTCGATCATGGAAAGATCGATGTCCGCCGTCACCAGCTCGTCTTTATCGCGTGACGCTTCGGCGATAATCTGGCCGCGGGGATTGCAGAAATAGCTGGTCCCGTAAAACTCCCCGACCTTCCACGGCTCTTCGACGCCCACCCGGTTGATGGCCCCGACGAAGTACCCGTTGGCCACCGCGTGGGCTGGCTGCTCCAGCTTCCAGAGGTACTCCGACAGCCCCGCCACGGTGGCGGAGGGGTTGAAGATGATGTCGGCCCCGTTAAGACCCAGCAGCCGGGCCCCTTCGGGGAAGTGACGATCATAGCAAATGTACACGCCCACGTTGCAGTAGGCGGTTTTAAAGACAGGGTACCCCAGGTTGCCCGGTTTGAAATAAAACTTCTCCCAGAATCCCGGCAGCAGGTGGGGGATGTGGATTTTTCTGAAGGATCCCATGTACGAGCCATCGGCATCGATCACCGCGGCGGTGTTGTAATAGACCCCCCGGATGGTCTCCTCCATGATAGGCACGATAATGACCATCTCGTACTGCTTTGCCAGGTCCTGCATGAGGTGCACCGTGGGGCCGTCGGGTACGGGCTCCGCTATTTGATACCATTTCAAGCTCTGCTCAGCGCAGAAATAAGGGCCGTAAAAAAGCTCCTGCATGCAGAGTATCCGGACCTTTTCTTCATGCGCTTTTTCGATGAGCTTCACGTGTTTTTCGAGCATTGACGCCTTGATCACCCCGACATCACTGTCGCCGGAAACGTCGCATTTCACCTGTATGAGCCCGCACTTTATCTTGGTATCCATGGTCCCTCCTTATTCATTGCGCACCATTCGCTGCGTAGCGCACCATTCGCTGCGTAGCGCACCATTCGCCGCGTAGCGCACCATTCGCTGCGTAGCGCACCATTCGCCGCGTAGCGCACCATTCGCTGCGTAGCGCACCATTCGCTGCGCGGCGCACCATTCGCCACGCAGCCCGGCCGGAACTGAACCGGTACCGGACGTCCACGTGTTCCTACCGCACCTGCACGAGCATGCCAGGCTTGATTTCGTGCTTCGGGTTCTCAATCAGAATCCTGGATTTCACCGTACCGGAGGCGGAGTCTATCTGAGGAAAAATGGCGGTGACCTTCCCTTTGAACTCCTTGTTGCCCAAAAGCGACACGGTGACCGTGCGGGCTTGCCCGATGGAGTAGTCGGTGATGCTGCGCACCGGTACGTTTATCTCTACGTAGACCTTAGAAATATCGAGCAGCACCGCCACCTGTTTCCCTTCGGTGATGTAGTCACCTTCGTTGATCATGATCTCTTTGACAAACCGGGTGGTGGAGGATTTTATCACCGTGTACGGAATCTTGTCCTTGATCTGATTAACATTGAGCTGTTTGACAGCCATGTTCTGATCGGAGATCTGCACGTCTATCTTCGGCGGGTAGGTCTCCGCAATTTTCAGATCGAGCCGGGCTTTCTCGGAGTTGCACCGGGCAACCTCGAGATCGTTTTCCTTCTTGTCCAGCTCCTTGCGGGAGATGCCGTTGGTTTTGAATATCTCCCTGTCGGCAGCCAGCTCATCCTTGAGCTGCTTGTGTTTGATTTCACCGATCTGCAGATTGAGCTTCAGCTTCTTTTCTTCTTCGGCGCTGCGACCCTGTTTCAGCTTCTTGTTCTCCAGTTTGAGTTTTTCCAGCTCCAGTTCGGCCTTGGTGAGCTCCTGGCGGATCTTGGTATCGTCGAATATGCAGATGACCGCGTCTTTCCCCACCAGTTCCCCCTCGCCCGCCACCACGGATTTTACGTAGGCGCTGATCCGGCTGGCAACGGTGATTTCCTTGTAGGGCACCACCACTCCGTCAACAGCCAGGGCCTGGTCCAGCCCGACTCCCGTAAGCAAAACAGCTGCCACAAGCAGCACACCGAATTTCATGACATGACTCATTGTTTTTTCCTCCTGACGAATAAAACCAATCGATTACGATTGGGCTGACAGTTTCTTGATAACACACACGGCTACATCCAAACCCAAACGGTTACCGCCTGGGCT
>CAYSPT010000018.1:79250-82091 GCA_964432985.1 uncultured bacterium
TTGATAACACACACGGCTACATCCAAACCCAAACGGTTACCGCCTGGGCTTAAGGTTTTCTACTGGCCCAAACGATTTCCGCCAAACCCAAACGATTACCAGCCGTAGTTAAGGTACAGGTAATTCAGCGGCGCTTCGAGAAGGTATCTCAGCGCGCTGGTCTTATCACCCTTGATCCTGCCGTTCCCCCCCATGGACACTCTCAGTCTGCCCTCTTCGTTTTCAAACTCGGCATACGCGGGATAGTAGTATGCGTTGGATACTTCGTTGAGCTCACCTTCCACTGCCATGTACTGAAGCGTGCTCTTGCGAATCTCCATGGGAAAGGCGGTAAACTTTACGTTGACGCTCAGGCCGGGACGCACGTGACGGACCTTGTCCTCGGGGACCAGCAGTTTGATCTTTACCTTTTTCAGGTCGACGATCTCGGCAAACTTCGATCCCCGTGATATATACTCGCCCAGCTTGGCGGAAGCATCCTTCAAAATAATCTGGCCGGTGAGAGGGGACAGTATCCGCGTGTTGGCGATTTTTCCATCAATGTCCTCTATCTGGCTCTGGATCTGCTTCAACTCGTTTCGCCGGCCGCTGAGCTCGATGAGGTTGTTTTCCATCCTGAACTTAACTATCTCGCGCTCGATAATGGCCAGGCGGTTACTCAGCTTTTCCCGCTGAAACAGAAACTCGCTGTCGTCGATACGGGCAATCTCCTGGCCCTCGTCAACCATGTCGCCGTCTTTGATCTTGATATCCTTCAACAGCCCGTCAACCCCCGGGTACACAAACTTCTTCAAAAGCGGCACCACCTCGGCGCCGGCGTTGACCGAGTAGGTGATGGGGATGAAATACAGAAGCGCTATCACTGCTGCCACCGTTCCTATGATTACCGGCCATTTGAAGCTCTTTCCCTCTTTGCTCCGGAACAGGTCGAACCGGGGAACCGACTGGTACATGGTGGCATTACGCAAGGATGCGGACACCTGGTTGCAGAGAATGTCCAGCATTTCACGTTTTTCTTCCGGCATAACGCCGATGGACTTGCTTTCGAAAATGAGAATGCCCAGCTGCCCCTCGCCGTCGGCGAGTTCGCGGCAGTAGAACGACTTGATTTCAGCCATTTCAAAGTACTTTTTAAACTGCTCCACAGCCGTAGGCGAGTTCAAGTAATCGTCGATTTTGGCAAAGTAGTTGTCTTTCTTGTTCTCCAGGATAACCGACGATATGGATTCCAGGTGAGTCAACGATTCGTCCGTTTTGAAATTGCCCGCCATACCGGACACGGCGGCGATGGTGTACTTACCCGGTTTCTGCTGCGACAGCAGGATGGCGCGGTCGTAATCCACCAGTTGCGACGTCAGGTTGACCACCGACACGGCCACGCTGTCGAAGTCCAGGGATGAGCCTATCTCCCGGCTGACCTTCAGCAGGCCGGAAAGCTCCTGGATCTTGGTTTCCTTCTTGTACAGCTGGGCGTTCTTGATGGACACCCCGGCCAGGGCGGACACGTTGCGCAGCAGTTCCGTGTCCTCACGGTTGAACTTGTGGTTGCCCGACTTCTTGTTGATGATCTGCAAACAACCCATGCAGTTGTCGCCGTCCATCAGCGGTACGCACAGCATGGAGACGGTCTTGAAACCGGTCTTTTCATCGACCTTCGAGAGGAACCGCTCGTCCTTTTCGGCGTCGAGCACCATCTCCATCTTCTTGTTCTTGACCACGGTGCCCACGATACCCGTCCCGATGGGCAGCTTGGCTCCCAGGACCTGCTTGGCTCCGGGACCCTCGGCGATCTGGCAAATAATCTTGTCCGGTTCCACGTCGTCAATCAGCCATATGGAGCCGGCCTCGCAGTTGAAGGCGGTAATCACCTTTCTAAACACCATGTCGAGCAGGGAATTGAGGTCCAGGGTGGTGCTGAAGGCCCGGGCGAACTCGTTCATGATCATGGAGCGTTCCTTGAGCTTCTTCTCCACGTCGAGCACCTTGGCGTTGTTGAGGATGCCGGCGGCGCCGTCGGCGATGATTTTCAGCACGTCCATATCGTGGTCGTTGAACTTGCCGTCCTTGGTCTTCTTGTTGAACAGCTCCAGCGCGCCCAGCGACACCTTGTTGTGGACGATCGGGACGCAGATTACCGACTTGGTGACAAACCCGGTCTTCTCGTCGGCGTCGGACGAAAAACGCTTGTCCTTAGATGTGTCGTAGATAATGGTCGGCTTGCGGGTCTTGATGCACCAGCCCACAATACCGGCCCCCAGCGGTATGCGCAGGTTCAGGACCTTGTCCCGGGCCGGGCCCTGCGCTTCGGTGCACACGATGTCCCCGGCGGCTTCATCCACCATGAAAAAGGTGCCCGCCTCGGCGTTCAGCTCCGTGAGAACGCGGTCCATGATCTTGCTCATGAGGACCTTGATGTTCAGCGTTCCCTGGAACTGCCTGGTGACATCATAGACGAGCTTCAGTTTGGTGTATTCCTCCGGATCGATGTTAAGAGCGGCCGAGCCCTGTGCGGTCTTCTCAGGTTCCCGTTCCATGTTACTCTCCTGTACCAAGATCGCCACCCCCTCCGGCACCAGGATTTTCCAGGTACCGTTTCAATTTCATTACTTCGCTGTTATAGCTGCAGATGGTATTGAGCTTCTGGGTTTTCTGGGTGCTCAGCTTGAACTGCATTTTAAGCAGGTCTATCTTCTTCATCTTGCCCTGCTCGAAACGAATCTCGGAAATCTTCAAGTTGTTTTTTGTGAGATCGATCTTCTTCAGAATGTTCTCGTACTCCTTCTCGAGTTTTTCCAGGGTGAACATCGACTCGAGCACGGTCAGGGTCACCGTGTTGCGGGT
>CAYSPT010000019.1:0-3471 GCA_964432985.1 uncultured bacterium
GATGATCCGCCGATCTACTCGTTCTACTCTACCGGGCGAAACAGCAGCGGCAGTCACAGCGCCCTGTTCGGGGAACTGCTCAGCAACACTGCCGATGAGCGGGGGGCGAATGTTTCTTTCTCCTCCACCGATACCCGGGCCGGGGAACAGGAAACCGGGATATATGATTTCGTCCAGACGAATGTTCTGGGTGGTTCTTCCGGCGACGACGAGTCTGATGCCATGGGTGATGTCCTGAACGGTAATTAAATGCCGTCTCTTCCAGTGCGCATGTTTGCTGGTACTTATGATGTGCCCAACGACAAAACAACCGGGCCGAAAGTGTGCTTTACCAGGTCCGTTAAATAATGCTATGATAACTATATTCAGCGGATGGTTGCATAACTCATTTTTTACAGAACTGTTTTTGGGATGTATGGGTGTTTCAGGCTGTGTTGCCGGTTAACCCGGAAAGTGGATAATGGTTGCTGCTTTTTCCGGGCTGACCGGGGGAAAGGGAGGTACCTGGTTTGAAAAAGGTCATCGTTCTGAGTCTTCTGGTGCTGTTCGTCGCTACCCCGATGTGTTTTGCAAAGAAGGCCATCGTCATCGACAACGCGAGTCCCAACTGCGAGTTGAAAGGCAACTGGGCCGACTCCAAGGGTGATAATCCGGAAGGAAAGTCGTTTTCATCCGGCGGGACCATAGATGGCTGGTACGTCTACACCAGCGCTCACGGCCGGTGGAAGCGCACGGGACAGGAGCGGGCCATCTGGACGCCGAATATCAAGAAAGCCGGCAAGTACAAGGTGGAGGTGTCGTTCCGGGCCACCAGCAACCGTTCTTCCAGGGTTACCTACCGGGTGGTGCACGCCAAAGGAAAAAAAGAGAAGACCATAAGCCACCGCGACGGCAAGGACATGACCTGGGCCAAGCTCGGGGTGTTTACCTTTAAAGCTGGTAAAAAAGGCAAGGTGATGATGATTTCCGACGGCGGTTCTTCGGCTTGCGTCGATGCCGCCCGGTTAACCTTTATGGGGGCCGGCAAACCGGATGACGGTAAAGACGACACCGATGACTCGTCCGACGATGTTGACGATGTGCTGGACCCCGGTTCGGTGAAGGCCATCGTCATCGACAACGACAGCCCCAATTGCGAGCTGAAAGCCAACTGGGCCGATTCCAAGGGGGATAACCCGGAAGGAAAGGGATTTTCCTCGGGGGGTACGATAAACGGCTGGTACGTCTACACCAGCAGCCATGGAAAGTGGAAGCGCACCGGGCAGGAGCGGGCCATCTGGACGCCGAACATCAAGCAGGCCGGCAAGTACAAGGTAGAGGTGTCGTTCAGGGCCACCGGCAACCGCTCATCCAACGTTACCTACAAGGTAACCCACGCCAACGGTTCGGCGAAGAAGACCGTCAACCAGCGTGATGGAAAAGACATGACCTGGGCCACCCTGGGAACCTTCCAGTTCGAAAAAGGCAAAAATGGCAACGTGGCCATGGTCTCCGACGGCGGCTCGTCGGCTTGTGCCGACGCCGCCCGGTTCACCTATGTGGGCGGTGGTTCCGGCGACGGTGATGATGACACCGGCGGCGGCAAAACCGTAATCAGCCTGGACAAGGACAACCAGGGACCGGAATCGTTCACCTTCGAAGAGGACGGTGTGGCTCTGGTCACGCCATATCTCGAAACCTATGGCCCCGCTTCGATCACGGTGACCATCAAGAAGGCGGACGGGACCGAGGTGCAGTGGATGACCTGGACACGCCAGCATGACACCGATCCCAGCACGCTGCAGGTCAACGGTAATGACAAACCGGGCTCGATGTACGAGCCCAAACCCGGTGACTGGTCTCCGTCCACTCCCCCGGACACTTATAAATACAAGGCAAAGAAAGGCGATGTCATCACCCTGCAGCTTTCGGGCAGCTTCGGGAGGGCAAATCCTTCTCTTGAATTGCAGGTCAAGGGAGGCGGCGCTGATGACGATGATGACACCGGTGACGGCGACGACGGCGACGACGGCGACGACGGTGACGACACTGCTCCTCCTCCCAGCGGCGGTGTGCTGTCGGTCAAGGGTAAGAAGATACAGTTCAACGGTAAAAAGGTGACCCTGGTGGCGTACGGGATGTACGGTCTGCTGGCCGACAACCAGTTTCCCTGGAAGAAGTTCCTGCAAAAGCTGAAAAAGGCAAAAGTCAACATGGTCAGACCGTGGGTTTGTTACCAGTGGGCCGCCGATGGGATGCCGTTTGCGAAACGCGGCGGCAAGTATGACCTGGAAAAATTCAACGAAAAGTACTTCAAGAAGATGAAGAACTTCGTGGCCACGGCGGACAAGCTTGGTATTGTCGTTCAGCTCTGCATCTTCGATTCATGCGGAGTGGAAAACGACGGCAGCCGCTGGGGGCGCAGCCCTTACAACAGCCGTAACAACAGAAACGGCCTGGTGAGCTCGGGCCCGGCGGTGTTCAAGACCAAGGGAAAAATCGCCCGTATCAACCGCGCGCTTATCGAGAAGGTGGTAGACACCGTGGGTGACTACGGCAATGTCATCTACGAAATCATGAACGAGCCGGAAGGATTCGGCGGCGAAAGCGGTCTGGGCCCGGCGGGATGGCACAGCTGGGTGGCCGGTATCCTGAAGGCCAAACTCAAAGGCAAGAAGGGCTCCAAGGTGGTGTCCACCAACGGCCAGGCGGCCGGGGACTCCAACATCGACATCGTCGCCTATCACGTCAACAGCCCTGGGTCCATCGGGGGACGCGGGGGCGGAAAGCCGATCATATGGTCCACCGATGGCGCCGACACCATGACCACCAAGAATGTCGGGAAAGTCATGAAATATGCCAACAAAGCCATACAGGTGGGCGGGCACTTCGAGCATGTGGACAAGACGCTCTGGGATCCCACCTGGAAATCCGGCAACTATGACGCCAAGCTCAGCAATGTGAACCAGGGAATGATCAACGCTTTGGGGAAGATATCGTCTGGTCCATTAAAATAAGAGGAGAGGTCTTAATCAAACTATTCCGGTCACAAGGCATCACCCTGGTCGAACTGCTCGTTGCCTCGGTTATTCTGGTGATGATCGTTACTCCTATCTGTATGCTCTTCTCCACCAGCAGCCGGACCATTGCCAACGCCCGCAGCCTGACCATCGCCACCAGCCTGGCCAACAGTTACCTGTCGGCGGTGAAGAAGATACCGGTATCCTCAGAGTTTGACTCCGTTAAAGATACGGATGCCCCGTCTCCGTATACTCCCGGAGAGCTGGGAGTGCCGGAATCCCCCACCGGTTTTACCAGGTCGATCCGTATGATGATGCTTGACAACCCCGGTGACGGGAAGGATTTCTTCCGGGTCTGCGTTACCGTGAAGTGGGAGGGCACCGACAAACAGAAAATCCGCAACTACTCCCTGGACACCCTGGTGGCCGGAGGCGGTGTGGCCGGAGGTGGATCATGAATAACCGGGGGTTC
>CAYSPT010000019.1:3571-17871 GCA_964432985.1 uncultured bacterium
TGCCGCTGGTGCTGCTGGTTATCGTCATCATCTCTCTGCTGGCCATCACCAGGTTGTACATCAGCAGCCAGCACATGGTCATGGTGTCCCACCTGGCGGACAAAGAAAGATCCTACTATCTGTCCATTGCCGCCCTGGAAGCGGGTAAGGATGTTCTGGATCAGGTGTTTATCTTTCTCAATGACAGCGATCCCGAAACCTACCCCAAGCGGGAAAAAGCTCCTGAAGAAATTGCTCCCGTGATCCGGGAACTGCTCGATGATGAAGGTTTTCCCCGGAAATCCGGCGCGCAGTTTAACCTTGAGTCCCCGCTGGTTGATGAGTTTATCGAGTCTATGGAGGACGATGATATACAGTCTCTCGATTTGTCTGTCACCCTCTATGAAGCCCGGCCGTTCCATGTAGAGGGCAGTCAGACAGACCAGGGATTCCAGACATTCATGCGGATCGATCCGCGGGAAGCTACCTACACCATCTCGGTTATTTCAAAGGCAGTGTATCGCGAGACCCCTTCCACTACATGCCTGTTCACCGAGATGAAGTTGGTCAACATCACACCGCCCGTGTTGGGCAAGTTCGCAGTCATTTTAAAGCGCCCGGGGACCCTCCAGGTCAATTTCATCAAGGATTCCCGCAGTGTCGAGACCATGCTGGGAGCTCCCTTTATCATCAAGAGCGGCTCCAGTTGCGGCTTCGACGAGACCATGACTGATGATGATGTCAGGGACCTGATCGACGCCCAGGGATGGATCTACCTGGGAGGGGACCAGGCGTGGGAGATGAACCTGTCCAAGGGCGGCGGGCGTCCCGACTACCAGGACCCCCTGCTCAAGACGTACAAAAGTTTCAACGAAATACCGCAGGAGCATGAACTGTCTTCGGAAAGCCAGGGGGGTGGCGAGGAAGAGGGGGAAGAAGGCCAATTCAGCTACTACGCTTTCCAGACCGGGCTGTACCAGGAGCTGCAGCAGGATGCCACCGGTAAACCTCTGGCATTGCTGGACGAGCGGGAAGCGGCCTTCTCATCTATATTGAATCTCGCCGGCAGCGAGGAGGAGACCACGCCCACCATGGTGCTGGGCAAGGTCATCAGGAAGTGGGCGTGCATACAGGGGTTATACAATAATTATACCGATAAAAAGGCTGTGTTCCCATACCTGGACGAGGCCACGTTCTATTCTAATGCGTGGCCGGGAAACTGGAGCCCCGAAAATATCGAGACCATCCGGAGCAACTTCGGAAGCGACGGGTACGACGGTGAAAACGGCTACACAAGCTTCATGTCATTTGTAGCGTCGCAACCCTACAATCACGGTAACCAGGAACTGACCGACTACGAAGCCCCGGAGATCGAAACGGCCCTGGTGCACGAGCCGGCCTCGTTCCCACCGGGCACCGACCAGCCTCCGGTGCTGAAACGGATCAAGGTGGATCAGAATGACCAGCCCCTTCACACCCTGGCATACGGGAGCATGTACACCCTGCTGGACACCGATGAAAACATAGTGTTCAAAGGGGCCAGTCCCGGGGATATCGACTTTGCCGGGCATTTGGAGCCAAAGCACTCGTACGTCTTTCCCACCGCCGACGCCCTGTTCCGTTTCATGCAGCGGCGGACTGAAGCAACCTCGACACTGAGGGTGAGCGGAGTGGTGAAAGTGGCGTCCAACCTCACCCTGAGAGGCCAGATCCAGGTGCTCCCGGGGGGAGGAGGTATCATCCTGGTAGAGGGTAATATCGAGATCAGGGGCAGGATTACCGCTCCGGCCGACGATCCCCTCATCCTGGTGTCCATCTCGGGTAATATCCTGGTGGATACGCCGCAGCAGCTGGACTGTGCCCTGGTAGCCCTGAACGGTACGGTCCGTCTGCCGGAAAATTTTCACATCAATGGCTTGCTGGCGGCAGATCGGGTGATCGTTCCGCGGGGAAACAACAGTTCGAAACGTGAGCTGGTGTACAACCGCCAGCTCGATCCCACCAACACGGAAACCTACCGCCGGAATTACCGGCTGATGGTTAAGGAAGAGTGGAACCAGATAGTCAAGTAAGATTGAGAAACACCATCCTGATGGTTAAGGAAGAGTGGAACCAGATAGTCAAGTAAGATTGAGAAACACCATCCTGATGGTTAAGGAAGAGTGGAACCAGATAGTCAAGTAAGATTGAGAAACCTAAACCTGATGGTTAACCATCCTGATGGTTAAGGAAGAGTGGAACCAGATTGTCAAATAGGAAAGACAAACAACAGCGCCGTGCGGGTATACCGTCTGGGCCGAGAAACGCAGGCGGTTACACGCTGGTGGAGATGCTGGTGGTAGCTGCCATAGTCGTTACCGTCATGGCAGTGGTGGTGTTTTTCATGATGAGTGCCAAGCGCAGCGGCCAGCGGGATGAGCGCCAGGAGGAGTACTGGCGGCAGTTGGCACTGCTGCAGGCGGTGCTTAAAAAAGATCTTAGAAACGCGGTAGTCCTTGAGGGTGAAGAGGGCAATTACCGTATCAAGACCGCCTCCATGGATACGGATGGACGGCTGAAACTGCGTGAAGTCACGTATACTGTCAAAGACAGTGAAGGCACGGTGGAGCGGATAGATGAGACGGGAGCCAAACGATATGAGTTCAAAGAGTATCTCGAAGACAGGCAGTTCATCTTCAAGCTCGAACAACATTAGCCCGGTCGTAAACATTAGCCCGGTCGCAATCATTAGCTTACTCGCAATCATTAGCTTACTCGCTATCATTGTTCTGGACCTCTTTCTGCTGGCCGGGCCGGTCATGGCGGATGTATCTTTTGAAATCGGTGTGGAGGGTAACACCGTGGAGGAAAACGCTGAAACTCCCAACATCGAGCAGGCTGACACCGGGGAGGTATCCTGGTCGGAGCAGACGGCACCCATGGAACTGGACTCCGTTCCAGTTGAGGTGCAAGACCTGGACGCGCCGACGCTTACCGATTTCATGAACGGGTACATGCATCTTCTCCGCAGCCCTCTCAACATGGGGCGGGGAATCGATGTTCCCCCTGATACCGTTGAGCAGGCGCTTGCCCCTCCCGCGGCGGGCATCGGAGGAACGCCCACGGCTTCGGAAACCTATGTCGCCAAGCGCGATGGTCCCGTAGCACTGCAGGTTTTCCTGAGTACTTACAACCCGGCCAAATACGCAGTTCGTGTCTACCGGCCCGACGGCAGCGAGCTTCTGTTTAACGGAAAACCCTTTTTGATCTGGGAGCGGCCGGATGACAAGTCGTACAATCCCCTGTATTTTAAGGGCAGGGAAGTTCCCAATTCCATGGTACGGGTCGCCCGCGGTGATTTTTCGCCAGCCAGGGGTCTCAGGTATGTGGACCGGATAAGACGCGGTTTCAAGGTGGTACTGGAAACATATGGAGACGTGGAGAGCGGAAGTTATCTCAAGGTGGACAGTCCCGCTTTTTAGGATGCAGGTCAAAAAGCGATACGCGGAGGCCAGATGACCGGGTGAGATACCAGAGTTCAAAATGGACAGCTGCTCGCGGCTTCACATTCATCGAAACGCTGGTGGTAGCCGCTGTGCTGCTGGTGGCCGTTGCGGCCGCGATGTTTGCCTGGTCGCATTTTTCCCGGCGGGCTGTCAGGGAAGAGTTGCAGGTCAGGTTTAACCGGGAATCGGACAGCCTGGTTTCACATCTAAAAAAGGATATTCGAAGCTCCAGCAGCGCCGCCATTCTCGATGGCGGACTGGCTCTTGAAGTGAATGCCATCGATTCTACCGGAGTGCCTGTTCCTACTACCGTTACCTACCGCCGTGAAGGAAACTGCCTGGTTCGAAGCTCCGGCGGTGAAAAACGTGACATGATAGATTTTGCTTCGGCGGTGTCGGCCGGTTTCACAATTGATTTCAAATTGGAACCGGTTTCGAGTTCCGCGCTGCACCTGGGTATTCGTGTGAAGACCGAAAGCGGTAAGACAATCTTCGAGCGGGAAGAGCAGCTTTCTCCGGACCGGATCAATGATGAACCGTAGTGCTATTGGAACACTGAATGGCTGTAAAACTGGTTCCCCTGTTGTGTTTTATCGGCCTGGGATACGTTCTGAAAGGCCGCTTGTTGGATGATGACGACGGCCGAAAATTCCTGGCGCTGGTTTTCTATATAACACTGCCGGCTCTGCTGGTGGTTTCCATCCCCCGGGTCAAGCTGGCCTGGTCAATGGTGAAAATGCCGCTCATCGCCATGGTCATAATCCTTGTTTCCTGGCCGTTGGCCCATCTGGCGGGGAAAGCCATGAAATTGCCCCGCCCGACCTTCGGAACCTTCCTGGCTGGTTCCATGATCATCAACACCGCTTTTATACTGCCCTTTGTAGTGGCTGCCTACGGTGATGACGGCCTGGCCCGGGCGGCCTCGTTTGATTTCGGAAACGGTCTGGTTGTCCTGACACTGGTCTACGGCCTGACCTGCAAGTACGGCGGCGACGGCAGCGCAAAGAAGCATCTGCTCAGAAAATTGGCGCTGGCGCCCCCCTTGTGGGCCCTGATGATCGGATTCACGTTGAACGGGGCGGGGATACAGGTACCGGTGGTGCTGGCGGGATGCCTGGAGATGGTGGGCGGCCTGACGGTCCCCTTGCTCATGCTTTCTGTAGGCCTGTTTTTCACGGTCAAGATAAAAAGGGCGGCTCCCGTGCTTTGGGCCATTGTGATCCGTATGGCGGCTGGGTTTCTTCTCGGCTATATCCTGGTCATCGTCTTTAAGTTGCAGGGTCTTGACCGCGCAGTGGTGCTACTGGAATCGGCTTCGCCGGTGGGATACAGCACGCTCACATTTTCTTCGTTGGAGAACTGTGATACTGATCTGGCCGCCGCCATGGTTTCCTGCTCCATCCCCATTGGCATCATCACCGCCTCACTCCTGGTCATGTTTCTATAATGTGGTAAAGTAAGGTGCATATTAAAAAGAAATTTTGTATACTGATCAGGACATTATTCAGGGAGGGTTAAAGGTGAGCGAAACCGAACTGTTGACCATTGAGCAGGTCAAAGGATTTCTGCAGCAGGGGTCCCAGGTGCAACGGAAAATCGCGGTAACCTGGCTCAGGGAGCAAGATACGAAGGAAGCGGTCGATCTGCTTCTTCAAACCTTCACCGACGTTTACTGGCTGGTCAGAAGAGTGGCTTGCGATGCTGTCACCGATCTAGGGGAGAAATATCGGGACCAGGTAGTTGCGGCGCTGGACGATCCCAACCGCGATCTGAATTACTGGAGCATCCAGGTTTTGACCCGCTGGGCCGGAGACAATCACAAAATCCTCGTGAAAGCCCTGGAACATCCATCCGATGAAGTCAAGTCATACGCCATCAGAGCCCTGAGGAATTTCAGCAGCAAGGATGTTATCCTGAGCTTGATTGCCGTGCTCTCCCACACCAACTGGCATCTGAGACGGCTGGCGGCCGAGTCCCTGGAGTACATAGGGCAGCCCACCGTCAAGCATCTGAAGGAAGCTTTTAAAAAGCACCTCTCCGACAAGAAAGGCGAAGATATCAGCTACTGGACGTGCAAGATCCTCAGTAAACTGCTGGAGAAAGAGAACCATTCCTTCCTGAAAAAGCTGCTGTCGTCCCCCTTCGAGAACCTTCGGTACCACGCTGTGGGGGCGCTGGGAGACGTTTCCGGCACCAAACCCATCCCGGCACTCATCAAGACGTTCAACGACAAATCATGGGTGGTCAGGGCCAAGGCCTCGGAGGTCCTGCAGGCACGGGGAAAGGAAGCCGTCCCCTTTCTGAAAAAGGCTTTCATGAAAGGCAACAGCGACATAAAGTACTGGAGCATCAAACTCATTGCCAAAATCATGAAAACGAAGACCATCCCGGTTCTGGAAGACCTCATCAAAACGACTCCCGGAGAGGTTGACTTCTACGCCGTCACCGCTTTGGGAGAGATCAACGACGAAGCGGCCATCGACCCTCTGATCGAGTGCTTCAAATCGAGCTCCTGGCTTATCAGGCAGACCGCTGCCGAGCAGTTGATGAAAATGGGGAACCGCCCCATAGACAAGCTCGTCACGGCGCTGGATGACGATCATGAAGACGTGCAGTTCTTTGCCATCCAGGTGCTGGCGCATATCGGAGGCCGCGGAATTCCGGTCCTCAAGAAACGCCTGATAGAAGGGGCGCCGAAAACCAAGCTGGCAATCATCAACTCGTTCAGCAAGCACGGGTGTCACGGGGTAGAAAACGCAATCATCGCCGCCCTGGGGGACAGCTCATGGAAGGTTCGCCGCCAGGCGGCCTTCGCCCTGGAAGAAGTGGGACCGGGCATAATCGAAGAACTCATCGAGGTGTTCGACGAGTGGCACGAGGACAAGAACTACTGGACGGTGCAGGTAATGAAAGCCCTGTTCCCCGGAATATTACCAAAGATGGAGTCCCTGCTTTCGTGCCAGGATGAATACCGGGTCTGGCAGGTAACCTGCGGCTATATCATGCTGGCCCGGGAGTTGGAGGGCGAAGACCGTGACCTGCTGTTTGACAGCTTTACCAAATCAGCTCCCCGGGAGGTGGCCTCTCTCCTTATCGATTTCTTCAGGCACTTTAAGAAAGAGTACTGCAAGTTCATCGTGGAGCTCCTGGAGAAAATCTCCACTCCGATGGACCGTATCAATCGTCTTCAGGTGTACCTGGGATCGGACAACTACAATATCCGGTATTTTGCCGTGCTGCTCATGCTCAGGACCAACGATCCATTGGGCGTGGACCTGATAGTCCAGACGATGGAATCGTCCGCACACGGTGAAAAAGTAGCCCTGGTTATCGAGGCTCTGAGAGGCCAACTGGACAAGTACCCTCACGCCAGTGCGCTGCTTGGCAAAGCGGAAGTGGTAGCCGATATTCCGTTGGAGGACAAGGTGGAGAAGGTTCTCAAAACGGAAAACATACAGACTGTCGAATCCATGCTGGCCCTGGTGGATATCGAAAAATCAGACACCCGGATGACTCTGGCGGAGTCTATTTCCCGGGCGTCCTCGGCGGAAATTCTGATACCGTACTTGAAATACCTGAAAAAAATCGACTGGGATTACCAGGAAGATATCCTCAACGAGCTCAATAAGCGGAAATCGGACACCTTTCTGTCGGCCCTGGCCCAGTGTCTTCCCCTGGTGCAGGAGGACCTTCTCAAATTCATCCACAGCCTTCTGGAAATGTTTACCATCACAGAGCAGCGCCTCCAGTTCCTGCGCCCGCTTCTGCAACACGTCGAGCTTGATTTCCGTTACTCAATCATCGATTACTTTTACGGATTGGACCAGGAAGATGCTCGTGAAATCCTGCTGGACGAGGTTGTCAGGGAGAAGGATGAATCGGGCACAGTTCACACCTTCGATTACCTGAGCCGGAAGTTGTTTCACAAGAATTATGTCACCCGGAACAAAGCCATGGAGTTTCTCGAGTCCCTGGGGCCGCTGGCGGTGGAGTTCCTGGTGGACATAATGGCCCAGAAGAAGTTTACTCCCATCGAAATCATGTCTTTCGAGAACCTGATACACAAGCTCGGAGAGGAAGCACGGGGGGTACTGGAAAAGCTCGTCGAATCCGATAATGGAAAGATAGCCAGGCAGGCCAACCGTATGCTGTCATCACTGTAAACGTACTGTAAACGTACTGTAAGCGGAAGCCCATGTTACTCGAACTTCACTGCCACACACACCGCTATTCCAGCTGCAGCCTGGTAGAGCCAAAAACCCTGGTTAGCCAGGCGGTTCTCAGGGGACTTCAGGGAGTGGTGATTACCGAGCACCGCTACCTGTGGAGCGAGGATGAAATGCTCCGTCTGAGGCAGGAAACGGAAGTTGACGACTCGTTTATCCTCCTGTCGGCCCAGGAAGTGGAAACCGATATCGGTCACGTGCTTCTCTTCGGCGCGGATGTCAGTGTGCCCGACCGCGTCGAGGTCGCCACGCTGCGGAACAGTTTCCCGGACGCCGCCCTGGTGTGGGCACACCCGTTTCGCTATGGACGGGTACCAGACGACGAGGCCTTGCTGGCGCCGTGCCTTGACGGTATCGAAATATTCAGCCAGAACCACACCACCAAGGAGAACTACCTCGGGCTGCTGGCCTGGCACCGCCTCAAATTCACTGCCATCAGTGGAAGTGATACCCACAGCCGGGCTATGGCGGCGACTTTTCCGACCCTGTTCGACCATCCGGTATCCACCATCCGGGAGGTGGCTGCCGAGATCAAGGCTGGCCGCTGCCGGCCGCTTTACAAGGAGATTCCAGCCGCCGGGAGCACTATCGTGGTGACCCGGATCACCATCGGGACCAAGGGGATCGACGAGTCCCGGAGCAACATCGTTATCAAGAATATTAAAAACGGCAGCAAGTGGCGCCGGACGAAGAGGACGGTTAATCTCATCACCAGGCTGCACAAAGCCGGATTTGGCCGGGGCGCCTACCGGGTCCCCGGAATTATCGACGTGAACGACGAAGCCCGGGTGCTCATCGAAGAAAGTCAGCGTGGAAAGACGCTGTTTGAACTGGTAATGAGCGTTAGCGAGGGAATAGGGCAAACCTATTTCCGGATGGCCGGCCAGTGGCTGGCCCGGCTGCACAGCTTGAAGATGAGGGTGGGACACACCTCCCGCACCATCCGCAAAGAGCGGTCCCGGTTCGAATCCTACCTTCGCTCTTTCGAGGACAACAGCAATCCCCATACCGGGGAGGTGCGAAAGATTATCGAGAGGGTGCGCATCGACGAGGAGCGTCTGTTCGAGCATGACCGGCAGCGGTTTATCCAGAACCATGGAGATTTTCATCCCAAAAACATCATCATCGGCCAGGACCTCCAGCACGATATAAGCACCCTGTACGTATCGGTCATCGATTTCGATAACTCGTTTTCCTTCGTTCCCGCTTTTGATGTGGGCTATTTCATTTCGCAGTTCATGTACCAGTTCCACGATCATCCGTCGGTTCTGCAACGATACAGGCGGGAGGATTTCCTGGAAGCCTACCGGTCCATGGCCGACTCCCTGGCCGCTTCGAAAGTGCTGCAGCGGTACCTTGTGCGATCGGAGAAAAATGAGAAGGTTTTCCACCGCGAAGTCACGCTGTTTGAACTCAGGGCCAACATGAGCATCTGTTCCTACCTGATAAAGATGGGGAAAGGTGAGAGCGACGACATGGAATGGCTGATGGACCGCTCTATGGACTTGCTTGCCCGCCTCGAATCAATGTAAACTATTCACGAGCCGCAGTAGAATATAAACTGCGGTTATCCGGTTGAACCTGCCTGGTTGTAAAGGAGCGCGCCATATGTCCGAACCGTATGAAAAATCCCGCATCCCATGGTCCCGAAGGATCGGGGTAAAGATCTTTTCCGTGGCCCTGATCACCGGCCTGATTCCCCTCATTTTGATTGGGTCCATGCTCTTTTTCAAGACCCGCAACGATCTCATCATGCAGGTCATATCGTCGCAGGAAGCCCTCACCGAATCCATAAGGCACGGTATCAACTCCATGCTGTCCAACTATAAGCGTCAGCTCGGTCTGCTGCTACGGGAACCGGACATGCAGAGCATGGATGTGGAGCGGCAATTTCACGCGATACACCGGTTTTTCTCAGTCAATCCCCTCTACTACAGCATCTACACCTACGATGCCACCGGCTCAGTCATCACCAGTGCCCGAAGCGACCTCTACCAGGGTATCGTCACCTTCACGCACACCACCGATAATATCCTGCAGGCGGAAAGTGAGCGGGCGAAGTCAATCGCTAAAACATTCCGGAAGGTCCTGGAAAATAAAGAAACGGTGGTATGCAGCAACATCATCATGGCCCGGGGAAAAAGGCTGCTGTTGATCATGCTCCCCATCTTTGATTTTGTGGATATGGACATCGTGATCGGGGTCGCCAGCAGCGCCATAAAAATCGAGGGGCCCGAGCTTATGGAGCTGATCCGTGGATTTCCGCTGGAGGATGACGAAATACTGCTTCTGACAGACAGTGCCGGGCAGGTGCTGGTCACCAACGGAAACAGGATTCCCGAGGGTCTGGTGGCGGTTGACCTCGACCTGGAATCCATAAAAATGGGCGGACCGAAGTCGGTGACCTACACCTTTGATAAGCAGGCTTACCTGGGTGTTATTGCTTATATCGACCATCTCAACGGATTTATACTGACCGCCCGGCCGCGTAAATCGGTCCTGGGTTTCCTGGACCAGATCATGATCAACCTGGTCATCGTGCTGGTCATGTCGATTCTGATTGCGGTCTCGCTGAGCTTCTTTTTGGCCCGCAGTCTCGGCACCAGGGTCGGCAGCCTGGTGGAAGGAATCCGGTCGGTTGGCCGGGGAGTGGTCAGCCACCGGGTGCCGGTGGATGGGGACGACGAGCTTTCGGAAGCCTGTGAGGCCTTCAACGACATGACCGCCACTCTGGAGAAGCACAGGATAATGGAGGACATCTGGTCCAGCGAGTGGGACCGGGAGACGGAATAATGGTATCTGCCTCAAAATCTGCTGTATCGTCGGAGAACACGGCGTATCCGGCGGTCCCCGCGCCTCAAAGCAGTACCGGGACCGGGGGGCGGCCTATCGTGTGGCTCTCGGCTTTCAACCTGCTGTTCCGGGGATCATCCAACATCCTCTGGCTCGCTACCATGACCCTGCTTCTCAAATCAGCCGGTGCCCAGGCTCTGCCGTGGCTCTACACCATCTCGAACATTCTCCTGGTGGCCATGTTTTATTTCATGAAGGGGGCTTTGAGAGAACGGATCGGTCATCCCCTCCTGTCGACGGTGACCTTTTTGATGATTGTCATCTCCCTGCTGGGAAGCTTTCTGATGGAGGTAAACAACAGTCTCTTCTTCCTTATCATGTTGATCCTGCTGGTCCAGACAGATGAGACCGCCGGTCTGTCGTTTGCAAAAGCGGTGAGCGAGCATCTCACCCTCAAAGAGACCAAACGCTGGCAGCCTACCATATTCGCCGCCGGCAGCGTGGGCCTGTGTATCAGCGGACTGATGCTCAAGTTGCTGCTCGACATCGTCAGCCTCAAAGAACTCCTCTGGGCCAATGCGGTAGTCCTGTTTGTGGCCAGTTTTATCCTGTCCCGGCTGAAGCGCCAGGGCGGTCTGGAAGGGCCGTCTCCAGAAGTCGAAACGACCGATGAAACGTCTGAGGAAAAACCGGTGTTTTCCCCGTTTTCTCACCCGCTGGTGCGGCTGCTTATTTTCTCCATGGCTTTCAAGGTGTGCACCAAGTTTCCGGTGGATTTCCTGTATGCCGACCAGATCAGCCGGTACTTTGCCTCGACTCGGGACCTGGCTTCGTTCCTGGGCATGTTCACCGCCAGTATCGACCTGCTGGTTATCATTATCCAGACCCTGGTGGTCGGCTGGGTGTTCTCGAAGTTCCCCATAGGACGGGTCCTGCTGCTGCTTCCCGCCCTGATGTCGGTTCTGTGCCTGGTGTCCGTGTTTCACACATCGTTTATCCTCACGGTCGGCCTGCAGTTCTCTTTTCTCTTCCTGGCCCGTGCACTGAACAACCCGGCCAATTACATTCTCCTGGGAGCCATGCCCGAGAAGCTGAGGGCTGATTGTTTCCGGTCAATTTTTATCGGTAAGACCGCCAGCACGCTTATTGCCGGCAGCATACTGATCGTTACCAAAAACCTCCTGGCCCCGGTCTATTTTTTCATGGCCCTGGCGGTCATCAACGTCCTGTTCCTGGTGGTTACTTTCGGTATTGACGGCGCCTACTTCAAAACATTGAAAATGACTATCCGCGGCACCAGGAAAACCGGTGATCTCTCCATGGTGGAATCACTGAAGTTCGTGGCGGTCAAGGACAGGATTCCCGAGATGAAAGCATTGCTCGATCACGAGGACCCGGCGGTCAGGCTGAGAACGATCGAAGAGGTTTCTCTCCTGGACTCCGAGCAGGTCCAGGAGCTCCTGCTGCCGGTACTCAACCACGAGGAAGACCCGCGGTGCTTGACCGCCATGGTCAACACGCTGGTGGACCGGACAGGCCACGCGTTTCTGGATCAGATAGAAGAGATACTAACTCGTGACGAGTCTCCACGCCTGGTAGCCAATATCCTGGAGTCCCTGGGGAAAATCGGGTGGCATGAGCGGGTGGAACAGATGCTGTCCGGTTTTCTCTCCCACCTTCACCACCGTATCCGCGGCAGCGCCATTATCAGCCTCTTGCGGATTGGCCGGAGCAAGGACACCTTGATGACTGCGCTCACACAGCTGGCCGGAATGGCCCGCTCGGAGGCGGCCATCATGCGGGGAACGGCGGCGGCGGTCATGGGAGAATTGGCTCTGCCCATGTTCGTACCGGCCCTGGACGAGATTTCGCTGGACGGGGAGGAAATGGCGTCCCGCAACGCCATGGTGGCCCTGTCGAAGATCCGGACACCGAAAGCCATCGCCATTCTCGAACAGCACTGCCAGGATCCCTCCGGGGACCGCGCGGAGCTGGCAAATCGACTCTACCGGCAGGTGTCGGGCGAAAACGTTAAACGGATCAGTTCCCTGCTTTCGAACCTGACGGCAAAAGAACGGAAGTATCTGCTCAGGACATTGAAAAAGACGAAAGCGGAAGGCCCGTTGAAGCTTTTGGGAAAAATCCTTTCAATTGAAAATGAAGATGCCCGGGTCCGCCTGACCATCATCATGCAGCATTCGGACCCCGCTGATCAGGACGAGCTCGACCGGTGCCTGGTTAAACAGCCGGACGGAACTACGGAACCGACTATTTTACCTATAATTCAACGCTATAAGACCGCCGGCCCGACCACCGTCTCGAAATTGTGGGGAAAAATGGTGCGGGCGGTAGCATTCATGGACCGCTCAAAAATTACCAGCGAATGTAAAGAAGCTCTCGAGCATCTCTGGTTGGAAGCTATCGCCCTGGAGCAGGGGGTTGCGGGATCGGAGAAATCGTTGAAATTCCGGCGCGGCCTTTGCAATTATCTTCTCGCCTATTCCATGCCGGACCCCAGAGGAGTCATGCGGGCGCTTGAGCGGGGACAGAGCCCGGACCAGTTTGTCCGCTCTATTGCCCACGAGTATCTCGAAAGCACCTTTGACCGGGACATTCTTTCGTTGCTCATCCCGCTTCTGTACCTGGCCGGGAAGACCGGCTACCGGGAGACAGCGGTGGAAAAGAAGCTGTTCACCCTTGATGTATTATCGGATGAATATTTGCGGACCAGGTTTTGCGGCAGTGAAACTCCCGATGAAGAGGATCAGAAGGTCCGTTGATCGGACCGGAAGGACTGAATTCTTTCCGGTTCGCACGCATGTGAAGGAGGAGCCATGATCCGGTTGTTAATTGCCACCGCCCTGATACTGGCCTTTATTGTGATAGCGGGTTTGCAGAGCGAGTCGTTTTCACCGGTGCAAGCGGAGCTGATCATCGAAGAATCCCCTCCGCTGGTACTGGGAATTAATCCCTATTTGGTCCAGGCTGATCTGGAAAAAGAGATGCGGCCCGTCGCCGATTATCTGGCCGAGTATCTTGACCGGCCGGTAAGGCTCAACATACCGGCGGATTATGAAAGCCTGGGAAGGCTGCTGGAGGGTAACAGTATCCACGCTGCCTGGTTCTCCAATGTTTCCTTTCTTCAACTGGGCAGAGGCAGGAACTGGGAGGTTCTGTGCCGGCCGATAAGACGGGGGAAGCTTGTGTACCGGGGGCTGATCGTGGTGAAAAACAGCAGCCCGTACAATTCTCTGGAGGACCTGCAGGGAAAATCATTCGCCTATGTCGACCGTAATTCCGGGTCCGGCTTCTACTATCCCAACAAGCTGTTCAAGAAGAGATTTATAAATCCGTTGACCTTCTTCGGGGAAGTGGTGTTCACCAACAGCCACGACCAGAGCCTTCACGGGGTGGAGCACGGTCATTACGATGCGGCGTCCGTTTATGAGGATCTCATCAACTCCAAGGACAACAAGGATAAATTCCGCGTTATTGCCGCTACGGCTTCCATTCCGAACGATCCCCTGGTGGTCCGCCGGGACCTGGAGCCCGGTTTGAAGGGCCGGCTTAAGGAAGCCATGCTGACCATGCACGAGACGAAGAAGGGAAAGCAGGTGCTGAACCAGCTCTATATAATCAGGGGAGTCACACAGTACGTCGATGAATCGGAACTGAATAAGGTGCTTTCAAAAAGCGGTTCTGATAAATAGTAGATATCAAGCAACGGATCAGATAAAACGAGCGGCAGGACATGGCCATGGACGACCAGGTCCTGCCGCTGCATGATCCCGCTAATTCATGATCCCGCTAATTCATG
>CAYSPT010000019.1:17971-81970 GCA_964432985.1 uncultured bacterium
ATGCTTCATGTCCATCTTCACTACCGGAATTTCATGAACGGCACCGGTTTCTTCTGCCCCGGATCGAGCCGGTAGATGATGCTTGATTCATCAGCGAAATCGGTGGTGAAAAAGAAGGCTTTCTCCCGCTCGGACCAGCAGCTCACCGGCATGACGGCACGGGTGCCTATGTTGCGGAAGGTTTTTGAGAATATGATGTTGTTTTCAGCCGGATCGATGAGGTCGACACGGTCGATGAGGTCGACACGGTCGATCAATCCGGTAGATTCTGCCTGGCTGGATTTTTCGCCGTTACTTCCGCTCTCTATCACTTTTTGCACGTCAGCGATGGCAATAGAGAGTTTGAGTTCCCTCTCCCGCCAGAACAGCCGGCTTCGCCTTTGGTATTCGGTGGTCAGGTCTTCCAGGCTGGTGAACAGGGCGGTCTTTCCGTCGTCGCTCAGTGCTTCCATTGACCAGTCCTCATTGACAGTGCAAAGAGGTGTAAACGAACCGCTTCCCCAGGTGTAGTACAGGCGGGTCTTGTGATGAGTCGAAACGAGCAGGTATGATCCTGGTGCCGGTGAGGTCACCGGGAAGAGACCTGCGTTCGACTCCGGGTGATCGAGTGCCACCGTTTTACCGTCGGGATATAGTTCGATCAAACTGTAACTTCCCTCATCCCGGTCATATACCTGGCAGAGGACTGCCGTTCCCTGGTCGTTCCACCAGAGAAGTTTGATATTAGTTCGGTTTTCAATGGTGAAGGGGATTACCCGGGGAACTGGAGACGTGACATCCACCAGGTGAATCTCATCAGAACGGTAAGCGTCGAACATACCATGGATATAGCTATACTTATAGGCCAGGGTATTGCCCTTTCTGTTCCAGACCGCTTCACGTATGAAACCCGCTGTGCCGTGGTGAATGACCGTCCCCTGATCCGTGCAGATAAGCAGCCGTTCTTCCCGGCGGTAGAATCCCCAGTGGTTTGCCTGGTCGATCAATGCCACGTGCCTGCCGTCCGGCGACCAGGTGGCAAACTCGGCGTTTCGAAGCGTGTGCCACCATCGTGCTTCGTTCGTACCGGCCGGCACCAGGTATGGTCTGTTTTGCATACCATGCGGCCTTCTTTTTCTTGTTTCCATCCCCTGCAGGGCCAATCCGTGCGGAGTGTCGGCCATCCCGAACACCGCCATCTGCCCCGGGCAGGCTCTCAGTACCTGGTTCCATCCATGCAGTCCTAAATAAAGAGCGACTGCCGCTATCAAAGCGCCCTTGAGTCCGAACTTTATCTTACGTTTCAGGTTGGCAGTCTGTCGGTTGACAAACAGGGCATATGCTATTCCCAGGGAAGCGGCGCCCAGTGCAAGTTGCACAAATGGCATGGCTTCTTCCAGCCTGAGAAAGACGATCCCGTAGAAGAGAGCGGTGCTGAAGGCTCCTCCCAGAAGCAGCGCCGGCAGTATCCCGTGGCAGTAATGGGAAGCCAGCACAGAACAGCCGAACAGCATGAAGACGAAGGTCAGTACCAGGGGAAAGAGCAGGATAAGCCGGGCGGTTGCCCAATCCCATCCGAATCCGGCGTGATCGTTAAAGGTTAATGATATCGCCAGGCAGCCCGCTGCCAGAAAGGCCAGGGCAACTGCAGTCTTTATCCAGAAAATGCGGCTTCGTTGTATCGGACGGGTAAGCAGGAGCGTTATGGTGCCTTTTCCCATTTCGTGGGCCAGGGTGGACGCTCCCAGGATAACGGCGTATACCGGTCCGATCAGAAACGCGATAATCATGCTGATCCGGTCATAGGAAAAGTCCCCCTGCTGAATGGCGTCTCGAGCCACGATTCCGAAACCCAGTTTCAGGAAAACCAATCCGGTCACCAGTCCGATCAGGGTCCAGCGATGCTCGCGGTACTCTTTCCAGATAAGCGCTTTAATCATGGTTACTCATCCTCCTCCCGGGTAAGCTCGACGAAGATGTCGTCAAGAGACATGTCTTCCACCTGTACCTTCTTTACATTCTGTTTTTCCAGGCCGGCTGCCATTTCTGGAGAATAGGCGGTGGTGATAAATGACAAAGCACGGTCTTTGGTGCGGAGATTAAGCACACCTTCAGGAAGTTTCAGCGCAGCAGCCGTTACCGCAGTCTCCAGCGAAGCCGCATCATCATGGCAGAAGACGGTTATGCGTCGGGTGTTTTCTTTCATGTTCTGCAAGTTCGTCTCCATGGCCAGCGTTCCCGAGGTCAGTATTCCCACCCGGTCGGCCACCCGTTCCACCTCGTCTATGAGATGGGTGGAGAAGAAGACGGTCCGGCCTTCTTCACTGATCAGCTCGATGGTTTCTTCGATGAATTGCCGGCGTACCACAGAGTCCAGGCCGGCGGTGGGCTCGTCCAGTATCAGCAGACGCGGCCGGTAGGCCAGGGCCAGCAGAAGGCAGAGCTTTCCCTTCTGCCCCCGTGACATTTTTGAGATCTTTATTTCTGAACGTATCTTCAGCCGTTTGGCCAGATCTGCGGCCAGCTTGCTGTCCCAGTTCTGGTAGAAGGCGGCGGTGAAGCGAATCATCTCACCGGCGGTCATCCATTCGTAGAGAACCCGGTCCTCGGACACGTAGCCGATATCCTGCATGAGAAATTTTGCATCACGCACCGGATCAAGTCCCAGCACTTTCACCGATCCGGCCTCCTGGTCCAGCAGCCCCAGGAGAATTTTAATGGTGGTGGTTTTCCCCGAGCCATTCCGTCCCAAAAAGGCATAGACAGAACCTTCGGGTACCGCCAGGTTGAGTTCTTTCAATACGGCTTCGCCGTTGTAACGCATGTCCAGGGAATCTATTGTAATAACAGTACTCATTGTTCTCCCGGACCTCCTTTCTTTGACAGTTCTAAAGCGTGTTGTTCGAGCCGTTTCCGCAGCAGGGCCATCACCTGCTCGCCGGTCAGGTCCAGGTGATACGCTTCCACCAGCAGGCGGTCTACTTTTTCGCCCAGGATCCGGCACCGGTTGTCCACACTCATCACGGGGCCCGCCCCGGTGACGAAACTGCCCTGACCACGCCGGGACTCTATGACATTCTCTATCTCCAGTTCCCGGTAAGCGTGGATGACGGTATTGGGATTGATCCTGAGCTCCCGGGCCAGACCACGGATACTGGGAAGGCGGTCTCCGTTTCTAAGGAGTCCCGATGCCACAGCGTGCTTGACCTGGCTGACTATCTGGCTGTATACCGGTTCAGCGGCTGAAGGATCTACCTTCAAAAACATGCTTTCAACCTCCTTAACTGATATTTCAGTACTGATTCAGTGTTGTAGTTTACTACTGTTCTATTAAACTATAACACCTTCTGTTTATACTGTCAAGCATGTGAACAAAAAAAATATTGAAAGGGAACTTTCTGATCGAAACGGGTGGTCATTCAAGGGTGAAACTGCCTTGTTTCACTCTTGCGCACGGGGTTTTCTCATGGTACAGTAGATGACATGATTTCCGAGCGAATTGTCACGCCTTCTCTGGTAATCGGCCTGGGAAATACCGGGTACCAGGTGTTGAAACACCTGAGCGACCAGTTTGTGGGCAACGAGGCTTTCAAGCATTGTGTTCCTCCCATGGTGCGCCTGGTCAATATCGACATCGTCCAGCGGGAGGGCGGTGATTCCGGTGTGCACCAGATCGTGCTCGAACCGTTTTCCGCCGGATGTTGGCAGGAAGCTGGATGTAGGCAGGAAATCGGATGCTCCGAAGAGACCGGGGGAGAAGATTTCATTGGAAACACCGGCGGGCCGACTTCTTCTGCCGCTGATGATGCAGTCACACCAGGGCCTTCGCCGGTGCAGACCCCATCAATTGCCGCCTGGCTTCCCGGAGATATCCCCCTTGAAGACATGGTGAACACCCGGCTCGCGGGCCGGATAACGTTGTTCAGAAACTTCGAGCAGATCCTCAGCGAGCTCACGGGGCACATGACGGAGATCATGCAGAAACGCCATCTCACGGGGGACATCCGACGCACCCCGGACGAAGTCCCGGCCAACGTGTACCTGGTGACCTCCCTGTGCGGAAAGACAGACAGCGGCATGTTCCTGGACGTCGCCTACATAATCAGGGAGCTGTTCAAACGCCGGGGCAAGAAACAGCCGGAGCTGCAGGGATACTTCTTCATGGCCCAGGCCTACGAGCAGGCCTCCCCCCTGATGATGGAAGAGTACACCGCCACCATGATGGCTTCCCTGAAAGAGCTCGATTTCTTCATGGAGAACCTGGAGGATTTCTCGGTCACCTACCGCAAGGGGATTTTCTACATCTCCGACCAGGTGGCGAAACACAAGCCCTTCGATTTCGCCTTTCTTATCTCGGCCATCGATATAAGCAATTTGACCACTCTGATCAAGGTGGTGGGCGTGAGCATCTTCCACGCCGTGGCCACCGAGCTGGGGAAGGGGAACCGATCCTATTTCTCCACCGTCTCGGCCCAGGCCTTCAAGCCGGTACGCACCGGGCCGTTCAAGGGGCGCTACTCCAACTACAGTTCCCTGGGAGTCTCCTCTTTCGTGTTCCCGTACCGGCGCGTCATCGAGATGGGGGCCTGCCACTTCGCCGCCGGTGTGACGGAGGAGATTCTCGAGTTTATCAAAACCGACCGGGACCCGAAGCCCTGGGACCCCTACCTGCGCGATTTTCTCTGGGACAACCACCTGTACGAGGATAACCGGACGCTGCGATTATCCGAAAACCTGATGGGCGGGGCGTTTCCACGCAAATACAGCCTGGTGAAATACAAGAAAATGGATTCCGAAGACAAGTACAGATCCCTGGTGAAAGAAAAGAAAGACATCGATCTGGTTGCACGGGCCCTGATCAACGGTATGAAGAAGAACCTGGATATCCAGCAGGAAGCGTTCGCCGCCTCTCTGGACAGCAGCCTGGACGAGATCATGGGCAACGAGGAGCGGGGAGTGCGGTTTGCCTTGAAGTTCCTGACCCGTCTGTGCACCAGCCTTGAGCAGCTTCTGGAGTCGCAGCGCACCCGGCGGGAGAACGCCAAACGTACCTACGCCGTGCAGGCCGGGGAAGCCTCCAGGATCATCAACGATCTGGGATACGAAACGAAGCAGTTCTTCCTCTTCAGAAGTAAAAGCATCATGAACGAGTTGAGCCAGAACTATATCGAGAGCGTCAACCGGGCCACCATCAGCCAACTGGAAAGTGAGAAAGCCTCCCGCACCAGCGAATTTATCCGCTCGGCGCTGAAATATATCGGGCAGGCGGTCAACCAGCTGAACCGGATGGAGGATATTCTGACCGGCCGGCTGGAAACCTTTGCCCTGAAAGGTATCCCGGAGAGCCTGGAGGGGGAACTGTTTCACGAAGAAGAGTCAGACTGGCTGCTGAACGATTCGGTGGTCAGCCTCGACGACATCCGGTCGTTGTACCGCTCCGTGGTCGGAGAGTTCAAGGGATTCGAAGCGAAGGTAGTCGGTCCAGACGTGCTGGATATGAGCAGAAATTGGCGGCACTTCTGCGAGCACCCCGACGAGCTGGAACAAAAGATACTGGACTACGGCCGCACGCTCATGGAAGAGCACGTCACCGGAATGACCATCGAAGCCTTCCTGGAAGAAAAGAAGAAGCGCACCGGCCGCCAGGAGTTCATGGCGGTGGGGGAAAACCTGGGATACGAGGCCAAGCCGCTGTGGAACATCAACACCAACCTGTACTCGGAAAAGCTGGTGTTCCTGAATTTCCTGGGAGTGTACGACCTGGAGAACACGCTCATGCTGGAGCACATCGTCTCGTACCTGCCCACCAAGGAATCCCCGCACATCGTTTCCACCAAGGACCCGCACCGTATTACGCTGGTGCAGACCGCCCACGGATCTCCTCTTTTTGCCTTGAGAGGAATCACCACCTGGGAGGACATGTACGAAAACACGATTCAGAATAAACCACTTCACTGCATTACTGGTGAAGCGTACAATATCAAGTGGGAAAACTACACGTTCCGGCCGCAGTACATCGAAACGGAACAGGTCTTTCTGTATTTTTCCCTGGCCTGCCTGTTTGGCTTTGTCCAGCCGTTAAGGTGGGAGAATAAAATCCATTATTTCCTGTGTTTCGATGAAGGATTCCGCCGTCAACCGGAACGCATGCAAGACCTCAACCTGGGCCGAAACAGGATGGAAGCCTTCGAGAGTTTCACCTGCTGCCCCTATGTGAGAAAATGCAAGCACCTGGTGGATAAGCGGATGACGCAGCTCGGCTGCCAGCAGGTAATAGCGCAGCTCGAGAAGAACGTGGACAAATTGACCGAACACTCCGGCAAGCTGAAGGACGACAGGTACCGAAAGTTCCTGGGCCTTGAAGTAAAAGAGCTTGGAAAATTCAAGTCGGGTTTGTCGGAACAGATGAAAAATAACACTGAAGGGCGGCGAGAGTAATGGCTCAACAGATGGCTGCACAGAGAAGAACGATGATACCGGCGCTGGTCGTGGGACTGGGAGGCACCGGGTACCGTGTACTGAAGTATATCAAGGAGAATTTCTTTAAAAGTGATTCTTTCGGCCACCAGATACCGAGCACCGTGCGATTAATTAGCATAGACACCGATCCCAATGAGGAAGTGGTGCCGGGGGCGGTCAAGCTGGAAGCCAGGGAGAAAGTCTACGTCACGGTCAAAACCGGGGAGCTGTTGACTAACCTGGAGCAGTACCCTGAAATCAAGAAATGGTTCCCGGCCCACCGGGTGAAGTTCACCGTGCAGTCGGGCGCCCGTCAGATTCGGGCCCTGGGCCGTCTGGCGCTGTTCAAGAACATCGATACCATCGTGTCGGTCATCCAGGACGCTATCCTGGAAATAACCCAGAAAAAGCTGCTCAATGTGGCCGACGGCATCGCCCGCACCCCGGACGACGTGCCGGTCAACGTCTTCGTGGTGTCCTCCGTCAGCGGCGGCACCGGAAGCGGTATGCTGGTGGATATCGGATTCATCATCCGTGAAGTGTGCAGCCGCCTGGGGAAAAAGCAGCCCGAGATGCAGGCGTATTTCTTCCAACCCGACGCTTTCATCCAGGTGCCGCGCAACCAGATGGACCGGCTCACCGCCAACGGGGCTGCCGCTCTCAAAGAGCTCGATTTCTTCATGGAGAACATGGAGAAGTTCAACGTGGTCTACAGGGAGGGCGATTTCTTCATCAGCGATTCGGTCAGCCTGATGAAGCCGTACGACTTCGCCTACCTGGTGTCGGCGGTGGACATCTCCGAGCAGGCCACTCTGGAGAAGATAACCTGTGAGGGCATATACCACAGTATGGCCACCGAGCTGGCCAGGGATAACAAGTCATACCTGGCCAATGTTCCCACCCAGGCGTTCAAGCCCATAATCGGCGGCGAGTTCGCCGGCAAGTACACCAACTACAGCTCCCTGGGGGTTTCGTCGCTGGTCTTTCCCTACGAGCGGGTGCTGGAGATGTGCGCCAACCAGTTCGGCATGGAGATAATCGACGAGATCCTGGAAATGAAGAAGGATAAGAGCGATCCGAAGCCCTGGGAGAAAACCCTCAACGATTTCCTCACCGAGCAGCACCTCTACGACGAGAACAAGGACCTCAAGATCCTGGACCAGTTCAGCACGCTGTCGCAGGCCCGCAAGCTGACCTTTTCCCAGTATGGAGACGCGGGAGTCAATGAGCTGGGCGATGTGGTCTACAGCGATTTCAAGAGGGCGGAAAAATCCTGGAAAGACCTGATCAAGTTGATGCAGAAAAACAAGGACCAGATCGATCTCGTTTTCTGCAAGAACCTCACGGATACCCTGGGGGTGATGATGGCGGACGCCGACCAGGGTGTCCGCTTCGCCCGCAAGTTCCTGGGCCGTCTCAGCGGCCAGATAGAGGAACTGAAGCGGCGGATGCAGAATGAAAAGAAAATCCACGAAAACAAGGAAAAGGTCTGTTCAGACCGCGCCTCCGTAGCCAATGCCAACATGAAGAAAGAGTGCAAGAAGTTCTTCCTGTTCCGCCGTAAATCCACGGTGATGGAATTTCTGCAGGAGTACATCGAGTGCGTCAACGCGGCGGGCATCCACGAGATAGAGGCGCAGCGCAGGATCATGACCCTGAAGTTCCTGATCAAAGCCTCCAAACAGATCCGCCACAACGAAAAAGACCTTCGGGACTTCGAGGATTACCTGGTTCTCCAGGGGGAAAAGTATAGCAAGGGAGGCATTCCCATCCACTTCGCCGGGGACCTTTTCGAAGAAGGGGAGAGCGACTGGCTGCTGAACGATTCCGTGGTGAACGTCGAGGACATGCGGCGTCTCTACAGCCAGGCGGTGGGAGAAATCCAGAAGTACGAGTCGATCATCGTCGGAGCCGACAACCTTAACATGCACGAGAAATGGGGTTTTTACAACGACAACCGGCCTATCTTCGAGGATGCGATACTGAAATTCGGCCGTCGTCTGTTTACCGAGAAGCTGCAAGGCGTAACCCTGGAGAATTTCCTGGAAGAAAAGGGCCGGGTTACCGGGCAGGACGAGCTCAAGCTCGGCGGGGAGAACCTGGCCCTGGAATCGAAGCCGATGTGGAACCTGAACCAGAATCTCTACACCGGTTCGGTGGTCTTCATCAACCTGGTGGGGGTCGAGCACAAGGAAAAGACCCACATCCTGGACCACGTGGAAGGTATCCTGCAGGGTGACAGCAAACCGCAGCTGGTAACCACCGGCGACCCGCACCGCGTCACCCTGGTTACCAGTGGGCACGGCGCGCCACTGTTTGCCGTGCGCGGAATATCGGCCTGGGAGCGCGAGTACGATCGCCTCAGAAAGATCGAGTTCCTCCACGCGGTCACCGAGCAGGAGTTCGGCATTCAGTGGGACGACTACCCCTTCCGGCCCATCCGAATCGAGATGGCGGAAGGAATCAAGTACTTCTCCCTGGGAAGCGCTCTGAACTTCATCCAGCAGGTCAAAGTAAAGGACAAAGTGCATTACTACTGTACCGTGGACAATACAGCCCCGGTGGTTCCCGAATCGAAGCAGGACACCTACCTGGGCAAGAACCGCATGCAGGCCTTCGAGCACTTCATGAAGACGCAGAGCGTCCGCAAGCTCAAGCACGCCATCGAGAAGGCCCTGGAAGACAAGGGCTCCTACGGCGAACAGATGGATTTCATCGAATCGGTGCACGTTCAGCTGTCGGCCTACTTCGAGCAGATCACTAACGAGCAGTACCGCAGGTTCCTGGAAGTTGAGCTCAAGGCGCTGGCAGACGTGAAGAAGGCCATCGCCGAACTCAAGGAGAAGGACGATATCGAGAAGAGCATGATGTAGGGTAACAATATTGTGACGGGGCGACCCTAACGAAGATTCCATTCTTCAAGCGTGGTGAATCCGTCGCCATCGAACCTGGTCAGGGTCAGCCTGTTCATGGTGATATCGCCTGGTAGGCGCAACGATTTGGCAATCGCCAGGTACCTCTGATTCATTGATGCAAACCGTTCGGCCTCGAAAGATCCCACCGCGGCGATATGCGGTATCTGGTCACCGGGTCCGAAATCTCTGGCAACCGCTCCCCCCTTGCGTAAGAGACGGTCCAGGTTGTTGTATAAGGCCAGGAATGAACCACTGCGTTTCACCGTCCAGCAAAAGGAAAATTGCTCATTTCCCATCCCCCAGAACAGGACCAGGTCATCTAGTGGCAGCGTAATAAGCGTAATCCGGGACGGCATTTCCAGGTGTGAATTCAGTGACTCGGCCAGCGACAGTCCGGATAAAGAGGGCAGAGAAAAATAATGGACCGTCAGGTGGGGATTGCTGCAGGCATGGTCTTCACTTCCGGTTAGCGTTTGGGATAGTTTCCTGGCCGCTGCCCGAAGCTTTGCTTCTGCCTCGGGAGACGGGAATAACACCAGATAATGTTTCGTGACCTCGTCGTCTTGCATTGCTTTCATCGTATAACAGGCGAAGCTTTGATGCAAGGTGAGCGACCAGGGGGATTATACCAGATCTGATGTACGGGAACAGTATGCCTGTTCATTGGTTGTAACAAATTTGTTACAACCCCACATAACGAACATATATCCGCGCAAGCGCGCGCTGGTTGTTGCCGATAAAACCATACGAAACTCCCGCGAAACAGTCGCCCTAATCGGTCGTGCATGCTCCGGCCGAATGATTATCTCTTGAATAGAATCCAATGGTGATGCATAATAGTGTTATGCAAAGATGATTCCAGGTCCGGAAAAGGGGTGATCGAAGCCGCTCGTTGGGAGCCCTTGCGGGCGGTTCTTCCATGGATATTCGCTATACGTACGATGACAGACCACCGTTGTGGCAGGCGGTGATACTGGCGGTACAGCACATCCTGGCGGCGTTTAACGGCATCATAGCCGTGCCGCTGGTGGTGGGGGGAGCGTTGGCTCTCGGGACAGAGCACGCGGCCTACTACGTCAGCGCCGCCATCTTCTGCGCCGGTGTGGCCACGGTCATCCAGACCAGCGGATGGTTCGGTGTCGGATCGCGGCAGCCGTGCGTGATGGGCACCGACTTCACCTTCGTCGGCCCATCGATAGCGGTGGGAACGAAGTTCGGGATGGCCGGGCTGATGACGGCCACCCTGTTCGGGAGCCTGGTGGAGGTTTTCGCCGGGTTCTTCCTCTCATCGATCAAGAAACTGTTCCCAAGGGTAGTGACATCGGCGGTAATAACCCTGATCGGCTTGACCCTCATACCGGTGGCGGTGGACTGGAGCGCCGGGGGATTCGGTGCCCCCGATTACGGGAGCTATCTCAACCTGGGAATCGCTCTCTTCGTGGTGGCGGTCATCGTGGTGCTCAACTCGCTTCCCAGCGCCTTCGTGAAAACCAGCGCTGTTTTCCTGGGAATGGTGACCGGGTATGTACTGTGTATTCTGCTCGGCAAACTCAGCTTTGCTCCCATCTGCCAGGCGTCCTGGTTCTGCCTGCCGAAACCGTTTTACTTCGGTTTCGCGTTTCACCCGGGTGCGCTGTTCCCCATCGTGGTGGTGTACATAGTCACCACTATAGAGACCATCGGTGACCTGACCGCCATCGGAGAGGTGTCGGGAAAACCAGTCACTGACGGGGAGCTCAAGGCGGGAGTGCTGGCCGACGGAGTCGGAAGCGCCATCGGTGCGGCCTTGGGCGGCGGCGCCAACACGTCGTTTTCACAGAACGTGGGCATCATTCCCGTGACCGGTGTGGCCAGCCGTTACGTGGTGAAGATTGCGGGAGTGCTCCTGGTGGTCCTGGGGCTCTGCCCGAAGCTCGGGTGCCTGGTTTCCATGATGCCTCCTCCCGTCCTGGGGGGTGCCGGTTTGATTATGTTCGGCATGGTGGCGGTGGCCGGGATGTCCGCCCTGCGCGACGTCACCATGAACGCCCGTAACATGCTGGTCTTTACCCTGTCTCTGGTTTCCGGGCTGGGTGTGGTCATGCGTCCCGACGTGCTGCAGCACGTACCGGAAACGGTGCGGCTGCTCCTGTCTTCGGGAATTACTACAGGCACTCTAGTGGCGGTGGTACTGAATCTTTCTCTCCCCGAAGGCGGTAATGTCGGCATGGAACGATAATTTGCTTTCTGGTGGACGTAGGTGCCGTGAGTGACCTGAAAGCTGGCCGCGTAGCATACTATGAAAAAGCCTGGATTACAGCTTTCGGTTTTTCCTCATCATCCGCTCTATCTCATCCAGGTGGGTTGCGTGGCATCCGGGGCAGGAGTGCAGGTAATCCGGAGGATAAGTCCTTTCACTGAGCAGTTCGGTGACGACGCAGTCCCGGCAGATGTCGGTTTCGCACTTCCAGCATGTTCTGAACATCTCATGGTGGCTCCGGCCTTTGTACCGGATGTCTTTGCCGCACTCCGGGCAGGTGTAAAAACCGCGGTACCGGGCCATCAGCACCCTGTACTTTTCCCGGGCCTCTTCGGTGTCTCGGCAGTTGTCGCACAAGCGGATCTCATCGTCTGATGAAGTGTACATGGAAGTGGAGCAGTCGTCCCGGTAGCAAACATATTCTCCGCACAGGTTGCAGGTCACCCGGTGGCTTATAATATCCGGGTGGGTGTGGTGCCCGGTGGGACCCGGCCAATAGAATCCCCTATCACAGAGGTAGCAGCGATACTTCTCCGGGGGTTTTGTCTCCACCGGTTTGTTCCCGGGCGGTGGTGGCGGTTCCACTGTGTGTCCGCGGCAGGCCAGGCGGTACTTCTCGCAAATACTCTGTTTGACACCGCAGAGCAGACATTCGCCATCTTTGAACTCATGCTTGTAATCAGCCATGCAATCAGGATAACAGCAGGAGCAACCTGGGGTCAAAACAGGATTCGAAGAATAGTAGAAGGCAGCTCTCCCAGTTACACAAAGCACTTGCCCGGCAATGTCTTTTCTGGTAATAGTGTGTCCATGGATACCATGTTGCTGCGGTCGTGGGGAAATGAGAAGACGGATGAATGAATTTTCGAAGAAGTTCATACAGGCACTGGTGGAACTCTACCCCGAGTGGACCGCCTGTGTGAAGCCCTACCGCAGGGGGAGGGGGGCCCCGGCCGAACATATCGTGCTGACGGTCCCCGCACCGACAGATGGGGGCAGGGAAGAACTGATAGTATCCACCGCGGGCGACGTGGTCACCGTGTCCTTCGACCGTTTCACAACCGTGTTCAGCCCGCAAGATGTAACAGTGCACGAGGAGACCATCCGGGACTCTCTGGAGTGCATCCAGGGCCTGGTCAGAGAAGAAACGGCAGTATTGATCAGGAAACGCGACGGCGTCTGGGAATCGGAAATCCTGGCTGATCCGGATGAGGAAATCAAGGAACTCACCGGCTATCACTATTATGTGCGTTCCTGGGCGGGGACATTCAACACCGACTGTCTGAGCTTGGTAGACAGAATCCCGTGGCTGTTCAGGAACGCTTCGGCCGTTCCCAGAAAAGATTATGTTATCGGCCTGTGCCCGGTGGCCGTGTCATTGATCTTGAGCCGCCTGGGACGCATGCAGGTCCTGTATCTGGATGATCCCGGCACCTATTTCTGGGGAACATGGATGGATTACTGTTTCTATTCCTTGCGCTGGTTCGGGGCATACCCACTGGTATTCTTTGCTCTGGCGCTGGTGGTGGTCATATCGCTGCGTTTCGATCCAAAAGGACCGCTTAACCGGGTGCAGTGGTGCGTACAGCGGATGATGGTCCTCCTGGTGGTGTGGCTGGTCAGCGCCGTGTTGTCGCTCTATTATGTTATCTTCACCATTTGACAGCTGCAGGCTGCCAAAGCAGAATGGTGTGTGAGCCTGGCAGGGTTCTATAAAAACGTGATGTTGTTTTCATCGACGTTGCGCTTGCTCTTCTGGAAACCCATTGATTCATGAATTCTGATCTTTGTGGAGAGCAGCTCTCTGGTGAGAATATCCAGGTAGGCTCCCAGGTGCCTGATGATGCACATGTAGAGCACGCTGAGTTGCTTGCATTTCGATGTTTCCATGGCGTCAATATTCTTTTCCCAAAAGGCATATAGAATAACCGGGGAAAGCGATTTGACCTCCGCTGATCTCAGGCCGTGGTCGAGAAATGCCAGCTCCCCGAACAAGCAGCCGGCAGTGATAAACTTCACCACCCCGGTAGCCCCTCCCGGCAGGTGTTTTCTGACCACAGCTTTTCCTTTAGCCAGGATGTAGAAGTCGCGCTTTTTGCCGCCCTCCGGAACGATTATCTCCCCTTGTCCCAGCGATAAACATTCACTAAAAAATTTGAGCATTTCGATGGTTTTATCGTCCAGCGGCTTGGCGATCAGGGCGTCGGGATGCTTTTTGAAGGTGTCAATCTCCACTCTTTCTTTGTCTTCAATGGTGCTGGCTATCCCCCGGGCAAACAGAAACTGCTCGGTAACCTGCCTGACTCTCCGGCTCAGGTGGCGTCCGATGGCTCTGAGCAGGGCCAGGCCGGACAGAGGCTCCTTTTCCAGCAGTATTTTGAAGTAATCGCGGGTTATCACGTAGGCAATGACTTCTTCGCGGGCCACCGCCGTGGTCGAGTGCCCTTCGGAGCTCAGCAGCCCCGCTTCACCGCAGCATTCGCCGGCTTCTATGGTTGACAGGACAAACTGCTTGCCGGTTGAATCGAATCCGATGATATCTACTATACCCTTTTGGATAATGTAGAATTTGCTTCCCCAGCTTCCCTTTTTGTAGATATTCGTCTTCTTATCGAACAGCTGGGTCATGCAGATTTCAGCGATAGGTTCGAGAATATCCGGTGCAATCCCATCAAACAATGGGATCTGCATCAGAGCTGAGCCAACAGCCAAAACCGGTTCCTCCCTTGTTTTTGGGATGAAAAAGTGGTGGTACACTCTTTAAACTAAGTGTACCACATATACTAGATAGGCCAAATATACTGGATAGACCTACACCTGGTAATTGATGCAAAATTATCTGCCGATTATGCTTATCTGGGGATTATATTTACCGGTGCCGTTCGAGAAGTCTAAAAAACTTTCTTTCAATCAGCAGTTCGTTCAGCGTGCTCGTCTGGGCGCTGATACCGCGTTTGCCGAACACCTGGCGGATGACCGCTTCGTGCTCACCGTTGAATTTATCCAGGTCGGCAGCCACGGTGGCTTCCAGGCCGTCGATAAACTTGGCCCCGCTGCGCATGTGGTAACGGCTGCGGTGTATCACCATGTCGGCCACCTGTTTACCCAGGGCTTTTCTCAGGTCCCAAAGGGCGGCTCCATAGATCTCACCGTCACGGTGTACTTCGTTTTCGATATCTTCCGGGTAGTGCTTCTTGTTGGTCATATCGCGCAGGAAGCCGCGGGGAAGATCCGAACACACATACTCGCCGATCAGGTGGTCGTTGTCCTGGGTGCAGGCAAAATAGTCGGAGAACGCTTCGTTCATGGCTCCGGCTTCACCGCCCCTGAGAGAAACGATCTTGCCGGTAACGGCGTGGGTGTACTCGTGGTGGATGACGTTCGCTTCCTTGGCCAGGTCGTTGAACTTGTTGCCGTCGCCGAAGTACATGCCGTAGAACCAGGGATGGAAATAGGCATTATCGTAGTTGTCGCCCACGTGGACCGTGGCGCTGATGGGCCGGCTGTCCATGTCGTGGAACCCGAGATCGTTGAAGTAGTCGTGGATGACGATCGTCTGGAAATAGACCATGACCTCGTCGAAGTGGGTATGGTCCGGCTCGTAGACGAATCGGTGCTCCTGATTTGAGGCTTCGGGGACGTCATCGTTTTTGGCCAGGACATACTTGCATTTCAACAACGAAGGATGGCCTCCCAGGTAGAGCAGGTCGCGGATCACCACGTCGCCGGCCAGGGGGTGAAGGTCATAGACGCTCCCGCTGCCGGTGAGAAAATCAATGTGGTTGGCCCGGTAAAGGACATTTCCGCTGATCCCGTCCACTACCATTTCCCAGGCACCCAGCGGCTGGTCGGTGGACATCCTGATCTTCCAGGCGCGGATGGCGCTCATGCCATCGAAGTAGAGGACATGCTCCATTTCCGGCTTTTCGGTTTTGCCCGAGCAGCGCAGGTTCTTCAGGGCACAGGTGAGCGCCTGTGAACCGGTCAGGGTCCAGGCTCCTGTAACGGTCACTTCGGGCACGTACTCTCCATTGACCTGGCGCACTTCTCCCACGGGGCTGATATGCACGCTGAGCCCGCACTGAAACAACTCCACGCCTTCTATCATCTGCGAGAAGTGCACGTGACTGCTTTTATCCGCTTCCAGCACCCGTTGAAGCTTCAGGTCTTGAAAGCTGTTTCCGCTACGGAATACGGGGGCCGCTTCCTTGAGGAAAGCCCTGGCTATGGCTTCGGGCGAATCCAGCCGGTAGTGCTTGTTGCCCTTGCCGAGCATGGAAAGAGGCAGACCGGTGCGTTCGTTGAAGCGTACCGCCCACACGCCCTGGCTTGTGTTTTGAAACGAAGTCAACTCTCCCTGAGCGCGGGAATCAACGGCACTGCGGACCGTTTTTTGCTGCTTGAGAAAAACGGGTCCCGCCTGGGGTGCCAGCGCTTCAGCCGGTAGTAGTGAAACCATGAACAAACAGAGGGTAAATACGGCAATGTACTGCGCCTTCTTCATATAAGAGTCCTCACTTGGTGGAAATAGTCTCCCGGACACAAAATAAGCATCTTAGCAGAATTGCTATTCAGGAGCCCGTAATTATAACAAAGAATTTCTCTATTGTCAGTAAAAACATTAGGCGGACCACAAATTAACATGCCAGGCATAAAATGGAAAAAAATAGGCAGGAAACGGAACAAACATTTCAGTCAGCATCGTTTAGTGTTACGAGACACAGTGGAAAGCGTTGCACGTTATCTAGGATGCGGAAGGCGAAATAGATGCCCTGGAAAACCATTGCCGGTATTCTCATCGGCGCCGCGGTGGGATTCGGAGTCGGCTATCTTATGCGCTGCGCCGGCGGCGGGTGCCCGCTCACCTGCAACCCCTACATTTCAACCATCCTCGGCGCTTTGCTGGGCGCCATGGCAACCATAAAGTAACGACGAGTTTGATCGTTCCCGGCGAGATTTTCCTTGACCTTGCCCCGGCATTCTTATTACTATATTTCCCTATATACTATTTACACCAAGATAATTAGCATTGCTTTATTTTGAATAATGCAACACTAATTCCCGTCAGATACAATGTATCGCTGCTTGAAATGGAAGCATGAACAATGAAGAGGAGTTTACCATGAAAAAATTTGCCGGAAACGGTGTAACAATTGCCGCTTTGCTGGTGATAGTGAGTCTTATTTCTATTCCGTGCTCGCTGGCCGGGACCCCGGTCAAGTCAATCGAGACTCTCCATGACCTGCTTGACCTGGCAGCAGAGCGTAATCTGCAGTTGAAAATGGCCCGGATGTCACTGGAGCAGACGCTCATGGCCCGGGACCTGCCTTCCACGGAGTTCGATCCTGCCTGGAGCGGTGGTTTTACCGCCACCGGTTCAGCTACCTCCTCCGGGGTAGTATATCTCCCATCAAAACAGGCCCGGCGAAATATGAGCATCAATTACAGCCGTCCTTCCTGGGACGGTAACCGGTATGATTTTTCAATCGGTGTTACCAAGTCGACCAGTAATTCTGCCTTCGCCACCTTCAATCCCAGTTACGCTACCACCATGACCCTGGGATTCCGGCGTCCCATGGAAGAGGACCGGGGTCTTCTTTCCCTCAAGCTGCCTATCCGCAAGGCCGAGATCCAGGCGTTTGTCATGGAGGCGGCGTTTAAGAAGGAGCTCGAACGCCTGCTTCTAGATGTGGAGAACACCTACTGGGAGCTGGTCCTGGCCAAAAAACTGCTTCTTGTACACCGGCAGTCCTACCAGTTGGCCGAAGAGCTGTTGGATCTCACGAAGAACCAGGTGGATGTGGGAGTTCAGCCGCCTATCGCCCTCACCCAGGCCAAAGCTGGGCTGGCGGCCAGGGAAGAAGCGGTCATCATTGCCGAGGGTACCATCGAAGACCTGGAAGAAGCCCTGATAATCTTTATAGACATGCCGCTTAAAAACAGGGAAATTCTCGGGCAGCTTCAGCTCGATCTACCCGAGCAGGAC
Source organism: uncultured bacterium (assembly GCA_964432985.1). Classification (GTDB taxonomy): domain Bacteria; phylum Muiribacteriota; class CAYSPT01; order CAYSPT01; family CAYSPT01; genus CAYSPT01. The sequence continues at coordinate 35,550 of CAYSPT010000019.1, forward strand.
GGCGTGTCGCTCGAACCTGTGGAGCAGGTAATCGCTCTGGCCATGGACAACCGTCCCGAGGTGCTGTCTGTCCGGCAAGCGGTGGAGATCGAGAAGATCGAAAAGCGGCTGGTGGAAAACCGCCGTGGTAAAAAAATAGACCTGATCGGCTCTCTGGACCGTTCGGGGACCGCGGGGGACATATCCACCGCCCTGGACCAGGTGATGAACAAGCATCATTACGGCTGGATGCTGGGAGTAAGCTGGGAGCTGGGCCGCAGCCGGGCCGAGGGGCTCGAGTTCGACATTGCCGAGATCGCGCTGATCAAGACCATGCTGACCCTGGAAAGCACGATAGAAATGGTGGACGCCGAGGTCCGGCGGTCGTACCGCCAGGTGGAAGTGGCGCTTAAACGTATCGCCAGCAATCGCAGCGCCCGGGTACTGGCCGAAGAGCAGTTAGAAGCCGAGCGGGAACGCTTCAAGCTGGGGCTTTCCACTCCGTACGATCTGCTCCTGGTGGAAAACGATCTGTCCAACGCCCGGGCGTCGGAAGCGAGCGCCCTGGTGGACCTGCGGCAGAACCTGGCGTCGCTGGCTCACTCTCAGGGTTTGCTGGCCAGGCACTGGAATGTCGATTTTTAAGACCGTCTGAAGGAGTGTGAACCGGTGAAGAAATTCGTTGTAGGGCTCGTGCTAATCGTTCTGGTACTGGCGGGCTTTTTCTTTTTCAAGCCTGACAAGGAAACCGAGCGGGAGGAAGCACCCCAGGTAACAGCCGAGGCGGTGGCCAGGGGATCCATCAGACAGGTGGTGGAGACCACCGGACGGATCGTCTCTAACCTGGACGTGGAGATCAAGTGCAAGGCCAGCGGAGAGGTTATTACGCTGCCCTTCGATGTGAGCGACCCGGTAAAAAAAGGTGAGCTGCTCCTGGAACTCGACCCGGTGGACGAGGAGCGCTCGGTGAAGCAGGCGGAGGTGCAGCTTACCGCTTCGCGGGCCAGACTGGCCCAATCGGAACAGAACCTGAAGATTGTCGAGGAACGGTTGAAAACCGATCAGAAACGGGCGGCAGCCGATCTGAAGGCGGCGGAGGCACATGCCGGTGACTCACAGGCGCGGAGTGAACGGCTTAAAACACTGCTGGGGAAAAAACTGACCAGCCAGGAAGAGTATGATTCCGCCCAGGCTGCGGCGATCCAGTCGGGAGCCGTCCTGGAGAAAGCTCGGATAACGCTGGAGGAGCTGAAGATCCAGGAGATGGCACTGGAGGTGGAACGGCGCGACGTGGAGCTGGCCGAGACCCAGGTGTCGCTGAACGGGATCGCCCTGGACCAGGCTCGGCAGCGGTTGGAGGACACAAAGGTGGTTTCTCCCATCGACGGCGTGGTAGTGCAGCGGGCGGTGCAGACCGGCCAGATCATTTCCTCCGGAATCAGCAACGTGGGAGGTGGAACCACCGTGATGACCATCTCCGACCTGTCCCGCATCTTCGTGCTGGCTTCCGTGGATGAGAGTGATATCGGGGCCATCCGGGTAGGGCAGCGGGCCATGGTCACCACCGATGCGTATCCGGACCAGCGGTTCATGGGGAAAATCGTCCGGGTGGCCACCCGCGGCCAGAACGTTTCCAACGTGGTTACTTTCGAGGTCAAGATAGAAGTGACCGGCCGTAACAAGTCCTGTTTGAAGCCTGAAATGACCGCCAACGTGGAATTGGTGGTAGGGGAATCCGAGGACGCGCTGCTGATACCTTCGGCAGCGTTGTTTCGAAGAAAGAAGGACCGCATGGTCAAGGTAAAGGCCACCGGTGGCTCAGTTGAAGAACGGACGGTAACCGTTGGCATAACGGACGGTGTCAATTCTGAAATCCTCACCGGGCTAAAAGAGGGAGAGCAGATCATGGTGAGCGAGGGCGGCGGCGACAGCCGGTGGCGCAACGACAACTCCTCCCGGAAGATGGGCCGGGGCATGCGGATGATGGTGAGAGGCCGGCGGCACTGATGAGTACTTCAGCGCAGGGTGGGAAGATCCAGTCGACCATCGAGACCACCGATCTGCGTAAAACCTATGTTCTTGGGGGAAGCACCATCCACGCTCTCGACGGTGTCAGCATTACCATCGATAGTGGTGAAATGGTGGCCATTACCGGCGCCTCGGGAAGCGGCAAATCTACCCTGATGCACATCCTGGGCTGCCTGGACCGGCCTGATTCGGGGGAGTACTGGCTGGCGGGAGAAGACGTGTCAAAGTTGACCGACGACCAACTGGCAGCTATCAGGAACCGCCGTATTGGCTTTGTTTTCCAGACGTTCAATCTCCTGCCCCGTATGTCCGCACTGGAGAACGTCGAGCTGCCGCTTCTCTACGCCGGGGAAGCCGAAGCCAAAGACCGGGCCGCTGCCACTCTGGAGTCCGTGGGATTGGGGCGGTGGATCACCCACGAGCCGAACCAGCTTTCCGGTGGCCAGCGGCAGCGGGTGTCCGTAGCCCGCGCCCTGGTCACCAACCCGGCCATCCTGCTGGCGGACGAGCCAACCGGCAACCTGGATACGAAAACCAGCGAAGAAATCATGGTCCTGTTCAACGACCTCAATGCCGAAGGACGGACTATCATCATTGTCACCCACGAGGCGGACATCGCCGGGTACTGCCCCCGCCGGATTCACCTCCGGGACGGGCAGGTTATCGAACAAAGGTAAGGAAACCGCAATGTTGTTCTGGACCATTCTGAAAGTAGCACTCAAGAGCCTTTTCGCCAACAAGCTGCGGTCGTTTCTGGCCATGCTCGGCGTCATTATCGGGGTAGCGGCGGTGATCTCCATGCTGGCTCTGGGCGCCGGCGCCCAGAAGCAGATCACGGAACGGATTTCTTCTATGGGGACCGACCTGCTGGTCGTCCGCCCCGGTCACCGTCATGGCCCGGGTGGCGTGGTTTCCTCTTCACGCCAGGAGCTGACCCTTGACGACGCCCGCTCCATCCTGTCCGACGTTCCCGGCGTCCTGCAGGTGGCGCCGGTGGTGCAGGGCTCCGCCCAGATAAAATATTACAACAAGAACGCTCCCACCGCCATTGTCGGTACCTCCATTACCTATTTCCCCGTAAGGAATTTTGAGGTAGAACGGGGCCGTCCGTTTACCGAAGGCGAAGCCGAAAACAGTGTCAGGGTAGCCGTCATCGGCACCACCGCGGCGGAGAACCTGTTCGACCAGCAGGATCCGCTGGGTGAAACGATAAAGATAAAGGGTATGCGGTTCATGGTGATCGGCGTTCTGAAATCCAAAGGTGACCAGGGGTGGTACAATCCCGACGACCAGGTCATCATTCCCTACACCATTGCCATGAAACAGCTGTTGGGACAAAGCACTCTGCGTGAAATCGATGTTCAGGTTCAGAAAGGCGCCGACCACGAGACAGTCAGGGAGGGTATTACCCAACTTCTGCGCAAGCGGTACCGGCTCAGCGGCGATGAAGACGACGATTACCGTGTCCGCAGCCAGGAGGAAATGCTGGAAACCATGTCGGGGATCACCCGCACCTTCACCATCCTGCTGGCCGGTATCGCCAGCATTTCGCTTCTGGTGGGGGGAATCGGGATCATGAACATCATGCTGGTGACCGTCACCGAGCGGACCCGCGAGATAGGCATCAGAAAGGCGGTGGGCGCCCGGTCCCGGGACATCCTGCGCCAGTTCATCATCGAGTCCATTATCATGAGCGGCGTGGGCGGCCTGATCGGGGTGGGGCTGGGAGTGGGCATTGCCCGCATTATCGGTCAAACAAGCGAACATTTCAGCACCTCGGTAACCCTGTCCAGCATCCTGCTGTCGCTGTCGTTTTCAGCCGCCGTGGGCATATTTTTCGGCTATTACCCGGCCCGCTGCGCAGCGAAACTCGATCCCATCGAATCGTTGCGGTACGAGTAGAAAAACAACACGGCTTGTCAATCGGATTCCTTTTCCGATTATTGCAGGGATCTAATTTTTAGGCAGGGCGAGAATACAATGGATCAGACACATGAAAATTCAGGCTTTAGCCTGGTTGAGATATTGGTAACAATGGGAATAATCTCTATTCTCATCGGTTCTGCTCTCGGCTATTATGTTTGGGCGCCGGAGAAAGCTCGCCGCGCCAAGATGGTTCACGAAATGGATGTTTTTCATAAAGCCGCTCTACGTTATTATGCAAAGACATCAGGTTGGCCAAAGAGAATGAGCGATCTAATAGGTTTGGGTGTACTTAAGATGCCGCCTGATCCCTGGGGGGGTGAATACAGGATTGAAGAAGAGTATTACATTACCTGCCGGCCACCGAATGGAGATCCTTATCGAGTCCCGTTTTGTCCCAAGATACTCTACAAAATCCTCGGCGATTTCTGGTTAAGTGCGGTTGTGTACAATCGCCGGGAAGTTGATGAGAAAATGGCAAAGGGGACAACATCTCTCATAAAAGCACGTGTCAGGCTGGAAATCTTTCCTGTTGAGGGGAGTACATTCATAGAATACAAAACCTACGACGATAGTGTATCGGTTGTTACACATCCTGCCCCTTCCAACATGATCTTTTTCGGAACGATTACGGATGGATTTGTCGATCCGGAAACCGGTTTGATTGTTGACGATGACGCCATGATGGATTATATCATTCGCACGGGTTACAAGTTTCTTCTGAACCAGTCCGGAATTCTCTATACCTATTTCTACGAATTCGGCAAAACTGATGGCGATGTGGACCTGGATAGGAAGCAGGAGTTCAGGATAGCATACGATGAGGACAGGATGGAGATTTTCGATATCAACGAGGACGTGGATGGTATAGATAAGGACTACCTGGAAGACTTGATCGAGAAAAGCAAGAAGAGGAGGGGGATTCTGTATAATATGAACGGTGTGATGATGCTCTGGAACCCTGATTATCATTGCCGTTGGTCGGTAACTAATTAAAATTTGAAAATCTTGATTTCGATCTCGAAAAATTCTATACGATGTGGTGAAAATGGCTGAAATAACATTGTGGTGGATATTTAAAAGGAAGAAGAATCAGCTCAAGCGGAAATGGCGTCTTTTAAAGCGGAAATGGCAAGCCAGTTCGCCCGAGTGGAAGACGTTGACGCTGAGTGTCAGCCTTCTTTGTTTACTCGTTGTTGTCGTGCTGGGCGCTTATCTGTTCTCACCGTCTGTTCCAGTGAGCCAGGAAGCACGGGAAGAGGTAATTGAAGAGATCACAGAATGCTTGAAGGATGGAAACGTCAAAGTAATGAAAGAGTTGTTGTCATCCCGGCTGGCTCCCAATTCCTTTAAGGCCGGGGCTTCTAACAAGACAGGTATTTTTGCTGATAATAAACCGATTACCGGGATAAATGTGACAAACAACAAAAAAGAAGATGGTCCGGTTTCCGATATAAAGATATCAAACATGGTGAAAAATGGTGCAACGATTCCCGGAATTCCCGGATCAAATGGATCTACTGTTAAAATCAAAAAAGTAGCGGCTAATCCGTTTCATTCACCTCTTGGTGAAACTGGACATAGTGCCGGATCCGCCTTACAAAGCCTCGTTGATAACTTTGACAAAATACAGGAGTTGGCCCGACGGGGAAAGATGTACATAGCCACCGAAGAAGATGGTGATATCGTTACCGGAACTATCCTGATAGATTCTCCCCGGGGCTTCTATGCATTGAGAGTCAAGCTGAAGAAAATCGACGGCAAATGGGTGATTATAGAAACGCTTGAATAACCAGACAAAGGTTTTTGAAGCGTGCTAACCTCGCAGCCGCTTGACCAGGGTGGCCACTCGTTTTCCCAGTTTGATGGCGTTTCGACACGTTGCCTGATCGGGCGCACCGGCACAGGAAACACCGTAGTGCCCGGTGGCGTCAAGGGGATCTCCCACCACGATCATCCCGTAGATGAGGAATGCCTGCAGGATGGATATGATGGTGGTTTCCTTGCCGCCGCTGGGATCTGCCGAGGTGGCGAACGCCGCTCCGATCTTGTCACGCATCTGGCCGCGGATCCCTACAAAACTGTCGAAAACCCCTTTTAGCTCGGCCGCCATGGTGCCGAAGTACACCGGTGATCCGGCAATGATTCCGTCAGAGCGGGCGAAATCACTGCTGGTAACATCTGAAACCGGTTTGAGAACACATGTCACCCCATCCACTTCTTTGACGCCGTTGGCCACTGCTTCCGCCAACGCTTCCGTATTACCGCTGCGGCTGTAATACATGACCATAACCTGCATGATAATTACCTCCCATACGCTCCAATAGTAAGATAATCCGTTTACCCCGCTCGTTGCCGCCGTGAGGACGGTTACCGGTGAAAGAAGCGGATTCATGGTACCACCCGGCGCCGGTCCAGTCAAAAGACGTTTGCTAAGCATGGTAAATTAACATTCATGTGAATAATGGCTGGAACTTTTTCTCCTGATACTATATTCTTAATTATGGATATTCAAATCGCACAACTGATTGAGGTGGAGAACGGTGAAGAAGATAGAGTCCCTTGTTGACGATCTGCTGAAACGGAAGATTTCCAGAAAACAGTTCTTGAAGATGTGTATGACCGGAGCGGCGTCTCTCACTGCCGGAAGTATTCTGGGGCACCATCCGGCCCTGGCGGAAGAAACATTTACCGGGCGGCCGAAATCCACGGTCAAGGGAGTCCACGATCTGGTGGCGGCCGAGGGAAACGATCCATACCTGATGACGGTTGAAGCCATCAAGGTTTTCGGGGGGATGGAAAAATTCGTCAAAAAAGGCGACGTGGTTGTCATCAAGCCCAATATCGCCTGGGACCGCACTCCCGAGCAAGCCGCCAACACCAATCCCAGGGTAGTGGTGGCACTGATCGACCTGTGTTTCAAGGCGGGTGCAAAAAGGGTCAACGTGTTTGACAACACCTGCAACAGTGCCCGGGCCTGTTACAAGAACAGCGGAATATCCGAAGCAGCCAAAAAAGCGGGAGCCAGGGTGTTCTTCATCGACGAGTGGAACGTGGTAAAGGCGGCGTTCAAGTACAAAAGCCCAATGGAAGGCTGGCCTATCCTGAAAGATGCCGTGAAGTGCGATACCTTCATCAATGTACCCGTTTTGAAACATCACCGGTTGGCCAGGCTGACCATTTCCCAGAAGAATCTCATGGGTATCTGTACGGGCAGCCGGGGGAAGATCCACGGCGGTATCGGCCGCAAACTGGTGGACATCACCGATTTCATCAGCCCTGACCTGACGGTCATCGATGCGTACCGTGTCCTGGTGCGGGGAGGCCCTGTAGGCGGCAACCTCAAAGACGTCGAGAATGTGAAAACGGTCATGGTGGCGACCGATTCGACGCTGGCCGACACCTATGCGGCCCGCCTGATCGGTGTCGATCCCATGGCGCTGCCCAATCTCGTAAGCGCCAAAGAGCGCAAGTTCGGCTCCATGGATGTTAAAAACGCCGATATTTCAAAGATCAAGATCTGAACCGGGTCCCCGTGAAAAGGCTGGTACTGCTAAGAAGGTTTTCCCAGGCTGTGTTCCTGGCGCTGTTCGTGTACACTCTCTGGACGACGACTTATCCCCTCCAGGGATTGCTGCCCGCTGCCATCCTGTTCAAAGCTGATCCCCTGATTATGATCATGACCTCACTCAGCACCCGGGTGCTTCTTCCCGGAATCTTTATCGGTCTCGGTTTTATTGCTGCTACGGCGGTGTTGGGACGTTTCTTCTGCGGATGGGTGTGCCCCCTGGGCACGTTTATTGACATGGCCGGTTCACTGGGAAGGTTTGTTCCCGGAGGAAGAAATAAACGGGGAAAACGTCCTGTCCAAACGGATGGGAAAAACCGGAAAACCTGTTTCCGGCTGCGATGGTCTAACCAGCTGCGCTGGTTTAAGTGGATCGTGCTCGGTCTCGTGTTCGTACTGGCGTGTCTCGGCATCCAGTTCGTGTGGGTCGTCGATCCCATCGTTATCGCCGGGCGGTTCGTGTCCCTCAACCTGGTTCCGGCGGTAACGTGGCTGTCAAACCGGCTTTTCATGGTGCTGGTCCGGGACTGGGGATTTGACGAGAAGGTGTACGATGCGTACCGGTTCCTGAAAGAAACGGTTCTCGGTGCCAAAGTGTACATGTTCGCCAGCGCCGGCCACATCCTGGCTATCTTCGTAGCAATTACCGCCGTGTCTCTTTTCATGAAACGGCTATGGTGCCGGGCGTTCTGCCCGTTGGGCGCCGTGTACTCCGCTGCTGCACAGCGGGCGTTTCTCGGCCGGGTGGTACAAGCGTGCAACGGCTGTGGACGCTGCGTCAAGACGTGCCGGATGGGTGCCATCGAAGACGGATCACGCTGCCTGAAAGGCGAATGTGTCCTTTGTATGGACTGCGTTTACATCTGCCCTCTGGACGATACGAAATTCTCGTGGCGCGGTGGAAAGGGTTCAACTACGATCGGGAATTCGTCGGGTGGGATCGAACCGGACAGTGTCAAACGGGGACAGGGTGATCTGTCCGTGAAAGACAATGGAAATCCCACCCCTGAGAGTAACACCGGGAAAAGCGATGGAATGACGAGACGCGAGTTCTTAGGGCTGGCCGCCGCATCTGTCGTCGTGCTGGGAGCGAAAAGCCGGGTTTTCGCCGCCGCTGATAAACAGGGAGCGGGAAACGACACCTCCCAGGGCGTCATCCGTCCCCCCGGCGTGACGGACGAAGAGGTTTTTATGGACCGGTGCGTCCGGTGCGGCAACTGCATGAAGGCCTGTCCCACCAACGCTTTGCAGCCGGTGTTTCTCCAGTCGGGCCTTCAGGGTATATGGACTCCGCGCCTGGTGCCCGAAATCGGCTACTGCGAGTACAACTGCACCATGTGCGGTACGGTCTGCCCCACCGGGGCGATCCCGTCTTTGCCCCTGAGTGAAAAGCAGAAGACAAAACTGGGGTTGGCACAGTTCGATCATTCATTGTGCATTCCCTGGGCCGAGGGCAAGCAGTGTATCGTGTGCGAAGAGCACTGCCCGCTGCCGCAGAAGGCCATCAACCTGATCGAGGAAAAGATCGGGGACGTGGTCCTGCTTAAACCGTATATCGAAACCCGATTGTGTATCGGGTGCGGGCTGTGCCAGAACAAGTGCCCGGTGCGTCCGCTGCGGGCGGTCAGGGTGCAGAATCCTCTTCCAGATAAGATGTAATTACTTCGGTAAACGGCTCCCAGTACCGCTCAAGTTTCCGCTCGCCAACTCCGTACACGGAAGTGAAATCTTCCCGGGTGAGTGGTTTGATGAGTGCCATGTCTTTCAGGGAGCGGTCACCGAAAATAATGAAAGGCGGCACGCCTTTTTCCGCCGCTAGTTCGCGGCGCTTTTCACGCAGCCGCTTGAACAGCTCGCGGTCGATTCCGGCCCATTCTTCCTCCCGTTTTTTCCGACGTTTTTTGGCGATCTCCTTCTTCTTTTTCGTCACCAGCGGTTTGGCCAGGGCCGGGATGGTAGTTCCCTTCAGCAAATCGCGCCCGTCCTGGGTCAGGGCAAGTGATTGATATTCAGTGTCCCGCCGAAGGAATCCCTGTCCCACCAGTTGCTCTATCATGAACCGGATGAAGAACAGGGTCTCAGAGGACATGAGTCCGAAGGTGGACAACTCGTGGTGCCGGTTGTTTTTTAGCCGCTCCGTCGAACTTCCCTTCAACACCGAGGCAATGTAACCGGCGCCGAAGCCGAAGGGCTCACCGTAGTTGACCCGGTAGACGCACGAGAGCACTTTCTGCCCCATGGTTAGTGGGTCTTCTACCATCTCCACTTCACCCAGGCAGTAGTCGCAGGCATCGCATGATGCTGGCTCGTACTCCTGGCCGAAATAGGTCACCACCTCCCGGTGCCGACAGCGGGGGCAGGAGCAGAAATTGTACATGAAGCGGAGCTTCTCAAGCATGGAATCCCGGTTGGGAGATTCATCAAGAAACGAGCTGTGGGTGTGAAAGTCACCGCCGCCGTACAGCAGGTAGCAGTGTGACGGCAGCCCGTCGCGGCCGGCGCGGCCGGTTTCCTGCTGGTAGTGCTCGATGGTTTTGGGCATGGCGGCGTGAAGCACGAACCGGATATTGGACCGGTCGATACCCATACCGAAGGCGATGGTGGCCACCACGATGTCCACCTCTTCGCTGATAAACCGCTCCTGGTTGAGATGACGGTCCCGGTCAGAGAGGCCGGCGTGGTAGGGAACGTTTTTGATATCCAGGGACGTGAGCTCGACCGATACCCGGTCGACATCCTTGCGCCGCAGGCAGTAGATGATCCCGGGTTCTTCGGGATGCCGTTTGAGGATATCGGTTATTTGCTTGATGAGATTGGCCCGCATGGCCACCCGGTAAATCAGGTTGGGACGGTCCACCGGACCGATGTGCAGGTCGGGGGACTCGAGTTTAAGCTGCTGCACGATGTCCCGCTGCACCGGTGTGGTGGCCGTTGCGGTAAAAGCATGAACACTCACTGCCCCAAAAACGTTCTTGATGATGTCCAGGTGACGGTAATCCGCTCTGAAATCATGTCCCCAGTGGCTGATACAGTGCGCTTCATCGATAACGAAAAACGAGACCTTCACCGACTGGAGCAGTTCGGTGGTGGATTCCATCACTAACCGCTCCGGGGAAATGTACAGCAGTTTAATCTCACCTGCACGCACCTGTTTGATGATCTCCCGGCGCTCCGTCACTTTCATGCTGGAGTTCAAGCAGGCGGCGGCGATGTCCATGTCCACCAGTCCGTCGACCTGGTCTTTCATCAGGGAGATCAGCGGTGAAATGACCACCGCCATCCCTTCCATAAGCAGAGCGGGAAGCTGAAAACAGAGTGATTTACCGCCCCCGGTAGGCAGCATGGTCAGGGAGTCTCTCGAGGACAGAACGGAGTTGATTGTTTCTTCCTGCAACAGCTGAAAAGAGGTGAATCCCCAGTATTTCTTCAGGATTTCGTACCACTGTTTGGGGCCTTCTTTTAATTGTTTGGTTTTTCCTATTAACTGTTTGGGTTTTCCTATTAACTGTTTGGGTTTTCCTATTAACTGCTTGTTATTTGTTTCCATTTCCGTGTCCACGGTGACAGGTGGTCCTTCCCACCTTCGCCTCGCGACGAAGCCAAGTTCAGTTTCCGGGCTTAGGGTACACTATTGTTGCTCTTCCTGGCTACCGGCAATCCCCCTGTCTTTTCTCAGTAGCCCCAACACCGGATTTCCCTGTGAACAGGGGATTCCGACCAGGCACTTACCGCACACATCCGCCGAAAAGGCGGATCCTGCGGTTTCGCCGCAGGCGGAACCGGTTTGAACGGAGTCATCCGCCGAAAAGGCGGATCCTGCGGTTTCGCCGCAGGCGGAACCGGTTTGAACGGAGTCATCCGTTTTGCCCAGCGTCCGGTACCGTTTTTCGTTTTCTTGGCACATTTCACGGCACCGGTACCGGTCGAACCGGTCAGTGAAAAGCGCTTCATTGATACACCTGTCCACGCATTTTCCGCAGGAACCGTTGTGCCGGTACAGGCATAATGCATGGGCTTTGCGCTGGTTCGGAACAAGCATGGCGGAGGTAACAAGGCTGCCTATCCTGCCGCAGCAGCCACTGTCGGTAATGAGCATGTTGTTGAGACCGAAAGCTCCCAGGCCGGCGATATAGGCGGCATGGCGATGCGACCAGTCACTGACCAGTTTGTCCGGGTCGTAATTGTGGGTTGGAGGTATCGTGACGGTGGTAAACCCGGCCGTCTCAAGATGGTGTTTCAGATGGACTCCGATGTCGGATAGCAGCATGTTGGTTTCGATATAGGCCTGCGCCCACTGCCGGGACGCCGACGGTCCTTCTCTGTTGCTCCGGATGACCGTCTGCTCAAACGGCAGGAAAAACGTCACTACCGAGCACGCTTCCGGCAGCAGGTCAAACGGTGTCAGATGTGATGGTGATACGACTCGTTTTAACTCGTCAAACAGCGGGTCTCGGGCCGAGGCAGCTTCTACCAGGACCGGCCGCCACCGGCTCTCCGGGCACTTCGCCCGGTAGAACCGTTCAACAAACTGCTCGATCTCGTTGAGAATGTGATCCTTTGTTATATACATACACATGTCCTCAAACCAATTATTTCACAGGCCATTCTACAGTCTCCACCCGGCAACTGGCAACGCAGATAGTAAACTAACCCCGTCCTCGCCCCAAACGCCAAAGCCTTCTCTGAGCAAGCGCCTTTGCGCAGCAAACAGCGCGGCGAACACACACACAGCCCTCCCATCCTCGCCCCAAACGCCAAAGCCCACTCTGAGCAAGCGCCTTGCAAAGCAACAGCGCCGCGAACACAAAGTTCCGTAAATAAATTCTACGGCGAGGCCACATTTCACGTGAGCTTGAATTTGAAATTGCCTTGATGAAAGGAGGTGTCTCTCGGAGGGAATGTAGTCTTTCTAGATGACATGGATGTCATCTAGAAAGACGGGATCCCAAGCGGAGGCGCGCCAGGATGGCAAGCGCCGTGAGCGATTCCCGAAGAGAGATACCTCCTTCATCAAAGAATGGTGCTGAAGACTCACCTGAAACCGGTGGCCGAGGCCGCTGCTTGACATCACCTGCCCCGACGTTTACAATTGCCTCGTTTGCTAAAACATAATAAACATACTATTTCTATATCTTATGTAAAGGAGCGGTACCATGAAACCCATTCAGACATTCACCGTAACCCCCCGCCTCCCCGAGAAACTGGCGAAATTGGAAGATCTTGCCTACAATCTGTGGTGGTGCTGGGATCCGGATGCAATCCAACTCTGGCGCAGGTTGAGCAACAATCTCTGGGAAGAGACGAATCACAACCCGGTGAAAATGCTGGGGATGATATCCCAGGAACGTCTCGAGAAAAAGGCGGCGAATGAGGGTTTTCTTTCCCAGATGGACCGGGTATCCACTCGTCTGGAAGAGTATTTGAATGCAAAAACCTGGTACGATTTCACCTTCGGCAAGACCGACAGGAAGGTGGTCTGTTACTTCTCCGCCGAGTATGGTCTTACCGAGTGTCTCCCCATCTATTCAGGCGGCCTGGGCATCCTGGCGGGTGACCATCTGAAATCAGCAAGCGACATGGGAATCCCCCTGGCAGCGATCGGTCTTCTGTACCAGGTCGGGTATTTCCGGCAGCTTTTGACCGCTGACGGGTGGCAGGACGAGCGGTATCCAACCAATGATTTCTACAATATGCCTATCAAGGAGATTGTTGATGAACACGGTGAAGACGTACATATTCCCATTCCGTTTCCCGGTAGAATCGTCTACGCAAAGGTGTGGGTGGTCCGGGTAGGCCGGGTCTCCCTCTATCTGCTGGACACGAACATCCCCGAGAACGATCCGGTTGACCGCCAGATAACCGGTCAGCTCTACGGCGGCGATATCGAGACCAGGATCCAGCAGGAGATTATTCTGGGTGTCGGTGGCATGCACACGCTGCGGAAACTGGGAATCCATTCCACTGTCTACCATATGAACGAGGGGCACTCCGCCTTCCTGGCGCTGGAGCGTATAAAAACCCACATGGAGCGGCACGACATGGATTTCCGAAGCGCCCTGGAAGCTACCAAGGCGGGCAATCTCTTCACCACCCACACCCCGGTACCGGCGGGAATCGATATCTTTCCCCGGGAACTCATGGAAAAGTATTTTGCCGAGTACGATGAGGCTTTCAACATTTCCTGGGAAGAGTTCCTGTCACTTGGCCGGCAGAACCAGATGGATGCCGGAGAAGGTTTTTCCATGGCGGTGCTGGCCATGCGGCTTTCAACCTGCACCAACGGCGTCAGCGCTTTGCACGGCCGGGTTTCCAGGAAAATGTGGCAAAACATATGGCCGGGGGTGCCCGTCAACGAGGTGCCCATATCTCATGTAACCAACGGGGTGCATCACCCGTCATACCTCTCCTACGAAATGAGCACGCTGTACGACCGGTATCTCGGTCCACGCTGGCTCACCCACCCCGGGGATGAGACGATCTGGGAGCGGATCGACGAGATCCCCGGCGAAGAGCTCTGGCGCACCCACGTGCGGCGACGGGAGCGGCTGGTGGGATTCAGCCGCAAGCGTCTCCAGCAGCAGCTTCAACAGCGGGGCGCTCTTCCAAGCGAGGTAGAAGCGGCCAAGACCGTCCTGGACCCCGAGGCGCTCACTATCGGCTTCGCCCGCCGTTTTGCCACTTACAAGCGGTCCACGCTTATTTTCAATGATCCCGACCGGCTGGAGCATATTCTATGCGATCCCGAGCGTCCGGTTCAGATTATTTTCGCCGGCAAGGCGCATCCCAAGGATATGCCGGGTAAGGAGCTCATACGGACGATTTTTCACCTGTCTCGCGAGGAACGGTTCCAACGCCACATTATCTTCCTGGAAGACTACAACACCACTATTGCCCGGTACATGGTGCAGGGAGTTGATGTCTGGCTCAACACCCCCCGGCGATTCGAAGAGGCCAGCGGCACCAGCGGGATGAAGTCATCGGCCAACGGTGTTTTAAACGTGAGCATCCTGGACGGTTGGTGGGATGAAGCCTACTCGGCCGAAATAGGGTGGCCCATCGGTTCGCGGGACATCCTGTATGACGACCAGGAGTACCAGAATCGCATCGAAGCTCAGTGCCTGTACGACATCCTGGAGCACGAAGTGGTCCCGCTGTTTTACGACCTGAGCCGTGACGGGCTTCCGCACCAGTGGATCGATCGGATGAAAGCGTCCATGCGAGCCATATGCCCGGTTTTCAACACCAACCGCATGCTTAAGGAATACACGGAAAAGTTCTACACCAAGTGCAAGGAGCGGTACAGTGATCTGAACGAAAAGGATCGGGCACGGGCTATCGAGCTTTCGGAATGGAAGAAAAAGGTCAGGCACTGCTGGCCCGACCTGGTAATCGAGGATGTGGTTTCGAATACCGAGGGCGAGCTCAGTGTCGGGGACGACCTGGAAGTAACAGCGACGCTGTCACTTGGAGGGCTTGACTGTGATGACGTGCTGGTTCAGGCGTACGTCGGACTGGTGAATGCCAACGGGAGCATCGTCAACGGCAAAGCGATTGTTCTGGAGAGACAGAAGACCAAGGGGAAATCACATTGTTCCTATAAGGGTATCGCCCGTTGCGTAACCAGCGGCCGGCTTGGTTTTTCGGTACGGGTCATCCCCAGCCACGCCGACCTGGGTTGCCCGTTTGAGCTGCACCGTATCGAGTGGGCCTAGAAAGCGGATTTGCCGGTGAACGAGCTCAAAGACTCCTACGGGCGTCGCGTGGATTACATGCGGTTGTCTGTCACCGACCGGTGCAATCTCAGGTGTCGGTACTGCCGTCCTTTCAGCGAAAGCTGCAAGGTATCGCCGGATGAAGTGCTCTCATATGAAGAATTTCTCAGGGTAATCAGGATCGGAATCGGTCTTGGTCTGCACAATGTCCGTCTAACCGGTGGAGAGCCCCTGGTCCGCAAGAATATCGTCGGATTTGTTGGCCGCCTCGCCGAGCTGCCCGGGCTCGATGATTTGTCCATGACCACCAACGGTCAGTTGCTCGGGAAAATGGCTGCTCAGCTCGGTTCTGCCGGTCTTCAACGGGTGAATATCGGGTTACCTTCTCTCAAACCCGGGCGTTACCGGGATATCACCGGTGGCCGTCTGGAAGCTGCACTTGACGGTATTGATGCCGCCCTGTCCGCCGGGCTGGATCCGGTGAAGATCAACGTCGTTCTGCTTGACGGCTGGAATCACGATGAAATCGAGGCTTTTCTCCAGTTTATGGACGATCGGCCCGTGCATGTGCGGTTCATCGAATATATGCCTTCACGTGGCGGTGATCTCTCTCTGCGCGGTGTATCCGTTCAAGAGGTTTCCCGCCGCCTGGTAGATCTGGGCTTGCTGCAAACACCGGTTCTCGGTCTCGGTCCCGCGGTGCAGTTCAATCTTCCTGGAACCGGCGGGACAGTGGGCTTGATAAGTTCTCTATCAGGGGATTTCTGCTGCCGGTGCAACCGGCTGCGCGTATCTTCCACCGGACGTGCGCGTCCGTGTCTGTTGTCGGGAGCCACCCTGGATTTGAGAACACCACTGAGGTCTGGCGCTCCTGATGCGGATATGGCCGGTCTCTTGAAATCCGCCGTTCGGGCAAAACCGCGGATGGGTAATCACAACCCGGACCTGGCCAGGGAATGCATGGTTTCCATAGGAGGGTAACAGGGGGAATGGTTTATCATTGCGATAAAGCCGAAGAAAAGACCGCAAAACCGGCTGCAACTGATCCGGAGTTGACACACATCGGTCCGGGAGGGGACGCCAGGATGGTAGATGTGGGCGGAAAGGATATCACCCGCCGCCGAGCCAGGGCAGGGTGCAGGATTTCGATGAACGAGCGGGCATTTGCCGCTCTCACCGGGGGAAATCTCCCCAAGGGAGACGCCATGTGCGTGGCCCGGATAGCGGGAATTCAGGCGGCCAAAAAGACATCCGATCTCATTCCGCTGTGCCACCCTCTCCCGCTGGACCATGTTGCCATCGATTTTATACCTGACCGCCATAACCGCTCGGTTTCCGTCGAAGCGGTGGTTACCACCAGCAGTCGTACCGGCGTAGAAATGGAAGCCCTGGTGGCGGTGTCCGCTGCCGCCCTGGCCCTCTACGACATGGTAAAAGCGGTGGACAGGGAAATGGTCATCAGCGATGTCTGCCTGCTTGAAAAATCGGGTGGTCGCCGGGGGCATTATGTCAGGGAAGGGGAAGTGCCCCGGCCGAACCCTGATGTGTCGGAGAAGGATTCGCCCGAGCAGAAATCGTCCGGGGCATCAGCCGATTCCGCCACCGGCGAGGTGGTGGCCGTATCAGTCAGCGACCGTTCGGGCATTCCAAACCAGATTGTTGGTGAAGTGGTAGCCGTATCAGTCAGCGAGCATAAGGGAGTTGCAAAGGCTAATGTTTCTCTTGTCCATCTTGAGGTAGGGGTGGGAATCAAGGGAGATGTGCACGGCGGCGACCATGACCGTCAGGTCAGTCTCCTGGCTGAAGAAAGTATCGACAAGGTCCGGGCTAAGGGGCTGGATGTGCCCCCGGGCCGTATGGCTGAAAACATTACCACCAGGGGTATCGTGCTGCACGAACTCGAACTGGGAACGCGGTTCCGCCTGGGGGATGAAGCTGTTGTCGTGCTGACGAAAATCGGCAAGGAGTGCCATAATCCGTGTGCGATCTACCATCAAGTGGGGGACTGCGTGATGCCCCGTGAGGGAATCTTCGTCAAGGTGTGCACCCCCGGCACGGTTAAACCCGGAGATAAAGTAGAAGTACTGAAAGATTAACGCAGCGAACCATCACGCTTCACGCTGCTCGAGGAACCAGCGGGCAAACCGCTCGATACCTTCTTCCATGGTGACCGTCGGATTATACCCCAGCATCTCCCTGGCCTTGTCGATGCAGGCGTAGGTCCTCGGTACATCTCCCGGTTGCATCGGTATGTGCTTGAAACGGGCTTTTTTACCCAGGGCATCCTCCAGCAGCCTGATCAGATCAAGTAGTTTGATGGTCTTAGATTCACCCAGGTTGAATATCTCGAAGTCGAACTGACCTTCTACGCTGGCCACTATCCCCTGGATGATATCAGAAATGTACGTGTAGTCCCGGTACGAGCTTCCGTCCCCATAAATAGAAATTTCCCGCCCATCGGTAATCAGGGAGGCAAACTTTCGGATGGCCATGTCGGGGCGCTGTCTCGGTCCGTAGACGGTGAAGAAGCGGAGGCAGGCCATGCTGAATCCGGCCAGATGGTGATAGGCGTGGCAGAGAGCCTCCCCGGCTATCTTGGTAGCACCGTACGGGGAGATAACCCGCAAATTGGTGTCGTCTTCACGAAAGGGAACCGCGTCCGTGATGCCGTAGACGGATGAAGAAGAAGCAAACACGAACCTCTGTACCCCCCCGGTGACTTGGGCAGCCTTGAGAACGTTCAGCGTACCCCTGATGTTGAGGTTCTCATAGAGTTCGGGGAATTCCAGGGATGGTCTGACGCCGCCGCGGGCGGCCAGGTGCACCACGTGTGAAGGGGCACATTCCCTGAAGGTTTTCTGTAGATCTGGCTCATTGCGTATGTCAATTTCGTGTAGAGAAAAACGGTCGTGAGATCGCAAGGAGGCAATGTTCTGTTCCTTCAATTCACGAGGATAATAGGGTTCGAAGCAGTCCAGGGCACATACTCTCCATCCCCCTTGAAGCAAGGCCTGGCTGAGATGTGATCCGATGAAGCCGGCTGCGCCTGTGACAAGAATGGTGCTGATATCAGGCATCGGGTAGCATCCTTTTCTGACTACATCCTTTTCTATTCGTATTCCTGTTCCTGGTTTTGCTTCCGGCGGATTTCTGTTTCGAGGTTGGCGATTTGTTCCTTGATGGTGTTGATTTCGCTCTCTAATTGGGAGAATTCTCCATCGATTTCTCCCAGATCATTCTTGTATTTAACTCTCATCGTCCGGGCTTGATCCGACTGTTCCTGACGGTATTTGCGGTTCCAGCGGGAATACTTCCTGTCAGCTTCCTTATATTCATCCTGGAGTATGTCCTGCTTTATCTGGAGCTCATCGAGACGGAGTTGCAGTGCGGCCAACCGTTTTTCCTGAGCGTCCCGCTCATTTATGGCCTTCTGTTCGGCCATGTACTGTTCCTCCTGTTGCTGCTGCTCTTCTTCTAGAGCCTGACGCGTGGCCTCTTCTTCCTGCCGGCGCTTTTTCTCCGCTTCTATATAGGCTTGCCGGCGCTTCTGCTCCTGCTCTATTTCCTGCAGTATGGCCGCAGCATAAGCTGCTTCCTGCGTTGGCAGGCTGGAAATCTCGAGCTTTTTTAAAATCGGCAGCGCCTCCGCTGCCCGACCTCCGAGATAGTAGACCCGGGCCAGATCGTATTGATTTTCATTGTTTTCAGGGGACCGGGTGAAAGCCCGTTCCCGGCGGAAAAACATTTCTTTCAACAGCCCCTTGTCATCTTCTCCCAGAATGTCCTGGTCGAGGGTAATGGCCGATTCAAACAGGGGTATGGCTTCGTCGACCCGATCACTGTCCAGGTTGGCTATCGCTTGTCCAAAAAGCTTTCCGGCTTTTTCCGGGTCCCTTTTCGGTTTTGCGTCGACTGCCGCTATTTCTGATTTTTTATGGGATTTCTCAGATGCCCCGGCATCTTTTTTCACCGGCCGCCTGGCTGCTTTCCGGCGCCTCCTCCTGGATTTGGGTTTCTGTTTCCGGGGATCTTTTTTCGTGCTTTGCCCTACGCCTGGTTTCGACCGCTTTGATGACCGGATCTGCGGATCGTCAGATTCCTTCTGAATGTCCTGCTCTTCCTCGGTGGTTTCCGTTTCGGCCTCCTCGCCTTCGGCTTTCACAGATGCTTTCGGGGGAGAAGAAAGGGCTTCAACATCTTCCTTGATGGTGTGGTACCGGCCCATGGAGTACGCGCCGACTACAACAATGATGACCACACAGAGAAAGGTAAAAATCCGCACCCCGACGCACCACCCATACAAATACTTTACTTCATTCAGATTATACCACGGAGCAGTATCGTTTTTGCAGTTAATCCTTTGTCGATAGCGGTAGTTGTTTCCTACGTCTCTGCTTAATATATATCCAAGGCGCCTAATGTGTGCCAGGTGAGGTCCGCATCCGGCATGGAGACGAGCGGCTCGTACAGGGGATAAGGTCCCGGCTGACCGTAGCTCAGCTTGAACTGCTGGGTATAATCCTGAAATGACAGTGGATTGACGCCGGGGACCCACAGACGGCCCTGCAAAAGCGGGAGTCCGTCGGTGCCGGTGATAGTGTCGGTTGCGTTTATTCCCAAGCCCATGATGATTTCGTAAGCACCCGGTTCGAGATCATGCGGTATGTGCAGGACGGTCCGTTCCCGGAGTTCTCTCCTGCCGTTGGTTGTTTTCTCGCTGCCGGGAAGTATCCACTGCCCGATGGTGTGGACGTCGTGAAATACGAGCAGGCCTCTTCGCACCGGTACCGGTGAGCCTGCCTTCCGGAGAAGAAGCAGGGGAGTTTCCGGTACGGGTTGACCTGGCTTTGAATCCAGCGACCAGTGATAATCGAGTTCCAGAAGGCCTCCCCTCCTGGCCGCAGCCGGCTTCCATGAAAAACCATTCAACTGCACGGTGGGCGCAAGTGTAAAAGGACATGTTCCGCTGAATGTGGAGGCAGCGGTGTGACGACGGAGTCCGGGGCTGTTTGCCTCGTGCATCCACCGGGGAATCAGCCAGCAGGTCGGGCCGTACCGCACTGGATGAAAGTGCTTGAGAAGCCCCGCGGCTATACCCGGCGGTTCCATGAGCGGTGAAAAGAAGAGTTTTTCCGGATGGTTTTCTTTCAATTTCACGATGGCTTTTCTTACCTGGTCGGTAAACAAATCGATTACCACAAGTGACCGGTCGCTTCCCCGGTTCTCCATTTTCTGTATGAAGAGCGGCGGCCGGTAACTGACGTTGGAATCTCCCAGGATAAAACCGCCGGGCCCGGCGAGTTTCAGCACCGATTCTCCGTAAGAGCGGGCGGAGATATCATTGCGGTACGAAAGCCTGTACCCTTCCCAGGCGGGATACAGGAGTGTGATAATCACGCCAGCGGTTATCGCACCTCTGCGGATAACAGGCCTGGTGACTGCTTTACTAAGAACGTCGTCAAGGCGCTGCAAACCGCAGACTGCCCACATGGACAGCATGACCAGGGCCGGGAGGCACATGCGATGTATTTCACCGGTGGAGAAATTGGCCAGGAAACCAATATTGAGAACGAAACTCCCCAGGGTAAACAAAAACAAGGGCCGTTGAGACCGGTAAAGCTTCTGCATACCGGCCAGGGCAGCCAGGCAGGCGATAGGTCCAATGCTCATAAACAGGAGAATAAGCAGTTGTTTGGTGCGGTACAGGATCTCCGGCAGTGAGAACACCATAAAGTACGGCTGGAAATCTCTAGCGGTTATCGTTCTGAGCCAGGTAGCAATCGTCCGGGGAATCAGGGGATCCAGCAGAACAGTTTCATACGGAAGGCGAAGGGCCGTGACGAACAGCGGAGTTAACCCGATCAGAAAAACAAGCCCGGCTATCCCCAGGGACATCCATGATCTCGTCAACCGCTTGAGAAGACCGGCGCTGACCGCCAGCATGACCAGGTACAGCATGGTCGTCATTCGCAGCGATATCATGAATCCGGCCAGCATAATTGACAGAAAAACGACCTTTCTCCTCGGGTGCAGGGCCGTGATGGTGACCGCCAGCAGGAGAACGATTTCCAGTGTGTAGACCTCGGCCACCAGGGACACTTCCCGAAACAGGGATGCCATTGAAAGAAGCAGGGCTCCCGCGGCTGCAGCAGCCGGCCGGCACCGGAAGACGGACCGCGCCGTGAGAAAAAACAACCCGGCTGCAACGGCGGCCATCACAGTCGAGAGCACATTCAGTCTCCAGGAAATCTCACCGAACGGAAAGAAAGTCACTGCCAGCTTTCCCAGGATGACATAGAGCGGATAGCCGGGCTGGTGGGGAACACCCGTGGTAGAGGCGGCCATGACCAGTTCGGCACTGTCATACCAGTGAAATGTCGGACACACCGCGGCCAGATTGACGGCAAGAACTGCCAGCCCCAGCGCGGCGGCCAGCGGCATGGTCCATCGTCCCGCGTTACAGTGTGTCGTCGGCTGTGTAGTGGTCTTTTGCATAGATAGTTATCACCGGGTAAGCATTGTACAGCGCCTGGGCGTGCATAAAATAGCGGTGCGGCCAGGCGGCGGCAGTAAATAGTTTGCGGTAACCGGGCATGGTTCTGTCGAAGCCCAGTTCATTACAGAAGGCTTCTCCGGAATCTGTTTGGGCCTCTCCGGAATCTGTTTGGGCTTCTCCGGAATCTGTTTGGGTTTCTCCGAAATCTGTTTGGGTTTCTCCGAAAGTGTGTACCATGGCCAGCAGGTGGATCCCTTTTGTATCCAGGTACCGGGGGATGGTTTTGGCGGTGACGTAACCGGCGGCTTCGTGGTTGACCAACCCGCTGATATCTACGATTATGCAGCCTGATTCCCATTGCAGCTTTCCGATGTCAAAAGCGGCGACGAGGGTGCCGTCAGCTATGTGCTCGTTGAGAAAAGCGGCAGCCCGCCCGTGGGCTCGTTTGAGATGCATTACCGCGTCCTTGTGCATAGCGTGCCAGACAAACAGCCCTTTTACCTGCAGTAGAAAGAGGGTAACGAGAAGAAGCAGCCATAGTCGTTTGCGGGAGCCCGGCGCCGGTGCCAGGCCGAAACACAGGATGAGAGGGGCAAACAGGAAGCAGGGGGCCAGGTACCTGCCTCCTCCTCCCGCCGCCGGCAGGAACAGGAGCGTGAATCCCAGAGAAGCCAGGCAAAGCATGAGAACTATTCTGGACCGGGGCCGGGCTTTGGAATACAAAGCCCGTATACAGCACAGTACCCCAAACACCAGAATAACCAGAGTAACCAGGGTTGAGATCGTTTCCCCCGCTCCCTGGGGCAGCGCGGGAAACTTAGCTGCCGCCGCCAGATGGTGCGGCGGCCAGCCAACGATGAAATCACGGACGAACAGAAACGTGTCCTGAAAAAACGTTGCCAGCCCTTTCGGAAACACTATCAGAGGTTCGGTAGGAAGGTTCCATATCCACCGCCGGCTGAAGGAGGTCTGAGGAATCCAGTTCGTGGTGTGGAGGCGGTAGACGAGTGACAGCAGCCCTGTGCCGCAGATTAAGGCTATCAGTGGTTGGAACCAGTGTCCGGTTGGAGCGCTGTCCGGGTGCTTCAGGGTACGGCGCTGTTCGAACATGATGAGTATGGCGGTCAATACCATAAAAATACCTTCCGGCCGCACCAGAGGGAGGAGCAGGGCGGGAAGGATGACTGAGCGATGATTACGCGTGCCCGTGTAGAGCAGAAGGAGGGCTGCCAGAAACAGGAACAGAGACGTTTCCATACCAGTGAGGGAAAACCAGGTGACGTTTGGAATTCCCAGGCAGATTACGGGAATCAGAATTCGGGAAACGGTATCGAATGCCGGACAGTCCCTGAGAAAACGCCACAGGGCCAAACCGGTCAGGAGATGAAAAGCAAGTCCGCTGATCATCCCCGCTGCTTCTCCCGGAATCCGGCACCACATGAGAAAAGCAAGCCACAGTGTCCACAAGGGACTCGAAGTCCCCGCGGAGGGGGTCATTCCGTCATAGGTCAAAAATCCTTTGGTGAGAAGATTCCTGGCATATACCAGGTGGATATACGAGTCGTCCAGGGGAAGTCCCGCCCCGCCCTCAATTCCGCCTGCGAATCCGCCTGCACATTCCGAGAAAGGTCCTGAGAGGAGGTAGAGAGGTGGAATGATCAGCAGCGTCAGAAGCAGCGCAAGTTCCCTGTACAGGTTTTTTGAACGTGTTGCCGCGCTCATAGGGACATGCGTTTCAGGCGATGGTATCCCACGCAGCGCACTTCTTCTTCCAGGCGGATACCGAATCTCTCCTGCACGCGTGACTTCATCGAATCGGCCAGATTTCGGACGTCGCACGAAGAAGCCGAGCCCAGGTTGACAATGATGTTGGCGTGTTTTTCGAATACTGCTGCTCCGCCGATTTTCATTCCGTGAACTCCAGCTTCCGCCAGCAGTTTCCCGGCACTGCGGCGCCGGTCCCCCGGTTTTTCCGGGGGAAGGTTTTTGAAAAAGCTTCCCGCCGACGGGATTGCGGGAAGTTCGGGAAGCTTTTGCCGCCGGAGTTCCAGAACTTCCTCGCAGCGCGCGGTCAGGGCAGAGGTATCTCCGGTATCGAGCAGGAGTTCCACGGCGATGATGAGACCGCCGGAAACCTTGACCCGTGAACTACGGTAGGTGAACAACATGGCGTCGCGTGAAATCCACGATGGAACTTTCCCGGGACAGGCCAGCAAAACCCGGTGGACCATGGAGCAAATCTCGCGGCCGTATGCTCCCGCGTTACCGTAAACCGCTCCTCCCACGGTGCCCGGTATCCCGGCCAGCGACTCCAGCCCGGCCAATCCCGAGGAGATGGTCTGCTGGACCAGGTCTCTCAGCAGCAGGCCGCTTCCGCAGCGCACCAGGCAGCGGCCGTCAGCCCCGGGGGTGACAGCCAGTGAGGTTACCCGGTTGATCAGAATCAGTCCGGGAAATCCACGGTCGTCTACCAGTACGTTGCTGCCCTCACCCAGGACAAGAAGAGAAACACCTGCCTCACGACAGGTGTCCCACACGGTGTACAGTTCCTCTTCATCCCCGGTTTCTAACAGCCAGCGCCCCGGCCCGCCGATATCAAACGTCGTATAGGCTTTAAGCGGGACTTCTGAGGTTATCCTGGGAAGAATATGTTTTCCCAGACAATCCGGAAATACCATTCTGAAGCGCCTTCTTTAAAAAAAACGCAAGTTTTAAAATGCCTGCTTCTTATTCTTCAACGTGGAAATTCTCGAAGAAATCGTTGAGAGCTTTTTGCATGCTCTTGAACAGGTCCGCCCGGCCCTGCAGGGTAATGATAAACAGCCGTGCGTCCGCGATGAAGATGATTTGCTTTGACAGCACGTTGTTCTCGCCGTATTTCTTACTGGTCATGCCGATAGCCGCCGGGTATTTATCTTTGACGGTTCCCCGTTTGAGCGAAAGGACGGTCTCCCCCTGGTCTTCGTAGAATTTCTTAGTTTCATCCAGGAAGGTATCGTCTATTTTGGCTTCCACCTTGCCGTACTCCTTGGCCACCACGCTGATGTTCAACCTGGTTACTTCCTTTCCCTCGAAGGGAGAGACCAGGATGGTTTTGCCGTGCTCATTTTCAGGTAACTGGTCGAAAAGCGTCCAGTCGTTGGGGTAGTGAAAATAGTATCTCATCGCATGGTCGACGTAGCGTTCCATCTTTTCGTGGGGTACATCGGGAAGGTCCATAGGCTTCGCCTCTTTCTTTCCGCAGCCCGTACTCAAAGCGGTACAAATACCAAGCACCAGGAACAATACCAGAACCTTTTTGAATGTCATGTAGATGACCTCCTTAATATTGTTTGCGAGTTTCTATTATAATCTATTTACAAACTATTATGCTAACTTAATTTTTTAACCCGGATAATTAACAAACCATATCTGCTGCGACTCAAAAATTAGTGAATTATTCGGGTTTCAATGGAAATTCATGTCTTGTTATTACCGTTGCATTCATTACCCGATAACGCCATAAAGCCCCTGTCTTTAGCCATGGGGAGTTGTCAAAAGGATTGTAATTGTTCCTGAATAAAGCTACAGTGTGCCGAAACCGGATTGCCAGTACATGTTTCTGAAATACTGTGTCTCGGCTTCCAGGATGAATATGAAAGGGAAAACCAGCCCGTCGGCTTTTTCGTGGCCTGAATAGACAGTGATGTACATCTTGAGCACGTGGGTAGGGCCTTCGTCGGACATATCCAGGGTTTCTTTTTTAAAGAGTATGTTGCGGATCAGTGTCGAATCGAAAATCCTCGAATCGCCTTCTTCGCTCCTGGCCAGGTGGAAGGTGCCGGGTTTTGCCGGATTTTCATCGAGAGAATAGATGATCTCTTTCGTTATTATGTCGGGTTTCACATCGGGGGGGTTTGGCTCCAGTTCATCTTTGTATTGTATCAGGGTCAGGGATGACCCACCTGGACCTACGGTGACCGCGTCGAAATGATACATGGCAGGGTAGAAAAGTGCCTGTCTGACGTCTGTCTGAATATGGTCGTAGGCCAGGAGAAGATTCTGCAAAGCGCTGCTTCTCCCTTCCTCCGCCTTGAAAAATCTCAGCCCCGACCGGAGGATGAGAACGATTGATATTATCAGGATCACTCCGCAGACAACGCCGATCAGTACTTCAATCAATGTAAAACCTTTGCGTGCTCTGCTCGATGGGTTGAATCTGCTTGATAGGCCAAATGTTCTTCTCAGCGGTATCATTGTTCCAGTTTCTCCACCAGCAAAATCCGCTCCTGCTCGTGGTCGACTCCCTGAATGTTCGTCCAGGTGACGCGGCAGATGAGCTGCCCGAGCGTGTCCGGGTAGAGGCTGTCGGGTTCGAATTCCAGGCTGACTTCGTACTGATTAAGAAAAGATCTGCTCTTGAGATCCATCGGCTCATTCTGCCACCAGGAGGCCAGGATAGGATCTCCGCTCAGCACCGAAGAGGCGTCTACCGGGCCGGAGAATCGGTTCTTGAGAATATCAAACGGTGTCATCCGGTGACGTTCGATGAGTTGCACCGCCCACAGGTTGGCCACTACCATATCTTCGTTGTAGGAAACGCGTTTTGCCGTGTGGGAGAGGAGAGTGACAATGGGGATCAGTCCGAGGGAAATTATGGCCACGATGACCAGTATCTCTACCAGGGAAAACCCCCGGCGGCGGGCTCTAGGCATGGTGTGACGCTAATCCTTTCTGCTGATCCTGACAGCCACAGGCTGGCGGTTTATGTAGCACTTGTAACGGTCCAGATGGGGGTTGCCGGTCCCGGACTCGGTTCGTCGCAGCCGGGGATTGTAGGTGACAGATCCGCCGGCGTTTTCGTCATAGCAGTCCCGGTGGTAACCGGCCACGATAACATTTCCGTTGACCGACCGGCTTTCGAGACCCTTTACCGTGCCGCTGGGCGTGATCAGGGAAGCGTCCATTGTACTGCCGCTGGTCAGAGTAATGTCATTGTCGGTGGAGATGACGGTCAGGGTATCGTTGGCAGCGTCGCCGGCCTTGGCCCTGTTGATAGTCACCTGGCCTCCCCTGGTCACGATAACGCCGTTGCCTGTATACGTTGCGTTGATGGTGAGAGGCGCTTCCACCTGGTAGATTCCGTCCAGTACCCATTGCCCCCCCACGTTGATGTAATTGGTGAACTTGGAAGCAGAATCGAAATAGTGCGTTGCCCGCGGTACGTAGCCGATCCACGAGAGCTGGATAGCCAGCTCTTGAGTGAACTGATCCACATAGTTCTCCGCTACGGGAGTGAAGGTAAAAGCGAAATCGTCCAGCGCTGCCTGCATGGCGTTTTCATACCGCTCCATCTCCTCCGTGGCATTCTCGTAGAGACTGCGCACCTGGTGCCCTCTGAACAGAATTACCGCGTTGCTCACGCCGCCTCCGCTGATCATCAACTCATCGTTGCTGTAGCCGGCGTTTGGAGTCCCGGTGATGGTAATGTCGATATTGTTGAGCGTGTTTCCCTGCGAGTCGGTGTCCTGTCGGGAATTGACCCTGCAGGCTCCGCTCGAGCCGTTGAAGGACGCGGAGGCCGATGCTGATCCCTGCGTTCTAACGGTGATTACATCGCCCGGCTGAAAGGTCGTGGTCCCCCCCGTACCCTCACATACTTTTACGGATCCTCCCTGGGTGACAGTGAAGACAGACAGTTGCAGGTTATCCATGAAATCCCGTGGCCAGTGGATTACCGTATTCCGTATATCAAACGGGCTGGCCCGGGTGAATAACGGGTTGTCCATATCCGAGGTTTGCGATGTCATCTGGTTCTGTGGGGAGCGGGTGTTGAGCGGAAAGGGGGGATACCTCAAGACCGGGAAAAACTTGTACCAGTTGTCCTGCGGATTGGACTCGAAGTAGGGCCGCGGAATATCGCAGTCTTCTCCAGTATCGTCTTCTATCTCTTCTTCCTGTTCGCGGATGCTTTCCTCTACCCGGATCTGCGTATCCCGATAGTTCTGCTCCATGGCCTCTACGGCGGGTTTCATACTCATGGCCAGGGCGGTAACACTGTCAAACGGCGTGGGCGGCAGGGGAGCGGCCACCTTGAACTCGTAGATGTTTTCCACCTTGCGAACGACCTGTTTATAGCCGGCCCCGGGTTCCACTCCGACCTCGGCCCGGATGTGCAGCCGGCCGTACTTTTCGTTGGGCAGGAATTTGTACAGCCTGAGCTGCCAGGGTACCCACACCTCTACGTTGACGAACTTCACTTCCAGGTCTTCATCGACCATCTCCCACACTTTCTCCGGCCTGATCCGGTCTTCGTTGTTGAAATACAGCAATCCGTTGTAGTCGGGGGTGAGGGGCATCCGGAAAAAGTAGAAGGTCCTGGTCCCTTCCGTGTTGACCCCAGCCTCGATGGTTGCCAGAGCCTCGGATATGGCCGCCCGGGCGATGAGGAGGGCTTTGTCCCCGCAGGTGACCTGGGCGCTGATTCCGGCCACTCCCCTGGTGAAAAAGGAGCTGGCCACGCTGAGCAGGAAAAGAATGAGCAGCAGGGAGATGCCAATCAGGGTCAGGGCACCAATGCCCCTGTCGGCTCGGCTGCATCTTCTCCGGGGAGAGCAAAATGTTATCTGTTTCATCAACGGCAATCTCCTGAAAGATATTGTAGTAATCCGGACAACACGGCAGGCTTTTTACGGATCGGAAACAACCGTTTCATTCCGGATTTCAGGACAGGATAAACTATACTGCCACCGGTTTCACCGTGTCAACTTTCAACCAGAAATCTGCAGAAAACATTTTACATGCAAACGTTCTACAGTTTAGAAACCGTTAGAACTTCAATTCGGCCAGCCGCTCGTTACTGTGTTGCTGCTCAAAAAACAAGCCCAACTTATAAATCAGGAACCATAGTTCCCGGAAGATAATCGCCAATATTGCCAATACCGTAGAAATCGCGTGGATTTTGCAGGAGCATGAAGTCATAATAGTTAGGGTCATTTTCCAGGATGGTCTGGGCGGCGGTCGGAATTTTCTGTTCCCTCTTGAAGGTGGTGCTCCACCCCCGCTTGAGCTCCTCAGAGGCTTCCCGGAGCACTTCTGTCTGCTCGGTTACGGAGTCCACTTTCTCTTCCACCTGCTCCGCTATCATGTCCGCAGCTTCTTCCGCTTCATCTATTTTCTTTTGCGTCTTATCAAGAACTTCTTCCGCATTTTCGGCCATCGTGTCCAGCTTATCTTTCACTTTGCCGACTTTTTCCGGAACCTTGTCCCGTTTTTCATCCGCCTTGTCCGATAGTTCCTTGTAACGGTTGAGATAGCGTCTGATTCTTCTGAACTTCTCACTGTCTTTGTAAGGATCGGTGTACCGTCTGGCATTCCGCAGGCCGGTGCTGACCATACCGGTTGTCATACTGGCCGTGTCGAGCAGCGTTCCGTCATCCTGGAGTGTACCGGGAGTGATTTGCTCCTGCCCGTCGAAAATGCTCTGGGTACGCTGGACGGTTTGCTGCACGTCCCCTACTGCGCCGGGGATGGTCTGGACAGCTTCACCGAAGGTCCCCAGCCTCTCCCCCACATCGGTGGCGCCGATGTTCTGGGCGATATTGCCAGCGGCCCCCAGGGCTGATCCGACTGCTCCCATGATGTTGGTGTTAGACAACACGTTGACGATCAATCCCACGATACTCATTACACCACAGCCTTGAAGCATCACACTGACCACGAGTATCATTGTCAGCATCAATAATGATGTGTTTTTCTTTCCCGGCATGCTATCCCCTCTTTCAACCGGCTCGTGCAGGCCCACCGGTTTCTAATCCTGCATATTTCACAATCATGCTGGAGTAGACCTCTCCAATCCTATCTTAGGAGACATTTCAAACCTGTGTCAACTTTTAATGTGCAAAAAGAACAAGTATGGTGTTGCTGGAGCAGCGGCGGACTATATCAACCATGCTCTGCAGCGAACAATTCTGACCACGTCGTACGGTGAATAGACAAAAGAAAAACGGCGGGAACATCGGTCCCGCCGCTCTTCATTATTCGCAAGAATCTCAGGTCGTCACTGGGTGACGATTTCACCGACAAGATCCTCTATTTTCTTCCTGTCTTCATTAAGCTGCGACAATTCATCGGCCGTGTCCTTCAAGTCATCGCGCGCCTCTTTGAGCTTATCATCGATGTCCTTCAAGTCACCGGATTTCCAGGGGGTCCATATTCCGTCCGCAATCTCTTTTCTTCTCTCTTCGAGATTCTTGAGACGTTCTGACCCTGATTTAACGGTGTCAGTCAGCTCGCCTATCTGCTTGACCGTCCGCTCGCCGCGCTCTTTTACTTCCCTGACGTTCAACCAGTCACCCTTGAACCAGTTGCCTTTCTGGTTCTTTCTGCTATCTCCTTCATCCTGCAGACGCTCCTGGTTCATCGCTTCCCGGTCAAATCTTTCTCTAACTTGCGCCATTTCATCTTTAATAGCATCTATATCTTTCTGGCTGCTGAACCAGCTGTTTTCTTCTTCTTTGAGCTTCTCCGACAGCTCCTGCATTCTATCGTTATAGCTGCCGAGCTTCTCACGGGAAGCTGTCCGCAGGTCATTCAGTTCCTTCTCTTCCAGGTTGCCGAACCGGTCCAGCCGTGATCTGGCCACGGATGGCATCTGGTCCATGCCTCTCTGGATTCTCGGCAGAGCCGCCTGCACGTCCTGGGTTGCGTCGGTGGCCTGATTGATCCCCTGCGACCACTGTCCCAGCCTGTCGGCGGTGCGGTCGGAGCCCACCGTCCGCGCAATGTTGCTGGCGGCACCCAGGCCGTTGCCTACCGCTCCGGCGATATTATTAAAGTTGCCCAGTATACCCCCGATGGCCGGCATAAGCTGTGAGAAAACCTGGGCTATTCCCGCGATGGCGCCGCATCCCTGGAGCATGAGGCTGCCGAAGAGAAGAACCACCAGCAGAGAAACAGATGTACGGTACTTTTTCATAAAAACTCCTCCTTTACCTTGCCTTCGGTATTTTTACCTCCGGCACACTTACCTTCCACTATACACTGCAATATTGACACAAAAATACCATTCAATCTAATCTTAGAAACTAAACTCGCGTGATGTCAAGTTTTTTTACCGATATTTTTATTCCTCAAAGTGGGTGCTGTCCAGTACATCGTTGAAAATTGATTGCGCCTTTTTTACATTTTTCTCGGTCCCCTGCAGGGTAGCAATTATCAACCTGGTTCCGGCGATGAAAATATATTGCCGGGTGTGTGTTTTCTTATTTCCGGCTCCGCTGATGAGGCTGGCCACGCTGGCAGCGTACTTGTTCTGCACCTTACCGAGTTGAAGGCTGACGACCTCTTGCTCGTTGGAACCGTAGTAGGCTTTTAGCTCGTCGATAAACTTCTGGTCGATAGCCATGTCCACCCGCTCGTAGGTTTCTCCGATGAAGTTGATGCTCAGGCGCTCGGTGTCCTGGGGGGGCAGGGGAGAGATGAGCACACCCCGCTGGTTGTCGGAAAGGTTCATCTGTTCGCTTCCGTATTCGGACCAGCTTGACGGATATTCGAAGTAATAACGGACCTCTTCATCAACGTACCGCTTCATCCCCGTTGCCGCTTCTGTTTCGGGGACTTCAAGCGGCTTTTCAACTTTTTTTCCGCACCCTGTCAGCGGGATCAGGACAAACAATAAAAGTATGACA
The DNA here is from genome assembly GCA_964432985.1 of uncultured bacterium. GTDB lineage: Bacteria > Muiribacteriota > CAYSPT01 > CAYSPT01 > CAYSPT01 > CAYSPT01. Next base: position 66,924 of record CAYSPT010000019.1, read on the forward strand.
GCAACTGCTATCTGCCTCGGCAAATTCTTGTTATAAATCTTCTTCTGGCAAAACGTCATTACAGCACCTCTTTCTCTGAATCTGCTTGACTCATTTAAAAACCAGAGACCCAGCTTGGATCGCGTCTTTCGTGTGTTTCGGATTCCAGGGTGAACAAGAACGGGAATACAAGCTCGTCGAAAGCCTTGTTGCTTCTGGTGGTGGTGGTCACATACATGATTAAACCGATAAACGGCCGGTCCTTTCCGGCCTCCGTAACATTCATTTCGACTCTCTTGAAGGTGAGATCCTTGACTGCCATAGAGCTGTAAAGGAATTCTTCTCCATCGGCTTCCCGCTTCAGGTAGTAAAAGCTGCGGTTACCGCGTTGTACCGGCTTCAGCGAATATTGTATCTTGGACCTCGGTACGTCCGGAACCCCGGAGGGGCAGAACGCTTCGGGCAGGTGCGGTGCGTGCCGGGTGAGAATGAGAGAATCTTTACCGCCTACCTGGGTTATCTCTACCTTGTCCCGAATATCAAGCTGGGGGTAATAGACGACTTCTCTCAGGTCGGTCTGAATCCGATCGTACACCAGCAGCAGGTTCTGAAGCGAGCTGGTGCGTCCTTCCTCTGAACGGAACATGCGAATACCGCCCCTGAAAAGCCCTATGAGCGCTACGGCAACCAGGATGCCGCATGTACCGCCCACCAGGACTTCCACCAGGGTGAAACATCTCCGGCGGTGCGATAGCGCACGTTTTCCAAAGGGTTTGCTCATAAGTCCGTGTTCTCCACGATCAGGTGCCGTGTTTCGATGTGCTCCGTACCTTTATTGTCTTCCCACTCCACGGTGCAGGTCAGAACACCGAGTTTATCGGGAGCGCCGGAGTCCGGTTCGAATACCACTTTCACGTTGAACTGCTCCAGGAACGAGCGGCTTTTGTCATTGATCGGATCGTCTACCCAGATCATCCGCAGGATGGGATCGCTTTGCATCAGGGAGGCGGCGTTAGTTTCTGACGAAAACCTGGTTTTCAACTCGGCGAAAGCGGTCTTTCTGTACCGTTCGATTATCTGGACCGCCCTCAAATTGGCCGTCACCCGCTCCTCGTTGAAAGAAACCCGCTGGGCCGTGTGGCTCAATAGGCCGATCACCGGTATCACTCCCAGGGACACGATGGCTACGATGATCAGCACCTCGATCAGGGCAAAGCCCGCAGGAGCGTACATCCGGTTTCTTTTTTTTTCGAGCCATCCGCGCATTCTGCCCGTCAATCCTTTCTGTCCACCCGCACCGCCAGCGGGTTGCGGTTCAAGTAGAATTTGTATTTATTCGTGTAGGGTGCCGCGGTGACATTTGAGCACCTCAGCAGGGCTTCATCGTAAATGATCTGCCCGGGTTCCTGCCTCTGGATAAAATCATTTTCCACCTTGAAGACGACGACGTTCCCAAAGATCTTTTTCCCCTTGAGGCCGAGAACGGTTTTCTCGAAACCGGGAGCGAATAGAGAGGCTTCCACCTGCTGCCCCGAGGAGCCGGCCAGGGTTATATTGCTGTCGGTGGAAATGAGCGTCAATGTGTGAGTTTCGGTCGCTCCCCCTGATTTCCGGGCTTTTTTAACCACGATCTGTTTGTCGGTGACGATGACACCGTTACCCGTGTAGACCGCGTCTACCTGCACCGCGTCCTGGATCAGGTAGACCCCGTTGAGATGCCACTTACCGTCACTTTTCTTGACATACGCTTCGAACTTTTCCATGGTCGGAAACCAGTGGGTAATCCGCGGGATGTATCTCGCCCAGGCAAATTGACTGGTCAGTTTCTCGTCGAACTCATCCTGGCTGTTTTCGGTGATGGGTATCCAGTACCGGCGGTAATCATCCAGGGTGTTTTTCATTGCCAGTTCGTATTTCCGAATCTCGTCATCAACGGCATTCTCCATCTTGATAACTTCTTCTCCCCTGAAATAGATTCGGGGTGTTCCTCCGCCGGCGCCCTGGATAACCACTGAATCATTTCCGGGGCCGGGGGTAAGTCCGCTGGAAATCGTAATATCTACCGGGTCCATGGAACCCACGTTACAGGTTCCGGGATTGCCGTTAACTCCAACATTCGCGCTGCCGGCCAGGCCGGAAAGCGACACGTTGAAAATATCACCAATCTGAAACGCGATTTCGGGCCCCTCCTGGATACCTATTCCACTGGCGTTCCGGGTCCAGGAAACCGATGGGGTTGGATCCAGATCCTCGGGCCAATGCAGGTGCAGATCAGCTAAATCGAGGGGGCTCTCCACGGCGTATAACGTGTTGTCCATTTCAGACCCGGGACGTACGGTCCCCGCCGGGTGCTCGCCCACGTCGGCATTGAATGGGAAGGCGGGATAATGATAAGTGTCAAAGGCTTTGTAAACTTCTGATTCCGGGATGTTCTCGAACGGGAACGTAAGATCGCCCAGGTCGTTATCGTTCATTGCCTCCTGGGCTTCCTGGCATTTGGCATCTACCTGCGCCTGGATCTGGCGGTAATCGCTTTCGATATCGGCCAGGTGTCCCCCCACCAGCATCAAAAACGGCACGCCGTCAAAAGGTTCGGGGGGTAACGGGGCCACGATCTTGAATTCGTGTATCTGCTCGACACGGCAAGTCACCGGTTCGTACTTTCCACCGGGTAAAACTTTCACTTTGGTGCGGAAAATGATACGGCCGTATTTTTCCAGCTCCAGGTGGGGATACAAGCGATAGTGTTCCGGAACTTCGAAGTCCACGTCGTAAATGCGGACATTTTTGTCCTCTCCATCGGCATCCACCAGGTCTTTGGTCCGTTCCGGGAATATGTCATCATTGATTCCCAGGTCGAGGTCGTTGACAGGAGACCGCAGGGCGATGAAGAGATCTGTTCCCGCGGTGTTAGCGTCATCGAAGACCTCGTAGATAGCTTCGTTGATGGCTGTTTGGGCCAGGTAGAGGGCTTTTTCCCCGCAGGTCACCCTGATGCTTGCGTTGGTGACTCCCGAAGAGAAGAAGAACATGGCGAATCCCAGGATAAAAAGAAACATCAGGACGGTCACGCCCAGCAGTGTCAGTGCCCCAACACCCCGGTCTTTACGAGCGGATGGCAGGGAGTAAGACTTCATTTATGTGTATCTCCCTAGTGATTATTTCAAATTTAGTATAGCTATTATACGTTGATTCTGTCAACATTTACGGTCGGTCTCGGAATATCTCCAATTGACGGTTGTACCCGATGACTATTACAATAGCTTTACGAGAAACTGTTGGGGCTTTACGAGAAACTGTTGGGGCTTTACGAGAAACTGTTGGGGCTTTACGAGAAGCTGACAGGTTAAAAGGGATGTGAACAGTATGAGAGAGCTAATGACCAATCTGGCCGCGGCGGTACGCAAGGCTGTTCTTGGACAGTTCGGCAGCAGGTTGGCAAAAATGATCGTTGGCAAAGGCGCAAGTGGTGATGCCCAGTACGGTATTGATCAGGTGGCTGAACAAGCCGTGGAGCAGTTTATGGAAAAGCAAGCTCCCAATATTGCGTCATTCACCGAAGACAAGGGGCTGATGGTTCCTGACGGTGCGGAAACGATTTTTATTATCGATCCCATTGACGGTACGAGGGCGGCGGCCGCCGGTTTAGAATCGTGTTGCGTGTCCATTGCTGCGGCTCCATTCAGGGAGAATGAAGTGTGCCTGTCGGATGTTACCCGGGCACTGATTATGGAAATCAAAGAAGGCGGTGTGTTCTGGGCGGAGAAGGACTGCGGCCTGGAGATAGTCAGGGATGAAAAAACAGTCCCGATCACCCTTTCGGATAACATTGACTTTGAGAAACTGTACTGGGAGGTAGGATATACAGGCCGGCCTGCTTCCTTCGTGATGAGCGTACTGGCAAATCTTATCGATGATTCGACAGTCCAGGGCGGTTACTTTACCTTTAACAGCGTATGCTATGCCGGAACACGCGTACTGACCGGTCAGCTTGACGCGGTGGTGGATCTGGGCACCAGGATCTACCGCGAAATCCCCGACAGCCGGAAAGCTTTTCTCCGAGCGGGAAAAGGTGAGATATTGGGGCAATTCCCCTATGATCTGGCCGCGCTTAACCTCCTTTGTAACGAGGCTGGGGCTGTTATTACCGACTCGTACGGCCGTGACCTCGGCGATATGAAATTGCTCGACACCTCATCGGACAACCTGCGTTCGTGCGTGGTAACCGCCACGCAGGAACTGCACAACGGTATCATGGCATTCATTAACAGCAAGTTCAGGGATTTTGAGGACCGTGTGGCCGAGTACCGTCAGATGTCAATTTGATAGCAGATGTTGTTTTAATAGCAGATGCTAGTCTGATAGCGGTCAGCAGGCTGCCAGGATCTGCCAGACCCTGTCCCGCGATATCCAGCGCGACACCGTGATCAACCGATGTTCTCACGAAGGGCAGCCCCAGGGTGATCTGGGCACCGCTTCCGAAGGACAGGAGTTTGAAGGGAATCAGTCCCTGGTCGTGGTAAAGGGCGACTATCACCCCGAATCTTCCCCCTTGTGCGGCAATAAAAGCCGTGTCCGGCGGTAATGGACCTTCTATCGATATCCCTTCACCCCGCAGCTTTGCAAGGGCCGGAAGAAGCAGTCTTGATTCTTCGTTGCCCATCAGTCCCTCTTCGCCGGCATGCGGATTGAGCCCGCATAGTCCAATAACCGTCTCGCCTTTACCCAGGAGCAGTCCCAGGTGCCTGGCTGCTCTCACTGCCGAGATAACGCGGTCCTGGCACAGCTGCCCGGGAACATCGGCCAGGGAAATGTGGCGGGTGGCGAGCACAACTGCCAGCGTATCGGAAACAAACGCCATCTCCACGTCGGGAGTTTGTGAGAGAAATGACAGGAGTTCCGTGTGGGCGGTGTAGCTTAAACCCGCCATCTGTAAAGCCAGTTTGCTTATCGGGGCGGTGACCAGCGCATCGGCAGCTTTGTCCAGGCACAGTTTCGCCCCGGTCTCGATGCAGCTGCTGGCTATGATACCGGTGGTTTCATTCACGTTACCCGGGACCATACGGTACTCACCGCAAGAACATGTATTCAGGTAAGAACATGCATCCAGAATAAAAAGGGAACCGGGACGGTGGCAGGGAACACGCGAAAGCGTTTCTCGAGTAACATTTTCAATGGAGGGATTAAGCTTCAGTTCCCGGGCCGTTTTTTCGAGTACCGGCCTGGATCCTGCAACCACCATCCTGGTCTCGGGAATTGGTTCGCCGGTCAAGGCTTTGAGAATGATTTCCGGTCCGATCCCTGCCGGATCTCCCATGGTTATCACCAGCAGCGGCGCCTGGACCGCCAGATCTGTCATGTTCGCTTTCCTTTCTTGGCCCGATTCGGACTAGATGATAATTCCAACTGCAAAAAAGGTCAAGGTGTGACTCCCCTTTCCACACTTACTTATCAGAAATCGCTTTGCAAAGTGCTCACCTTATTGAAGGCTTTGTTTTGAGTGAACATGGGAATTGGGAAAAATAGAAAAGTATTGACGCACTGCTTCTCATTCCTATACTCTTTTATATACATATCAAGCATTTTTATTCCACATTTGTTCAAAAGCATCGAGTTCGCTCGAAAGCATCGAGTTCGCTCGAAAGCATCGAGTTCGCTCGAAAGCATCGAGGAGGAGGTATCTGCAGATGGAGAATCACTGGAGAAGCAGCTCAAAGGTTGCGTTGAGTTTGACCGGACTGTCTATTGTACTGTTCTTAGTCCTGGTTATTCCCGGATACTGCCGTGCGCTGGAGGCCAGCCTGGGCAGTGCTGTGGAAGAGTACAAAGTTCTGGCCTACCAGGCCGCCAACCTGAAAAAAGCTTTCGGAGATGACGTCAGGGCAGTCTCACCTTCACTGGACTACGCGGAAAAGCAGTATCTGCAGACTCTCCAGAAGCTCGACCGGAAACGGATCGAGGTAGGTATGATTTTTGCGCTTACCCTATCCAAAGGTGAGTTCAACGACGCCGTGGCCGTGGCTGTCGCTTTGGGTAAGGTCGGTTCCACCGATGCGTCGTATCCGGCCATCAAGGCGCTGCGCAAGGTTTTGCTGCAGAAGGTGGCGGGGGAACTCATGGAAGAGAACCTTCCTACTGCCCGGAAACTATCCCTGAAGAAGCTTAACAACACTTTGCTGGGAGAAGACCGCCTGCGGGATGTCAAAGAAAAGCCGGCCGCGGGTAAATCACAGACACCTATTTATATTGCATTTCACTGGCACATGCACCAGCCGATCTACTGGCCCTACGAAGACATGGTAACCACGCACAACAAGGGAGTATACTCCTTCAGCCTTCTCGATGTCATGCGTTCCCGCTACGGACCCTACACCTCCTGGCCCTTCGAAGCCATCATGATGGGATCTGAAGCCGAACTTCCCCACTTCGGTGCGCAGGTGAGTTTCTCCGGGGCTCTCATCGAGGACCTGAACGCCATGGTCCGGCTCGGGGAGTTTCAGAACTGGTACGACTGCTACACCCGGGGGCGGCGGTTGTCCACCAAACTGGGCAATCCCCGTCTCGACCTGGTAGCGTTTGGATACCATCATCCCTTGATGCCGTTGACGGGTTACGAGGACATCCGCCGGCAGATAGGGGACCACAAGAAGATAATTCAGGACACATTCGGGAGCGATGTTTCCTACTCGAAGGGAATATTCCCTCCGGAAAACGCTTTTGCCGAGTGGATAATCCCGGCACTGGTGGACGAGGGCATCGAGTGGGCTCTCGTTGACAATATTCATTTCAACCGTGCCTGTAAAAATTATCCCTGGGTAAAGGGTGAGAACCTCTTTCCTCCCAACCGGGCAGATCAAACAAATCCCGAGCAGGAGAACTGGATACAGCTTTCCGGGCTCTGGGCGCCCTCAAAAGTGTCCGCCTGGGCCTACCGGCCCCACTATGTGGTTTTGCAGGATCCTGACACGGGGAAGATAGTCAAGACCCCCGGTGGGCACCAGGCTAAGATGGTTGCTGTTCCCACCGCCCGTTACATGGGTAACGAAGACGGGCGCGGCGGATTCGGCGCACTGAATTACGAACAGGTCATGAGCCAACTCATGGAGTACAACACCGACCCGGCCCATCCCCTCCTCATTGTTCTGCATCATGACGGCGACAACTTCGGCGGCGGGAGCTGGGGATATTACCACGACAACTTCCGCCGTTTTACAGACTGGATAAAAAGCCGCTCCGACCTGTTCGTGTGCACTACCATCCAGGATTATCTGCAGTTATTCCCGCCGGATGATGACGACATCATTCATGTGGAACCCGGTTCCTGGGCCGGAGCGGACAATGGCGATCCCGAGTTTCATAAATGGAACGGCGATCCCGATCCCGAGACGGGTTACTCCCCGGACCTCAACTCGTGGGGCACCATGACCGCCGCCCGCAACGTCGTGTTCACCGCCGACAGCGTGGCTGGCAGCGGTAATGCCGCGGTCGAAGAAGCCTGGCGATACTTGCTGGTTGCCCAGACATCCTGTTACGAGTACTGGGACGGCACCGAGATGTGGGACAGCCACCCGACCAGGGCGTGCAACCAGGCGGTTGCTGAAGCGGAGAAGGTGCTGCAGGGCAAGTACGATGACAAGGTTCCCCCGTCGATCTACGTTCCGCAGAGAGAGCCCTACAATCCAGGCGGGTACGAGTGGACGGCGGAACCGATGACCAGGGACTTTACCGTGTGGACGTACGTGTACGATGTGTCTGGTCTGGAAGCGGTGGAACTGGAGTACCGGACCAGCGATGAAAACAAGTGGATATCGCATCCACTGGCAGGTAAGGACATACCCTCTCAGACGAACCCGCTGCCGGTGGTTAAGGCCAAAGAGTACAGTATGATCATAAACGGCGAAACTGACAAAACATACCTGTACCGGATCAAGGCTGAAGATACTCATGGAAACATCGGTGTATCACCGGTCATGAAGGTTACGGTGGGAGCTGCCAGTCCCGAACCGGACAAGCCGGTCTGGATTCCACCAAAGCCGACACAGGACGATATAATCATAGTCTTTTCCGACCGGCCCGGGTACCTGCACTGGGGGGTTAACGGGTGGAAAAAGCCTGCGGAACTATACTGGCCGGATGACTCGACGCTGTGGACCGACGGAGTAGCTATCGAGACACCTATGGAAGTGTTTCCCGAGCGTGGGGGCTTCCAGGCGGTCATCGGTCCATTCAACAAAGACGTACAGGCAGTTGACTCGGTTGAATTTGTTTATCATTATCTGGACGGTTCCTGGGGGAAGGACATGAAAATCAGCGTCCAGGTTGCGCCCTGAACCACTTAAAATTAAGAAAAATAGTATTGACTTTGGCACTGGAAGTGCTATAATAGGGAACCGTAAGGTTTCCTGCTAAGCCCAACCATTAAGGGCTCATACCAACTGGAGCGAGAATAATTATTCCTATAGTGAATAAATTCTCACAAAATAAAAATGAATGAATAGTTCTACCCTTAGTCGAGACCTGTGAAAACCAACCAATAACACGGTTTTTTCGCATTCGCTAAGAAAAAACATTCGCTAAGAAAAAACATTCACTAGGAAAAAACATTCGCTAGGAAACACAACTCGAGTTTGCACAATGGAGGAGGTCCTGATAACTCATGAAATTTTTTATAGATACTGCCAATGTCGAAGAGATTCGTACCGCATGTGAGTGGGGAATTGTGGCGGGGGTTACGACGAATCCTTCCCTTGTTTCAAAAGAAGGCGGCTCTTTTGAGGATATCCTTCGCCAGATTTGCGAATTGGTGGATGGCCCGATCAGTGCGGAGGTCGTTGGTTTGACCGCCGATGATATGGTTCCCGAAGCCCGTGTACTGGCAAAAATTCATGAGAATATAGTAATCAAGGTTCCCCTGTTCCCCGAGGGATTGAAGGCTATATCCAGGTTGAGCATGGAGGGTATTTCTACCAACTGCACCCTGATCTTTTCCCCCAACCAGGCTTTGATGGCGGCCAACGCCGGAGCTACATTCGTGTCCCCGTTTGTGGGCCGGTTGGATGATATCGGACATGACGGCATGCAGGTGGTTCGCGACACTGTTTTTATCTTCGAAACATTCGGAATCGAGACCGAAGTTATTGCAGCCAGTATTCGTCATCCACAGCACGTGACAGATTCGGCCCTGGCCGGGTCGGACATTGCCACTATTCCATTTAATGTGCTGGAAAAAATGATGAAACATCCTTTGACAGACAAAGGTATGCAAAAATTTCTCGATGACTGGAAGAAGGTGGCTGACCGGTAGGTGTCGGCCGTACTTTTCCAGTTAATCTACTGTATATGAGGCACGGTTACTGAACGTGGGAAACATCTGGTTCGTCTGGCTCCAATTTGCCGTATCCGTATCCGTTATTGTGTACGCCGGTGTAAAACTATCTTACCTTGGTGATACAATAGCAGAGAAAACCGGTATATCCCGGGGATGGATAGGCCTGGTACTGCTCTCTTTCGTCACCTCTCTTCCCGAATTGATGACCTCCCTGGGAGCGGTGTTGTTTGAAGATATCCCCAACCTGGCCCTGGGCAATGTGTTTGGAAGCAACATGTTCAACATCCTGGTGCTGGTAATTATCGATCTTTTTCGAACCGAAGGTCCTCTGTTGCTGGCTGCCAGCCCGAAGCACTCGCTTCCGGCGGCTGTCGGAATAGGGATGATGGCTATCGCCGGACTCAATATTGCGTCTGCCAGCCTTCCTTCACCGGTAACCTGGGGAAGCCTGGGTTGGATAGGAATCGGCTCGATTATCATTCTCATTGTATATTTCCTCGGGATGCGACTTCTCTACCAGTGTGAAAAACGGTGGAAATGGGACCGGGAGGAAACCGGCGTGTGCCCCGAGTGCGGCAAGAACCTGAGCTGTGCCAACTGCGGATGTGAACTCGGTGGAAGGGGCACCACCGAAGAAGAGGAAGAAGAATCACCTGTCGAAGAACCGCCTGCCGAAGAGCCGTCTGCCGAAGACGCGGTAGCCGCTTATTATGCAAAGTTGACGTTAAAAAAAGCCATTATTCTGTTCGCTGTGTTTGCCGCGGTCACCGTGGCGGACGGCGTGTGGCTGGCGTCTCTGGGTGACAAGATCGCCATGCTCCAGGTTACTTTCAGAGGAAATGTCGTGTCACTCGGGACAACATTTGTAGGCAGCCTGTTCATTGCTTTTGCTACGTCTCTTCCGGAGTTTGTCGTTTCATTCGGCGCCATTCGCCTGGGAGCTGTTGACATGGCAGTGGGCAATATCGTGGGAAGTAACATTTTCAACATCGCTATTATCGGTATTGCAGACTTATTATACGTTAAAGGGCCGATAATGGCTCTTAACAAAGACATTCATGGTGTAGCTACGGCAGGAGGGCACATCCTTGCCGCTCTGTGCGCAATGCTGTTGACCAGCATAGTAATAGTTGCGCTTGTTCAGGAGGATAGGCGGGGGTATACCAAACTCAAAATCGGGTGGTATACGCCGCTTGTCATGATTATCTACCTTTTGGGTATGTATCTCATATTTGTGAGTGGGGTGGGCAAGTGAATAAAGCCAAGTCAGGAACCAAAACAGCAACACGAGGGCGGAGTCAGAACCGTTCGAGTGCTTCCAATCGTTCGAGCGCTTCAAACCGAACGAGTGCTTCCAGTCGAACGGGTGCTTCCAGTCGAACGGGTGCTTCCAGTCGAACGGGTGCTTCCAGTCGAACGGGTGCTTCTAGTCGAACGAGTGCTCACAACCGACCGTCGGGTGCTTCAGCAAAGAGAAAACCCAAATACTCAAGTGACATGAAAAGTCTGGACCTGAGGCTGAGTGATCTGCTTAAGAAGTCAGTCAAAGATCTGCACGCCCAGGCTAAGGAATTGAAAATCACCAAGTTTTCGCAGATTAAGAAAAACGATCTCTGCCTGGTTATCATGAAAGAAGAAGCCGAAAAGAACAACCAGCATTTTTCGGGAGGTATTCTGGAAATCCTCTCTGAAGGATATGGTTTTCTCAGGACAAACAGCTATATGCTCAACCAGAGCGATGTCTATGTGTCGCCCTCTCAGATCAGAAGATTCGGCCTGCGGACTGGAGACACCGTTGTCGGCTACGTTCGCCTGCCCAGGGACAACGAGAGTTATATGGCTTTGCTTCGTATCGAAGCGGTCAATTTCGAACATCCGGATCAGTCCACAAAGCGTCCGGTTTTTGAAAACCTGACCCCGTTGTTTCCACTGGATAAGTTCAATCTCTGCCCCAGCAACGGTGATGTGTCGCCCAGGATAATTGATCTGCTGAGCCCCGTGGGCAAAGGGCAGAGGGGACTCATCGTGTCGCCGCCCAAGGCCGGAAAAACCACACTGTTGAAAAAAGTGGCAAACGCCATCAGCGAAAATCACCCTGAAGTAGAAATTATGGTTTTGCTGATCGATGAGCGTCCGGAAGAAGTAACTGACATAGAACGGTCGGTAAAGGGTGAAGTAGTGTCATCAACCTTCGACCGGAAGATAACTCATCACATCCAGGTATCCGAGATGGTCATCGAGAAAGCCAAGAGGCTGGTAGAGCAGGGCCGGGATGTTGTTATTCTTCTGGACAGCATTACCCGGCTCTCGCGTGCGTATAACATTGACACCCCCAATACCGGTCAGACATTAACCGGAGGTGTTAACCCTCACGCTCTCTACCGCCCGAAGAAATTCTTCGGTGCCGCCCGGAACATCGAGGACGGAGGCAGTCTGACTATTCTGGCAACCGCCCTGGTCGATACCGGCAGCCGAATGGACGAGATTATCTTCGAAGAGTTCAAGGGTACGGGTAACATGGAGCTTGTTTTGGACCGTGAATTGTTCAATAAGCGTATCTATCCGTCTATCGATATTAAAAAGTCGGGGACGAGAAAAGAGGAGCTCCTTCTCGAGCCAAATACACTCAACAAGGTCTGGATGCTTCGCAGAGTATTTGCCACACTTCCCAACCACGAGGCCATGCAGCTTCTTATTGAACGTATTAGAAAGACCAAGAGCAACGAGGAGTTTTTGAAGACAGTCACCTCAAGCATTTAATACGCTGCATTTCTTCATGCATATTTATGCTTGAATAAAGAAGTTCTGCGTAACATATACATACCATTGCGACTATTCATAGTAAGTGAAGCAGGCGCGCCTATATACAATTAAATGTCAAGTTTTTTATTGCTGGGTGCAGATTCCTGTGCTATAATACAACGCTTGATAACAGGGGGAGGAAATGGGATACAATGCGGTTGCACAAAGACACTCGATACTTTGACCTTGCATTCGCTCTGGTAGCGCTGGTTGCCGTGAGTATGCTGGGAGTGAGTGATGGAGATATTCACCTGGTGAGCCTTCATCACGCAGTCGAATCGTGCCCGGCATATGTTCCCGACAATCCGATAGGGACCGTGTGGGATGTGTTGTCCCCATCGGATACCAGATCCCTCGTCGAGCCGGATTTACGTTGTATTCACGACCAGGTGGCAGGCCTCACTCTTTCTCCCGTGGCTGTGTACAACCTCCCTCAAAGAAATGCTGGCAGCGAGTATGAGCTTTTCAGAGTGCCGAAGTTAAAGATAGCCTCGGAACATGAGCTTCTTATCGCCAAACCGGGAGAAAAAAGCACTGTGCCCAAGGAGACGCTGGTTACTCACATTGTCCATCCCGGCGAGTGCTTGTGGACGATCAGCAAAGTGTACGGCGTTCCCATCGGTAGTATCATGGACCGCAATGGTTTGGATCAGGAAATCATACTGATTGGACAGGAACTGAAAATTCCCATTGGCGAACTCTCTGGAGAAACCACGCTTGCAGGAGATGAATTTGCAGGTGAGGCCCAGCCGACTGAAGCTGTAGCCGCTGCATCTTTTGGAGAGAGCCAGTTTATCTGGCCGGTCAAAGGGCCGTGCTGGATGTCTTCATCATTCGGGCGCCGGTTTCACCCCATCTACCGAAAGTACAAGTTCCACAACGGTATTGATATCGCCGGACGGCACGGGACCCCGATTGTAGCCGTGGCTGATGGTCAGGTTGTTTTTTCTGGCTATAAAACTTACAGCGGTAAAGTGGTGTATATTAAACACGCTAATGGTTTGACCTCGATATACGCTCACTGTTCAAAGCTGCTGCTCAAAAAAGGGTCCAGTGTGAAAAAAGGTCAAACCATCGCCCGAATGGGTAGAACCGGTCAGGTTACCGGTATTCATCTCCACTTTGGCATCACACAGGACAAAAAGTTCGTCAATCCCATGAAACATCTGCGAAAGACGAAGTCCACTGCCTGGCGTGTCAGGGACAAGAAAGGAGCTTCCCGGGGGGATAGTGCCCAGCTGTGAACCGTTTTTCTGAAGGCCACATCATTCGTTTTCTTGTCCCCCTGTGGTTTTTGCTCCTGACCGCATTTTTACTCCTGACTGCATTTTTACTCCTGACTGCACCAGTTCTTTGCGTTGACCTGGATTCTCTCCCTCTCGATGATTCGAGCCGTTCTATGGCGCTTTCCCGTGAGGCTATCATCCGTGGTAATACTCATTTCGATTACAATGAATATGAGCTGGCAATTCTCAATTATCAGGAAGCCTTGAGTTTGGATCCCGAAAACACTATGCTGTGGGAGCGTCTTGCTGACACGCAACTATCTATCGGCCGCATGTACGACGCCATGCTGTCTTTGGAAGAGGCGGAACGAACAGCCCTGAATGAAGAGCGCAAGCAGATGCTTCTTCTCAGGCTGCGCAAATTGATCGAGGAGCAGGAGGAAGCAGAAGAAAATTATCGGGCCGGTATGGTTTTTCTCGAAAATGGTCAGTGGCACAAAGCGCTGTTGAACTTTAAACGCGCCATATTTATTAATCCAACCGATCCACGCTACTACCGGCGCTCCGGCCGTCTGCTGGCTGATGTGGGACTATACAATTCAGCCGTGGAAACAATGAAAGCATTGATACAGCTAAGAGAAGGAGTTGCTCCCGAAGACCCGCTTTTTCTGGCTGATTTGCTGCTGATGATAGACAAACCGGGGGATGCCTGGAGGGTATTGAAGTGGGGTGGGGCCACGTTCCCGGATAACCAGGAACTTTTTTTCAGGGTAAAGGAAATGGCCGCCCGCCAGCACGATCAGCGTCACGTACAGCAAGCCCAGGGAATGAAAGTAGTCATCGTTCAAAGAACAGGTTTGAATGTGCTTCTGGAAGCTGGGTATCAGGATGGTATCAGTCAACGTGCGGCGTTCAAACAGAGGTATATCGTATACCGGGATGCCCCGAACAAGCCCGGTGAAACTCCGGATACGATCGGAGAATTACTAATAACACTCGTTCAAGCCCGTACTTCGAAAGCAGTTATCAGGCAGGAGCGTGAAGGGGGTGTAATAGAGGGAGACTGGATCGTGTTGGAAGAGCAGGGACAATAAAAGGTTGCCAGGTTCCGTCCCTTCTCAACCACCAGGGAAGTTCCCGAATCCTGCCCCCGAAACCATGTGCCCCGGAACTGGAAGTTCAAAACCTGAAGCCCGCCGAAACGTGGCAACAAACCGTAAAGCCCGTTTCCAGTATCACGTTATCGATCGCTTCGAAGCCGGTATTGTACTTGAGGGCTGGGAAGTAAAGTCGTTAAGAACCCGCGGGGCAAATTTCAACGACAGTTTTGCCAGGATCGCCGGAGGAGAAGTGTTTTTGCACAACCTTCACATTCCTCCCTATGGCAACGCCTCGAATGTGGTGCAGGATTCCCTGCGGGTAAGAAAACTGTTGTTGCACAAGCGGCAAATACGGAAGCTGATTGGGAAAGTTCAGGAGAAAGGGTTGACACTGGTTCCTTTAAAAATATATTTCTCCATGGGATTGGCCAAAGTTGAAATTGCGCTGGCACGGGGTAAAAAATTCTTTGACAAAAGACAGGCCATAGCCGAACGTGATCATGAGAGAAGCCTTCGCCGCGGCCACAAGTATGATATTCCGGGAGAGGGGTGAGACAGCACTTCGGTATGCGACTATCACCAGGAAAAATCATGGCATCGATCTGCGCTTTT
>CAYSPT010000020.1:0-49081 GCA_964432985.1 uncultured bacterium
GTTCCTGCGTAGGCCCCAACCTTATCAGCAGCAGCATACTACCTGATTTTGTAGCAACAGTATTTAATCCAGCAGCAAACGCAGTTTGCCGTAATCTACCTTGGAGTTGTGGCGGGGATCCCTGGGGATGTTCATAAAGGTGATTTTCGGATTCTTAAACGGCAAATCCAGTTGCCGGACGCTGGTTTCGAGGCGGCTGCGGTCCGCCGCCGCAGTTTCAACAACCATGTGGATTTCACCGTCGCGCTCCAGTATAGCGGCACAGGTAACGTCCGCCAGTTCAAGGAGTTTCTGCTCGACGGGAAACGTATAGATGACATTTCCCCCATAAGTGATCCTGTCTTTTACGCGTCCGAAAAGTCGTATTTCACCGTCCTCGTCCACGACACCAGCATCACCGGTACGGTGCCAGATTGTGTCACCGTCCACGATCTTATTCTGACGGAATGATTCGGGGCTGTTCACGTACTCCTTGAGCACGTGATCACCGGTCACGATTATCTCACCGATGTTTCCCCGGGGAAGACAAAAATCATGGACAGTCTTTCCCGGTGCGATTTCCACTGGTCCATCGTGAGGTTTCAGTATGGCGACCTCGATCTCCTCAACCTTCTTTCCGACCACCAGTCCCTGCCCTACGTCGGATTCGGCTACCTCCCGGGCATCAATACCGCTGATAGGCTCCGCTTCGGTGGAACCGTAGAGGACGTTCACCTTCGTGTCCGGAAACGCTCTCAGTAACGTACGGGCGATGCTCGGGTACACTGGCGAACCCCCGGTGAATATTGCACGAAATCCGGGATAATCTTTTACCTTCACACAATAGTTGGCCAGTCGCTCATAGAATGCCGCTGAGCCTCCGGAAGTAGTAATTTTCCAGCGCTTAATCTGCTTGACTATCGTCGGAGGATTGATATCTGCCGGTTTTGCGGGATTGAAATCGGGGATAACGCTGGTAATACCCAGGGCCAAGTTATTGAGGACGAAGACCGGCAGCGTGGTCAGATCGATATCTTCTTCTTTGAGGTTCAATTCGGAGGATAATACCAGGTGCTGCGTCCAGAGAAAGCGGTGCGTGCGTTTGGCAGCTTTGGGAGTGCCGGTGCTACCGGTAGTAAAGGTAACCAGGGCCGTATCTTCCCCGGAAATGGTTACGGGATCGAAGTCCTCCTGGGAAACAGGTTTTTTCGTTCGAAAGGGATTGTTCCACATGGTGAGCTTGAGGGGAACCTTTCGTATCGGTGGAGATAAAATCCGCAGAAGCTGAGCTTTGACGCTTCCCACGAATCCCTTCGGTTCGGTTATCTCGATGGCCTGAGCCATGCGTCGGCGGTCTGCCCAGGCATCCACGAAGACTGCCGTTGCCCCGATGTAGAAAATGGCCAGCAGCAACGTGTAGAGATCGTAGGACATGGGGACGAACACCAGGATGCGATCATCCTTACCCAATCCCTCGTCTCTCAGCCACTCAGCGGTGCGTATGGTGTCTTCGTACAATGTACGGTAATTGGCAGGCCGGTCACGGTAAATGATGGCCGTCCTGTCAGGTATGTTTTTACGGTGTTCCAACAAACGGTATACGATGTTTTCCATGGGTACTATTATATCCAAAACGTCAGTGGTATCTCAAATGCATTTAAACTGAAAACTGCAGTTGATGTTCTGCAGTTGTTCAGAAGTGAGGGCAGTTCGTACGTATGTGGGCGCCTTTCCTTGCACGGACTCTGCCTTTAGATGTACAGTAGTAGCAGCAAACGTAGGAGAAAAAAACTGCATATTAGAGTACAGGAGAAACACTCTTATGTTCTGCAGCGTAAAACTGGTGACGGGTAACTATACCAACAGGTTCAGCACCGGTGCTTCCATGGTCGAACTCATGGTTGCTCTGGTGATTTTTTCCCTGGCAGTGTTACCTATACTCAAAGTGTTTTCAGGCGGTTCCCGGGCAGCTCTCAAGCACAGAGAGTACGCCAACGTCGTGCTTATCGCTCAGGACACCATGGAAATCTGCCGCGGATACAATTTCGAGTTTATGGCGGAAGAAAGTCAACCGGAGGCGGCTCTCAAGCAAAAAACTCTTGAATATGATTTCGCTGACGAAGCCGGGGCCATCGATAATTACCCCGGAGAGGTGACCCTGGCGGGGATCACCTATTCACGCACCGTTGACATCAAACCCGTATCAAGTGAGGGAATGTACAAACTCAACGTAGTGACGGTAACGATAGCATGGACGGATACAAAAGGAAAAGAACTGGATTACGAAGTGTTCACGGCCATAGCCAAAACACGTTGATGGTGAAACGCAGGGGATTCACCCTGGTGGAGATTTCAATCTACGTGACGCTGGCGGCCCTGTTTCTCATTGGTGCCTACCGCCTATTCATATCCAGCCGACGCACCTATACCGTCACGACCCAGAATATGATCACCAACGAGCAGGCACGGAAAATCATCAATTATTTGAACTTCGAGCTGAGAAGGGCCAACCATGTCCAGGAACCACCTCTTTTAGAGAGTGAAACGGATATCTCAGATGAAAATTCCGCCAGGCTTGTTTACATCATCCAGCGGGCCGATCCTTCCCGGAATCCCACAGCGGGAAGAATTTTCCAGCAGACCAGCGTGGAGCTGGAAGTCAATAAAAATACTGAAACCGGGCTCTGCGAACTGACCCGGAAGAAAATCGAATACGACTACAACGGGAATGCAAGTGCCACTGAAGAAAGCGTATTGTACGGTGACATCGATGAGTTGAAGTTCTGGCGTATCGGCCACTCTCCCGGCAATCCGCAGAGCGGCCCTAAAGTGGTTCATTTTCAATTGAGGATGCAGCGAGTCAAGGATCCGTTGGATTCGGAGATGAAATACACGGTTGACTACCAGTCATCGATATTTGTCAGGGGAGAAAAGATCCTGTGAGTGCTCAATCGACTACCAGTCATCGATATTTGTCAGAGGAGAGAAGATCCTGTGAGTGCTCAATGTAAACTATGGTGTCGTCCCGCGCGTAGGAGGCGGGGGTCCGCCATTCTCGCGGCGGTTATCATCGCCGTGGTTCTGGGTATCCTGGTTATTGGATTCAGCCAGTTCATGAGCTTTCAGATAAGCTCTATCGGATAC
This sequence comes from uncultured bacterium, assembly GCA_964432985.1. GTDB lineage: Bacteria > Muiribacteriota > CAYSPT01 > CAYSPT01 > CAYSPT01 > CAYSPT01. Next base: position 3,124 of record CAYSPT010000020.1, read on the forward strand.
GAAGCCCAGCGTTACATGGCCCTGAATGTGGCCGAAGCCGGGCTGAACGTGGCCCTGGCAGAATTGAGAAAAAATTACTCCTTCGCCACGCATACCATGAATGACGGACAATGGGGCAGCGCTCTTCCCCTGACTCTTTTCCTGCCCGAAGTGGACGATCTTGACGACACCGAACTGGATATTAACTCCTCCAGCGGGGATAGCGGTACGCTGCAGGGGGAGCTGAAACATGGTTTTTTCAAGGTCCGGGTAGGTGTTGTGGACAACGCAGTGGACAATCCCAACACACCCAATGAGCGGGAAGACGAAAAGTACCTGCTCATCGAGTCCGTCGGTGCAGTGGGAGACACGTACCGTAAAATAACCGCCCTGGTTGAAAAACGGTCACCCGGACGGGAATTTCTCATGTATGATGCCGACATACTGTCAATCATATTCGGAAAACCGGGGGACAGCAACTTCAATATCTTCCGTGACGGAAACCTCTACGGTCACAACGGTATCGTGGCCGGCCGTATACTAACCAACGGAGGAAATCCCTGCGCTGCGGGCACCCGCAACAAGATTCTCAACCTGTACCGCATGACTGCCCCTAACGGCAGAATTTGGCTTTTCGACAATATACCGCTGTCGTATTACCGTGAAACATCACCCGGATATTACAGCCGTGACACCGCCACCCTGCACCGCACCGCCACCCGGCCGCCATCCAGTGAGTACGTGAAACACCCTGAAAATTTCGACAAGAGATGGCACCCGTTCACCTCAGCTCAGGACCCGTCGCTCAGCGAGGCGGACCGGCAGAAATTCAAAAATGTGATAATGGACGTCAACGATCAGCCGCCTCCGTCCCTCGACATCGGAGTGGCGGTGGATTACTACCGGGAGATGGCTGATCAAGACGGCCTGGTTATTACCTCTTCCACATCAGGTTTGAAAGATTATTTTCCCGTGTCCGATGACGGAAAGCAGGTTTACGAGATTGATTTCAAGGATTTCAAAAAATCTGATGATCCCTCCTGCTCCAACGGCGTCATTTTCAGCGAGGTCCCCCTTACTATCTGGGGAAACCCCGACAAAGACTACACGATCGTCTCCACCGAAGACATTTTCATCGTGGGAGATTTCAACCAGCACGAAACGTTCAACCAGAGTTATCGCAACATCTCCTCCAGTGGGAACCAGCAGCAATTCCGCCAGGAGCATTCAGTCTCCGACTACCAGGAGAGGGACGCTCTGCACAACGACATCAACAAGGATTACCACCAGGGAGTTTCCATCGTTTCAGACAAGAACATCTGGTATGATTTCCGCAGCCCCTGCAAGGTCCTGAAAAAGGAATTGAAAGCCTACCTGGAATATGAGCTGGTAGAGGCCATCCTGCAGACCCCAAGCGCCGATCGTGATGCTCTGAGAAGAGATGTTAACCGGGTGACCTCCGGTCCGCTGGCCACCGCTTCGGGAAGAACGGTTACAATCCCCTCCTCCATCAGCAGTGAGGTGATCGAAACCCGTATGGAGGATTATTTCAGCGCCGGCAGCAACCAGGGACAGGACACCTGCAGTATAGATGAAGCGGACGACACACTGATCGATGACATCGTAGACAAATGTTCTGACGGATCACTGTCGTCACAGGAACGCCACGAACTAGTTGAACAGCTCTGGACAGCCATTGAAAACGAAGAGTTTACTACTGATTCCGACCGCTATGAGCGGGCAGCCTGGAACCTGCCCCGGCGCCTTTTTTCTTTTGTTTCTACCTTCCGACAGAACGACGATAACCTGTACTATCCCGAGATGACGATAAACGCCGCCATGTGGAGCAGCGCCCGGCGTGATCCGGAGAACTGGTGGGGCGGCCCCGACTACGTACTCAGGTACAATGAGATCGGGAACCGCGACTGCGATATGAACTATGGCGCCTACCTGGATGATCCCTTCGATCTGATTCAACGGGTGTTCGGATCGGAAGTGAGGCTTTCCAATAAGGACATTCCTCGATATCCGGGAATCAGGTACCACCCTCCCATGCGCAAGAAAATCTATGACAAGTCGCTTCCCCGGATTTCCTCGCCCAATGATCCGAAGACGTTTGCCGTTATCTCCTGGCAGGATATTAAGGTGGAAAAAGCAGTCTTCGATGGATTTTAAACCGGGCTAAATCCTGCGGGCCACCAGTAACTGGTTGGCCAATACACGATCAAACCCTAATCTGCAGATGAACCGTTCTATGGCCAGTTCGAAGGGTAATCCCACCGGTGACAGCATGAATTTCCGCGATTCAAGCACGTGAAAACCGCAGCGGCGAACCAAAGAGGCCAGTTCTCTGAGGGTAAAAGTACGCACATGTCCGCTTTCTTTAAGCAGCCCCAGCGCGGAGGCGAGGTGCTCCATGAACGGATCGGGAGTCGACAGTACCAGTACTCCCCCCGGCCGCAGTATTCGGCCGCACTCGCTGACCATACGTGAAGCGTCCGCCACATGCTCGATCACTGCCGTAGCGATAACCACATCCGCCGTTTCCCGCTTAAGCGGGAGGCACGCTGCTTCGCACTGGCATTTATGCACCCGGTCCCCGCGGCAGGCAGAGAGAAGTTCGAAGCTGAGATCCAGACCTATATACAAAAGAGATCCCAAATGGCTTTCAAGCATTTGAAGCATGAGCCCATCCGCTGTCCCCACATCCACCAGAACCGCGAGACGGTGGTCGCAATGGCGCTTCAGTGCCTGTTCCACTTCATGGGTCCGGCGTTTCAGGCGATAGGAGTGCTGGAGATTGCTCTTCCTGCGAAGGTGGTAACCAGAATCGCACATTCCGTGCGGCTGATTAAGCTTTTTCACCGATGATAAACCGTTTGTAGAAAAAGGCTTTGTCACGGAGAAACAGTTCTCTGGAAAGCTCTTCGTTGCAGGTGAAAACCGAATCCTCGGGTAGCTCCCGGTCAACCATCATGTTCCAGAAGGCCAGGCGGGCGCCGCTGGTGGCGTAGTCCTCGATATCCCGCAACACCGAGCGAGCGAGATCAACATCCATGTATTCGAAAATATCCGACATGTTGAAGGCGGCAAACTCGCGTTTCCCATGTGCTTCCATGGCTTCCGACACGGTACCCAGAAACGGAGTAATATTGGTAATGTTCTTCTTTATTTTTTCGAAATTCTTCTTTCGCAAATAGTGGGGCAACGCGTGCAGAGGAAAGGAGCCGATGAGAATGAAGTTGAGATAGGGGTTGGAATAGTTGGGGATTTCGGTTACGGCATGCTCTACCCGTTTAAGTAACCGGGAAGCCAGGCTCCCTTCGGCGTAGCGGAAGAACTCCACGTCCCGTCCCAAACGACCCATGACAAATTTGCTGAAGAATACGTGGACCATGAGCCTGAACCGCTGGTTGGCCCAGGTATCATGGTAATACTCACGTTGTTGCTCGATTGTCTTATCTTCGAGAAGTTCCATCACATGCTTCTGGCTGTGAACCAGAGGCAGTACCCGTGTACGGAACAGCTTGAAATACCGTTCGAATTTCCCGTGATAGATAATACCTTGTTCGATGTGTTTTATATTGTGCGTGAAAAACTGCTGAGAAGCAGGTGAAAGATCATTTTTCAAGGCATGATAGATGTGAAAGCGTTCCTGACACGGTTGAAAACCTAAAAAATCAAGTGTCTTTTCATAACTCAGGTGTTTAATGGCGGCGATCCTGAGCTCCAGGCAGGCAATTTGAGTCTGGTTAAGATCCGCGGCTATAACCTGCTCTGGGTCGTGAACAAGCATGGACAGAGAATTGTCACCAGCGCTGGCGACTGAGAGACAGAGATCTCCCGGTTGTATCCGGAGGCCTTCCATCAGGATATCCGCGTCTTCCCAGCAGTTGGCGTATCGAATAAAATCGAATCTGGCTCGATGCTGTATCTCGGTCATAATTCTGTATCGGGAAGTTCAGTGGGATTGATATATGACTGCAGCAATCCGCACTCCGGGCACGCGTAGGTGGTTACAGCCAGGGAGTTTCCCTCTGCTGTCACCATTCTCATCAGCTCTCTTTTGGGAACTCCCGGCAACCATGCTTCCTGGCATACGGAGTTAACCACTCCCGGATCATTAACATCACGACGGCGGCCGGGAATCATATCGAGATCACACTTCGGGCATATTCTTTTTTTCACGTTCCAATCCTTTCACCAGGTCATACTCACGAACCGGCGCGGAAAGCTTCCGCGTTGCCGTGCGTGTTCGTATTCTACCATGGGTAGCCCTAGTCTACCATGGGTAGCCCTAGTCTACCATGGGTAGCCCTAGTCTACCATGGGTAGCCTAAGATTAACAGCTGTAATATTGTGAGTTGCCATGAACGAGAAGAGAGCCCCAGAAAGCTGGCAGCTTTCTATCAGCCTGTAGGACATTATTCAGTAGCAATGTCTCTGCGTCCCTCCCTTATAAAAAAAGAACCCCGGGGATATCCCGGGATTCCTTTTTAATTGTTTCGGTTTAGTCAAACGGTTACAGAGGCACTACATTAGTAGCAGCCGGACCTTTTTTGCCTTCCCCGATCTCGAACTCCACATTCTGCTCTTCTGCGAGAGTCTTGAAACCATCCATCTGGATGCTCGTGTGATGCACAAACAGATCCTCTCCCCCGTCATCGGGAGTGATGAAACCATAACCCTTTTGATCGTTGAACCATTTTACTTTTCCTGTCGGCATGATGCTTCCTCCATTCGCTTTCTCGTTTTATGTGTCATCTGGGCATTTTGTATATCCCATGTAATGTCAAACTCTGGTTACTTTCACCCTCCTCTGCTGTTGTAATACTACCGGGACCTCCGCGAGGTCATATCACACATACCGGTTTTAGCCAAAGCTTCAAGCGTTTCTTTCACCAGTTCCTCCATCAATGCTTTAACGGATACTATATCTTTAACTTTCGATACGTTCTGACCGGCGAAAACAATTGCCTGGTCGAGAAGCCCGCTCACGGCATTGAACAATGCCCTGGCAATACAATAGGGGACTTTCTTGGGATCACATGTTTTCAGACACACATATGAACACTTGAAAGGCACTTTTCCTTTTTCATCTATCACGTCGATAAGCTTAGTCCTTATTGCACGCCCCGGCATACCCACCGGGCTGTCAATAATGGTGACATCGTTGTCCTCGGCCTCGACGTACAATTTTTTGAATTCTTCAGCGATCGGGCATTCATAGGTGGCGACAAACCGTGTTCCCATTTGAACACCATGAGCGCCCAACCGGATAAACCGGGCGATATCATTACCGTTGAAAATACCGCCGGCGGCAATGACCGGGATTTCCTGCTCCGAATCGCGGGGAAATGATTCAACTATCTCAATCACTTCCGTAACGAGTTTTTCCAGATTGACATCTTCCACTGCGTCCAGGTCCTGGCGCTTGAAGCCCAGATGTCCCCCTGCCAGGGGTCCCTCGACAATAAACGCGTCCGGCAGGATACCGTAGCGTTTTTTCCAGGTCTTCATGATAAGCTTAGCCGCCCGTGACGAAGAAACGATCGGGATCAGCTTGATTGGAGCCCCGTTAGTGTACTCTGGCAGCCTGAGCGGAAGTCCCGCTCCGGAAGCGATAAAATCCACGCCTTCTTCCACCGTGGTTCTCACCAGGTCTTCATAATTGCTGAGAGCAACCATGATATTGACACCGACTACCCCTTTAGTTAATTGTTTCGCATGCCGGATCTCCCGGCGCAGACCTTCTCGTGAAGCTCTGGGAAAATCAATCTCATTCTCCTTGGTGCCGTATCCGAGCCCGACGCTGGCAAGAGTGCCGGCCCCGCCGCAATTGGCCACGGCCGCAGCAAGAGGGGCCGTTGATATCTGGACACCCATACCTCCCTGAATTATGGGGATAGGGATAGTAAGGTCACCAATGGTTATGGGAGTTAATTGCATAGTTATCACTGAATCTTCCTGCGTGCCCTGTTTTCTAAGTTAACCTGGAAAATGCAGTAGGTTTGTTTAGCCGGGCAGCGGAAACAATTCCTGATGCGAGGCTTGCTACGGGGACCATCTACTTTTTCCCTTCGGTTAAGACCAATACTCAACTACAAATCTGTACCTTGCCAGCTTACACTATGTCTGCTAGCAGAGACATTATAAGCTAAGCCCGGTTTATTGTCAAGACATGTCTGTCTGAGTATTCAAGATCTCCACAATACCGGTAGTTCCGTTCATCAATATCTCATCGCCGTCTTTGATCTTGTCAGTAATTTTCCTCAAGCCTACGATAGTGGGAATTCCCATTTCCCGGGCCACCACCGCCGAGTGAGATAGCACCGATCCTCGCTCGATAATAATTCCGCACACCGAGGGGAACAGCGGCACCCAGCCCGGGTCGGTCCGTTTCGTGACCAGTATCTCACCGTCGAGGTCAGCCTCTTTGGGTGAAAGGACGATCTTGGCCACCCCTTTTACTTCACCGGGACTGCAGGCCACTCCCTTATACTGATTGGGACCCAGGTCGGCGGAGCCTTCCACTTCCTCGTCGGTCAGGATTTCGGTGAAACAACGGTTGTAGAAATCACCGTACATAAAGAGCCGCTCTCCGGTCTCGATAGCGGCGGCCTTCTCAAAATCCTTACGGCGCATCTCGATAATCTGCCGCACCAGTTGCTGATTCAGACTGCGCCCCTCAATAAGCTCAAACACTTCATTGACGTGGAGATAATAGATGTCTTTGTAGTGGTCGATAAATCCATCACGCTGGAAATTTCGCCCGATGGCGTTGAACACGGATCGGACGATTCCGAAAACCTGGGTCCGGAGAAAACGAAGATCCTCCCGACGGCTAATGGCGGTGCGGGCGTTGTTCAGCATCCACTTGAACAGCGGACGCTTCAGGAAGGGTACTTTCGCAAATACGATTTTTTCAGCCCGGGCGCGTTTTTCCCGCTCCCTGCCAGCCATTGCGTCCAGGTCCAGCGGCTCCTTTTTCAAGTAGTTCTTGATTGTGGTGAACACGAAAGTGGGATCTTCCTTCAGGCTGTCCAGCTCCAGCTTCTGCTCCATCATGCAGCGAAACCCGTATTTGGATATATACGCCGCGATTTTCTTACGGGCCTCGTCATAATCCGGCTTGTCGGAGTCAAGTATCAATTCGATAAGCTTATTCTCTTGCTCCTGGGAAAACAGCTTGACCAGTTTTTCGTCCGTCCTCAGCCAGTTTGAGATCCTGATAATCTCCTTGGTGGGTTCGGTGCTCATCACGTCTCCCTGACCGATCAAAAGATCGTTTTGCAGGCTGCTACCTTCTTCTAGCCCAAGTTTGAGAATCATCTTGGATAAAACACCGTAGAAAATCATGGTGAAGAAGTCGTTTTCGATGGGCGGCTTCCACTTTTTGAGAATCTTGTCCACCAGATCACTGTAGAGTGATATCAACCGCTCGTTGCTCCAGGTTGTGAATTTTTCGTCCAGATAGGGCTCGGTGGCGGCGTGGAAGTTCTCTTTGAAATCCTTGACTCTCGACTCGATCCGGAAATAACTCAGTAGGACGCAGAAAACACCTTTGACCATTTGAGGTATTTCTACAAACCACTTCTCGAAAAATCCGACCTTGTCGTCCTCGACCTCGATGTCTGCCTTGCTCTTGACACCCATCATGTTTTCCATCAAGCGCCGGTTGAGTTTGTAACCGGGTAGCAGCGCCAGCGTTTTGTACCAGGAATTCAGGTTGTAGAAGATCCGGCCGTTGACATAAGCCAGCATGTTGCGGAAAGTGGTGGCCATGGAATTGATCTTTTTTTCGGGAGTACCCATCAAGCCGTAGAATTGCCTGTATACCTGATCGTACACCACGCTGGCGAAAGAAAAGGTAAACGGGGCTGTCATCCCGGGAAAACTCTCTATTATGTTGGAGTTGTCAACGATGGTCTTTTCGAGGCTTTTGTCGATGTGGCTCAGGGTGGTGACCGGCCTGGCCTGTAATATATATAATTTTCCATCCTTGCGGCAGAATTCGACGTCCTGGGGGAAATGTCCGAATACCGCTTCAATGTTCTGGCCGATCAGATAGAGCTCGGTAACGGTGTCATCATCCAGAGATGGTTCCTCCACCCGTGACTCTTCCACGGAATTGGTCACCGTTCCGAATCCCGCCTCCTGATTGAAAGTGATCTTCTCCTTTTTGGGGATGATCCTCTTTTTTGTAATTCCTCCGATCTCGTCGAGTACCCAGGTGTCACTGTCGAGTTCACCGGAGACAATCCCCTCCCCTATTCCCCACGTAGCGTTGATCAATGTTTCGTCCGGATTCTGGGTAAGTGGATTGCCGGTGAACATGACACCGCTCACATCGCCGAAAATCATCTGCTGGACGATAACCGCCGGGCGTACTCCAGGAAAAGGTATCTTGTTGACAAACCGGTAGACCATCACCCGCTCGGAGTAGGTTGATGCGAAGCATTGTTTAATGCTTTCAAACAGGTTGTCGTCGGGCTTTACATAGAGAAAACTTTCCAGTTGACCGGCAAAGCTGTGCAGTTTCCCATCCTCGTCAACTGCAGAGGAACGGACCGAGAAGTAGCTGTCCATATCCGGACACAAACGCTTTACTCCCTGAATAATCTCTTGCTTGAGATCGTCCGAAAAGTCCTGCTTAAGTACCAGATCCTGCAATTTTTCAGCTAATTTTCCCACCTGCTTCTGCTGGTGTACATTCTGCCCGAGCAGGTGGTTTAACTCGCCCAAGCCGCCTCCCATGAATCGATCGAAGAAATCCGTGGTCAGCACAATCCATTCCGGGACCGGGAGGCCATTGCGCTTCATGAGCGCCAGGTTGCGGGCTTTACCGCCGATAGAGAGCACTTCAGGTACGGGATACTCCTTTTCCCTGAACTCGGTGTCCATATAAAAGATTGAATTCATTGGGTACTCCTTTTTCCATTAGTTAACAAATTTTACGAATACATATTACAATTTCGCATAGATAGGATTCAAGTATAGAAAAAATCAAGAGGAATAAGAGGGAGAGACATGGCATACGGAAAACAGTTTCTGTCAGGAACCTGTACAATCAAATGATGTTAGTCTATGTCGCGTATTTTCTGCTTCATGTTCACCAACCTGGTTCTCACCGGTAACTGCGTTAACACATTGTATTATTATTTACCAGATCTTATTTTACACAATTAGCGAAAAATATCAACTCATATTTTTATCAGGCAAATGCAATGGCCATGGTCAGAAATGCCCCCAGCATATACACCGCTCCAAGGGTTTCAACCAGTTTAGAATTCTTTCTCACCGGATTGCGGGAAAAGATGATTTCGATTACCAGAAAAGCCGCATGCAGTACACAGACGGTTATCGAAGCGACCGGTGAAACCGGGTGCTTGGAGAAGAAATACAGCATGATAGCCAGAGCGCCGCCGGAAATCACCAATGTCGTAACCACGGTCCTGGGAATTCCCCACACCCTGGTATAGGAATCGGCGTGCTCGTGTTCGCGGTCTTTAGACCAGGTTTTACGGGCCATTTCGAATGTCACAGTCAGGCACATGAGACCCAGAAAGAAAAGAGCGGTCTGACCGAGACCGTGCTGAAGCATCTTTTTGACCGGGAAGTGTTGCTCCATGGCGTACAGTCCCATGAAAGGCACCAGCAGTTGATGGGTAATCAGGTAGACTCCAAGTCGTTCCTTCAACCACTCGCGCACGAAAAATTCCTTGAACATGAGCAGTGACCACACCAGGATCAATCCCCACAGAATGAGATACTCCATCCCGTAGATGTTCCCCAGGTAGGCGGTAATTCCCACCTCGATAACCAGGGTTGCATACAGCATTCGCCGAAGTTCCGCAAGGGTGATGATCCCCCGGCTCAGAAGACGGTCGGGATGTGCTATCACGTCGTCCTCGTAGTCTTTGTGCTCATCCAGGACACGAAGGTGGAAAAACACCAGAAATACCACGATAAAACCGAGAATTGAATTCAGAATGCTGCATGAGCGCACTTCCCCGGGCAAATATTGATGCGCTGAAATGGCTCCGAAAAAATAACACGCGTAGAACATCAACCCGGCATAAAGCCCTACTCCGGGAATGGGAAACCGCTCTTTGAAATACGCGAAGTACTTGGCCGCCCCGGTGGGATCGGCACTGTCCTTCTCTTCTGGAAGAGTATTATTCTCTGAAAGAGCATTTTCAACCGGATTATTCAACTCAGGTACTGCTTCATTGCTATTTTCTGTCATGATACCTTCCCTTCCCCGGACACGGATTTTCCGTACAGGTGGTAGGTCCTGAACACCTGTGCCGCATCGGTTTTAATATTCATAGACTCGTTACCCTGGTACATGAGAGCGTGAATTACCTGATCGTACCCTGATTCAAACGCCTGTTTGTAGATCTTCTCCACCAGCAACGTTCCCAGACCCCGGCTGCGACTATCGGGGCGAATAGCTACCGTCTTGATGACCAGCGACCGCTTCGATTTCTCGTAGAGATTGTCCACGGCAAAGATAAAACCAAGCAGGACACCGTTATCATCCTCGGCCAGCAGCACGTAATCGGGATTCATATAGCGCTTGATGCTTTCGTACATGGCGGCAAATATTTCAAAAGGAATATCCGAATACAGAAAGTTGTTCTTGAAACCTTCCAGGGAAAGATCGTGCACCTTTCGCAAATCATCCTCGAACCGCTCGGTATCGACGGGCCTGATTGTAATACCCTTTTTAAGAAATATTTTATGAAACCTGTCAACCCGGCTGTAGTCGGCTTCCAGGTTGTTTGCTTTAGCCGAAAAGTATGATGCAACAACATCAAATCCATAGTCTTCGAACTGCCGGGAGTAGTAGTCCTTGTTGTAATTGTCCAGAAAGAAGGGAATGTCGTCATCGGGCGTCGTTACGCGGTAACTGTTCCAGGTCGTGCCGTTTAAAGGGCCGATGACAACATCAATTCCCGATGACTGGTGGTGGTCCAGAACCGCGTCGAACAGTGCCTTCGAAGCCAGGGGATCATCAACACATTCGTAGTAGCTGATGAGCCCGGTTTTTTGGTTATTGAAGGAAATGACCGGGTTGACCAGCGCCGCTGCCCTGCCGGTAAGTTCGTCATCCCGGTAAACGAGAAAAAACATGGCCGGTAACGGACCTGTAAACACCGGTTTGGCCACATAAAACGGGTCTCCCGCATACAGTTGCGTGGTGAATTCACAAAATTCATTAAAATGATCACTGTCCTGGTTGATTTTCTTAACAGAATACGATGATCTTGTTTCTCTGGTTTGCACCGGCATTCGTTCCTTTCCGGAATTAGTACCTTTAACGATACTTGTCCTGATACGCTCGCATTTGCAATCACTATAATGCTACTACCAGTATCTATGCAAGCTTTTTGACCATGTACCCGCGTTGCAGCCGGTAGCCCAGTTTCCGGTAATAATCCCTGACCCCCACGCCGGCAATGACAGCCAGTTTACCCGTCCCCTGTCGGCGACAGATGGCTTCCGCTTCCGCCATCAACCGTCTCCCCAGACCTTTGTGCTGGCTGGCTTCCGTCTCTCTGAGCCCTATGCCGACCACCTGGCCGTAGGTGTGCAGCTCACGGATGAAAGCCGGGTATATCCCGGAAGCGATACGAAGACGGCAGAACCCGAATACCACCAGCCGGCCGGGGTCCTCGAAGCTGAGAAAATACTCGCTTCCGCCGCTTGCCTCATAGCGGTCAACAAACATGACCGGGGCGGTTTCAGCATACTCCCGCCGGTCCGGGTCCTGGTGACCGATTTCCCTGCATCGCAGACAATTGCACTGCAGACCTTCGTTTTTCATCTTGTCCAAAATCAGCTGCCTCATGTTGTTCGTCCTGGTACCCGCACGCACATGGTGGCTGGGAATATCCCTGATAAGCCTCGAAATGCGAACATACCGCGGAAGACGTGTTTTGAATTCCCTCAATACCCAAACCAGTTCTGTGTCGGAATAAGGCCGAAAGCGTCCCTCCCGCACCCAGTCGAACAATATGGTGTGCTCTGTCACCATGCAGGGATACACCTTGATCATGTCCGGCCGGTATGCCTGATTATCAAACACTGCCAGGAGCATATTGAGGTCCCCCTCAGGGTTGGAACCGGGCAGCTGAGGCATCAAATGATAGTCGATCTTGAAACCGTAACGCCTGAGCAGTGCCGTAGCGGACCTGGTATGTGCGCTGGAGTGACCACGCCGGATCACCTTGAGCGTCTCGTCATCGAGAGTCTGCACTCCGAGCTCCATTCGCGTGCAACCCAGTTCGCGCATGGTCTCTATGGTCGTCTCATTGATCATGTCCGGTCTGGTCTCCAGGGTTAGACCGATAATGCGGTGACGTGATTTTTCATTCTTCCGCTGCTCCTTCAACAGTCGTTTTCTTAAAGCCTGTAAACCATCTTTTGCCCGTGGCACAACGCTATTTTCACATCTTCGATACGCTATCGCGTTATCGCCGAGGTTGCAGGCCTGGAAACAGCGAAGGATGAACCAGTACTGATAATTCAGCGTATAAGCGGTCCAACTCCCCCCCTTGAGGATAAGTTCCACCTTGTCCGTGGGATGACCGTTTTGTATCAAATCTCTGATCCGCTGCCTGACCTGCTCGAAAGGATTGAATTTCAGGGCCCTGGCCCGTGCGGCAGCTGGTTCATCGGACAGGTAACTTTTCGGCATTCCTTTTTCATCCGGGCAGTAGATACAGGTTCCGGGACAGGGATATGGTTTGGTCAGAGCTGAGACAATGGTGACTCCGGACATGGTCCGCATTGGTTTCGTGGCCAGAAGCTTCTCCAGAAGACGGTTCGGATGAATCTGGTTGCGTGTCAGAAGTTTATGATATAGTTGGAGCAGGTCCCGCTTGCCGGGTGTGGACTGAAATCCTTTGTGAGAGTGGAGGAAACGCCGCTTCATCCGCTCCAGTTGAAGGGCGGTTCTCGGTTTGCGCCGGATGATATCCCTCAACAATTGCTCAAGAAGATCCATGATTAAGCGGTGCGATACCGGACACCTCCCTATACCTGCGGCCGCAGGAACGGACTGATGACTGTCATGACGACCAACGGCAGCAAAACAAACAGCCAGGACATTATAAGGAAAACCCGGGACGATTACAATCTGATCGCCAGCCATTTCTCCGCCACCAGGGAGCGTCCCTGGCCGGAGATGCAGCAATTCAAAAACTTGATCCGTGACGGCCATACCATCCTGGATTGGGGATGCGGAAACGGCCGTTTGCTGATGTTGTGTGAAGGGAAACAGGTTACCTACCATGGAGTAGACCAGAGCCGTGAGATGATCGAGATTGCCCGCTCAAAATATGCCGGACAGGTTACTAGCGGCCGCGCTTTTTTCTCCTGCACACAGCAGGAAGACTACTCGTTTCCCGGGAATTCATTCGACCTGGTGTTTATGATTGCCTCGTTTCATCACCTCCCCGACAGGGAACAGCGCCTGAAGGTACTGATGGATGCATACCGTGTTATGAAACCAGGCGGACAACTTATAATTACCGTGTGGAACCTGTTCAGCGACTGGGCGGTGCGCGCCATGCAAAAGGGCTGGAAACGTATGAACGAAAACGATTTTCTTATTCCCTGGAAAGACACTGATGGAATAATCATGTGTGAGCGCTACTACCACCGGTTCTGCCCCGGGGAACTGCAGGAACTTCTGGAAGAAGCAGGTTTATCCAAAGTGTCAGTCATCTTCTCCGCTCCCGGTGAAGGATCGGGCTGTGGCAGTACCGTGGCTGATGAAAAAAGCGGTCGGAACATCCTGATAACGGCGGTTAAGCTGCAACCGTAACAGCAACCGGAGTATATACGGAAGTTTGAAGTATACGCGAAGGGGAAGTATGCGGTTAAGGTGTTTGTATATTACACCTACTTCTATTATAATCTGTACCAACCATTAACTTATTCGAAGCCGGGAGGATTACAATGAGAAAAAGAAATGTCATATGCGCCTTCATGTGTGCAGTGTTAATCGCATCCTGTGTGCTTGTCCCCTGCTCGGCCAGGCCCCCCGAACCGGAACTGACCGTTGATGCCCGCCTGGTGCTTTCAGCGCTCGTTTCACTTACGGACAGCCATCTGTCACGACTGATCGACATCATGACGGTTATGGCGGAATCCAGCGAGATGAAAAGCGGTGACTGGGAACAGATGCGGCCTATGCTCACCACTCTGAAACACGAGCATCTTCCCGGTGTCTACTGCTTCGTGAAGCCTGACGGCAGCTATCACACCGTATCCAGGGGAAAACAGCTGAAATCCCTGGCCAACAGAGGGTATTTTTCCAAAGTCATGAGCGGGCAGCCGGTTATCGGCGATCTGGTCGTAAGCAAGTCCACGGAGAAGAAAGTTACCGTGGCCACTGCTCCGATCAAGAGAGGTGATACCATCGTGGGAGCCCTGATCGTATCGGTTTTTCTCGAAGAGTTCAGCAACTATCTGACCAAAGCCATTAAACTTCCTGAAAACGTCTATTTTTTCGCCTTGGACGACGGAGGTCGCATTGCTCTTCACAGCGATGTAACCATGATCCTGAAATCCAGGGAATTTCACCAGGTCAGCAACGCTGTCTACCTGGCCATGGAGAAAATGCTCAAGGAGGACGAGGGATCGGTAACCTTCGAGCAGCACGGCATTGCCAGGACTGTTATTTTTACCACCTCCCCTCTGACAGGATGGCACTTTGCGGTAGGAACAACGAACTGACGTTTATCATCCGGTACCCCCGTTCGCTATTTAATGGGAAACGGTCTGCCAGCCGGTGCAATGAGTGAAAAGAGGTCGACACACCATGAGAACGAAAAACCTGACCATCATGTTAACGGACATCAAAGGGTTTACCGACAAAACAGCCAGCCAATCCCGGACGCAGACCCTGGCCATGCTCAACACCCACAGGGACCTGGTCCTGCCGGTTATCGAAGATTACAACGGCCGGTTGGTCAAGACCATTGGCGATGCCTTCATGGTCGCATTTGACAGCCCCACAGACGCGGTGCTCTGCGGAGTGGCCGTACAGGACACACTGTTTGAATATAACAACGAGGTGGAACAGGGAAAGAGAATTGAAATAAGAATCGCCATCAACTGCGGAGAGGTTACTATTACCGAGGGAGACGTTTACGGAGACCCGGTGAACATCACCGCCCGCCTGGAGAGCATCGCGGAAGCGGGACAGGTATTCTTCACCGAGAGTGTTTACCTGGCTATGAATAAGAAAGAAGTTCCCTCCAGCGAAGTGGGATACCGGCAGTTCAAAGGCATCCCGGAGCAGGTAAAGGTGTACAAGGTGCTGAGGGAGACCCCTGTGGGAGGCGAATCCGTTCCCAAGAGGGTATCACCAGAGACATCGTCGGAAGGCGTGAAAACACCGCCGGAAACACCCGTCAAAGAAAAATCTTCGGCGGGGGGAACCGTTGGGGCTTCAGCGACGACCGCTGGTGCTTCAGCGACGACCGCTGGTGCGGCAGTAGCGGCCGCCGGTACGGCAGTTGCCGCTGCCAGTGCCCCAGGACTCCAGGTGGGCAATATTAAGATGGATGAAAAGGGCATCGATATAGGGGGAAAAATAAAAATGAGCCGCTCCGGCGGGATGACAATCGGTGACTCCGTTCATGTTGCTGCAGATGGATCTGCTGCCGCAGACCAACTATGCACGTGCCGGCGAGCGGGATTTTTTGCCCGTTTGGGCGCTTTTTTGATCGATATCATCGTTTGCGGAATAATATCAGGCTTGATGATGAACACCATGTGCTCCCGGTCAGGGATGAAGTTTTCCGATTCATACCGGATTCACGAAACCAGGCTCGGACTGTGCGATGAAATTACCGTCAGTGGTGGCAGAACCACAGTTGGCGATTCCGGTGTCACTGTTGGTGATGTCGTCAATGTCGGCAGCGACGGCTCGGTCACTGTTGGTGATGTAGGCGGGGTGGTCAAGGTAGGCGATGACGGATCCGTCAACGTGGGCGATATCATCAAGGTGGATGACGGATCGGTCAATGTGGGTGACATCATCAAGGTGGACGAGGACAGTGTCAATGTCGGCGACATCATCAAGGTTGATGACTCGGGCATCAAGGTGGGGCCAATAACAATAGACGACTCCGGGGTTTCATTCGGTGCATCGTCCGGGCCCGATGATCAGCAGGCTCCCGGCACATCGGCCATCCCATCTACACCCACTGCCCCAACGCCACCATCAGAACTTTCCTCCGGGCAGTCTTCCTCCAGGGAAAAAGTAGCCGCATCACCGATAACTATTGACGTCAATCACGGCGATATCAACATGGTGCTCAGGATGATTGCCAGGAAGGTGGGAGTCAACATCATTATTTCGGATGATGTCAAGGGATCGATCACCATGCGGGTCGTGGACCGGCCTTTCCAGGATGTCATGAACACCGTGGTCACCATGCATGGATATGATTACCTGTGGCAGGACGATGAAACCATACTGGTTTCAAACCGCGCCGCCATCGGCAGGCTGAAAGATACCCGGGATATGGCCCAGCGGAAAGCTCACAAGCAGGACGTTGCGCAGGATGTCATCGACGCCATCGGCCAGGAGAATCCAGGTCAGGGGATTAAGCGAATAGTAAAACATGAAGTCAAAACCATGGTCAAGGGAACTGCCAAACAGGTCAAAGACGGCTATACGGACCGTCCTTACCGTCGACGGAGCCGTAAAAGAGACGTCTTCCGGATCATCATGTGGGCGCTGTATTGCGGTTTGTTCATCAAGTTCAGAGGAGCCACTCCCGGCAAGATGATCTTCAAGATGCAAGTGGTGCGCTACCCTGATGGTGCGACGATAGGGTTCTGGCACGCAGCGGCACGCTCCGCGTTGATGTTCATCTCTCTCTTTGCAGTATGCCTGGGATTTCTCTGGGCCCTGTGGGAGAAGGACCACCGGACATGGCACGACCTGATGGCCGGCACCATGGTGGTGCGCAAAGAGGGCGGTAACCGCTGAGAATGAGCAATCCCGCCGAATCAAAAGAGAAGAAAAAAGGACTGCCCGGATGGGTGTATCTCTCCCTGGCGGGGTTGGGCATCTACACTTTGCTGTCTTTCAAGTGCTTTTCTTTCAACTTTTACGCCGAAGCGGCAGCAGCCCTGCTGGCGGGAGTATTCATTCTGCCCGGGGCTTGCGAGTCACTGGTGGTGGCCTCGGAAAAAATGGGCAAGAGATATTGCTGGAACGGGTTCCTGGCGGGGACCATCGGTGAAATTCTCTCCACGCTGCCTGAGTTCGTGGTTATCGGTTTCGTCGTATTTGTCAGCCCCCTGACAGCCTTTACCATCGCCCTGGTGACCATTTACAACAACGCCTTCGTGCTGGCTATCTACGCCTATTTTCTCCCCAAAAACAAGTTCGGGACATTCAAACTGCCGCCGGCCATTACCTATGCCGGGGTTGAACTGCTGGCCTGCGGGGGCGGCTTCGCGCTCACGCTTGGAATAACCATGCTTATCTTCAGGACGGTCAAGGTGCCGCCAATCACCCACTTCTCTCCGAATGACCTGGTACTTATCGCTTTGCTGATGTTCTCGGTGATGTTCTGGTACCTCAGGACACTGCTCAAATATTATGCAGGCTCGGAGGTGCACGAAGACATATACGAGATCATTGCGGGAAAGTGTGGAACCTCAGCACCTTTTTACCCGATTCTCCTCTACCTGCTGGCAGGTGTTTTCGGCGCCGTTGTGGGTGGCGAGAGCATCTCGCACTTCGCCCACATCGCACTGGAAAAAATGCATCTTTCCAATATCGTCACTTCTATCATACTAGCCGCCTTTGCCGGGATGTCTGAGTACGTGATTGTGGTCAAGGCTCACCGGCGGGGAGAACTGGGAATCGCCCTATCCAACGTTTTCGGTGGAATTACCCAGGTCATGTTCCTGGTGTTTCCGTTCACGCTCCTGTGTATCGGGCTGGTAGGTAAAGCAGGTATGCTGCCGGCGGGATGTCTGGGAATTCCCATCAACTTCACCACCATTATCCTGGTGGTGCTCCTGTTCCCGGTATTTTACATCCTGATGGAATCCGTTCTCTACGACCGTCGATTTTCCAACTATGACGCCACCGTTTTGACTTCCATCTATGTACTGGTGCTTTACCTGTTGATCAGTTACGGCTAGGTGGATCTTTGGTCCGTAGGGGGACAGTTCCTGTCAATAGGCGGTAAACTCTTTACAGTGGCCAGTTCTTTTCCGAAAATGGCGGATTTTTCTTTTAGTGCAATGTTGGCAGCGATGTCTTCAGGGATTTGGGGCGCCAGGGGAATCAAGAAACTCCTGAACGGCATGCCCAGGAAACCGGCGATGATCCGCATATTGTCCTCAAGAAGCTTTATTCCGCTTTTTTCATCTCCCCCTGCCACGGCAATCAGGGCTAACCCGGTGTCATGAAACGAGTGGTTGAAACATTGCTTCTCCGAATCGAATTTAACCAGTGAGTACATCCGGTCCATCAGGAGTTTCAACTGGGCGGAGAAGCCCATGAAATAGGTTGGAGATGCAAAAACAACCACATCCTGCCCTGGCATCCGCGCCAGCACTGAGGCGGCTTCGTCATCGATGATACACTTGTATTCATCCGACTGCTGGCACCCCATGCAGGCGGTACACCCATTGACGCTGTAGTTCAACCGTGCGGCATCAACCAGTTCGACCTTCGCACCGGCACTCCGGGCACCTTCCGCTACCCAACCGGCTACGGTTACGGTATTTCCGTTTTTCCGCGGGCTGCCCGTAATTATCATGATCTTCTTCGCCATAATTGATCCCTCCTCGTGCAGAATTTGCAGCAAAAAAAATAATATCACCAACATCCGTTGGGATTCAAGTCAGCAAGGGTTGTTGCCGCTCTCTAGCGAATATGTGTAGTCCATGGACAGTCCATGGACAGTCCACGAACAATCCGCGCACGCTTGGTCAGTTGAATCAAGATTTGACTGTTTCCGGCAGGTCTGGTATTGTAATTCAAAACTCCCATGTACACTGTAAGGAGCGACGGAATGAAGATAAAATTACTGCTGTTTTTTTTGCTGGTTGCCCTCGTTTCAGTAAGTCCATCCGCTTTTTCCCGCCCTCTGTACTTTCCTCTTGAACTGGTCAAAGCGCTGCCGATTGAAGGACCCGAGAACATGCAGCCTTCCGAACTCGTGCTGTTTAACGGGACCATATTCACTGTCTCCGATAAACACGATAACATTATTTTTCAGCTTGATCTGGAAGAAGACCAAGCCGTTGCTAAAGAACACCTTAAATTCGAAATTCCATCGGAAGGAATCAGAGATATCAGGGCCGAGCTCAAGGCTTTCTCCCAAGGAAAACCGGAAGCCGAGGGACCGATGACTCTCGACCTGGAAGGTATGGACATCGATGAAAACGGCAATTTTTATCTCCTGTGTGAGCGATGTTTTGCGGTAATCAGGGTGACACCGGAGGGGAAAACCGATTGGGTGAGTCCCGCCTTTTACGAGACAGGCCTGAAAAAAGGTCTTTTCGTCACCGACGGAGCCGGCGGTGAAGCACTTGCATTTATCGGGAAGAACAAGCTGTTGATTTCAGCCGAGCGGCAACCGCGGGGGCTCTTGATAATGGATATCAGCAACAGGAGAAAACCGGCTGTTTCCGCTTATTCCATGAACGAAACCAGCATCTACCATCCCGAACAGCGCAATACGGACATTACAGGTTTCTACTTCGATCACGGTGACCTCTGGTGCCTGAGCCGCAACTCGGAGACCATCTTCAGACTAGTTTACACAGAGGAAGAGTACTGGGAAAAGGATGTATATTCGTTCGGACATGTGACCAACAGTGAAGATTTTGCCTACCAGGACATGACTTTCGGTATGGCCGAAGGTTTCACCATGGACGGTCAGTACATCTATATTGTCCTGGACAACAATGCGATTGCCAGGGCGCAGGATCCCGAGGACAAACGCCCAATGCTGCTTATTTTCCAGAAACCCGATATGCCTGGACGGCGTCCATGAACTGCTGGAAGATGAAACATGCATCATGAACCGGGACTATTTTAAAATTGGCAGCTTCAACCTGTTCAACCTGGTTCTCCCGAACTTTCCCTACCACCACAGCCCCGGATTCTCTCCGGACGAGTATCAGCGGAAACTCTCATGGACAGGTTCCCAGCTCGATATCATGGGTGCCGATATCGTGGGATTCCAGGAAATATTCCACCGTAAAGCTTTCCAGGACGCCCTGTCGCACAGCACACTGTTCAACCAGGCCGGCTGGGTAGCCGCCCCGCCGGAAAGCGGTGAAGGCCCGTTCGTCGGCCTGGCTTCGCGATTTAAAGTGGCTGAGTTTACGGTGATAGAGAATTTCCCCTGCCCCGCCCAGGTCGACATAGAAGGGGTACAGCTGCCGTTGAACCGTTTCTCCCGGCCCGTTCTCAAGGCCAGGATACACATTCGCGACGATTTAAGTGTCACCATATTCTGTGTTCATCTCAAATCTAAACGACCGCTGATTCCGACAGGGGCCGATCCGGAAGATCCGGTGGAACAGGCCAAAGGCCAGGTTCGCTCATTGATCACGCGTGGACTGGAGGCGACCGCCCTGCGGGCCCTGCTGGTGGAAGCGCTGCAGGACACGGACCATCCCGTAATCGTTATCGGTGATTGCAACGATTCGGATTTCTCCGTATCGTCGAGAATTATCGCTGGTGACCCTCCCTGGCGCAAACTTCAGCAAGAGTGCAAGCGGGGAATCTGGGACCAGGTTCTCTACCACGTGAAAAATATCCAGGCCCGGCAGTGCTACAGCAATGTCTACTATACCTATATCTTCAACGGGCAGTACGAAAGCCTGGACCACATCCTGGTCAGCCAGCACTTCGTGGAGATGAATCCCGGCAACATCGGCCGGGTAGTCTACACATCGGTCTTCAATGACCACCTGATAGATGAAACCCTGGGGCACGAGATCACCCCCCGCTGGCAGTCGGACCACGGCCAGGTGGTGGCTTCTTTCGAAGTGGTGGAGCGAACGTAGCAGAAGGCTGTTATCTTCCTATAAGTCTCCAGGACATGATTCAGTATCACTGCCTGTCATTCCCTCTCCGGAGGGTTCATAGGGTTTGCCGGCCAAGAAACCTTTAGCCAGCTTCACCACCACCCCGCCCAGAGCGATAATGGCTATTAAATTAGGTATGGCCATCAGACCGTTGAGCGTATCGGAAATACTCCAGATGGCCTCCAACTGACCAAGGGCGCCCAGCATGGTAAAGGGCAGCCAGATTACACGGTAGGTCATGCGAGTTGCTTTCCCGTGTCCAAACAGGAACGAGGTGCAGGTCTCCCCGTAAAAGCACCAGGCGATAATCGTGTCATAGGCTGTCAGGATCATGCTCAGTGCGACGAGTGAAAAACCTATCTTGGCGCCATAGGTGAGCTCGAATGCATGCATGGTTAGTGAAGCACCGGTCTTGCCACTGGTCCAGGCACCGGTCAACAGGATAGCCATAGCTGTTGCCAGGCACATTACTATGGTGTCGAAAAAGACCTCGAAAATCCCCCACAGTCCCTGGCGCGCCGGGTGGTCCGTCATGGCTGTAGCGTGAGCTATCGGTGCACTGCCCAGACCGGCTTCATTGCTGAAAACCCCCCGGGCTATTCCGTAGCGTACGGCCATCATCACCCCCACCCCGGCAAAGCCGCCGGCAGCTGATGTGGCCGTAAAGGCACTCTTGATGATAAGGGCCAATACAGCCGGAATCTTCACGATGTTCAGGCAGATAATGATGAGCGTTCCCGCCATATATATTATTGTCATGAACGGAACGAAGATCATAGCCACGTTGGCGATGCGCTTGATGCCACCGACGGTCACCAGACCGACGAACACCACCAGAAGCAGTCCGGACAACCAGCGGGGGACACCGAAGTGGTTCAATCCCTCCGCCACGGCGTTGGACTGCACCATATTGCCGATTCCAAAGGCCGCCAGTGCACCGAAAACACAGAAAAGCATCGCCAGCCATTTCCACCGGGTGCCCATTCCGCGGGCAATATAGGTCATGGGGCCGCCGATCATAGGCTCACCGGGCCGGCGCTGCCGGTAGTGGATACCCAGGACCACCTCGGCAAACTTGGTAGCCATACCAACAATACCGGACACCAGCATCCAGAAAATCGCACCCGGTCCTCCCAGGGCGATAGCGGTAGCTACACCGGCGATGTTCCCCACACCGACGGTACCTCCCATTGCCACGGCCATGGCCTGAAACGGCGTTACATCCCCTTCTCCTTTGGGAGTACTATCGAAAAATTTACCCATGGTTTCACGGCACATCAACCCGAAACGGGAGAATTGGATGAACCTTGTTCTGATGGTCACGTACACACCAACACCGATAAGGATTATCAGCATGGGCGGTCCCCACACCAGGTTGTTCACCGCCTTATTAAGATTCAGCAACGATTCAGTCATCATTTCCTCCATTCACCACACCGGGAATAATTATAGTACAGGTAACCAGTTATAAGAACAGGTTGTAACGGCTCTTTCCGGAGGTGTAGGTCTTCTATATTGTGGCAGGTAGTATATCTCATCGGAGACGTAGGTTTTCGAGACAGCAAGGATGCTGTCGAGAAAAGCAGGACCCTTAGCGGAGCCACCTCCAGGATGGATAGGCGGCGTGAGCGGTTCCTAGAGAGATATACTACCTGCCAAGTGCAGGTGTCGTGAGCGCGCCGGAGGAAGGAGCTGATGCAGCCTGTATATTAATCGGTTAATTGAATTATTCAGCGGTAACCGAGACGACGCAGTTCTCTTGGATCTTTGCGCCATTTCGGCTTTATCTTGACCCAGAGATCCAGGTACACTCCGGTACCCAGAAAGTCTGAGATCACCTGACGGGCCAAGGTGCCGATTTTTTTCATCAACAAGCCTTTTTTGCCAATGATGATTTTCTTCTGCGAGGATGCTTCCACGAAAATATTGGCGCGAACATAGGTCATTTTCCCTTTTTTTCGCTCTTTCATCTCCTCAACCATGACCGCTATACCGTATGGAACCTCTTGAAAGGTCAGGTTTATGATTGTTTCCCTGATGAACTCGGCTACGATAAAGCGAGTCGACTCCACAGCCATGATATCATCCGGGTAGTAAAGCGGTCCTTGGGGAAGAAGATCGGTCATGAGAGCAAGCAAACCGGGTACCCCGGTTCCCTTCTGCGCCGACACCTCAACTACCGGATCACCGGGATAGGTCACTCTCAGGAAGTCACCGATGGTACCAATTTTCTTTGCGGACAGCGCATCGATCTTGTTGATCACCCAGATGACCGGTTTTTGGGTTGTGTACTTGTCGAGTGTCTCACCATCAACGGCACCGGAACGGTGCGGGATGGAATCGAGCAGAAACACGATGAGATCCACATCCCGGGCTGCCTTTTCAATACACTCAATCATGTATTCGCCCAGGGCGAATTTTGGTTCGTGAATTCCTGGCGTATCAACGAAGATCATCTGGCAGCAGTCCGAGGTGATGATTCCTCTGAGCTGCCGCTGGGTGGTCTGCGGTCTGGCTGTTACAGCGGCAATCTTCTCACCGACCAACCTGTTGAGAAGAGTGGATTTGCCAACATTGGGACGTCCAAGAATACCAATGAAGCCGGATTTAAAATCCGGTGTTCCGATGGATTCCATAAAAGGCAGGCTCAGAGCCTCCCTTCCAGGTTGACCAGAGAGGTCATCATCCGGTCAGGGGGCTCATCTCCCAGGACCACTTTGGCCCGGCCGGGTATTACCTGGATCCAGATGGGACCGTCCAGAAACTTCACGGCCTTGCCATCCTGATCGAGAAAGGTGGTGGATGAAACCGGATTAAGCTTTTTCCATACTCCGCCGATCACCGATCCACCAAGAACGTAGGTGGCGACTCCTTCACCGCTGAACTGAATATCCAGACGCCCTTCTTTGTCGACCACCTTGCTGTCAACCACCTGGATGACGATATTGGGAGTGGCCAGTTGCTTACCGGTCACGGCGTCCTTGTGTGGTTTGCCGTTTATAAAACGGAGAAACCGCCCCGTCAGCGCGCTGAGACTGTAGCTGACTATGTATCGAGGGTGATAGTTTATCGCAACCGTCGATATCCGGTTGGGATTGAAGAGAAGTTTCTTTACCCCCGGAATCACCGACTGTTTGCGCTTATAGCCGGTTGAACCCCAGGTGGTATCATTTCTGAAGCTGCGACGTTTGATTTCACCGCGAATCTTTTGCAGGCTGGTGTACAGATTATGTGGAGCCCGGCGCTTCTTGTCACGCCAGAACGCTTTGCGGCACATCATTTCATCCAGGTGGTCGACCTGGAGAAGTTTGATTTTCTTCAGCCCTGCCTGTGAAGACCCACAGTGCACGTAGATTGCATCATACTCCAGGGAGCGGTCAACAAAATAATCACGGCAACTGCGGACCGGCCCGATGACTTTTGCATCGTCCTCCTTGAAATAAACAGTCATGAACCGCGTGATTCCACCCTCCACCAGCATCTCGTACACGATGTCGGCCCGGTCGAGCCCCGACTGGGGCCGGGCCCGGGAGTGGTTCTCAATCATGATGGCTATAGGCCGGGGATGAGGCTCTGGGGGAAACGAGGAAGGAGCGGCTGCGGCATCCGTAATCAGCATAATACCGGGTAGTGGGGGTTTCGGTGTCTTCCGCTTCCGAGCGAGCAGTTCACACAACTTTTGGTAGGCGTCGTTCAGGCGGGCTTGCGATACCTGAACGAGCCGTCCCCTGTTGGATACCCGGTTGACTTCAACATATCCGGCCACTTCCCGGCACAGATCTCGGGCTTCCCGCTGAAGTTCCCTCCTCTTTTCCGGGGTGAACCGCCCTTCTTCCAGCAATCTTTCGTAAAGATCGAGTACACGGGCCCTGAGACCGGCTGTTTTCCTCACAATTGCAATTATTTCGGTAAAACTGTCGTCGCTGTATTCTGCATCAGTCGGTACTGGTGCTGCTTGGGCAAGTTCGGAAACATTATTTTTACTGTATTCAACATCAGTCATTACTGGTGCTGCTTGGGCAAATTCGGATACTAGGAAGGCTAGTGCGAAAACAGCCAGCAATCCACCGAAAACAAACCTGAAAAAGCCGGAACACATCCATGGTTTCCAGACTTTCCTCATTACGATTTGGCTCCTTCCATCTCAAGAACCAACCCGGGTTTTACTAAACCCCAACACATTACGATTTGGCTCCTTCTATCTCAAGTACCGTCTCGGGTTTTAAAAGACCGCCGGAAATGATGACCTTAAAGGCTTCTTCCACAGACATCTGCAGATCGAATACATCTTTCCTGGGAATAAAAATCAACAATCCCGATGTTGGATTTGGCGTTGTGGAAAGAAATACAGTCACCAGGTCCTTGCCGGTTTTACTGTTCAACTCATTTGTCGCGTCCGCCGTCATAAATCCAAGAGACCAGATCCCTTTTCGAGGATACTCGAGCAGCACCACCTTTTCGAACACCAGCTTTTTCCGACCCATGATGAGCTGTTGAAGCTGCTTGATCATGGTAAATATATTCTTGATAAGGGGAATCCTGGCAAAAACGTATTCCATGGCATTGACCATTCGGATACCCAGGGTGATACGAGCTGCTACTCCGACAATGAGAATGAAAAGGAGCGTTACCGCTACACCAAGCCACCATGGAAGAGTTTCCTTGTACGTGCTTTCCATAAAGTGTTTGAGAATTTCGAACAGTTTGTAAACGATGAAAATGGTGATGCCGGCAGGAAGCAGAACACCAAGACCGTAAAAGAAATAGCTCTGCAAACCGTGGCCGAGCTTTTTCCAGCCTTCTTTGAGCACCTTGAGTCCGCCTGCCGTCCAGGCAAATGCCCACGATTTGTAATTTTTAAACGCCATCCAGGTCCTCCCTGGTCTGTTCCTGTCTGTCTTCGTCCTCTTGTACCTCCAGGAACCTCATCTTGACTCGTACTACTTTTTTTCCATCTGATTTGACTACCGAAAAAACAACATTTTCGAATGTCAGCTGCTCATTTTCCTCTGGAACTCTCTCAAGTTCCGACACCAGGAATCCTCCGATACTGTCAACATCATCCCCCGTGGGAAGATTGAGGTCGAAGTCCTGGTTTACATCGTGTAGGCTGAACCGTCCATCAAGCAGGAATGATCCGTCTTTCAACATTCTCACCCGGCTGGCGGTTTTGTCGAATTCATCCTCGATTTCTCCAACGATTTCCTCTAGAATATCTTCCAGAGTAACCAGACCGGCCGTCCCACCGTATTCGTCAACCACCACTGCCAGATGTGTTTTGCTCTTCTGGAATTCTTCCAGGAGAATACTGACCCTCATGGTTTCGGGAACGAACTTCGCCGGTCGTAACAGTCCGGTCACATTCTGCTGTAGTTCCTCGACATTGAGAATATCGAAGGCATTGATGGTGCCCACAATTTGGTCCAGGTTCTCTTTGTATATCGGCATCCGGGAGTACCCTGCCTTAACGAGGATATCAATTATTTCATCAATAGGCGTGTTCTCTTCAACTGCCACCATATCAACCCGCGGGGTCATGATCTCACGGGCGCTCATCGTTCCGAAATCGAACACACTGTAGATCATACGCTCCTCGTCTTCTTCCAGTATCCCTTCCTCTTCCGAAAGCTTGATCAGAAGCCGCAGATCTTCACGGGACCGCAGCGCTTCCCGGTCCACCTCGCTCACCAGAGGCATACGCTTACCTCCGCGAAGCAGCCAGATCAGTCCGCCGCTGATCGACGAAAAGATGTAAACAACCGGCAGGAGAAGGCGATAGAGAGTGGTCACCGCCCCGCTCAAGGTATACATTAAAGCATCGGCCCTTATTCGAAAGAGAACCTTGGGGATAATCTCGGCAAAGACGAGAATAGTGGGAGTCATGATGCACGAAGCAAGGAACGCACATATATCCTTGTCGAACGGGAGGGTGTTCATGGCCAGATACGTAGCCAGTGAGGTGGCCGAAACAATAGACAGGTTTGTTCCCACCAGGAACATGGTAATGGCTTTGTCTGGAGCTTCCAGGAGTTTCTTGAGTCTCCGGGCCCTGCGGTTATCCCCCGTTGTCTGGTGCTGGAGATGAATGCGGTTCAGAGAGATCAAGCCGGTTTCCGTGCCAGAGAAAAAGCCTGCGGTAATTATCAGTATGCCTATGGCAACCAGGATTGCTCCCATTACGCACCCCTCCCCTCGTCCGTATTACCCGGGGGTGCTTTTTTGACCTGCATTATCAGGCGCACTTTTTCAAGCCGCAGTCCATCGACTTCCTCGACTATCAGGCGTACGCCGTCAACCGTTGTTTCATCACCCATTTCCGGCACCTTCTCCAGCTTGGCCATGAGGAGACCTCCGATAGAGTCCACTTCTTCAGTAGGAAGTTCAATATCGAGCTCGTCGTTGAGTTCGTCAATGTCTATCTTGCCTGAAACCAGGTAGATGTGATCGCTGATTCTCTCGATCAACCTCTCTTCTTCATCATACTCGTCCAGTATCTCGCCAACGATTTCCTCGACCAGGTCTTCCATGGTGACCAGGCCTTCCGTGCCGCCATATTCATCCACCACGATGGCTATCTGGGTTTTTCGCTTCTGCAGTTCATTCATCAGGGTATCGATCTTCATGGTTTCCGGGACGAAAAAAGCTTCGTGAATGATATCGTTGAGATCGAAGTTGCTAGTGCAATCTTTTATAAATTTGAGAAGATCTTTGGCATAGAGTATGCCCTTTACATCATCGATATTCTCAGCAAATACGGGGATACGGGAAAAGCCGCTTTCCCTTATCAAGGCGAATGTTGCCTCACGATCG
The DNA here is from genome assembly GCA_964432985.1 of uncultured bacterium. Classification (GTDB taxonomy): domain Bacteria; phylum Muiribacteriota; class CAYSPT01; order CAYSPT01; family CAYSPT01; genus CAYSPT01. The sequence goes on from CAYSPT010000020.1 coordinate 31,009, forward strand.
GCGGTGATGTTAAGGCACTCCATATCGAAACGTGGAATCATTACCTCCCGAACCAGTGTCTCGGAAAAGTCCATGATTCCCTTGATCATTTCCTCCTCTTCCTCTTTCAGGATGCCCTCCTGTTCCGACACTTCTATCATGGTGCGCAGGCTCTCGGCAGTCAGATAGGAGTACTCTTCCTTTAAGGGTGTTCCTCCGAACTCGACCAGCTTGTCAGTCAGGTACTTGAGTGCGGAAATGAGCGGGCTCAACACCCGGGAAATGCGGTACAACGGCCCAGAAGAATACATCGCGAATGATGTGTGATGCTCGACAGCATAGGTCTTGGGGGTAATTTCACCAAACACCAGGAGTAGAAAGGTCATAACCCCGATAGCAATACTTACACCGCTATCTCCAAAATGATGGAGTGCCAGTTTTGTGGCAATGGCCGACGCGAGAATATTAACCACCATGTTGCCAATGAGAATGGTAATAAGAAGCCGGCCGGGTGAAGATAAAAGGTGCAGGATTTTCTTCCCGTCATGGGATCCATTTTCCAGTCTGCTCAAAGCCAACCTGCTCAAGGAGAACAGCGCGGTTTCCGAACCGGAAAAGAACGCTGAAAGCCCCAGCAAAACGACCAGAAGCAACGAGTCTACTAACGACGAGGCGTCCAAACTAAGCCTCAGCTCCTCCTTCTTAAATTATAACCTGAATAATTCAGGTTATGCGCCCGCGTTTTACCGCACAACAAGCCCGGTTTCCATCTTAGCATAATGTTATTGCTTGATCGATCCGGGCCAGACAGGACTTTTGCGCAGCGCGCATTGTGTGCGCTGCATCTTCCGTCTCATCATCAAAACCGAGTAGATGGAGAAAACCATGTATAGTCAAGAGAAGCACCTCACGACGTATTCCCCATCCCACCTCGGCAGCCTGTCGGCGGGCACGGTCCATAGAGATAACGATGTCCCCCAACTCGTCGGGAGCCAGATTCGCATCTTCCCCTTCCCTCATGGGAAACGCGAGCACATCGGTCTCTCTGTCAACACCCCTGTACTGTTTATTGAGTTGCCTAATAAATGCATCGTCACATAACATAAGATTAACCGCAGTCCGGCTGTTTAAAGCATACGCTTGGGCGTAATGCGCGGCTAAAGCTTTCAGTGCTTTTACAATAATCGGGCATACTGTAGTCCTTGAACCGGACTGGTTAATGACGCAGATTTCCATTGTTCTGTTTTTTCCTCTTCCGCTTCTCAGTTGTGTCTCTTCTTTCTTGTTCGGTATGTTCCCCCTTCGAGTCGGAGGACTTTCTTCCGTTTTTTTGCTGCTTTTTTGTTGAAATGGAGCCATCCTGCCCGCCGGCGCTTTTCACTTTCTTCGATTTCCGTTCCCCGGATGTCTTCTTATCTATCCGCTTTTTCAAGTTACCGACCGGCTCCTCCGGGTACTCGATTCTGGAGTGATACATACCGGTGAGAATAGTGGAAAACGTCTTGTTGATCCGTTCCAGATCCTTGAGCGTGATATCACAGTCGTTGAGTTGGCCGTCCTCAAACTTGCCCCTGGTTATTTTCGCCACCATGTTTTTAATGTTGGAAGGGGTAGGAGAACTCAGTGTTCTGGTGGCGGATTCGATGGCATCGGCCAGCATGACAAGAGATGCCTCCTTGGTCCTTGGTTTCGGACCCGGGTACCGAAAATCCTCTTCCCGCACATCTTCCGGGCTACCTGCCTGTTCGCAGGCCCGGTGATGAAAATAGGTAATCAGCCCCGTGCCCTGGTGCTGGCCAATAATGTCGCAAATGGGATCGGCAAGATTGAACTGTTTGGCCAGCTCTACCCCATCTTTAACGTGTGAACTGATAACAAGAACGCTGAGGTAAGGCGACAGCGCTTCATGCTGGTTTTCGATGCCAATCTGGTTCTCCACGAAGAAATAGGGCCGCTTCAACTTTCCTATGTCGTGATAATACCCGCCAATTTTGCATAGCAGCGGATCAGCACCTATCAGCTCCGCGGCCGCTTCCGCCATGTTTGCGACAATAATCGAATGGTGGTAGGTACCGGGGGCCTTGACCAGCAGTTCCTGCATGAGAGGCTGGTTGAGGTCCGACAGCTCCAGCAGCTTGATCGAAGTGGTGATCTTGAAGAAATTCTCCAGGTAGGGCAGTCCGCCGAGCGTGAGAATGGTAGCGGTAATACCTCCTATAAAACCCGCGATGGCATCGCGGAACATCTCCCGTGAAAAATCGGAAAATGTTCCTTCGGCACCGAGCAGTGTCAAACCGACCAGGAAAGACACCTGTGCCAGGCTGACGAAAAATCCGGCCTGAATAATATCCGAACGCTGGCTTACTCTGAAAACGGTAAATATCCCGGCCAGACCGCCAAAAAACAGTGTAATGGTGAGCTTGATTCCAGCCGGTCCCATCAGTCCTATCAAAATAGCAAGCACCGCGGTGATGAGAATAGCCAGGTCCGCACCCATGAGAAGAGTGACCAGCATGGAAGCCGAAGCCAGTGGAGACAGATAGGGTGAAAATATATTTTCTCCCCGGAAAGGAACACCGTGTTGGGACAACATTATGACTATTTTTGAAAGAGCCAATGTGACGACGGCGACAATGCCGAGCATCCCCAGGAGGCTGTCACTTTCAAGAATATTCGGACGGAACCTGAACAGGAACACCAGAACCGATGCGAACAGGAGAATGGAAACAATACAGCCGCCAATAATGTTCAACCGGCTTCTGTCACCATCTTCGTACAGTTCCAATTCCTTAAGAACGTACAGGTCCTCGGGAGTAACTTGATCTCCCCGCCTGATTATCATTTCACCTTTTTTTATCGTTTTTATTTCCGGGACATCCTCCAGAAGCCTGCCCATGAGGGTTACAAGGAGTTCTTTGCTGTGATCGGGAAGGGCAAGCGCACTTATCTTCAAGGTCAGATTCTTGCGCAGACTCTTCAATTTATCTTCGGCGACACCTTTGTTGGCATAGGGAATAATAAAATCAAGCGCCATCCTCTCCAGCCCGGCACGCTCGGTTCCCTCCAAATCTGCCAGGTGATCGATCACTCCCGAGTGCAGCCCGAGTTCATCCCACAACTGGAGGCCTTTCAACTTGCGTTCGTCTTCTATCTCAGGATCATTTTTCAGGTAGGCAAAGAGGTTGCCGATGTCCTCCTTGATATCGTTCTGGGTGCCGGACCCGGAACTGGTAAATGTAATCGTCTTGGGAGCGGCAATATCCCGCCTGGAAACATCACCGCTTTCCATGAACACTTTTTCCGAATCGAGATCTGCAAAAATAACTCCCGTGATCAGCCCCCATATGATCAGGCCGAGCACGATCCGTTTGAGACGAGACCCGGCTGTAGCTTTATGGATTTTCCAGAATGTGATAATCCGGCGGAACATATTCAGTCTTCCTTACTGGCACCTGCCGTGGTGGCAGAAGCTGCATCAGGGGCCGCGCGCCCGTTTCCTTCAAAATCCTGGTAAGCCAGAATAATTTTCTGGACAAGGTCATGCCTTACGACATCCTTCTCTGTCAAGTATACAAACTTAATTTGATCTATCTCATTGAGGACACGCTGTATTTCATTGAGTCCGGAATACGTCCCCCTGGGCAAATCGACCTGGGTGATATCTCCGGTGATAATAGTTTTTGTTCCAAATCCCAGCCTGGTGAGAAACATTTTCATCTGTTTCGACGTCGTATTCTGTGCTTCATCGAGAATAACTACAGAGTCGTTAAGGGTACGTCCGCGCATGTATGCCAGGGGGGCGATTTCGATTACTCCCCGTTCCCGGTAGCGGAAAAATTTTTCTGCATCCATCATGTCAAAAATGGCATCGTACAACGGCTTGAAGTAGGGATCTATCTTTTCAAGAAAATCGCCCGGTAAAAATCCCAGCGTCTCTCCGGCTTCAACCGCCGGACGAACGAGTATGACCCGGCTGACTTCCTGAGCTTTGAGGGCCGCCACTGCCATAGCTACAGCAAGATAGGTTTTTCCCGTACCGGCCGGGCCGATACAGATAACAATATCATTTCTCCGCACCGCCTGGACATACTTTTTTTGGCCAATGGTCCGCGGTCTGAGTGGGATTCCTTTTGAGGTAGTCAGAACGATGTCGGAAAAGGCTGAATCGAGTTCCTTCTCTCCCCGGCTGAATACGATATCAGCAACATACTCGACATCGGACCGGGAAATACGCCCACCAGAACGGTAGATTTTCTTCAACTCCTCGAAAAGAATTTTTACCCGGAAAACAAGATTTTTTTCGCCTTTAATGATAATGGTATTTCCGCGGGGTATAAGCTGAACATCGAACTTACTCCGTATGGAGGAAAGGTGTATGTCCGTTTGACCGAGAATTCCCAAGACCTCCTGCTGATCAGACATAGTGATTCTGGCGGTGATAATCTGTCCGTTTCCGCCAGCGTTACTTTTTTCGGTGTTACTGCTCACGGTTTTCCATCCTCGTCTTCACACTTCTCCATCTCCGGACGCTCCAGGGAGCAGCGTCCGAGCGTCCCTCTTCGGAACATCCCCAGCAAAGCCCTGGCAGCGCGGTGATGGTCGGGTAGTCCCCCGGGAAGAAGAAAACCCTTCCGCTTGGCCAAAGCTTCGAGCACCTCTTCTTCCGTTTGGGGCATTTCATCGGTACCAATTACCTCCAGCAATGCTCGAACCTGCTGTTCGGGTAAACGATCCAGCAGGAGGTAGCAAATGTCCTCCGCACCCAGCGTCTTTACCGGAACTGAACCGGTAATAGCCAGTGTTTTACGGACCTCATCATCGGTTCGGGGACTGAGAATACCGGGAGTGTCAAGCAGTTCGAGATTGCGTGACACGGCGATCCACTGGGGGCCGCGCGTAACTCCGGGGACTGCTCCAACCCTGGTTCTTTTGACCGGTGACAGTCTGTTAATCAACGATGATTTCCCGGTATTCGGTACACCAACTATCATAACCCGCAACGGACACCGTCCCGAAGGAAGAGCCCGGCGCCGGCTTCGACCTGTACGGGTTCGGGCCGTTTTCAAAAGGTATTTACGCAACAATGAAACGCCTTTGCCGTGTTTGAGGTCCATGGAAAAAGCTTTCAAGCCATGCCTGCTCAAAACATGACACCACGCAGAGGTTACACGCGGCGAAGCCAGGTCTGCCTGAGAGAAAACAACCACCCGCTTTTTCCCGGCGGCGATACGCTCAAACATAGGATCCTCACAGCTTGCTGGAACCCGTGCATCCCTTACTTCGATAAGGAGATCCACCATGCGCACATAGGAGAGTAATTGGTCTTCCCCAGTTTTCAGTTCTCAGATCACCTGCCCGGCTGCAGCGGTCATAAAGCCGCCACGCTTACTTGATACGTCCAATACGCTTAAGCGGCCAGTAAATAGCAATGGCCTTTCCCTTCACATGACTGGAGGGAAGTACCTTCCAGAATCTGCTGTCCTCGCTGTTGTCACGATTGTCGCCCATCATGAAGTAGTAGCTCATCGCGAACGTATACGAATCAGCCGCTTTCCCGTCGATCAAAATAGATCCATCGGCGGTTATCTCCAGATCATGTCCTTCGTACTCCTCTATTATATTCCGATAACGGCTTATGTTTTCGAGACTGAGAGCAACTGTGCTTCCCTTGAGTGGCACCTGAAGTGACGGCATATTGTCCCTTAGTCCTCGTGGATGGTCATTGGTAAAGATTGACGAATCCATGTACTTGACCCCGGGAGGGTTGCATAACGGATTGCCATTTACATAAAGAACCTTGTTCTTGACCTCGACGACATCTCCCTGCAGCCCCACGCACCGCTTAATAAAGTCCCTGCCCGGCGACCGGGGTGATTTGAACACGATAATATCACCACGATTCACCGTTTTGGCGGAGTACATATATTTGTTGACGAGTATCCGGTCGTTGGGGAAAAGCGTGTCCTCCATCGAACTGGAGGGTATATAGAACGCCTGCAGGATAAATGTCCTGATTATCAGGGCCAGAATAAGAGCGATGGCCAGAGTCTCGATAATTTCACGTAAGACTCTGGCACTTCTCCCTATCATCGGATCTTCATCCGAAACCTGTGGTTGGTGACTATTCTCAGATGGGTTGTTATCAGACACGTCCATGCCAGTAGTTGACTATCTCGTGTCCTTTCTCTTAACCCGGGCGGCCTTACCCTTGCGTTCCCTCAGGTAATAGAGCTTTCCACGCCGCACTTTCCCCTTTTCAACCAGCTCAATTTTAGCGAGACTGGGAGAATGGACGGGAAAAACCCGCTCGACTCCGATACCGTAGGAAAGCTTGCGGACGGTAAACGTCTCGTTTACACCGCTTCCATGCCTTCCCAGGACAGTTCCCTCGAAGATCTGAATACGTTCCTTGGTGCCTTCAACAACCCTCAAATGAACCTTGACTGTATCGCCGGGTTGAAATGAAGGGATATCGGTCCGCATTTGTTCCTTTCCAAGCTCATAAAGCATATCCATGACTTAGTTGTCCTCCTCTAATTTTCCAAACAATGACAAAGTTTGCACATTCTACTATAGTTGTTATCTAATATTCAAGCTTTAAACCCTTTTCATCAACGATTTTCCGCAGGAACAGGCGGTCTTTTTCATCCAGAACCACTTCCTGAAGGAGGTCAGGCCGCCTGAGACAGGTTTGCCTGAGTGCCTCTTTTCGACGGTAGATCATAATTTCTTCGTGGTTTCCCGACAGGAGAACCTCCGGCACTTCCAAGTCTCTGAAGCAGCGGGGCCGCGTGTAATGCGGGTGATCGAGTATTCCGCTGGTGAATGAATCCAGATCGGGAGAATCGGGATTACCGAGCACTCCCGGAACTAGCCGGGTGACGGCATCACACACAACCAGAGCTGCCGGTTCTCCACCGGTTAAAACATAATCTCCGATAGAAATCTCCAGTGGGTTCAAGCATTTTCGCACCCGTTCGTCAATACCACGATAATGACCGCATACAACGATCAGGTGCTGTTTGTTTGCCAGTTCCACCGCCAGTTGCTGGTTAAAGCATCTTCCCATGGGGGTCAGCAGCACAACAATTGTATCCACGGTTTCATCGGTGAGTGACTCCACACCGGCTACAATCGGTTCGGGTTTCATCACCATCCCGGCGCCCCCCCCATAAGGATAATCATCCGTCACCCGGTGCTTGCCTTCGGCAAAGTCCCTCAAATTGACCACGTTGAGCTTCACCAGATCTCTGTCTGAAGCTATCTTGAGCATACTCTCGTTCAGGGGGCCACTGAAGAACTCCGGAAAAAGTGTGAGTATATCTATTCGTAACATCAGTCAAAACCATTAATCAGGTCAACAACCATCGTATTGCCGGAAACATCCACCGACTTCACGAATTGTTTCACAAATGGAAGCAGGAAAGTCCCCTTTTCCTCCACCCGTTCTATCTCCAACAGGTCCTCGTCCCGGACTGAATACGTGTCAATAACCGAGCCCAGTACCTTCCCGGTCAAGTCGACAACCTGCATACCAAGCAACTGAAACGGGTAGAAATCATCATCGGGTAGAGGCGGTAGTGCGCTTCCGGGAATGGTTATCAGGTACCCCTTGAGAGCTTCTGCATCTTTCCTGTCGGCGCACTCCTCGAAATTCAGGACAAAGCGTGCTCCACGCTGACCCACCGAGCGCACGTGAACATACTGAATCTGGTCACCACGCTGAAGACGCACCCGTCCAAGTTCACCATACCGTTCAGGAAAATCAGTCAGCGTGTATACATTCACCGCACCTTTTAAACCAACAGGTCTGGTAATTTTACCGATAACAATCCATTCCGGACAGCGATGGTCAGGAATTTCTGATTTCGACGACATTCCCGTCCTTTATGACGATCTCCGTCTTGGTGAGGAGATCATAGAAACTATCTCCCTCGCTGATAAAGATCGGACTGTCGATAGTGCCCTGGAGATATTCGGAATCTAATTCCAGATTAACAATCTCTTCGCGCTTGCGGGTGAACTGCTGATGCATACCTTTGAGGCGCTCCCGTTCGACTTCAAGCTGCCGGGCCGCCATCTGGTCCTTTGGGCTCTGGCCGCTTCGGAGCGAGATTCTTTTCTTCTCAAATTCCAGCTGCTGCAGCCTGGTTTCAGCCTGCTGGGTGGAATTACTGAGTTCGTCGAGCAATTTCTTTTTGAATTCCTCGGTCACTATCGCTTTGACGAGCACCTTCCGGATAATGGTTATACCGTTTTTACTTGACTCTTCCACTCGATCGTCATCCTTGCTATATAATCCCGAATAATTCGGGATAATCAACCTACTGAAGAATCTCCAGCATTACTTTTTTGCCGTCCCTGGTGACAATTGCTTTCATCACCGATCGTATGGCATTGATTGTCCGCCCTTTCTTGCCGATGACCTTACCGACGTCGTCCGGGTGAACACGGAGTTCGAAAACCAGCATTTTCTCTCCCTCGACACATTTCAAGTCCACCTGGTCAGGATTATCTACCAGAGAGTGAACGATCATCATCAAGAGTTCCTTCATCAAGTATTCTCTCCCTCAAATTAATAAGCAGACTCCTTTAAGAAACAGAATCCTGCCCGGCCGCTTTCTTCGCTTGTTTTATGAGACTTTTCACGGTCTCAGACACTTTGGCGCCTTTGGAAATCCATTTTTCCACACCATCCAGGTCCACCTTGATCGTCGGCGGATCGGTCTTTGGCGTGTAATGACCAAGTATCTCTAAAAACCGTCCGTCCCTGGGCATTCTGGAATCCGTCGCAACGATGCGGTAATGCGGATTATTCTTGTTGCCGGCTCTTCTCAACCGAATGCTGACTGCCACCAGATTTCACCTCCTCGAATGTTTATTCCTAAGTAGTAACGTCTACTAGAGTAGTAACGTCTACATAGTAATCCAACACGGTTCATCCAAACGGAAACATTCCAGGACCGAGTTTCATAGGGCCGGTCATGGAAGTCATTTTCTTCATCAACTTTTTCATCTCCTGAAACTGCTTGAGCAGCCGGTTTATCTCTGAAACGGTAGTGCCGCTTCCAGATGCAATCCGCCGCCGACGGGACCCGCAAATAACACCGGGATCGTTGCGTTCACCGGGTGTCATGGACAGGATAATCGCTTCGATCCTCTTGAGTTGACGATCATCAACTTTGAAACCTTTCATTTTTCTGGCCATGGAAGAAAACCCGGGAACCATATCCATTAGCTGGTCCAGCGGCCCAAGTTTCTTCATCTGCTGCAACTGCTCGAGAAAATCCTGAAGAGAAAAATCCATTTTTCTCAGCTTTTGTTCAAGTTCCCTGGCTTTTTCCTGGTCGACGGTGGTTTCTACCTTGTCGATCAGCGTGAGAATATCTCCCATACCAAGGATACGCGAAGCCATTCGATCGGGATAAAAGGGTTCGATGGCGTCGATCTTTTCCCCCAGACCTACGAACTTGATGGGTTTCCCGGTAACCGCCCTGATGGATAGAGCAGCCCCTCCCCTGGCATCACCGTCCAGTTTAGTCAGGACTGTACCGTCGATAGCAAGCCGCCGATTGAACTCGGTGGCCACGTTTACTGCATCCTGGCCCGTGGTGGCGTCAGCGACCAGAAGCGTCTCTGAGGGCGGGACTTCTGCTATCAATCCCTCGAGTTCCTGCATGAGTTCCTCGTTAACGTGTAGCCGGCCCGCCGAGTCAACAAGCACGACATCGTTCCCTGCGGCGGAAGCGTTGCGTAATGCCGCTTTTACAATATCCACCACCTTGTGTCCCTCTCCCATCTGGAACACCGGAATCCCGCTTTGTTCTCCGAGAACCTGCAGTTGCTTGATAGCCGCAGGGCGATAGATGTCCGCCGCCACCATGAGAGGCTTATTTCCTTTGCTCTGAAGGTGGACCGCCAGCTTGGCACAGGTCGTGGTCTTACCCGACCCATTAAGACCGACCAGAAGGAGTACCGCCGGGCGTTTGTCTCCCAGATCGAGCTTCTGAACCGTGCTGCCCATAACAACAACCAGCTCATCCCTGACCACCTTGATTACTTGCTGGGCGGGAGTAAGACTTTGCATTACTTCCTGGCCTAAAGCCCGTTCCCGCACCTTTTTTACGAATTCCTTTACTACTTTGAAATTGACATCCGCTTCGAGCAAAGCAAGCTTAACCTCACGCATGACTGTCTTGATGTCCTGCTCGGAAACCTTACCCCGTCTCCTGAGCGAAGAAAAAATATCCTCCAGTCTCGAGGTCAAAGCCTGAAACACGCGTAATCACCGCCTTCAAATCCGGTTTGTCAGGTTGGCAAACTTTTCGATATGTCCAATGTAACTAACCATTACTGTCATAAATAGAAATAACGGAGCCTGCGCTCCGGCATAGGTATAAACCGTCAAAACTCCTTCAATGAGTCTATGTCCTTTCCACACTCACATATCAGAGGGTGGGTGGTCTAGCAAGAAGTGTATGGAATGCTTCGCGTTCACTGCCGCTGCGCCCACTACAATGCTTATCTTCATTCGAAACTGACGTTCCCGCCCTCTAGCAAGAAGCATAGAGAGTAAGGAGTGTAAAATATAACAGGAAACAGCCCTTCCTGTCAACCGGTTGCGCCATTTCCCACTATCTGGTACCATACAACAGTTACCAGCCCGGTTAATTCAAGTATTATCGTAGCAGATTATTGTTTCACTTATGAATTAATCGGGCTAATAAGGAGCTGATAATTCATGAAATTAGCTGGAAGTCCCCTGATATCCATTATTTTGATCCTGTTTATGTTTATTTTTGCTTTTCCACTTCCCCTGTTCGCTCAGGACAGTCCTCTCATTACGCGAGTGGATGAGGTAAACGTTTCCAACTGGCCGCACATTGAAGCCGCCGTTACCGTGTATGACCAACGGGGCCAAATTGTACACGGTATCGACGAAAAGAACTTTAATGTCTTCATCAACGTCAATGTGACGCCGGTCAAGGTAGTCCCCATGAATCAGCGCAATTACATATGTCTGCTGATCGACCGCAGCGGTTCCATGCACCGCAAAATGAAGCAGGTGAAAGAGGCTATCGGAGGATTTCTTTCACACCTGGAAGACCAGGATCAGGTCATGATCATGTCATTCGCTGAAAAACCTACGATCGTACATGGTTTTTCTAACGACCGGCAATTGGCGAAGAAATTGGCTCACGGCTTGAGAGGCAGAGGACCGACCGCTTTTTACGACTCACTGCTTGCAGCCGTTCAGGAAACGTCCAAAATGCCGGGGCGCCGTTGCGTGGTGGCTCTGACCGATGGTAAAGACGAATCCAGGCGGTATTCTCCTCAGCTCAGTAAACACGATATCGGTGAAGTGCTGGCGGCAGCACGGTCTCTGAACGTTCCCATTCACACCATCGCTCTTGGGGAACGGTCCTGTAAAACCCTGCTCCAACGTACTTCTCGTGAAACAAAGGGACAGTATTATTACAGCCCCAACGCCCATCAACTGAAAAAACTCTACGAACGCATCGCGCTGGAGATACGAGGACAGTACAAACTCGTTTTCGAGTCACCGGTAAAACCAGAGGTACCCAATTTGCGGCAGGTCATTATCGATACGCATATTGAAGATGCTGTAGGCAGGGGCACGAAGTGGTATAGCCCGGTCATCAAGGAACATTGATCTACTACCACCCCAGGATCTAAACGCACCCCGATTTTAATCAGGAAGCTGCGATTATAAGTGTTTAAGTGCGGCCGCGTCTCTCCATCTCATCACGAACCAACATCGCCGCTTCGGGCAGGAGCGGTTCCTGCAGCAGTACTGACAGATAATCGGTCCCCAGAGCCGCGGTCAGTCTGCCCAGAGCTTCAACCGCCGCCACCCTGACTTCGGGGGGAGTTTCCAGGTGTACAACCAGTCTCATGAGGGGCTTTGAGACGGTACCATCACTGGTCTTTCCTAGAGCACGCACCACGTTCACCCGCACATCGGAGTCCGGATCAGCCAATGCATCCAGCAGGGGTTCAACCACCTGGATGGCACCTATTTCACCAAGAGCATACGCACCGCTGGCACGGATCCATTTGCGGGGGTCTTTCAGCATAGTGACCAGGATGTTGATTGCCCTCAGACCACCAAAACTCCACAGCGCCCGGGCTGTATTGGCCCGAACCCGGTTGTCGGGATCTTCCAGAAGTGGAATAAGCAACCGGGCGTGTTTCTCTTCTCCGATCTGACCGATAGCTTCGACGGCATTGGCGCGGACCCTACGGTCTTCGTCACGTAGATAGGGAATGAGGTAGTCGACGGCCATTTTAATCTCAAGCATTCCCAGAATCTGCACCATGATAGCCCGGGAGAAACTGTTTTTCTGTCTATGCAGCAAATCCACCAGACTGTTAACTAGCTCATCCCCTGCAAAATTGCTCAGGGCGAAGGCTATTTCTGATGAAAGGTCGATATCCAGCTTTGTCAGGCTGGAAAGCAGGATTTTCAGCCGCAACCTTCGTTCGGCTTCATTTGGAAGATCACCAGAGTCCGGGGGGATCTCATGATCACCATCAGCACCGGAATCGTCAACAGGATGAATCACCGGGGGAGACTCCTGCGGAGCCGGGGCAGGTTCGGGCACCGCCCGGGGTGTTTCAGGGAGCGTTTCAGTAAGAGGGGGCTCATTCGCTCTCTTGAGAGCGACCGTTTCCCGTGGAGCGACCGCTCCCGCCTTCGGGGGAACGACCGCTTCCGTCCCCTGGGTGGCGGCAGGCGGACCATCATCACTCATTTCCCCGGGAGGTTCCTGTTCAGCGGCAGGTTCCGTTTCTTCCCCTGACGGAATAGAATTGATCATACTCATTATCTCTCCAGCGCCGGCGGTATTCAACACCTCGGAGAACTCGTCCCGTTCCACCTGGTTCAACTCCGCCACCAACGGATCAAGCAGAGGCATGAGTTGTTTGGCCGGAGCCCGGCAAAAAGCCATGGCGGCAGCCTGTTTGGCGGGCCAGAACACTGGTTCGCGGACAATTACGCCTACCAGCGGCTCAAGAATCATATCCAGAGGGAACTTCACAAAAATCAACCTGCTGGCTGCGCAACGAACATATTCCGACGGTGAGTTCAAACACTGGGCAACTGCTCTAAAAAAGGCCAGATCTCTTGGAAAATCCTGTTTTTCCAGTGATTCGATAAGCTTAATCCTACCAAGAGGATTATCATTTTTTATCGCTTCAATAAACGTCTCTACATTCACCAGGCACCCTCCTCCCGGGTTCACCATTAATATCATAGGTAATTGCGGTACCCACGTCAAGAGCCTCATCAACGGACTGTTGCTCCGTGCTTCAGCGGCGGTAACAATAGCACCCGAATTCAGGTACCCGCTTGGAGTAAGGAAGTTGAGACAGATAGGTGCTTACATCGAACGAGATATAAGAATTACACTCAGCTACCCCCTGGTGGCTGGATTCATGCTGGTCGGGGCCACCGCAGCACTGTTGATATTTTTCTTTCTCGGGAAATTAACCGGAAATCTGGAAGAGTACTAAATAACAGGATTCAGACTACTCTGGATACCAGGCTGGCTAACTCGTATGCTGACAGGCTGCGGGCTGCGGAAACCGAGATGCTGCAATGAGGGCACCGCTGCTGATGAAATGTATCACCTGTCGACTGGTCGGGGAACAGCATTGACTTCATCGAAGTATTGCACAGAGGGCACTGCACAAGACATCACCTCACCAGAATAAGCTCGCTAATTTCATACGCACGCCTGCTGCGGCGATTCGCGAAATTAACGGACTAGTATTTTGAACATGCATCGGCAGGGAGAGCTCAACTTCAAAGGAAAAAACAAGGTAGCAGCGCAGAAAGCGGCGGAGAAGGAATCCCTGCCACTATCCATCCGTATACATTGACAGAGTTTTCGCGTGATTGGTACAATTAACGAAGAGAAACAATTGAAGTACATAGTGTACCTCTGCAGGTGCACAGCATATCTGATGCCTGAGAAATGGAGATGAAGCCGGTTTGCCAGACCTGGAAACACTCCGAGAAATGATCAGCAGCGAAGATCTGGATATTCGTAAACAGGCTGTCATGGCCCTGGGGGAGTCGGATGTCCGGGAAGCGGTCGACTTGCTGCTCGAGGCAGCTCAGGACCACGAACTTTCAGTTCGTTATTTTGCCAGAAAAGCTTTAAAAAAGCTAAAAGAAAAGCTTAATATAAAAGAGGAAGAACTGGAAAGCAACCTGGAAAAAGTTTACATCGAGCGTCAGATGAGCAATCTCGACAAACAGGATCCCCAGATTCGCATCCAGGCCGCCTTGAAACTTGCGGAATTCAAAGACCCCGAATTGCTTCCCCGAATTATCGAACAGTTGCACGCTGAAGAGCACAAGCACGTAATTGCCACTCTGGTGAAAACAATCGGAATACTCGGCGACGAATGCGTTATCCCGGTCCTCTCCCCCTATTTAAAAGACGCTGACAGCCGGGTCAGGGCAAATACAATAGAGGCACTTGAAGCAGTGCAGGTGGCGAAGACTTTTAATCTGGTTTCCCCTCTGCTGAACGACAGCAATCCCCGCGTTGTGGCCAATGCCGCCAAGACTCTCTGGAATTTTTCCCCCCTCAAGGCCATGACCCGGCTCAGAGAAATGAGCCGCAACCACGATGTAACCGTTCGTAAAAGCGCCGTTTTTGCTCTGGGTCGAATCGGTACGGTAGAAGCCCGCCGGCTGCTTTCGAAATTGCTCAGTGACCAGGATATGGACGTAAGGCTGCAGGCTTCAATGGCCATCGCCAAAGTGGATGAAAAACTGGCCAAAAAAGAAACAGGCGTCGTCGGCGCCCTGCGGCGGTCCCGGGGAGAGGAGCTTGCAGCAGCCGAACCTGTACAAGAGTACGAAGAGTCAAAGGAATATGTCGAGCAGGTTTTTCAGGAAAAGAAACCTGACACCCGGATGAGTCCCCCAGTTGAACCGGTTCCGGCGCAAAAGCCTTCCGCTGCCACAGAACAAAGACCGACATCCACCGACATAGAAGCCTTTATCGACGAAGCCTTTCATGACATCGATGAGCCCGACGTTTTTGGGGAAACCCCGGAGCCTGTCAGCCGGTCACCTGAGATGCAAGAGCCAGCCGCGCAGCTTCCCCCAACGGATTCTCGACCGGCCCCAACGGATTCTCAACCAGCCCCACTCGAAGCAAGCCCGGGAAGTGAAGAGCCTGTCCAGGACCCGCCAGCCCAGCCCACCGGGCCAGCACCGGTTCTGCATGAAATCCCGCCTGAGCTGGCGGCTTTCCTTCCTGAATCGCCGGTAGAGCAAGTCATAAAGGACATCGATTCAGAGGATGAAGAAATCCGCTTGCGGGCCGTGCAGGAAGCAAGCGAACTGGGCGACCCGGAAATACTGCCTCTTCTAGTGGACAGGCTCAGCCTTGAAACCAGCCGTTATGTCATTGCTACACTGGTAAAAGCTGTAGGTAACCTGGGCGGAACTTCTGTGGTAAAGCAAATTGTCCCCTTCCTTGATTATCCCGATCCACGGGTACGGGCAAACGCGGTAGAGGGACTGGCTATGGCCAACGATCCTGAGATGGCGTATCATATTGCGCCCTTACTTGGAGATCAAGACAATCGTGTCAGGGGAAATGTCGCCACCTATCTCTGGAACAAAGATCCAGCCCTGGCCAGGGAAAAGATAGAGGCAATGCTGCAGAGTCCCAGTGTATGGGACAGGGAAAGCGCGCTTTACGCAATAGAAAAAATACGTGACGAGTCGCTCAATCCGCTTCTGAAAAAGCTCCTCAGGGATAAGAGCCTGACAATAGTGCGAAAAGCCGCCAGTCTTCTGAGCTCCTTGGATGATTCTTCCAAATCGCAGTCTCCAGCTCCATCCGCTGCGCCCAAACCAGCACCAGCCCAAAAGGTGCCACAACCGTACATGCAGGCGGTAGCCGCTTCCAGTGCCAGTTCATCCGGAGCTGGCAAGAAAATATTTTTGTCTGTTCTGGGAATACTGGTTGCCATCGGAATTCTATCGGGGGGCTTCATTCTCGGGATTCGGCTGGCTGCTAAAACCAGAGATAAGGAAGAGGTCAAAGTTGCTTCGGCACCGACGGATTCGCGAAAACCAAAATCCGGAAAAACAACTAATAAGAAACCTGCGAGACGCAAACCATCCTCGAGAAAGCGGCCCAGAAAATCAGGTTCGGGGACGACCAAAGAGGCAGCTGGAAAAGAGGAGGGTACCGCGGTTGCTATGGCAGGCAGTCCGGACACTTCGGGCTCTCAGCAGACAACTGTTACACCGCCCGAAACCGCCACGACATCTCCTGACCCGACGGCCACCGCTGACGACCAGCAGGAACCTGGTATCGACTCAGGGCAAGAGATACCGCCGGAAGCAGAAGAGAATCCCGAACTCACCCTCGAAGAAGCGCTGGCTATGCGAGATATTCTCGGCGACGATTCAATCGAACTACCTCCACCTTCCCCGGAACCGACCGGCGACACATCACCGGACCCTGTTGCAGAGCCGGTGGTGATAGTTCCGTCGCAGCCACAACCGCCTGCACCAGTGGTGCCCGCACCGGTGGTTCCAACACCTGTCCCGCCCACGCCTGCCCCTGACATCAAACCCCCGGTTCAGGATACCGGTACTTCACAACCATCTGCGGAACCGCCCTCCCAGGATACCGGCAGCACCGCCGGAGGCCACACCAGGCCCACTTTACCAAGTGGACTCTTCATCCCTCGACCCCCGACTATCACCCGGACTACGAGCAGCAGTTCCCCTCCGGCCGCCAACAGGAATACAAAAGAGCTGAAAGAAAAAGCGTTCGAGCTTATGGACAAAGGAGATATGACGAGTTCGCTGAAAACCTTTAAAGAGATCGTCAAAATCGATCCCCAGGACCCTGAAGCACTGTATTATTGCGGCCACATTCTCGTAGGCGAACGCAAGTACGAGGAATCGCTGGTTTTTTTCTCGAAAGTGATAGAGGTCGATCAAAAGTACGCCGACGCCTACTTCATGCAAGGCCGGGCTCTGTATGTTCTAGGAAAACTGGATCAGGCCATTGACTCCTACAATACCGGATTAAAGATCAGGACCGGCGACATTCCTGCGATGAACGAACTGGCAGATATTTTTGAACGGGCGAACAAACTCGATCAAGCAGCCGAACTGCTTGAAAAAGCAGTCAAGTCGATAAAAACCCCGAATCTCAAGTTTAGACTGGGGAAAATCTATTTGATGACCAATCGTCAGGAACAAGCAAAAACGCTGGCTGAAGCAATGACGAAAGATCATCCGCAAGCCCCTGAAGGATACAATCTTCTGGGAGAAATCTACCTGGGGGAAGGAAATCTCGATCAGGCTTCCCAGTATCTTGAAAAAGGAATTCAGTTGAAGGAAACAACGGCGGGACACAGACTTCTGGCTAAAATTCAACTGGGACGGCACGCCTATGGCGCTGCCAGACAGCATCTGAACCACGTCGTCAAACACTCCCCCAATGACCAGTGGGCTTTGTTCAATCGTGGAAGAATACTCAGGCTATTCGGTGACCTCGATGGTGCTATTCCCGACCTCGAACGCGCTCTGGCCCTCGATCCCAACGATATTACAACCCAGGCCCACCTGGGTGACTGTTACCTGCTCAAAAAGCGTTTTAATGATGCATCAGGCCTCTATCAAAGAGCCCTGGAACTTCAACCGACACCGAATATAGAAGGAGAGCTTCGCGAGCGGCTTTCACTGGCCAAACGCGGCAAAGTCCCCGGATCTCTGCCATCGGTGTGGTAACAGGTCAACTCCAGTCGGCTGTACCTATTTTTCTATGCTACCTTGGGATTCTTCTCGTTCATCACCGCTACGCCCACCATCCTGCCTGTCATCGTTCAATGTCTGCGTTGCCGCCCTGGACTCTGTAGGCATAGAAAGTGAGGATCTTCTCGTTCATCGCCGCAACGCCTCACTGGATCATGTCCTATATGCTTAATAGAAAGCAGTAAGACAGCTTGGGTTCACCATCCTGTCTGTCATCGTTCAATGTCTGCGTTGCAACCCCGGAATTCTTGACATACAGGGAGA
>CAYSPT010000020.1:49181-67949 GCA_964432985.1 uncultured bacterium
CTGTCATCGTTCAATGTCTGCGTTGCAACCCCGGAATTCTTGACATACAGGGAGAAAACTGGTAGTCTGTATCGTTCAATAAGTAAGAACCAGAAAAGAGAAAACAATGGTACGACCGTTGACCGAACTCAGGGAAGGTGAAAAAGGAGTTGTCATCCATCTGAGGGGTGGAGAGCGTTTTCACAACCGTCTTTCAACTCTCGGTGTACGGGTAGGCGCTCCCGTAACAAAGGTGTCGTCCCAGGTACTGAAAGGTCCTGTCATCATCAATGTTGGCAGCACCCAGGTGGCAGTCGGCTACAAAATGGCAACGAAAATCATAGTATCGAGAAAACCCTATGAAGACGAACCCTATAAAACCGAATCCAACCAACCCCAGGGAGAAATCAAGTAGTGCAATCTCTGACCAAACAAAACCTCGCCTCAAGAGAATATTGCTCGTAGGGAATCCCAATGTCGGAAAAAGCGTTATCTTCACACGTCTGACCGGTGTTCAGGTCATCACGTCCAACTACCCGGGCACCACCATTGAATATATGAAAGGTTATATGCGCCTGGGTGGAGAAAAGGTGGAGATCATCGATTCTCCAGGAACGTATTCACTAGATCCGTCTTCACGGGCCGAAGAGGTCACCACGGAACTTCTGGATAAAGCGGACATAATCGTCAACGTGATCGACTCGACCAATCTGGAACGAAATCTAAATCTCACTCTCCAGTTGATAAAACGCAGGATTCCCCTGGTCATCGATCTCAATTTGTGGGACGAGACCAAGCACATCGGAATCCATATCGATCGGGCCAAATTACAGGACATACTGGGTGTTCCGGTAGTCACCACATGCGCTCTTACCGGTGAGGGAATCAAGTATCTTCATCAAGCCCTGTTCAACGCCCGGGTCAGTCAGTACACCTATGAAGATGGCGAGCGATGGCACGATGTGGGCAATCTAGTGGAAAAGGTTCAGAAGATCACCCACCGGCACCACACCTTGCTGGAGCGGTTGGGGGACCTGTCCATCAAACCCGGTACGGGGCTTCCCCTGGCCCTGTTGGTCATGCTGGCCGCTTTCTGGATTATCCGTTTGATCGGGGAAGGGCTGATCGGCTACCTGTTCGATCCCCTTTTCACGAAACTATGGGCTCCCCTCGTACTCAAACTTTCCGGTCTCATTGACTCTACCACCTTCATTCATGGAGTCCTTATCGGGGATATCGGCGCGGACGGCACGATCAACTTCGTGGAGGCATTAGGGTTACTGACCACCGGCTTGTATGTGCCGATAGCCATGATTCTTCCGTATATTTTTGCGTTTTACCTGATTCTCAGTCTCATGGAGGACCTGGGCTACCTGCCGCGGCTCAGCGTACTGGTAGACACATTCATGCACCGTCTCGGGCTGCACGGCTTCGGTGTCATATCCATGATGCTCGCTCTGGGATGCAATGTCCCGGGGATGCTGAGCACCAGGATTCTCGAAACCAGGAGAGAGAAGTTTATCGCTGCCACGCTCATGTCGATCTCTATCCCTTGTATGGCCCAGATAGCCGTTATCGTCGGCCTGGTGGGACGGTTCGGAATCAAGGGCTTGCTGCCGGTGTTCGGCTCTCTTTTCATGGTGTGGATCGTCCTGGGATTCATACTTAATTTACTGGTGAAGGGAGAGAGCCCGGAAATTTTTCTGGAGATTCCACCATACCGCCTTCCCTACCTGCCCGCGCTTCTGAAGAAACTGCTGACACGAACCAGGCATTTTCTGGCGGAAGCGGTGCCGCTCGTGATTCTGGGGATACTGGTGATCAATATCCTTCATTGGCTCGGAATCCTGGCTTTTCTGGCCAGGATGGCCGGACCGGTGTTCACCACACTGCTCGGTCTTCCCGGGGAGACCGCCGCAGCCATGATCATCGGTTTTCTAAGAAAAGACGTGGCGGTGGGTATGCTGTCCCCGCTCAACCTGAGTTTGAAGCAGCTTATTATTGCCAGCGTCATGCTGGCAATGTACTTTCCGTGTATGGCTACCTTCGTGGTCATGATCAAGGAACTGGGACTTAAAGACATGTTTAAATCAATGCTCATAATGGTATCGTCCACGCTACTGGTGGGCATGGCATTGAACATCCTCCTATGAGCGCCACCAGCAGCAGTCGGATAAAGGCAGCCAGAGTTCCCCCCGGTCTCACTCTCACCGTCTGGTGTGATCCCACCGGTTTTGCCGCACGTCGTATTTTCCTGCAGGAAATCGAGGAGAGGATCCGACAGAATCCCCGGAAGTGTTCCCTGCTTTATCTGGCCCCCTCCGAACCGGCAGTTCGGGACATCCATTTTTCACTGGCCCGGAACCTGGGGGCGGCCATGTCGTTCAAGGTTTTCACCATCCGGCAGCTAAAAAATCTCCTATCCCGGACCGCCAGAGATATCCCTCGTCCCGCCAGCCGCATGGTCCGGACAGTCGTGACCGCTGAGTCATATAAAGAATCCCTGTCCGGTGGTTTTCTGACCTCCTCCGCCCGATCCCTGCCGCCCCCCGGTTTGATTCGGTACCTGATGCAATTATTTTCTGATATTTACCGAAGTGGTCTGGGACGCAGGTTCGACTGTTCCCAGGAAGAACAGGAGCTGAAAAACAGGATCGGCCATGATATGACATCCCTTTTTCACACCTATGAAACTGCTCTGGCCAACCAGGGATTTATCGATCCTGAAGCACTGTATTACCGGTTGGCACAGGAGCTTAAGCAGTCGAAACCACTTTCCCCGGTCATCGAGGAAACGGATCATGTCCTACTGGAGAATCCCGCTGATTTGACGGCACCCGAGCTGTTTTTTCTGACCGCTCTGCTGAAAAGGGTGGATAATCTGTGGGTGTCGTTGCCATTGGACCAGCCTCCCGGCGAGAAGCAAACAAACCACCCCATTCATATTCAGGCAACAAGCTTCATCCAGCATTTGGCAAACCAGTATCTCAAAGCGGAACGGATCGTATGGAAAACTACCGGGGTTCCTCCAACTGTCAGCCGTTCGCGGTTGGCTCTGGCCATGAGAGCCACATCCAGCCTGGGGAAAATCATGAATCCGGCACCTGCAGCGTGTGCAGAATCTAATGAAAACCTTTCAGATGGGGAGATTTCAATCATCAAAGGCAGGACACCTTTCGAGGAAGTCGAACGTATTGCCACAGTAATAAAGACCATACTCAACTTTGAAGATGATATTGTCCCCGAGGATTGCATAGTTATTGTTCCATCATATTCCGAGTACGGTTCCCTGCTGCGCAGTTCCTTCCTGAAGCAGGGTATTCCCATACACCAGAGCGAGACACAGTCCCTGGCCGAAACACGGCCGGTTGAAATGCTTATCAGATTAATCCGGATGCGCCTATCCGGATACCGGCGGGATGACGTTCTGGCTCTTACACGATATCTCCCGGAAGAAATCACCGGCAGTATCGGCCGGTTCGAGCATGAGGTGCGTCTGGCCGGTGTCATGGGAAACGTATCCGGCGGGCGGCAAATCAATTGGGGACGAGAATGGATTCGGCCGCTGGAGGATCACCGGAAGCATCTGGCCACGTGTGTAAAAGAACTTGCCCGGAGCGGAAATGATACAACAACTGCAGAACACGATAGGGAACAAAAGCGTTTAACCGCCAGAATTGAAGCTGTAGAAAAGGGAATTTCAGTTTTGCGCAAAGTCTTCAGCCTGGCCGGCAGACTCCGCGACAAAATGTCACCCGGAGCTTTTTCAACCGCTCTGCGCTCCATTGTAGAAAGTGAAGTAATGGGTATTGTCCCGTCGAAATCAGTCGAGCGTACCGGGAATGATGATCTTCTGGATCTGCCTTTACATCTCACTTCCAGAAATCTGGTTGCCCCAGATATTCTGTGTGATCTGCTCGACAAAGTCAAAAATAGTTTTCATCACACCCAGAATGCCGCTATCGATCTAGCTATCCTGTATATGTCTTTTTGGGAGGGATGTCTGGAGACCAGAATCTCGCTACCGTCCCGCCCCGGGGCTGTCCAGGTCTACCGCCTGGGGGAACACCAGGGGCTTTGTGCCAGGCATGTCTTTTTAACAGGGCTTACCAGTAACAATTTCCCTCCCCTGCAAAAAACTTCACTCCCGGCAGCAAATGGATTTCCCGGATCCCCTGCCGGTGAAACCGAAAAACGGAGGCTCTGGAACGAAGCGCGTAAAACTATCGTGTGGGCACTATGCGCTGGCAGTCGTTCAGTCGTTCTCAGTTATTCCGCTTCTTCCGAATCAGGAACACTTCCCTCCCTGCTGGTTGACGGGCTGGAAACTCTGCTCGCGCCACATCAGGTGCAGGAGATCACCAAAGCGGCCCATACTTCGGCTTCCACCAGAGGAAAGCAATGCCTTCTTGCCCTGGGGAAAAATCTGTCACACCACCCGGGCACCGTGAGCCTGGAACTTTCCGGTGCTACAGCAGGTGGATGGGAGGACGCCCGCCGTACCCTGTACAGAAAACTGCTGGTTTGCCGGGAGCGTAACAATGCCTGGTTTGGCTTATATGACGGCCTCATCGGACCGGATATACACCACGATCAGATCGGTTTCGGAGCGGACCACCGGTTTTCCGCTTCTCAACTGGAAGATCTGGCTCGATGTCCATTTCACTTTTTTGCCTCCAGAGTGCTGGGGCTGGAACCGGAAATTGAAGAGGATGAAGAAATTACTCCTCTCACCAGAGGCGCCATCATTCACGAAATTCTCAGTCGTTTCTATCTGTTCCGCCTTCAACAGGCAGGCCTTATCAACGATGAGAGACGGCATCCCGACCTTGGTGACATGTTCTGGAGCAGTAAAGAATTCCTCAGAGTTCGAAACGAAAACCTGCCTGAAGCACAGTGGCAACTCAGGGAAATAACCCACCAGATCCTGCAGCAACAGGCTCTCATCCAGCCTGGTCCCTTTTGGGAGAGAGAGTTGGAAAATCTCGTCAAAGGACTCGCTAAAGGCGTATCCTTTGCAAAAGGCGTATCCTTCCCGGACCATCCGAACGGCGGAACCGTGGTGAAACCAGGCGTGCTGAAGTGCTTCTTAATTGACGAATGCCGCCAGCCTGATACAGCTGTCCCCGCCTTTTTTGAAGCTGGCTTCACAATTAATCTGGCCGTCTCCAACGATGGGAAACCGGTCATTTTTAAAGGCCGGATAGACCGTATTGACGTCGCGCAGGACGGGAGTTACATCGTTCTTGATTATAAAACGGGCAAGCCGCCGGCTATAAGGGATATCGAAAGCGGCCACCGGTTCCAGGTCCCCATTTATGTCAAAGGAGCCCAGCACATACTGGATGGAACTATCGGCGGCAAGGGCTTTAAGCCGGTTGGTGCAGGTTATATGTGTCTGAAACCAGCACTGCCCGGTAATAACCGGAGAACCGGCTTCCTCTCTATCCAGGAAGGAAACGGCAAAGACAGGAAGCACCATGTGGTCAAAGAAGCCCGCAGCGGTTTGAAGCCGCCGGAAGAGTTCCACCGGACAATCACTGACGGTCTCCGGTACGCATTGATGGCCACCGATAAGATCAGGGCGGGTGGTTTTCACACCACCATCGATGAAGGAGAGGGCGCCGGAGCGCTGCCCTCCTTCTGCACACGCAACTGTCTTTTCAGAACCATGTGCCGGGTTGATGTTACACGGCGCCGCCGCACCATTGACTATCTCCGTCATCACGGAATCGACATCCCCGTCAATCCCAACCTCGTGACCGTGGAAACAGAGGATGAAAAAGACGGAAAGGACATAGTACGATGAGCGGTCCGGAAACCGAAACAGCCATCACCCTGACTCCCGATCAGGAATCCTGTCTCGATCTTCACAGCAATTTGGCCGTGGTAGCAGGCGCCGGCAGTGGTAAAACCCGTGTTCTGGTCAACCGTTACATAACCATCCTCGATCATTTTTACGACAACGATCAGAAATTGGGGGTAGGAAACATCCTGGCACTGACATTTACCGAAAAGGCCGCCCTGGAAATGAGGGACCGGATCAGGAAGAAAATCCTCTCTCTGAAACAAAGAGCTCAGCCGTTCTGGATCGGTGTCATAGAGGAACTGGGAGAGGCCCATATCGGGACCATCCACAGTTTCTGTTCCAGGCTCCTCAGGTCTTTTCCCTTCGAATCAGACCTCGATCCCGATTTCTCAGTCATGGACGAGGCCGATGCCTCTCTTTTTCAGGAAGACTCCATTCACGCACTCATCAACAGCCTGGCGTTCAGCAGTAACACCGAGGAAACCGAGCACAAAGCGCACGCCGCGTTAATGAAACTTCTCCAGCGTTGGAGCCTCAACGTCATTGAACGGGAAGTGAAACGGATCTGCCGTGAGCGGGGAATGTTGAAACCATGGATAGAGAAGACGGTCTGCATGACTCCGGACCAACTGCTCACTCACTGGCGGTATTGCTTGAATACGGAAAAAAGCCGGGCTTTACAACAGTTTATTAATGCTCCCGGCCTGAAGGAAGCGCGAGACACTCTGCTCGTCCCGGCGACCGGAGCTAAACCCGATTCGTTATCCGCTGTCCTGGATTCTGTCAGCGGGCCGTTCAAACGCCTGACAGCCTCAGATCTCCCGGAGAAAGACCGGTTCAAGGCTCTGGACGAACTCGTTCCCGTCCTCCTCACTAAACAAACAAAACCGTGCAGTTTCAAGAGGAAGGGTAAAGCCTCCAATTGGGCACCCGGCGAACTGGCCGCTCTGAGAGAAGTGTTGACCCTGGTGGCTGAAGGCTTCGGTAGGTATCCAGTTTTTACATGCAGCATGTCTGAACTCGAACAGGAAAATGCCCGTTTTACCATCGCCCTGGCCCAGTTGTCACTCTACGTCATCAATCACTTGTCTGACGAGCGGCGGAGAGCGGGAGCACCGGACTTCACGGACCTGATCGAAAAAACCCTCCAACTACTGCAAAACGGTTCGGTGAGAAAACATCTGGCCGGCAAATTCAAGTATATTATGATAGACGAGTTTCAAGACACCAACAGTCTTCAATGGGAACTTATCTCAGCCATGGCCAGAGACGAAGATGGCCGTCTCTATCACAACCGTGTCTTCGTCGTAGGTGATGAAAAGCAGTCCATTTACGGATTCAGGGGCGCCGATGTCACCGTATTCGAAAAGGTTCGGCGGGAATTCTCTGTCAGGGCCCGGGAAGTCCAAACGGAAAACGAGATTCCAAATCCACCCCATGATACGGTGCAGGAGCTGAACATCAATTTCCGCACCCTGGCCCGACCTCTGGGTTTCGTAAACTCCATTTTCCGCTCGATTTTCCCCATGAGCCGGGAGCAAAGTGACGCCAGGGATGTACCGTTTCAACATTTGATCTGCCACCGCACGGGCGGAACATCACCATCAGGCTCGGTGGAACTGCTGCTCCCGGAAAAGAATCCGGACAAATGGCACATCAAGGCACAAGCCACCTGCATTGCCAAAAGATTGCAGGCGGCGGTCAACGCTTCTGAGGAAAGCGGTTGGAATCTGTCGGTGTTCGATGGAACATCAACCCGCCCGGTCACATTCGGTGACTGTGCCGTCTTGTTGAGGAGAAGAAGTTTTCTTTCTTCCCTGGAAGAGGCCTTCGCGACGGCAGGCATTCCGTACACTGTTCATGCCGGAATTGGATTTTACCAGCGGCAGGAAGTAATGGACATCTATAATGTGCTTCGCTTCCTGGACAATACGAACGACGACACTTCACTAGCCGGTGTGCTCCGATCCCCTCTGTTCATGTTGTCTGACCGGATGCTCGTGACCTTGTCCGGCAAAATCGGGGAAGCGGGCGGATACTGGGAGGCCCTTAACGCCACATGTGAATCCGCTGCCGAATGCAACTCCACCACCGGATATGAACTTCTGATTAAAAGGGCAAGACGGATTCTTCAACGTTGGCTCCATCTTTCCCGCTTCGCCGATGTGGCCGAGTTGATCAAGACCATTGCCAGCGATGCGGGGTACTGGTTCGATCTAGTGGTACAATCCGGTGGAAGCCAGGCTGCGGAAAATGTTGAAAAACTCATCCGCCTGGCCGAAGAAGCAGGACGCCAGCAGCACGTTCACCTGACCGAGTTTGTCAGGAGACTGGGCCGGTTGGTATCAGGAGTAACCAGGGAAGGAGCGGCTGATCCGCCAGAGGCCGCCGGAAATGCCGTTCAAATCATGACTGTCCACGCCGCCAAAGGCCTCGAGTTTCCTGTTGTCGTCGTTCCTGAACTCGAAGCCAGATTCAACCTGGGTACCTCGGATCGGGTGTACACATCCCCCGGCCTGGGCTTGGGACTCAAGGTCGAAGATCCTGAAAGCGGATTTGAAGAAACCGGCACCGTTTCCAGGTTTCTTATCAAGGAGCACCTGAAACGCACTGCTTTTTACGAGGAAAAGCGACTTTTTTACGTGGCCCTCACCAGAGCACGCGACCACCTGATTCTCTCGGGAGAGAGAGATGGAAGAGGCCTGAAAAAATGGGTGTCCCGCCGCCTTCCAGCCGATAATGTCTCCTGTTGGCTGGAATGGCTGACTGCGTTCCTCCCTCTCACCGGTGAGGAATGTACGCTGGACCACAGTGTCGAATCATTTGCCGTGAAAGACGCCTCTGAAACAATACCGGTCAAATTGATACACACAGCCGACCAAATACCATGCTTCCGTCCCTGTTCCACGGGACAACCAGACATTTCGGACGACACCGTTCAAAAGGCAGTGGACGTATTTTCGTCTATAGACTCACCACTCCTCTACCCGGTTTTGCGCAAAGCGCAGCAGGTGGTTTTCTCCCCCACCGATCTTGTCAACTTCAACAGTTGCCCGATGCAGTTTGCCACTGCCCGGGGACTGGGTCTCCCGGTGGGCTCACTATCATCTCCCACTCCACCTTCAACAGAACGCTTTACACCCGATCTCAATCCCGCCCAGAAAGGAGAGCTTGCCCACGCCTTACTGGAACACATCGAGGACACGTTCAGATCCGGATACTCACTGGATGAACTGGTGGACCGTGTTCTCGATACCGTTCCCCAAAAGGTAGATGCCCCCAAAAGCGAACAGTCCGGGGATTCCGGACAACGGCGTTCATATCTGCTGTCGCTGGGCCGCATGTTTTTGGCTAGCGAACTGTTTACCCTGTACCGGTCCCTGCCCGGCAAAGACTGTCTCACCGAAGTGCCCTTTGTCCTCGCTTGCCGTAACGCGCTGGTGGAAGGCAGGATCGACAAGCTGTTCAAACGTGGAAACCACTGGCAGGTTCTTGATTATAAAACGACCCGACTGCCCGATTACGGACGGGAACAGGTGCTTACCCGCCGTCTGCACCATTACGAACCGCAGATGCTGCTCTACGCTATGGCCGCTCAGCGAAGTCTCTTTGTACCGCTTGAAGAGATTCGCGCCTCGCTTTTTTTCACGGAAATAATGGAGGAACGGTCCGTATCTATGAAGAATGCGCAGGAGAAAGTCGAACAACTTATAGATGAAGCGTATCAGGCCATAACCGAGGCATGGAAAGTCGAAGCGAGAGGTCTCTGTACATCGGCTCGTTTATTCGAAAGGGAACCGTCTACCAGATATCTGATGGAGTTGTTGTTCGAGAAGTTGGAAAACAAGTTTAGCAGACGTTTCCCGACCCCTGATTCAGACTACTGCGCCATGTGTCCATTGTCATTCAATTGTCGGAGGAACCGCCGGATTCCATAACCTCTATCGGCACCTGGTTTCCAGCCAGCCACTGAATCACATTGACGAGAAAACGCTCATTGTCGAAAAAGCTACCATGGTACTCGGGGAAATACGGAGAGGAGGCAATGACGACAACCCGGCCGGCGCCCAGGAGTCCGGCGATGGCGTATATTCTCACATCCTCACTGTATTCCCACTGGGCCAGAATTTCCCAGCCGTGGGCCGAAGTAAACAGACTCTCACTTTCCACCGGAATATGGGCCCGGGACCACAATTCCAGGGTCCGGACTCCTTCCAGAATCTCGTGTTCGGAAAATGCCTTTGCTTTTATCCTGTTCCAGTTACCCGTTTCGTCATAGGGAAGTTCCGGGAAAAGGACACGGCTCGAGGCTTCCTCCGAAGGATAGGAATGGTACAGAAGAGCTCCGCCACCCGCGATGATCCAGGTTTCAAGGGCATTACCGAGCTCGGTTTCGAAATCCCTCGGCCCGAGTTTTAGATCGACAACCTTAAAATCGGTTTCACCGGCGGCCAGTTTCCACATCTCTTCCTTGGTCTCCTCATTGATAATGAGTATCTTGACCATGGACAAGTCTTTTTCCACCTCGGGAGCGATCGCCGGCGAAGAAACCGGACATACCGCCACCAGGGCCATGACCAGGGCCAGAAAAAACAGCCGGTTCACCACAATTCAATTCACTCCCGGGTCAACAATCACGACCTAAGCTTATAGTTAACACCGGCGGTTGAACAGCGATGTTAATCGTCTAATTTCAACCACCGCACAGTAAGGCGCTGCCTTAGCCAGTGTAAAGCTGCTTCAGTCAGCGTTACTGAGTATTATAACAGAGAATCTCCAGATAGCTGTCATCATATCTTTCGAACATTGAAATTACTATCCTTTTCAATCTGCAGCAGAGTGGTTTGTGAATTGCTCGGGTTTTAAGTATAATGAACAGTGACAGGGAGATAGAACATGGGAAGCACCAGCCGGAAAGCAGTCGAAGAAAAGCTCCTGGCAGCGATATGCCGGCGGCCTGACATGTCTCTTTCACAATTGGAATTGATACATTTCCGGGACAACGAACTTTCTAACACGAACCGGCACAGGGCTATATTCCAAACCATTAGCAAACTGTTCAGAAACGGGATTCAACCCGGAGAGAATGATCTCATAGAGCTGCTTTCCCCGACTTCCCAGTCTGCCCGTGGGAAAGCTCAGCTTTCCCGAACGATCATTGCCTTTTTTGATCTTTTACGATGGTCCGATCTCGGTCCCGATGCCGAACAGGTCCGCGGCCTGGCCGAACAGCTGAGGGACCTGTCTCTGAGGCAGACCGCCAAACGGGAGCTTCACTCGCTGCTTGAGGAAACCGACGGGGAAATGCCTCCCCCTTACCGGGAGCGGCTGGTGAAAGGACTGGAAAACCTCAAAAACCTCCTCCAGGACCAGAAAAGGAGAACTCTTGACGTCCAGGTGGACGAAATGAAACTGCAGTCGATCAGGGCTGTAAGGAACAAACAGGGTGTGGTCGGTCTTCATACCGGTTTTCCTCTTCTGTCCCATCACCTCAACGGTATTCAAAATGAGCTTTATTTTTTTGGGGGATCGGCTGGTATGGGAAAATCGACATTCTTGAGCCAGATCGCATGGCAACTCATTACTCAGAACAGTGATACCGTGGTGCTTTTCTTCTCTCTCGATCAGAAAGCGCTCGATATCGCCGCTAAACTGGTGTCACTGGCCGGAGAAATACCCGTAAGCTACGTCAAGAATCCTTCTTTAACCAGTATTCCGGACGAAAAGAAACGACGACAGGGAATTGAAATGGTCTCACACATGCGAGATTGGCTGGAAATCATTGATGAGACAAATGGTGCCGTCTCTCTGGAGGACCTAATGGAAACAGTGGGACGGGTCAGGCTCGAGCATTCCGGGCCGTTGGTCGTACTGGTAGACCCGCTTTCAAAACTTGAAGCAGGAATTCCGGGTTTGACCGGACAGGAAAAACTCATTACCCTGGTAACCCGATTGAAAACCCTGACAGCTTCACACCGTATGGCGGTGATAGCGGCTGTGGAACTCATGGCGGAAGCAGAAGGTAGAAGGCCGGCCCGCTATGATCTTCCTCCCTGCCCTGCCTTTCTCCAGCATTCTTATGCGACCATGCTGTTGTACTGCGATCACATCAATAACTATGAAACACCGTTTATCGAGTGGGAATGGGAAACTGAAGACCTGATGGTTCCCATCGCAGAAATTGATATAGTTAAAAACAAGATGGGTGAGTATCGCGGCCGATTGTTCTACCGGTTCTACAATTCCCTGGCCAGGTACAAAGAATGTGTCGAAGTGGAGAATGAAAACTACAGTGCCATGATTGAAAATATCGACAATTTCAATATCTCAGACGCTACCACCGCCTCAACCAAAGCCATACCGAAGAACATCAACATCTCTACCTGACCTCTAACACTTACTTAACCATTGAAGTTTTCAACTCATGTATTTTAACCCGGAAAATGCGGTTGGTTTCGTCATGAGGCGACGGAAACAGAAAGCCTACTGCATTTTTCGGGTTTATTATCCGATAGGATTATTGAAGAAAGATCTGTTATGCAAAAAACAATACGCATACCCAAAAAAATACATATGCTTTGCAGCCTTCTGATACTGGCCGCCTTATGCACAGCCTGCTCCAGAAGACTCCCCGGAGTTTCTACCAAGAGTCCGGGCAAAATAGGCATCATACACGTGGTCCGAAAAGGGGAAACTGTGTGGTTGATATCCCAGATGTACAGAGTCTCAAAGGATGAAATCGTCCGGATAAACAACATCGAGGACGCGGCCAGAATAACCATCGGACAGAGACTATTCATACCCGGCAGTCCAAGGATGCTTAAAAATAACCGGAAACGGTATTTGCAGGGGGACCGGCCAGACAATGAGCCACCACCTGGCACGCCTAACAGCAGCCCGGGCCAAAAACCGCCCGAGCAAACATCAAAACCATCACCTGGCAAATCCGACCCGAAACCGCCAGCTCCAGACAGGACATCTTCATATCATTCAACTAAATTAAAATTCACCTGGCCACTTAAGGGGGAAGTCAAACACAGGTTCGGATCCACAACCAGAAAACAGAGCAACGGGATTGAGATCGAAGGCTCTATAGGCACTGCTGTTCACGCTTCGGAGGCAGGAGAAGTCGTCTATCTGGGTGAAATCACCGGTTACGGTTTCACGCTGATCCTGGTACACCAGAATGATTTTTACACTCTTTATGCTCCGGTGGATAAACCCACCCTCACCCTGGGAGAGATTGCAGCAAGAGAGCAGACAATTGCTCAACTGGGATTATCCGCGGATAAAGAGAAAAGCAGAATGCTGCATTTCGAAATACGCAAAGGGAAAGAACCAGTCGATCCCCTGCTCTACCTGAAATGATTACCGGTAAACAGGTTTATGCGGAGGAATGTAGGGGATTCCCTCTTCGGCGGCTTCAGTGGGATCGGTTGTGCCCGTTTCCTCGTTATCTTCGAGAACATCGAGGTTTTCCTCATCTTCGTCCTCGTCGTCTTCCAGATCGATCTCATCATCGCCCTTGTCAAGAGAAAGCTCATTGCTCACCTCTTCGACACCGATCATTTCGCTGACGAGGTCGTCTATCTCTCCCCGTTCATCCTCGGAACCAACTTCCCCGCTGAGATACACAACACCATCCTCAACATCCACATGGAAATGAGAAATATCATACTCTTCTTCACTCAGCATTTCACGAATGCTGAGTATGAGTTCCTGGTCTGTTAGATCCCCGTGGGTCATAACGCATACCTCCGAGCATACATATGGCTACCTCAATGGTAACAATTCCATGTTCACTCTTAAACCCTGGGCACTCAGGAATATTACTCCTGGTCGGTCGGTGCCGTTTCCTCCTCCGCTTCTGCGGTTTCCATCTCAGTTTCCTCAGCAATTTCCTCCTTGACTACCCTCGGAGGCAACACCGTGGCAACAACCGTGTCAGGATCCAGCAAGATGCGGAAATCACCTGTCTGTTCTATATTTGAAATACACACGTGCTGGTGAATATCAAGCCCGGATACATCCACCGAAACATGCCCGGGGATATTGCCCGGCAGGCACTCGATATCCAATTCATTAATAACCTGGTTGAGATTACCGCTGTTTTCCACTACTCCTACCGGAGCCCCTTCGAGGCGGACCTGCACTCTGACCTGGATTTTCTGATCCATCTTTATTTCCTGAAAATCAATGTGCAGCAACCGGTGCTTGAGAAAATCTCTCTGGATCTCCCGAACGAGTACTGACTTTTTTATCTGATTCTTCCCATCACCTATGCTGAAATCTATAATCGTGTTGGGATTGTTGTGCAGTAAAAAGTTCTCAAATTCACGCCGCCCTATGGCCAGCATCATGGATTCCGAGTGAGGAACCACAAGGTTGGCAGGAATCAAATCATCCTGCCTGAGACGCCGGGCTGCGTTCTTTCCCGTTTCTATACGCTTTCGTGCAGTTAATTCTGCCCGCGCCATGGTCTTCATCCTCCTTATTAATTTCACTATTTATAGGACATACAGCAAATGCTCGGCAATTATAACATGTGGTATATATAGTGTCAACGAAAAATGGCGATCTGCTTGAATTCTTAACAACGAGCGGAAAAACCTTTACCATACTTGAATGTTCGTGATTCGACAAAAATAAATGATCTTTTTGTCTTTTACCTGTTGGTAGGAAAGAGGTTTGCCATTACAATCTGCCCGTTTGACAGGAATACCTGTTGAAGGGGCTAAAGAAACCTCATTCGCTAAAGAAAATCCATTCGCTTTCCGAAAATTTCGTATGTAGGTTATCCAGGGAAAACGAAATGAGGCCAAGTACATGACCAACAAAACAGAGAACAAAGGCGTAGTTCTGCAAACCAGGAACAGCGGAGTCCTGACGGGATTCATTGTTGGTTCCGACGCCGAAGGACTCTATATCGAGTGCCTGGTTGGAGACACAATCTTTCTGCCGTACGAAAATATTGGTACGCTTTATAGATAGACTACAACCGGTGAGCGGCCGCTCGGGCCGCCGTAGTTCAAGCGGAAATACTGATGTTATTTCCGTTTTTCATTTGTCGGGGTCAAATCTACCTATTTCATGGGGACTTATCACTAAGAGATTCAGTCCAGCAGGCGGAATGAATCGAGAATCTTGTCAAAATCCTCCCTGACCAGGCGAAAGTTCCGGCTCAAATCTGAAGCAGTAATGATAAAAGCCCGTTGCCGGAAGATACATTTCAGCTGTTTGTGCTTGAGCCGGCGGCCATCTTCGATGGCGGAGTAAATTATTTCTGTAGCCTGGATAGAACCTACGGTTTTGTCTTTGAGGGCGTGTTTTTTATAGGACCGACACATCCGGCGGCTTATTTCCTCGGTCCTGGCGGTGTAGTCCTGAATATCAATAGGCGAGTTAATGGTTTCCACCAGGACATTAACATTCGGGGTAAAACCATCCCGGGTCTTACCGGGGTTCAGCAGAATGACAACCAGCCGTAGAATGGGACTGAGTTGCTGCTCGCTGTCTTCGATTTCCCAATCGCCCCGTGGAACTCCTATTTCAAAGCCATCTCTGGCGCTCGAATAGACTTTCAATTCATTGTAACCTTTTTAGCAATGGTCAGCTTTTCTTTTTTTTACGTTTCTTCTTGCCGCTCTGGATTTTCTTCATTTTCTCTATGAGTTCCATCTTTTTGGTTGTATCCCTGGTTCGGAAGTAACCTTTAGGAACTTCCCAGGTTTTATCCATTCCCTTTTTGGGCTGATCTTCAGATTCTTCACTATCGACCTTGTTTTCCTTGTCTTCGTCTTTCTTCAAGGTTCTGTCACCTCCCGGAAGGCATTACTGAGCTTTTCATGGGTTCGTTTCGGATTTTCGATGATAATTTTGCTGCCGGACAAAATGTCCACCACTCCAAGTTCCTTTCCATATCGTGGGACAACATGCATGTGTAAATGAGGAATGCTTGCACCCCCGGCGTCACCGATGTTATAGCCTATATTGTACCCGGCCGGACGGTACTGTCTGTCAAGAAGATCCATTGCGGTGGTGAGTAATGAGTTAATATGTGCTGTCTCTTCCCCGGTGAGTTCCCGTATATCAGCGATATGCCGCTCGGGAAAAATAATCAGGTGCCCCGAGGTGTAGGGATACAGGTTAACCGATATTATAATCCCGTTTGACCGGTGAACTTCAAGCAGGGCAACTGCGGGATCCCGGTCTCTGACAGCGCAGAGAATACATTCAACCGAAGGTTTTTTTCCCATGACATAGTCCCACTTGGATGGTATAAAGATGTTTTTCCTAAAAATCCGTTACGGCCTCCCCCGGATTAGAATTCCCAATACATACCCAGATAGTACCAGGGTTCTTTATCGACTCCGGATGCACTTGAAGATTTACCCATACGAGGATGGCCGCTAACGGGCCAGAGAATGGTCCCTTCAATAACAAACCCTTCTGCAGGCACATACTGAAGACCCGGGCAGAGAAAAATCCACGAACTGTCGGTAAAGGGGATTTTGTCCCCTCCCACACGTTCCATACCGGTACGTTCCCCTTCAACGGCAGCAACCAGTCGCAACCGTTCGAACAGGGGATAATTGTAAGCAATATGGTACGACAGAACATCACCCGGATCAGTTCTAATACTGTTTGCTCCCCGCCATTCCGACATGAATGTATAGGCGAGATCTCCGAAAATGACGCCACGCTGAAGTTCAGACGTGAAGTGAAATCCGAATTCCAGATCGGTTCCACCGGTCCCCAGGAGTGGTGTCTTATTCTCGTTGCTGCTGGAAAGCTCGACTCCTACTGAAATAGCGTAATCGATAAAGAGACCGGAAGCAGCCGGGTAGCGGTATTTGAGCCTCAACATAGTATCACCCATACCGCTGTTGGAATCACCGGCAAATGCAGCCACCGGATCCCCCGTTTCCTCGATATCCACATACGGGACAGTAATCTCAACCTGACTCCGGTTGGTAATCCCGTAATACAATGTCGGCTGGATTTCCATTCGGTGATACCGATACCTGTATTCGTCCCCACTGAGAGGAAATCCGGGGGTTGGATCAAATGTATATTTCCAGGCACGCGTTTCGACGTGCATGTCCAGACTGAACTCACCGGCAGGAATGGTATATGCTCCCTTGCCCCTGATTCCCACCAGCGGGTGGAGGTCCTGCTCGAAATGCTGGGCCGGGCAGTCGTGCCATCCCGGGACCAGAATTACAGCTGCCAATAAAAACACTACCAGGTATCTTTTCATGAAGGAAAAAACGCCTCCCCTCGGTTTACCGTCTGTATGTGCTATACGGTGTTTTGTACGATGGTCCGGCTGTCTTCTGACCAAAGTAATAATTGATAAATATTCCGAAATAAAAACCGCTCAAATCCACGGATTCCTTGTCGGTTCCCCAGCTGGTGGCGGCATCTCCCGCCATGTTGAGACCCAGATCGGCATCAACATATCGTACTTCGCCCGCTATCGAAAACTCAGGAGTAGTGAAGTACTCCACACCGGCCACTGCATGCACCCCCCAGGTGCTGTCACTGACAGACCGGGTGGCCAGGTCAGCCACTCCTGATGAGGCATACGAGTATTCAACTGAATAGTTGGCCGTTCCGAGCCCGACAAAGGGCATGACCCGTTCCTCGATGGTAGGGAAAAAGTAATAGAGCGTGGTGGCAAACGGTTTGACAGTAAGCTCGAAGGCTCCGGTCCCGTAATAATCGGACCCGAGTACGAAACCAGGAGCATTTGACGGATAACGGTCCGAATGGTCCCACACGTTGTACCTCACACCAATGGCCAGGTTCTCGTTGAAAAAATACTTGCCGCCGATACCCCACATGAATTCGGAGTCCAGATAGGTTGAACTGCCGCCGAGAGAGTTCGGATTATAGTATCCAAGAGATGCTCCAAGTGAAAACTTTTGCGACATATCGTAGGCCGCCGCACCCTGAATACACATAACCAGCAACAGAAGAGCAACTCCCACACACAACGCACTCTTCATTACGGTACACACCCCTTCCATCGCCCAAATTGTATTATCCGGGCGCGTAAACACGGGCCATTGTACCCCAGACCCCGGATTGCGTCAACAAACACGCGCTGTCGCATGTTTGCACAATAATACCTCTTGACAGGCACTGGTCAATCGAGATGAAGTAGTAGCGTAATGAATAGAAAGCTATTTCTGCTAATAACTATTTTGTACCTGGCCTCTCCGGTGCAGATACACTTGGAAGCATCGGAGCAGGAAAACACTTTATCAGGAGCGACGGTGGAGTTACACGGACATCCCGATGAGCGAAATCTGTACTGGGAAACCTCAGTCAAACAGGTCAAGGGTACTGCCGGAAGCCACTTGACCTTCTTTCAGTATCACCTGACCGGTCTCAGATACGAAGAAAACGGTCAGGCGAAATGGTCTCTTTCTCTTCCGGAGAGAATGCAAGCCTACCGCGCCGAAGTATCGAGCAGGAAAGTGGATTTCAATAAAAACCACCATCTTCCTTTTCTGCGAGGCGGTATTCTTTTTACCGAGCGGGCAGTGGCCATCTCCGACCGCTCGGGGTTCCTGATGCTGGACAAGGAAAGCGGAGATATCATTCTGGATATAGCCTACCCTTTAACCGGAAAACAGTTCTGGTTCGACGAAGGCCGCTACCGGATCATCATCGACAGTCACCGAATCGAGGGGGAGACCTGCAGCGGCGCAGCCTTTATTGCTGAATGCACTGATTATATAGTTCATTTCAGCGGTTTGAACCTGTATGTTATAAACAGGAACACTCTTGACTTAATTGCCGATATCCCGTTCTCAGAGGAATGCGCTTCCCCACTTGACTTGAAATTTCCCCATATTGGAGTAACTATCACCGGGGGTGGCTGTACGGTACATCTGGAAGGTATCATCTACCTGCGATAATCATCTACCTGCGATAATCATCTACCTGCGATAATCATCTACCTGCGATAA
>CAYSPT010000020.1:68049-80239 GCA_964432985.1 uncultured bacterium
ATAATCATCTACCTGCGATAATCATCTACCTGCGATAATCATCTACCTGCGATAATCATCTACCTGCGATAAGTCATTAGTTCATGGTTTTCAAGCTTTCCGGTGTGGTCTGGTCTATATCAAACCGGACTCGGGACCCGGCAGATAGGTCCTTTCATACCACTTGTATTTCTCGTGCCAATCCCAGCACCATTCTTCAATGTTTCCGCACATGTCGTGCAGGCCAAGCTCGTTGGTTTTCTTCAACCCAGCCGGCTACAGCCGGTGTCCCGAGTTGTCGTCATACCAGCCCACCTCATCGGAGTGCGGGCTGCCGGAAATCTTCCATGGTGTTAAAATATATTATAATGAAGATATTGTTAAGCACGTATCAATATGAGACTATACTTAATTCGGAAAATGCAATAGACTTATTATTACAGCTAGGAATCAACCGCATTTTCCGGGTTTGAGAAGAACCTCTGTTATGGAGGCAAAACTATATGACGTTGTTTATGGTGTTCGCCCTCATCGGAATCGTAGCCGCCGTTATTACTTTTTTCCTGGAGATGGAACAAACGGCCAGGCAGGAGCGCGAAATCGAGTCGCTGCTAACCATCAATCTCGTTGGAAACGAAACGGTAAAACAAAGGCCTCTCAAACAGATCATGAATGATCTGGTTTCAAAAGACACGGCCTCAAGGGCGAAAACAGGGGGAGGTCCAGCCGTACAAATCCACGGGACAGGTTCTTGCGATATTCCACCACTCGAACTTACCTACGGGGCGGTGGACCCGGTTGTTGCCAGACTGATACCCGAGCACATCTGCCGCAGACACCATCTGGTTATTCTCAAACGGGAAGGCAACAGACTGACCGTGGCCATGGCCGATCCGACCAACTGCCTGGCCATAGATGACATTCAGCTTATGACCGGATTCATCGTCAAGCCGGTCAAAGCCAGCGCCGACAGCATTGCAGCGGTTCTTGACCGGATATTCGATGAACAGGCACAAACGTAGCTCCGGTTGTTATCAGCCCTGTAAAATGTCTTCCTTGTATGAACATGTTCAAGAGACTCACGCTCACACCAGATCACTCTTGCCGTTTATGTCCAGGTCGAAGTCTATCCGGCTGACGTTGTTTTTCAACGCCTTCACGATGTCGCCCAGTATCTGCGGAATAACGTACAGAACGTTTACTTTCTTGAAGCGGTTGATGAAATCACCCATGGTGAAATCGAAACCAACATCATAACCAGCCTCCTGGCTGAGATAATACTTGTGCTGCTGAATCCATACGTACAGGTCTGTACAGGTCCGCTTAGGAAAGCCCTTCAGCAATTCTGCCCGGGCGATCAAGCTCGCTGCGGGCAAAAACTGCTTTTCGTACCACTCGTAAACAGCATGAATCAGATCCTTCTTTGCCAGAATGCCACCACTATACGTGTATCTGAAGGAGCTGATTTCATCAGACAGCTTACCGTAACTGGTCAACTCGGTGACTTGCAGGGGGTGCTTCACGATGGAATTTTTCAACCCAGTCATCTTCACAAAGGCATGCTCCTGGAGACGAATGAGAAACTTTGCGGCCTGATCGGTACTGTACGAGTACTGTTTTTCCACAGAGAGATCGACATCGAACACGATCTCAATAATCTCTGCGTCAATATCCACCGCTTTCAACTCGTTCTTGGCCACGGTGACCCGGTTGTGTCCGTCAATCACGAAATAGTGGTCCAACACTTTGAAAACGCGGATAGGGGGAAGGATCTTATCATCCAGCAAGGCGTGCCGGACACTCCTGTATTTTAGGCTGCGGCGATCACCATGGGGGAGAAAACCTTCGGAAAACTCCCGGTACCGTCCCAGGCTTCCGACGATTGAATCCAGGGGAATGGGATGCACTCCCCGGTGGACGCTGCTCACCAGGCTCAGGTTTTTCTCGATAGTGGCAAAATCCACCAGAACTCCGTTTTTTTTATCTACATGCGAGGACATTTTTCTTTCCTCTTTCTAATATAGCCCGCTTCTTTCACAATCAAGCTTGATGCGGAAGACTCTCACTATGCATTCTCGCTACGGCTGGTCATGAAACAAGTGGGCTGGCGTTACCTGCTAAATTGGCGGCAACTATACGCCAGGTCAAGTATCGTAGTCAATAAAAATGTAAAACAAAATAGCATTTCTGCTTGCTAAAAGCGTGGGAAACTTCTCGTTCAAGATCGCTACGCCCACCAGAATGCTTGTCATCGTTCCGAGTTGACGTTGTCACCCTCTACCTTCGAAGTGTAGAAAGGACGTGGACTGACAGACATCGTTACTGGCTGATGTTCTACCAGTCAGGAGGAAGTGGCCAGCATTCTTGGGTATGTAAAACTTACTTTTTTACAACGATAGAGCGGCGGTTACGGCCGTTCCACTGGGTGAGGAACCAGGAGCGGCTGAAGGTGCGCTGCACTCCCGTACGGCCGGGATCATTAACGATAACCTTGTCGCCTTCTAAGCCCACAACTACCATGTAATGACCGGACTGCCAGGCGACCTCAACCCCGACGATGACCGGGTTACCGGCTTTGAGCTCTTTTTCCAGAAAATCAAAGTCCACCCCGGTTTTAATCCTGGTTTTCTTGAAGCCGTTTCGCTTGGCGTCCTTGACGATGTCCTTGGCGAAGGTCCCTACGCGTGCATCGAAATCATAGATTCGTTTGGCAACCTTGTAGGTGGTCTCCTTCTTGCCGTGGAACTCGTACACCATGGCTAAAGAGGTAGGCCCGCACCACGATTTCTGGTACTTGCCGTTGGCTTTTTCATACTGGGTCCGCTTCGGCACAGCCAGCTTTACATTCACTTTTAGAGGTTTGGCGCCGGTTTTCGGCTTTGCCGGCGTTTTACCCCTGGTGATGCACTTTCCATATACCCAGCCCTCGATTTCGCCATACTGAACGCGGTACCAGCCGCCCTTCTTTTCGAGAACCGTGATCTCGGCATTCGACTTGAGAACATGAATCCTTTTGCCTGACATCCCCGGTGCGTTTCTCACGTTGAGGCCATGGGGAACGTTCACATATGCGGCATTGGAGGCATCGGCTTCCGCCACCTCTCCCGCGCCCCCCCGGTCCAAGCCGTAGATGGAAATGTAACGGGCACTGACCCAGGCTTTGCCTTTTTCAGTTTTGACCTGGTAGAAGCCGTTCTTTGCCCCCACTACTTCGACTTCGTCGCCATAGTCAAGAGCCCCGATCCGCTCGTGATCGCTGCCGGGTCCCTCACGCATGACGAGCCCGACGGAGGCATCCACCCGGCCGAAGCCGCGGATCTTCGACGGACCGCTTCCCAACGAATCGAACCAGCCGGCCACCGAGTAATACATCGATTTGAAAACCTTCCCCACCGATCTGACCGCGCGGGAAAACCAGGAGGAGCTTTTCACAGGTCCGGTGGCAGGCTCATCTTCCTCCACCTCCGGTTCCGGAGAAATGTCCTCGACTTCATCCTCGACAACATCGGTCGACTGCGGTCCCTGAAGGACTGATTCCATCTCATCGGCTTCCACTGCCGGAGTAAGTGACCCTCCGGTAACAGCTCCTGCCAACAGGAAAACCGAAACAAGCAAATAAATGTATTTTTTGGGCTTCATATTTTTTTCTCCGTTACTCACGAGTTAATGCTTTTAAAAAGCCTCTCAAATTTTCTGTTCCACTATTAAATCAGTCGAATAAAACCTTATATTATTTTTTCAACACGATGGCGCGGCGCCAGCGGCCGTTCCACTGAGTGAGGAACCAGGAACGGCTGAACTCCCGCCGGACAGTTTTGCGGCCCGGGTCGTTGACGATGATCTTGTCGCCTTCCATGCCCACCACCACCATGTAGTGACCGGACTGCCAGGCCACCTCCACCCCGACGATAACCGGGTTGCCCGCTTCGAGCTCATCTTTGAGAAAATCGAGATCAACTCCGGTACGCATAGTGGAATTTGGAAAACCGTGTGTTTTTGCGTCCTTGAGAATGCTATTGGGATCGGTTCCATTTCGGGCTTCGAAATCGTAGATTCGTTCAGCAATGTCCCTGGTGCTCTCCAGGCGGCCGTGGTATTCGTACACCATCTCCAGTGTGGTAGGACCACACCAGGACTCCTGGTATTCCCCATTGGCCGGATTGTACTGAGTCCGCCGGGGTACATCGAGGTAGACTTCTTCCCCCGGTGGCAGGGAACCCGCATTATTCCTGGCTGGTGGTTCGCCCGGAGTAATACACTTACCGAACACCCAGCCTTCAACCGATTCGGAGCGTATCCGGTACCAGCCGTCCCTTTTTTCCAGGATGGACACCACTGAACCTGATTGAAGGGTGTGTATCCTTTTGTTGCCTTTACCGGGGCCGCTTCTAACGTTTAGTCCCACGGGAAGGTTGACGTAGCCCTTCTCGGCACGGTCTACTGCCCGCTCACCGGATTCGTCCCGGCTGCTCACGCTGGCCCCTCCCCGGTCCTGCCCTTCGATGGACACGTACCGGGCGTTGACCCAGGCTTTTCTTCCGTTGTACTTGATGTGAAACCAGCCGTCTTTGGCATCAAGCACCTGCACCTCGGTACCGGGGGACAGGGCCCCGATTCGGGCATTCCCGGTCCCAGGGCCGTCGCGCATGACCAGGCCGATGGTGGCTTCTACCCGGCCCGTGCCTCGGTACCGGGATTTTGACCGAAAGAGAGATGTTACCGATGTGTAAACGGATTTAAAGAAACCGCCTACTGCTGAGATCGCCCGGGAGAACCAGCCTTTTGTTTCAGTCTGTTCCCCGTCCGGAGATTCCGTGGTATCGGCTTCTTCCATCAAAACAGTCTCGCCGGTGTTTTTTACCGGTTTAACGGACTTTGGTCCCTGAAGGACCGTTTCCATCTCGTCGGCACCGGCCGGTACTGCCATCACTGAAAAAAACATTATCGCCGTCATTAAGACAACTATAGAAAAATTAAATCGTAAAACAGACATACTCCAAGCCCTCCATAAATATTATAGAAAGCCAGGCCGGCTTATGTTACAGAAAACTGATATGAAATCTCTGCCGGCCGGGAACGGCAGTCAGGAAAAGTCCAGATCACCCGAGCCGAGATCGAGCCAGCCGTTTTCCTTGGCCGCTGCTTTCTGTGGAGTGTTCGCGGCGGCAACCGGCTCGTGGGCTTCTTCCACGGTAGCCGGCCGAGCCCGGGTGGCTGCCCAGCGCCTGAGATGATCGATTTTCTCCTTCATAGTCTTCGAAAGCGGAACAGTGTCCTTGACGCTGCGGACCACGAGATCGGTAGTGATGTCCGATCCCTCGTGGTAGGCGTCGTACAGGGCGGCAATGACGGCCTGCTCTATTTCGGCGCCCGAAAATCCGTCCGACACCTCGGTTATCTGCTTCAGATCAAAGGCCGCCGGATCACGATGACGCTTGTGCAAATGGATACGGAAGATCTCTTCCCGTTCTGGCGTTTTCGGAAGATCCACAAAGAATATTTCGTCGAACCGGCCTTTGCGGAGAAGCTCGGGCGGCAGGTTTTCGATGCTGTTGGCAGTGGCAATGACAAACACCGGGGCAGTCTTCTCCTGCATCCAGGTGATGAATGACCCGAAAATCCGGGTCCCGACCCCGGAGTCTCCTCCAGAACCGCCGCCCACACCGGCAAAGCCCTTTTCTATCTCATCGATCCACAGGATGGTGGGAGCCAGAGCTTCGGCGACCTTGAGGGCTTTTCTCAAATTGCTCTCGGACTCACCAACATAAGCCCCGAATATCCGTCCCAGATCGAACCTGAGCAGGGGCAGCCTCCACAGTGCGCCGATCGCCTTGGAGATAAGGCTCTTTCCACATCCCTGAACACCCAGGAGCAGGATTCCCTTGGGTTCGGGCAGTCCGAATGCCCGTGCCTCGTCCGAAAAAGCCTTTCCACGTTTCTCTAGCCAGTCTTTCAGGTTATTCAGTCCCCCGACATTTCCCAGGGCTTCATTTACATCATAATATTCCAGCAAACCAGTCTTTCTCAGAATTTGCTTTTTCTCTTCGATAATCAAAGGGAGATCGTTTTCATCGAACTTCCGGTCGTTAACCAGGGCCTTGTTGAAGACGTTCTCCACCTCCGCCCTGGTCAAACCCAGGGCAGCCTTGGAAAAACGTTCCACGAGAGAATCGGATACGCATAAACCAAGCTGCGTCTGGTAATGAGCAACCTTCTTATGGAGAATCTCCTTGATCTCCTCAACCGGCGGAAGCGGAAAGTCGAGAACGACGATCTCCTTCTCAAGTTCCTTCGGGATTACCAGTACGGGTGAAAGCAGGAGCAGGGTCTTTGGCATCCGCCTGAAATTCTGAACGATATCCCGCAGCCGGCGGCAGAGAACCGCCGGGTCTTGTCCCTGCCGGGGAGCTGTTTCATCAAGAAACGGGTGAAAATCCTTGAACACGAAAATGGCGCGTTCGGAAGAATCGTGAATCTTGTTCAGGGCGGTCAAAGCGTTTCTTGTGTCACCCCCGGGAAGCACCTGGGCACCCTTCTTCAAAAGGCTCCCCTCTTCCAC
Source organism: uncultured bacterium (assembly GCA_964432985.1). Lineage (GTDB taxonomy): Bacteria > Muiribacteriota > CAYSPT01 > CAYSPT01 > CAYSPT01 > CAYSPT01. The sequence goes on from CAYSPT010000020.1 coordinate 74,588, forward strand.
TGCCGGCCGGGCAGTGTCCTTGTCCGAACTCGCGGCAATCGCTTTCAACCCTTCCGACACGGTCCACTGGTAGAGTTTCCGGTTCATGGTCCGGGCGACATCCAGCAAGCAGTGAAGCACCGGCTCTTCTTCTGAAGAAACAGTGTAGATTACCGGGTATTGGGCACCTGACAAAACTTTGAGTTCGTGCTCGAAGAACTCCACCGGTGGAATACGGGTTCCGCAATTCGCGCAGCGCGGGTCGCCCGACAGGATCTGTTGATTACATTTATGGCACACGGGCATGGTTTAAGCCTCCTCACGAAAAAGAGCAGATAAGGAGGTAGCACGAGGTCACTTTCCTGCTGCTAAGATCAGGAGACAACAAAACCGCCAAAAGCGACCAGAAGAATGGCGATAACGATCACCGCCAGGAAGATGATAACGTAAAAAACCGGTGACTGATAAAAAGGTGTCTCTGAACTCACCTGGAAGGTTTCGGCTTTGACCATAGTATTGTTCGAAACGATCATCTGTCCCTTTCGGCCACCGATCATCTCCAGGTTGAAACCACGGTGTTTTTTGTCGTGTTTGAAGGATGAAAGGATCCGGGCCCTGATCTTCTCTTTCGTGCGCGCATCTTTTATAACATACACGAGGTCGTGAGTTCTCAGAGACCGGGCCGATATTCCGTCCACAGGATCGAATACCGGCTCCACCGCCAGGATGATGTTAGGGTTTGGCCGCTGCTCCTCTTTGTCGTCCTCATCGTCTTCGCCCTCACCGTTCGCATCTTCTTGCCCGTCTGCCTGGTTCTTGCGCTTCTTCTTTTTCCTTTTCTTTCTCGGTTCCTGGTCTTCCGTTATCTCCTCTGTCTCTTTCTCCTCATCATCCGGCTTTTCCTTCTTCTTTTTCTTTTTCTTCTTCGGTTTCGGTTTATCTTTGACCTCGATAAACTCGGTGAGATAATCGACGGTGAAATCACCGTTGGGAAAAATAGTCGTCAAATCACTTTCGAACATTTCGTCCATGAGCAGTTTTTTCAGGTTCATGTCATCGAAATCGATCAACCGTTCGGTCATAAGCTTGAGACGGTCTCCAGGGTACGACTCGTAATACTGCTTGATATTTTCAGCGTGCTCGGTGAGGATAAGCTCACCGATCAACTTGATCTCGTCATCGATTCGCTGCATGAAATTGACCCAGTCCGTAATCAGGTTGTGCTGCTTAAGGAATTTCTGGGAGTAGTAATTGACGATGGCGTTGCTCTTGAACACCATCATCTCGCTGGTGGTGACAAGTAAGGATAAAGAATCCTAAAATACCCCTGTTCTTCTCTTCAAATTGGACCTTGATAGCATAAGTGTAGTCCTTGGTAGCTGTTTTGCTCTCTGGCGCTTTCATGGTATTTCCCCCCCGGACCCTGAAAAACAGTGCCTTCACCGGATCCCGGCCGGTGCATGCACCGGGGTCCGTCAGGATACGGGTATCGTATTATATAATTTTACACCATAATCCTAACATGCAGCAGCTTGTCATGACAAAGCAAACCGGGGAAATAAGTGAAAAACGAGAGATACGGTCTTATAAGAGGTTCAAAGTCCGGTCAAGCAGATCGGACCAGTGAAAAGGTTTGACCAGTACGTTGCGGACACCTTTTTTCAGCGCTTTTACAACGGTTCCCGCATCTCGTTGGCGGGTAAGGAGCAGTACCGGTATCCTTTCAATCCTGGGATCGGGATTTGAGCGGATTTTATCCAGGACATCAAAGGCGGACATGTCAGGCAGCTCCATATCGAGTATCACCAGATTAGGGTGGTTCCTGTCTATCTTGTCCAGGCCGACTTCACCATTTTCAGCACACAATATTTTTATCCTGTCCTGCTTGTCCACCTGCCTGATACAGGATTTGACCATGGTCGTGATCTTGGGATCTTTGTCGATCACCAGAATCTTGCGGTTCATAAAAACGCGCTTCGGATCAATTGGCATAGGTGGTTTTCCTCAATAATTATGGTGTCAGCTATTCAAGATACACTTTACTGTAGTATGGGCTGCAATTGGGTAAGTCGGATTGACGTATCCCCCTGCATTTCACTGTGCACTGTAGCCGTTTCTTTTCTTTGTGTCAACAGCTAATTCTAAGAATACGGGCTAACATCACCGTAAGATAGCCTGTTTAGAATGTGTCAAAACAATTGACATTGCAGGTGGGCCACGCTTACAGTGTGTGCACACTTTCAGTGTGTGCACACTTTCAGTGTGTGCACCAAACTACTTGGTGTGCATCAAACTCCTTGAGGGAGGCTTTCGATGAATTACTGCTCTTCTTTCAGGCAAAGTTTATACGGCAGATGCCTTGTTTTTCTGCTTTCCATCATGATTCTGACTATTCCCATCAGAGAATCTTTTCCGGCGGGTGACCAGACCGACCAACCGGAGCAATGGGCCGAGCAAGTGGAGAAGATATTGCGGGAGTGGTTGCGGCAGCACAGCGACGACCGCAGCGCCCGGTACCAGTTGGCCAAAGTATTGATTCAACGCGGGAAATTCGACGAAGGGCTCGAATTGTTCGAATCCCTCGACGGCGGGGGAGCGGAGAGCGAAAAAAAAATACTGGGCGAAGCCCAGCTCTATTTTGACCGCAACCAGTACGGCATTGCAGTGTTTCTACTCAGGAAACTCAAACGCATGAGTCCTGACAACGAAGACATCTACAACCTGAAAATCCGGGCCTGGTGCGAAGCGATGAACCGTAAAAGCGCTCCCGACACTCTGCAGCGGATAGCCGACTCGGTGTTTGTCTCCATGAAAAGCGATGCCCCAATGAGAAGTGATGCCCCGGAGGCTGAATCATCTGCTCCAGAGCTCGAAACGCCAACCGCACCGAAAGCCGAACCTTTCCCTCCAGGATTCGAAGCTCCGGCCGTACCAGAGACTGACTTTTCCCTTCCAGAGCTTGAAACACCTCTCGATTTCGAGTTTCAGGCACACCAACCACAGCTGGAACTCACGGACAATCAACAGTTCACCCTTGAAACAGTCAAAACGCTCATCGAGCACAATCATCCGATCCAGGCCCTCGAACTGCTCTGGGTATTCAGTAAATTGAGCCCGGCCAACGAAGTTATCTACCAGAAAATAATCCTGGAGTGGAGAGAGAAACTGGGCACCGGCCCCGGGGATGAACAACCACTCCGGAGAGATATGATTGCCGAAGCCGCTCAATTCCGGGTCGGTTCTGAGCGACATGTTCCGGAACCAAAAGATGAACCGGTGGCGGTTGAACCTGAGGATTTCGTGACGGCCCCATCACCGGAAATACCTTCATCTATTGGAGAGGACCGGTACCGGGAAACTTTGCTCAAACAGAAGCTCGAACAAAATCCGGAGGACAGTGAAACCAGGGGGCAACTGGCCAGTCACTACCTCCAGACACGGGAGCCGGACCTGGCAATTGAGTGGTATGACCGGGCCCTCCAACTCGACCCGGGAAACCTGGCATTCTCTCTGGGTATCATCAGGGCACTGATTATCAAGAGCGAGTATCAGAGCTCCGCCGAACTGGGAAAAGTGCTGCTCGAAGCCTACCCCGGTAATGAAACCGCACTGACGTTTATGGCTAAAATTACCACCCGGCTGGGACAGTACGAGGAGAGTATCAGATACTGCCGCCGGCTTCTGGACAGCAATCCCGGCAACCGGGCCGTGCTTGGTATCATGGCAGCGAATTATCGCATGCTCGGACGATATGAAGATGGTATTGAGACCGCAAAATGTATTATCGAAATTGACCCGGGCGACGTCGATGCTCTGGTAACTCTGGCAATCCTCCACAATTGCCGCAACCGTAACCGCAGCACCAGGCGGTATCTCGAACAGGCCAATACGCTGGCCCCCGGACGTGCGGACGTGCAAGCCATGCTGTTTCAACTGGACAGGTGGTATACCGTGGGTGATGGTGAGATTACGGGCCGACAGCGCGCCACCGCGCTGGAGCGCATGGACATCGGGCACTACGTAGCCCTGGGCCGGGTCCCCGGCTACCTGGTGCAAAAAGAAAAGACAGCCGGTCTCTACCGTACAATGCTGGAGCGGGATCCAGGTGATCTGGACGCCCTGCTTGGCCTGGGGAATATGTCATTTGCTGACGGACACCGTGATACAGCCGAAAGCTACTACTGTCAGGCATTGGACGCCTGGCCCGGATGCGAGGAAGCCAGGCAGGCACTGGATAGTCTTTCGCAAACCGGACCACGCGGGCTTTCCGTGTCATACCTGTTCCACGACCTGAGAGACTTCGATCGGGAGAGAAACCTGGTTGAAGCAGAGTACACCGGGAGCGTCAAAACGGTGGAGTACTCCCACCTGGCATCACCGAAAACCAGGCTTTTTGTCCGTTCGGAAGAAGCCGAATACAAACAGCTGTTTCTGCTCACGGGTGACATTAACTACCACGTCCGGGGAAGTGCGGCTTCTCTGGGTGCTCGCCATGAACTGCCGGGTAACGGCACGGTCAGTCTGCGTTACCAACCGTGGCGCTTCCGCAACAGGGGAGACAATGTGTACGACCTTGCCGGGACCCAGCGCGACTACACCGGCTACCTGGTCTTCGAGAAAGAAAACAGTGACCGGCTTCTCACCGCGGGGTACTGGCGGACACTCGCGTTTAACGGGCTCGTTGGCACACCACGGGCCGAACTCGCCGCCACAGACCATTTCCTGATTGCCTGTGATGTCGACATGGACCGCAACCTGTCGCTGGTTACCTCGGCGGGCCGTCTCGACTCTTCCACTGCCGGGATACGAGACACCTACCGGGTGAGAACACGGTACCGGCTGCCGGCTACCCCTAACATTCAACTCCAGTGCCAGTTCGCCCGGGTCACCAATCCCGAAGAAGACACAACATCGCTCTTTGTGAACCTGCGTGATCGGACCTCCCGTATTCGTTACTGGATCGATTACGGCGCGCATTTTCAGTCACTGACAGACGCATCGGTCGAAACCCACATCGCAGGCTTGTATCTCGATTTTGCCCTGAACCAGAACACCTGGTGGTATTTCGACGGGACATACGCCTTCGACGAAGGTGACGACAAAGACGTTGAACGGCTTTACTACACCGGTCTGTCGCTTTCCTTCTAACCCGCTTATTTGATGAGTTGACATCTCGAGGACGCGGAGGTGTGCGCATCTGCGTCCGCCTCATGCGACGCAACAGCGTAGTAAAGTACTGGCCAGATAGTAAGTGAAAGCATTCCTGGATTTCTGCTAAATCAATTGCCGTCTACGATCACCGCAATGCTGGTCTCACCATTTATTTATTATAAATAATAGGTATTGAAATTTAAATTGTTATGTAACTTTTTTTAACGTCTATTTTTCTATTTGTTACATCATTACAAACGTTTTTCGCGAAATCATTAAAGTGAAGGGTTAAGTTTTCACGATAAGTAACTATGTAAGTAGAAAAGGTATGTTCATGACATTAGTTACAGTAATTGTTCAACATTGCGTTTCACACACCGCAGCTGATTACTGCGAAGTGTACTGCAAGGGGGAAACATAATCGTGAGAAACAAACTCTATCATAGCCAAATCGCTTTAAGGAAAACGATTTTCCTGCTCCCGGCCATCCTGCTCACCCTGCTGTGTGCGGGCGGGGCGGCA
>CAYSPT010000021.1:0-55573 GCA_964432985.1 uncultured bacterium
GTTATCATTAAAGCGATTAGTATAGTTCATAATTTTCAACGTCCGGACACTAGTGGTTTTGGCGATACTTCCGGCATATTGTGAAGAAGCGAGCATCGGCGGCGTCATCGCCGGCCTGAAGGAACAGGAACTAGATATCCTGGTAGTTGACGACTGTTCCACCGATGATACCGCCGCCGTGGCTGAAGAAGCGGGGGCACAGATCATCCGATTGCCATTCAATCTCGGTTACGGTGGTGCTCTTCAGACCGGCTATCTCTATGCCCGCAACAACGGTTACGACGCAGTCGTCCAGCTTGACAGTGACGGCCAGCACGATCCGGCCTTTGCACGTGTTCTGTTGGCCCCGGTGCTGGCAGATGAAGCTGACATTGTCATGGGCAGCCGCCGATTGGATGGTTCAGGCTACAAGATATCGATTCCCCGACGTTTGGGACAGAAGGTGTTCGGTGGTCTGGCCGGCATGCTGATCGGCCAGCGAATCCTCGATCCTACTACCGGGTACCAGGCGCTTTCATCCAGAGTCATATCGATTTACTGCTCCCATCTCTTCCCCGATGACTACCCCGATGCCGACATGCGGATAATACATCATCGGCTCGGACTTAGTGTAAAGGAGATCCCCGTCGAAATGTCTGAAGGAACCGGTAAATCAATGCATTCCGGCCTGATCAGACCATTGTATTACGTTTACAAGATGACCTTGGCCATATTCATTGCCTTGATAGCGAAGCAACCCCGGAGGGATAAACCATGACGTCTCGCCAGATCGTTTTCGTTATTCTTATTGCAGTTGTAATTCTCTTTCTCATCCTTGAACTGATCCGCCGCCGCATGTTGCGAGAAAAGTATTCACTGCTCTGGGTCATGATTGCGGTAATCATGCTGACCATTCCTGTCCTGTATCCTTACTATGTGAAGTTAGCCGCTTATGTCGGGATTAAATCACCCCAATCCTTCTTTTTCTATAGTGCCATTATCGGGCTCGTCCTGCTAAGCCTACAATTTTCTCTTTCCATTTCTACCGCTTACCGGAATCGCAAGGTGATGGCACAGCAGATGGCATTGCTGGAAAAGCGTATACGTGACCTGGAACAGAGATAAGGTAAGTAACTGCAATCTCACCACTTGAAAAAACAAACAGGCCGAAACCAGATGGAATTGTGTACACGATTTTATCATTCACTATGTAAATAAATCCTTTTGTTGTGTTAGAATAACCTGATTCACCGGTAGACACCTCAGCAGAGTTTGGAGAATTCAACGTGTACATCCTTGGTATATCGGCATACTACCATGACAGCGCCGCGGCGCTGGTCAAGGACGGCGACATCATCTGCGCCGCCCAGGAGGAGCGGTTTACCCGCAAGAAGCACGATCCGGGCTTTCCGGCCAGAGCCATCAGGTACTGCCTTGACGAAGCCGGCCTGACCGCCAAAGACATCGATTACGTGGCTTTTTACGACAAGCCTATCCTGAAGTTCGAGCGTCTGCTGGAGACCTATTTCCGGTATGCCCCCCGGGGTTTCAAGTCGTTTCTCATGGCCATGCAGGAGTGGTTGAAGAGGAAACTCTGGATTCCCGACATGATTGAAAAAGAGCTTGAAAGCTTCGAGGGGAAGATTCTCTTCCCCGAGCACCACATGTCCCATGCGGCCAGCGCCTTTTACCCATCGCCGTTTCAGAAGGCAGCCATCCTGACCACCGACGGGGTGGGGGAGTGGACCACCACCAGCTGGGGTGTGGGCGACGGGAGCAACATCGAATTGAAGGCCGAGATTAAGTTCCCGCATTCTATCGGTATGCTCTACTCGGCATTTACCTACTACACCGGTTTTAAGGTCAACTCCGGTGAATACAAGGTGATGGGGCTGGCGCCCTACGGCGAACCGAAGTATGTTAAACAGATCTACGAGCACCTGATCGATGTCAAGGAAGACGGCTCGTTCAAGCTCAACATGGACTACTTCAACTACTGTTCAGGTTTAACCATGACCGGAGATAAGTTCCACGATCTGTTCGGCGGTCCCCCCCGGCGTCCCGAGTCGGTGCTGACCCAGAAGGAGATGGACCTGGCCCGCTCTGTGCAGGTGGTTACCGAAGAGGTCATCATGAAGATCGCCCGGCACATCCACCGGGAGACAGGCGAGAAATACCTCTGCCTGGCCGGCGGTTGCGCCCTGAACTGCGTGGCCAACGGACTGCTTCTCAAGACCGGTCCTTTCGAGAATATATGGATACAGCCAGCGGCTGGCGATGCCGGCGGCGCCCTGGGGGCGGCCCTGGCAGTCTGGTACCAGTACCTGAATAATGACCGCACCGCCGACAATAAAAACGATTTTCAAAAGGGCAGCTACCTTGGACCTCGTTTCTCGAACCGGGATATAGAGCGGTTCTTGCAGAAGCACGATGTCAAATACCGCCTGGTGGAAGACGAAGCCATTCCCGAAGCGGTGTCCGACCTGGTTCTCAACGACAACGTGGTCGGCTGGTTCCAGGGACGGGTGGAGTTCGGTCCGCGGGCCCTGGGCAGCCGCAGCATCGTCGGCGATGCACGCTCCCCGAAGATGCAGGAGATCATGAACCTGAAAATCAAGTTCAGAGAATCGTTTCGCCCCTTCGCGCCCAGCGTGATGGAGGACAGGGTGTCGGAGTTCTTTGATTTTGATGGACCCAGCCCCTACATGCTGCTGGTGGCCGATGTGCGGAAAGACAAACTCACTCCCATGGACGATGAAAAGATCAAGGCAGACCTGGGTACCATCAAGGGGAAACTTGAGCAGGAGATCAAGGAATTGAACGACCAGGGCCGGGTGGACGAGGCGAGGAAGATCGAGTCGCTGATCAATAACGATGACTATCTGCGGTTCCGGGCCATCATCCACCAGCGCCGCTCCGAGGTGCCCGCCATCACCCACGTCAACTACTCGGCCCGCCTGCAGACGGTGAACGAGAAGGACAACTACCTGTATTACCACATGATCAAGAAGGTGTACGAGAAGACCGGCGTACCGGTGATCATCAACACTTCGTTCAACATCCGCGGCGAGCCCATCGTGTGCAGCCCGAAAGACGCTTTCATGACCTTCCTGCACACCGACATGGATTACCTGATCATGAACAATTACCTGGTGGCCAAGAAGGACTTCGAGGTCGATATCGAGGAGCGCCAGCGCTACCTTAACAAGTACGAGTTGGACTAAGGAGGAGGCAACGATGAGCGCGATTAATACAGACAATACCGAGCTGAGAAAATTCGGAATCACCTTCTTTGTGGTCCTGCTTCACATCAGCCTCATCCCGCTTTACAAAGGTAACATAGCCACGTTTTGGAAAGTGTTCGGAGTAGCTGACGCGTTTCTGCTGGCGGGTTTGATCGTTCCCGGGTTACTCAAATACATATACATTGCCTGGATGAAGTTCGGGTTGGTCATGAACTGGATCGTGACCCGGATCATCTTCGGTATCATGTACTACCTGGTGTTCACTCCTATCTCTATTTTCTTCAAAATGATAGGTCGTGACGAGCTCGATGAGCGTTGGGATAAAGAGACGGACACATATTGGGTGAAGAAAGATCCCGTAGATGACGTGAAGGAGTACTTCGAACACCAATATTAAGTGAAAGGCGAACCCGGGGATCTCTTTCTCGAACAAAAATGTGTTGAAATAGAGCAGAGATTGTCCGCCCACCCTCGAGCAAGGAGTGTAGAAAGTATGGGTAAACTTAGCATCATCAAAGAGTTCTGGGGATTTCTCAAGATCAGGAAGAAATTCTGGCTTCTCCCCATCATTCTGGTTATGGTTCTGCTGGGTCTGTTAATTATTCTGTCCGAGGGAAGCGCTGTCACCCCGTTTATCTACACGCTATTCTAGTCGTCCTTCTTCTCGAAAAAGTCGCTATCGCTCATGGTTCGGCCGCAGCTGGAGCAGACCCCGGTTTCACGGTAGTAGATCCGGGCGCCGCAGTCCGGGCAGCGCGGGTGCCACAGAAGCCCGCACCCGGGGCACACCCGTCCATCGTACTCGGTTTCGCACTTGGCGCATTTGTTCATGGCATTCAGTCACCTTTCCACAAATATGATTGTATCATAGATTTATCTGTCAAAGTGGATGGATCATCCGGTCAAGCCGGATGATGACTTCTGCAAGCCGGATGATGACTGGGTCAAGCCGGGGAATGACTAACTAAAGATACCCTTGATGAATCCGTGGGTGTATGACACATGCTGAGTTACAAGGACCACAACACTCAGGATACACGGCAGCTTGCCGTGCCGCTTCGTTTCACGAAAGCCGGCTGTCACAAGCGCCAGGAAGTACAGGAACACCAGAATCCGTGCAATGGTCCTCTGTTTTTTTCCAAAGATCGATGTCAGTGAAAAAGAAATGAGCAGCGCGTAGAATGAAACCAGGGCCAGGCTGTACCAGTAACGTTTTACCCCAGTCATTCCATGTTTCCTGATTATGGTTGCCGCCGCTTTTCCGTACCCGGCCATCTTGCGGGCATATCTGTCCAGGGACTCTTCGCGCTTGTGAAATATTTTCGCCCGGGGGGTTTGAACAAATCTCCAGCCCATGTTTGCCAGGCGCAGGTTCATCTCGCCGTCTTCCGCTACGAAGAGCGTTTCATCCTGCTGGCTTTTGAGCCAGATTTCTTTTCTGAACAGCGCATTGCAGTTGGGTACTGAGTTGACGAGCGTTTCCCTGGTTTGAATGGTAGTCTGTCCGCTTACACCGCCACCACCCATGAACGAGGATTCAGCGCAGGCGATGGCCCGGGCAACGATATTTGTTTCATCGGATATGTTGATCCCGCCTACGCAGCCGACATCGGCTGGCTGCCGCTGCATGCAGTCAACCAGTTCTTTCAACCAGTCCCCGTCGGCCACACAGTCGGCATCAGTGAACGCCAGGAAATCTGACTGCTCCAGGGCCAGCGAAACACCCAGGTTCCGGTGGGCAGCCGCTCCGCGACGCGTGTCCAGAACTACCCGTGCTTTGCCGTCCCGTGCCAGGCGTTCCCCGGCTTCTTGCACCTCCGGGCTGCAGGCCGCGTCCAGGACCAGGTAAATAGTCTCCGGTGAATAGCGCTGACTGGCAATCGAATGCACGCAGTTCTCGAGCATAACAGGATTCTCCCTGTATGCTGGAATGATTACCGACACTCTCGGCTCGGCCATTTTGAACTCTCTTTCAATGGGAGGAAAAACCTACCGATGTTCTCGTATCTATGCTGAGTACAGTAACATATCCTGGGTTCAGATTTCAACTCCTGTCATTGAATCCTGCACCCGGCAGGTGCTTTGGGCAGGTTGACAATATTCATGGCGCACAGATAAGATATAGCGAAACGATTAACCATTTCAGGCGAGGCATACAGTCCCGGCGAAAGCTGAGTACAGCATCATGAACTTCATTAAGAATCTAAGAAATTATCCTAAGTACTTGAAGATGTATCTCAATTACTTGAGAAGTAAAAGGGTCTATCAAAGAAACATGACTGCTTTTGCTCCCGATAACGAGGATTTTGCCTGTATAGTTTTTTCCAAGGACAGACCGATTCAGCTGTATGCGCTTCTTGAAAGCTATTTTAACTACGTGAAAAACCATCCTCCACCGCGCGTTCTCTACGTGTCATCCGACGATGCATTCGAGAAGGCGTACCGGGAAGTGTTCTACGAGTTTAAAGCGAAACTGGGTGCCGTGGTGCGTGAACAGGGCTCCTTTAAAGAATCCCTGGAGGATATTCTGAATGAGTTGCAGGCCGGCCGGTTGTTTTTCCTGGTGGACGATATCATCATTACCCGCAATTTCGACCTTCGTCAGGCACTCGATTTCTCTCCGCTGGAAGCGGTTTTTTCCTTTCGTCACGGCGGGCATCTGACCCGGTGCTACACGCAGGATAAAGAGCAGTCCCTCCCGGATGATTTAACTGAAATACTGGGTGGACAATATCTGCGCTGGACCTGGTCGAGGGGAATTATGAACTGGGGATATTCGCTGTCGACTGACGGACATGTCTTCTCCACGAAGGAAATCCGGTTTCTCATTTCGCGGCTTGACTACAAAGCACCAAACACGCTCGAAGAATCGCTGCAAGCGTTTAATCGCTTCTTTTCGCCCAGGTACGGAATTTGTTACCCGGAGTCGGTCCTCTTCAATATCCCGTGCAACAGGGTGCAGGTGGAAAACGAGAATCTGTTCGGGGATATCCACCAGGATTTCCTGCTGGATAAATGGATCGAAGGATTGAAAATTGACATTTTCAAGTTCGAATCGTTCGTCAACGAAAGCGCCCACCAGGAAGTCGAGCTTGAATATGTCAGGAGAAATGCACGATAGCTGGAACCAGGATCAGGGATGCAATTGTTTAAAAAGTTGATTCTCAAGTTAACGAGAAACCGTTTCGTGCAGCGCCTTTTGGAAAAGAATGTTTTCATCTCCCAGTACCTGATGGGGATAGGTTCCGGCAGCTACGTGGAATCCAGCGGTGAAAGCGCTGTTCTTGACCTGCTATGCCATAATCAATCGCCGCCCTACTGCATTGTTGATGTCGGCTCCAACCAGGGGCAGTACGTGAAGCTTGTTTTAGCCGCTGTACCTGCCGGGAGATTTTCTATCCACTGTTTTGAACCGTCGGGATATGCTTTTAACAAACTCACAACGAATGTTCCGGATACACCGGGAGTTGTCCTGAATAATTTTGCCCTGGGCAGAGAAAAAGGCTCCCAAAAGCTGTACTACGATACCCCTGGTTCTCTCCTGGCATCGTTTACCAGGCGGCGGCTCGACCATTTCAACATTGATTTTAACAAATCAGAGATGGTGAAAGTCGATACGCTTGATAATTACTGCCGTGAAAGTGGGATTGAGAGAATCAATCTTCTTAAAATCGATGTCGAGGGTCACGAAATGGATGTTTTGTCCGGTGCAGGTTCCATGTTCAAAAATGAAGCAGTCGACATCGTAGCGTTCGAATTCGGCGGCTGCAACATAGACACACGCACCTCTTTCCGGGATTTTTTCTATTTTTTTACCGATCGCAACATGCGCCTATCGAGAATTACACCGGCAGGATATCTGTATCCTATCGATGACTACAAAGAGATCCATGAGCAATTCAGGCCCACCAATTTCGTCGCCGTGAAAGGATAAACTTGTCCGAAAATGAAAGCAAAATAAAGAAAGTCAAGGAGATCCTTGATCGATACAGGTGCTCTGGGGAGATCAACATCATTGTCGAGCTTGGAGCGCGGGATTGCCTGGACACGCTGGCGTTGAGCCGGGCCTTTGCCGAACCTGCGATACACGCATTCGAGTGCAATGAAGAAACATTACCGGTGTGCCGGCAAAACGTGAAAAGCAAGGATACTATAGTACTCGTGGAAAAAGCGGCCCTGGACCGAACCGGGGAGGTTGATTTCTATTCTATCGACACTAAGGCAACAAAAACAAGCTGGGAGGATGGGAACCCCGGTGCCTCTTCCGTTTATAAAGCCAGCGATAAGTACCCGGTTGAGAAGTATGTCCAGAACAAGACGACTGTCCGGGCAGTCCGGTTGGATGAGTATTTGCGTACGGCTGGTATAGACCGGGTCGATATGCTCTGGCTGGACATCCAGGGTTCGGAACTGCTGGCCTTGAAAGGTATGGGTGACTTATTAAATACCGTTAAAATTATCCATACCGAGATGACATTTACGGAAATGTATAAAGGGCAGCCTCTGCATGGTGAATTGAAATCATTTCTCAATCGAAACGGATTTGCACTGATACATTACACTTACCTGGGAAAAGCTTCCGCCGATGCCGTTTTTCTCCGGGTCGATGCGATTCACGGGCTTATGAGAAAAACAGCTGCTCGTATATTGAATAGCGCCCCCGTTGGATTTCACCGGTGCTTGAGAAGGTTCAAAAACATTCCACGGAAACTGAGAATAGTCTCCGAACCATAATATTCAACGTTTACACATCCCAGGCGTGACAGGATAGTGACCGTAATTTCCCTTGCCCCATTTCCGCGTACCCCGGCAGCTGTTCGAGCTCATTTCTGGGTACCCCCCGGTTGTAACAGTATTCAAAGGATATTTCATCTGCGTGGCAGCGTGACATCCAGTTGGCATACGTTTCATACTCGCTGAATGGTGATCTCTTCCGGCGGTCACAGATATCCAGTATCGTTCGGTACCAGGTTTTTCCCGGATGGATATTCTGAATCTCCGCTCTCAGCTCAGCAAGCTTTTCCGTATCGAATACCATCTGGTGGGCGATGAAAGAAAAAGGTTTGGTGGTGGAGTATCCCAGCAACCGACGGTATGCTTCATAGTAAGGCCGGTGGTATTCTTCCGAGACGAGAAAAATGATTTTTCCACCCATTTCGAATACCTGGGGACTGACGAGCAGGGTATCGGCGTCCAGGACATATACAAAACGGTTGGATGTAAACTTGTCTACCGATAATTTAATGAACTGTTGAAGCATCCACCCGGACCGGTCCAGATCTCCAATCGTGATGGGAATGGAGGCTTTGCCGATACCGAGAACGGCTGTTTCATCAATCCAATGACAGCGGTGTTGCCGGCAGAAAGCGCGCATCGTGTCTGATTCAGGTGAAACAACATAAATCGTTCCCAGCGGGTGCTTGAGATATTTTCTGACGGAAGCCACGGAATATGAGAGAATCGGCAGGTCGATTTCCAGGGCGAGATATACTACATCCAGCGGCACTGCGCTCCCGTTTACTCCATGTTTGAATGAAGGTTTTTGGCGGTACCGGTAGTACATATACTCGGACATCATAAATGACGGAAGGAATCGTGCCAGAGAACTAAGGCACCGACCCAGCATCCACTGGACTTGTCTTTTGTGAATTTTTCTAAACATAGAGCATTGTTTCCCGGATATTACCCGCAGGGTACAGATCCATTCGGATTAATTGTATTCCCTTGGGACTAGCGGCGCAATATACAGGGGTGAATATTCCAATCCCTTTTCGGCTTCTGTATGCATGAGGATGTATTCTTATTGGTATATTGACAGGATAATTTGCTGGTAGGTAGAATGGTTTACATTCAATTTGTGCATATAGCTGGTGTTTAGCAGCATTCCGAAACCCTTAGAGGAGTCACTATGTCGAAGGTCGCCTTGATTACCGGTCGGTGAAGGGGATGCGATCCTGAATAAGCGGTTTCCCAATCGATGGTGGGGAGTGGACTGACGTGAGTTTACGGGATGGTAAAACAGTATTGGTGACAGGTGGGGCCGGATTCCTGGGCTCATTCGTGGTAAAGAAACTGCAGGAGTGCGGGGTCGAATCGCAGAACATCCGGATTCCTCGAAGCCGGGACATGGACTTGAGGGCGTGGGAAACGTGTGTTGAGTCCGTCAAGGAGGTTGACATCGTCATCCACCTGGCCGCCAGGGTCGGCGGAATCGGTTTCAATCGCAAGTATCCGGCTACCCTTTTCTACGACAATATTATCATGGGGACCATGATGATGGAAGCAGCCCGCCGCTCTGGTGTCGGGAAATATGTAGCGGTAGGAACCGTCTGCGCCTATCCTAAGTTCACGCCTGTCCCGTTCAAAGAGGACGATTTATGGATCGGTTACCCGGAAGAGACCAACGCTCCCTACGGCCTGGCCAAGAAAATGTCACTGGTCCAGGCCCAGGCCTACCGTCAGCAGTACGAATTCAACGCCGTCTACCTGCTGCCGGTCAACCTGTATGGACCCGGTGACAATTTCAACCCCGAACAGTCCCATGTCATTCCCGCCCTGATCCGGAAGTTTACCGAAGCAGTGGACCGGGGCGAGGACACGGTTATCGTCTGGGGGAGCGGTACGGCATCGCGGGAATTCCTCTTCGTGGAGGACGCGGCGGAAGCCATCGTACTGGCCGCTGAGCACTACAACAAATCCGACCCGGTTAACATCGGTTCCGGCTTGGAAATTACCATCAGGAATCTGGCTGAAATGATAGCCGGGATTACGGGATTCAACGGTTCCATCGTGTGGGATGCAGACAAACCCGATGGTCAGCCCCGGCGATGCCTGGATACCAGCCGGGCCAGGGATGCCTTCGGATTCCAGGCAAAAACCGATTTTAAAACCGGGCTCGAAAAAACCATCGCTTGGTACCGGAGCGCCGGGGAACAGCATGCCGAAAACAATGACCGGTAGGTAAGCAGGGGTAAGGAATGGAGAATTAGGTGCAAACTCCAGTGCTGTTCCTGGTATTCAATCGGCCGGATCTTACGCCCCGGGTGTTTGCCGAAATCCGCAATGCCCGGCCCGAAAAACTTTTTATAGCTGCTGACGGCCCCCGTGATACCAGCGATCGTGACAGCGAGCTCTGCCGCAAAACCCGGGAGGTCGTTTCGGGAATAGACTGGGATTGTGAGGTCCGAACCCTGTTTCGGGAGAAGAACCTGGGTTGCCGACGGGCCATTTCAGAAGCCATCACCTGGTTTTTCGGGCATGTCGAAGAGGGTATTATCCTGGAAGACGACTGCCTTCCGCATCAGTCGTTTTTTTCATTTTGCCGCTCCATGCTCGACAGGTTCCGGCCCGATACAAGAATAATGCATATTGCCGGTGAAGCAACGCTGCGGGAGAACATAACCGGTGACAGTTATTACTTTTCTCCCATTCCGCGGGTGTGGGGTTGGGCTACGTGGCGCCGAGCCTGGGACCTGTATGATGACACCATGCATGACTATCCGGCTTTTACAGCCAGCGGGGCTATAAAGAAGATTTTCAAGAACCGTTACCACCGGTATTTCTGGTTACAGATTCTGGAAACGATGTACAAGCGGAATATTGACACGTGGGATTTCGTCTGGACATACTCGATTTTCAGGCATGGCGGCCTGGCTGTTAATCCCAACAAGAACCTGGTGAAAAATATCGGTTTCGGGGCAACCGCGACTCACACGGCAGAGCCCAGGGGAATCATCAACACGGAACTGTCGTGCATGGATCCTGAGTTAAAGCATCCTTCCGAAGTGTCAGTGGACGAGCGGATTGTGCATGAAGTGTGTAACAAGCAGCTGAACATGCCGGACTCATTTATCAAAGCGTGTATACAGTTTTGTAGAAGCAAGATTTCACGATGATCACGACAGGATCCTGTTTTCATTATGTTTTTCGCCGGTCAAAGTTTTTCTCCCTGACGACCATATCGTCCTGAATGATGCAGGAAAAGTCGCATTGGCTGGCTTTAAGACCAATATTGTTTGCCTTGACTTCCCATACATCAGGGGCGCTTATCTTAACCACGTTTATTGTTGGCGCTTTTCCTTCACGGTTCGGTCAAAAAGCATTTCACTGGTATCGGTGCATCCGTCAAATATGGCAATCAACTCTTTGGTATCAGGTGAAATATTGTTCAAAATGCCTGCGACAACCCGCTCAATAAGAAAGGCTTTGTCGTGAATGGTCAGGATTATGGAGATTGGTTTTTTATGCTTTCATATCATTTCGTTCCATCATGTTGTTCAGTATTTCAATCTATATCCTGGTGGGTTTTAAATCCCAAACAACATCTCGGCATCCTTTTGGTAATACCTGCCTGGTGAGCCAATACTGATAACACCGCCTGGTCCTGGCGATGATTTTTTTTGCCGGATCCCTCGGGAGCTATACACTCTCGAGTGAAGGCACATTGCTTCCATTGTTCCATCAGTCTCATTGCCCGGTCAAAGCGGTAGTTTACAGCCACACATGCACCGTTTAAATTGTGTTTTCTCAACAAAATGTTTGAAGCCTCGAGAAATTTCAGCGTCGCAGGGTGGGTCCAATCCTGGATACAGCCTGCCGAGCGGGGAGAGTACATACCGATTGAATAAAGGACTTTTCGCAGCCATACCAGGCGGTTCGTCAGCACGTTTCCTGCATCCATCCAGCACACCGGGCGCTTGAATTCGTCCAGTATATCCGTGATAATGACAGGTTTCCAGGCATATTCTCCCGCGTTGATTGTAATGTTGAAGTAATCGGGATACCGGGAAAAATCGAAAAACCTGACCTGAACCGCTGGGAACAAGACTGTTAACTCGTCATGTTGACTCCTGTCAAATCCCAGGTCGAAAACAATTACCGGCCATTCTTTTGCATGGTGCGACACGCTCGTCAGGAACTGTTTCAAACTTTTAAAATGGGAGCTGTCCGCGGCCGTGACAATCACCAGGTCTTCGACCGGTTGAACAAGGAAAAAGCGTATGAATGTGTAGATTCTCGATAGTAGAGTTGAAATACAATGCAGCATTATCCATCAAATCCTTAAGATCGGTCTTAAACAAAAGTATATCCTTATTTCCCCGGACAGGGCAACCAGCCGGTATGACGCTGTTAAACCGGGGTGGGCTGGTCGCGTCAAGTCCGGAAAGCAAATTGCAAACCTGCTCTATTCCGCGAGACTGTGCCGTCATCGATTACCGTGGTAATGTCGTGCTGTGCTGCAACGATTATCACGGCAGCGTGACTTTTGGCAATGTGCTGAATGAGTCCTTGATGACTATCTGGAACAAGAAACGTTATCGGGTGCTGCGGCGAAGGCGGAGAAGGGGCGTATTCGACCTGGATATATGCAAGAAATGCACCGGATCGAGTTGAAGACGGATCACTCTTCTATCAACTCATCGATTAGCTGGTGCCACCGGGCAATAATGGACTCCATGTGGAATTTAACGGTGCTTTTCCGGGCGTTATTCGACATGGTCTTCCACAGCCGGTTGTCTTTCAGCAAAAGAAGCAACTTTTCAGCAAATCCCTGCTCATCGTCCTGCTCGATGACGAAACCGTTGTATCCGTTCTGCACTACTTCGTCAACGCCGGCAAAGGAGCGATAGGTCACCACCGGCACCCCGCACTCCATGGCTTCGGCCAGCACCATGCCGAATCCCTCGTAGCGCGAGGGCAGGGCCAGAACCCGCGCTCTTTCGAGCAGAACCTGTTTAACATCCCTGGATATCCCGCAGAATTCCACCTGGTTTTCAAGTCCTCTTCGCTGGAAAAAAGTCCGCAGTTCCTTTTCAAAATACCCCCCCCCGTAAAGCAGCAGCCTGGAGCCGGTCTCGTCACGGTTCTTGATAGTCGCGAATGAACGAGCCAGCCGGTCGAGCCCTTTTTGCTGCGTAAGTCTTCCCAGGAAGATAATGTCCTTTTTGCTCCTGAGCGGAGTGGCGGGTATTTCTTCACAGGTAAACGGGAGCGGGTTATAGATGCTGGTGGTACGCGTATATCCCAGGGCTGCGTACCGGTCACGATCGTTCTCAGTCAGAACGACCAGCCGGTCGAGCCGGGGATAGAACCGCTGTAAAATGTAGCGGTTGAGCCTGTTGGAATGAAACTCTTCAAAGCTGGTCATGACCTGGCCGATTATTTTCCCCCGGAAGGTTTCGGGAAGAAACAGGAAGCCGAAGTACTGGGAAACGATGAGAATGTCTGTGCTTTTGAGTATGTGCTCTAGCCTTTTCTTTGCCCGGGAGTAAAAGCGCAGCATGTGCGTGAAATGCCTGGCATCGGCCAGTACCGGTAGCACTTTCCCCCGTGACAGCATCCAGGTGTAATCTTTTAAATCTTCGAATGTCAGGGGCTTCGTATAGAGCGATCCCAATTTTACTCCGGGCGCCAGCGGATACGGGAAGGGCTTGTTCTGCTTATAGAGTCCCACCAGGGCCACATCGTGTGCCCCGGACAGGGCGTTGGCCAGCATCGACAGGACACGGGTGACACCCCCGGTAACGGTCAGCTCGTGCAGCAGGAATGTCAGTCTAGGCATGGGAAATGAATCTCCTTGCGAACGTGTACAGTTGTATCGCTGCCGCATACGTCGTGCTGCTGGCCCGGTACAGGTTCAGGCCGATATAATAGTTACAGTTGTCCATAACATCTCTGTCTCTGAAGTACCGGTTACGCTTGAAAACCGGAAATCTCTTTCTGACAGCTGTTTCCATTCTCGACAGCTCTCTGACCGTTTCCATCAGGGTGTGCAAACTTGCGTATTTGAACATATAGTTCCCGATGAGTTCCCTGATGTAAATAAACTCGAGCTCCGGTTGGTATTCTTTCAGCAAGTCTTTTCGATCGAAGTATTCGTAGAGGTCTTCAACCGCCGTAACATGGTCTCTCACCCGGTCTTCAGTAAAAGTCCGGGAAATGGATCCCGGCCGGTGATAGTAGTGATAGCAGGTCCCGGCTGCGTGGCTGATCGTTCCTGCCGAAGCGATCAGTTTCGGTGTCGTTGCCAGGTCCTGATGCCATATCCCTTCCGGGTACGAAATGTCATTCTCGGTAAAAAGAGACTTTTTGTACAGCTTGTTCCAGGGTGCCGGTGGTCTCAGCAGATGCAGCGCTTTCGAGGCGGCGTTTGTTGATACCATTCCCAGTTGCCGTTCTTTGTTAAACTCCACAAAGTCGCCGACAACAATGTCGGCCTGGTTTTCCCTGGCACTGCTGTGTAATGCTGCGATCCAGCCTTCATCGATCCAATCATCGCTGTCCACGAAGGCGATAAATTCCGCCCGGGCCTTGGATAGCCCGTGGTTCCGGGCCGCGCTGGAGCCGCGGTTTTCTGTTTGAACCGGTATGATCAAATCGGGATTATCCCTGGTGAATGTATCGATGATCTCCTGTGAGCCGTCCGTCGATCCATCGTTGACGCATATGATTTCGATAGTGTTGAAGGTTTGGCTGACGAGTGATTCCAGGCACCGCCGCAGGCAGGTCTCCATGTTGTAGACAGGAACGACTACACTGACTTTCGGCTCGACCATCTTCGCCGTTTCCTTTCGTCTCGTGCCTGTTTCACCGGCTGCGGTCTTCGCTTTTATTCCGGGGTGATGTTTGTACCGGTTTGCGCCTGAGCCCCGACATGTACGTTTTGATTTCTCCTATGTCAATGATGTTCAAGATCCGGGCGGCGAAGATAAACACCAGCAGTGCTGCTCCCGAGCACAGGGGGACTTCCACCCATGGGGAGAGCGTTAAAGCATCTTTTAGATAGCTTGCCACCGCAAAAAAGATAATCCCGACGGCACCCTGTTTCAACCATACTGTTCTGGCCAGGTCAACGGTGATATACCGGGTTACCGTCACCGTCGACGCTATAAAAATAATGATGTAGCTCAGTGATTTGGCCACCGCCGCCCCTTCCATCCCCCAGCGGGGAATGAAGAGGATATTGCATACGAGATTGACGATAGCCGCTCCGATAATGATTTTCGAGATATCCACCGTTTTGCCGAGCCCCGAAAGTATCGAGTGGTTGATTTGTCCGATAATGAAGAACATAACGCCGATGAGGAGTATTCTTAACGTCGTTTGCCCCGCGGCGTACGCTTCCCCGAAAAGGCGGATGAGAAACAGGTCGGAAAAAACAAAGACAGAGAGTATCAGGGGAATGATTATCACGAAAGAATAGCGCAGCAGCAGTTGCAGCCCTTCAGACAGTTTTTTATCATCGTTTTTGGCTTTGAGCTCCGCCACCAACGGCATGGCCACGGTAGTGGCGGCCAGCCCGAGATGGATGAACAGCATCGCCGATGGCAGGGCGACGTTGTAAATACCTACCTCGTCGATAGCCCGCAATTTGGTCAGGATCATGGTGTCGATCAAGCCGATGAGCTTGACGGCGATTCCGCCGATAACCAGCGGCAGGCCAAACTTTAACATCTTTCGTGTAATTGCAGTGCAATGCTCAAGCCTGTAGCGGGAAAAGGGAAACGTCTTCAGCACGAAAGGCAGCTGGTAAAAAAGAAATAAAACCAGGTGTCCTCCCGCGTACCCCAGGGCCGGAACCAGGACAGGTTTGATACCACGATGGAAAAGGAAGATGATCAGCAGAAATACGGTTCCGTTTTTCAAAAAATCAGACAGTGCCACGAGGGAGAACTTCTGAAACCCGGCAAAGGTGGCACCGACTACGTTGGAGAGGGCAATCATGGCGATGTACAGGGTCAATATTTTGATTATGGTGATGGAATCCTGGTTATTGAAATATGTCTTCGACAGGAAACCGGACAGGCAAAACAGGATGGTGCTCAGTATACCCGCCCCGGCCAGAAAAATAGTTACTGTTGAAACGATGGATGTTTTGATGGCATTCCCATCTTTTTTAATCTTGAATTCGGGGATATGTTTGGCTAGCGCCACTCCCATCCCGAGGTGGGTAAATGCCAGGAAGAACAACACGAAGTTGAAAACAGCGAAAAAGAGGCCGTATTCCGCAGTAGTGAGGTTCCGGGCCAGTATCATCCGGACCAGGTATCCGAAGACGTTGGACAGGGCATTCATTACGAAAATGATGCTGATTCCCTGTGCCGCCCGCTTCGTGTAAGAAATCTGTTCAGTCATGGAATTTGTCCTGTTGCGAAGATAAGTTCAGTTCCGTCCCGCCCGTTGCCGGTAGAGTTTTGCATCAACAACACCGGCCATGCGTGCTTCATCCAGCCTGCCGCCGAGAAAGACATTGACCTTTTCCGCCACGGCTTCAGGGGTGGTGACCGCTTCATGATGGTTCACGAAAAGGACTTCGAAGTTTTCTCGTGTGATCAGCCAGTTTTTCACCTTTTCCAGGTGCCGGTGGAACATACCGGCCATTTCATCGTCGCCGATTCCGCCATCATGCTTTACCTGCCGTTTCAGCATGGCATTTTGTGAGGACAGGATCTCGTTCATGTTCCGCTGCATAAAGATCACCTGGTACTCCCGGGTAGGCGGCAGGTCGAAAAGCAGCATGGATACCATCTTGACTACTTTGCTATGGCAGTCATCCAGCCAGGATGCATCGGTTTTTACCTTCTTGACCCGCTCGAACTCATAGTATCCACGGGGGTTGTCATCATCCGCCTTCCGGATTTTATCGGTCAGCGGCGGAAGCCCTCCGGCTTCGAGCATCTGCATCATCAGAGAGGTCCCCGAACGGGGTAATCCTGATACAATGGTAATCACTGCAGTTCGCCCCTTTCACACTTTTGGGGAAGATGGCCCTGATTGTACCTGAGGCGACCGGTGGCCGCAACCAAAACCGTCAAGCCTGGATCTTCCGGTCAAGCCGGAAGATGACTCGTCAAGCCGGAAGATGACTCGTCAAGCCGGAAGATGACTCGTCAAGCCGGAAGATGACTCGTCAAGTCGGAAGATGACTCGTCAAGCCGGGCCGGTTTTTGAGATCACGGCCCGCGATTTGCCCGATTTGTCCCGGGGAATCTCATCAACAACCTTCACGATGACCTGGACCTTTTCTCCCAGGCAGCCCCGTTTGATGACTTCTTTAATCTCTCCGGCCGCTGCTTCACTATAGTCTTTGTTTACGACCACCAGCACCATGAAAGAACCCTTTGTCTCCTGGACGGTCCTGTACTGCTTTATTCCTCGAATATCTTCGATAAGATTGATGGCTCGTGGCGAGACCACCCGTCCGGAGGGCAGACTGATATAGTCGTCCGCCCGGCCCTCTATTCCGGCCATCAAGGGCCAGTTCCGGCCGCAGCTGCAACGCCGGCAGTCCGAAGTGGCGGCCCTTCCGACATCCCCGATGGCGTACCGGATGAGCGGCATTTCATAGTTGAAGAGGCAGGTTATGATGATATGTCCCGATTCACCCCCGGGGACCGGATTCCCCGCATCGTCCAGGAACTCCACCACGAAGCCGTCGGTAATGACATGCAAGCCGTTGTGCTGCTCGCATTCGAAAGCCACCCTGGGAAACTCCGCGGACCCGTAAAGGCTGAATACATCGGCTCCGAATACCGAGCTGATAATCTCCCGGTTGCCCGGTGTCAGGGTTTCGCCGTGTACGAGCGCGACCCCGGGTTTTATCCGGTTTACTGTTTCATCCCCGGACTGGCTCTCCCGTATATGGAGAGCCAGTTGCCTCAAGTAGGACGGGTAGCCATAGAGGGCAAAGGGTTTAATTCTGCCCAGCTGTTGCACGGTTGTTTCCAGGGGCTCTTGAATAGAGACCTCCTTCATGACCAGGTTCAGCATCAGATTGAAGAGTCCGCCCGGAAACTTGCCTGGAACGATAACCTTCAGGTCAGCGAAACTTCGAAACGGCCCGATTCCATGTTCCGTGAAAGCATAATAAGAGAGGGCGTGACTGTAATCGGCGCTCCGTTTACCCAGGCACACCTTGAGGGGGATACCGGTAGATCCCGAGGTGGCGGCCACGAAACAGTTCTCAGGTTTGACATCCCGGGCGGTTATGTCTTCGGGATAATGCTCCTGGACGTCCTTCCTGGTGATGACCGGTAGCCTTTGCAGGTGATCTTTTGTGGTGACGTCATCCGGTTTTACACCGTGGCTGTCAAAAAGCTTCCGGTAGAATGGCACGGTGCGGTAGGCGTGCTTGATGATAGCTGTCAGGCGGGTAGTCTGGATACCGCGCAGTGTTTCTGCAGGCAGATACTGGTGCCGTTTGAGCTCCCACCAGTACCGCAGCTTTCTGAATATCATGGTGAAGACCTTCGTCAGTCACATCCGGTGTGTTCCGGGCGGCTTGCACAGTTCCCGTTCGTCCCGGGACAGGTGAACAGACCGGTCAGGAAACCGGTTGCATACGTTATATGCTGCAGAATCATAACGGGTAATGAAAGCAGTACTGCCGCCGGATCATTCCGCCTGATCTCGGACAGGGTTGCGGCTATGAGTGCGGAAAGGTAGATGGCGGCCAGAGATTTCCACAATCTCCTCGGCCGGGGATGTACCAGAGAAAGCAGGGTGAGTACCGCCGCACTCGAAAAACAAAGTGTGGCCAGCACACCGTACCAGTACCGTTTCAAACCGGCGAATCCGTGCCGTCTGACGGTTTCACAGGCAGCCTTCCCATAGGCGAACATCCTGACAGTATATGCTGTCAGGGTGTCACTTCTCTTGTGTATTACCCGGGCTTCGGGTATCTGCACAAATCTCCAGCCCAACAGGGACAATCTCAAGTTGAATTCCCCGTCTTGCCCCTTTATAAAAGCTTCATTTTGTCTACCGGTATCCCAGCATTCTTTGCGGTACAGGGCATTGCAGTTGGGTACCGAATTGACAAACCGCTCCCTGGTCTGGATGGTGGTCTGGCCGCTGACACCTCCTCCACCCATGAAGCATGATTCAGCGCAGGCGATGGCACGGGCCACCAGCCTGGTTTCGTTGGCCAGGTTTACACCGCCCACGCACCCGACGTTTTCCGGCTGCTTTAGCATACTGGTTACCAGCTGTTGAAGCCACCTGCTGTCGGCCTGGCAATCTGCGTCAATGAAGGCAAAGAAATCGGTGCTGTCGAACGATCTGGACACGGCCAGGTTGCGGTGCGATCCTGCCCCCCTGATGGAATTGTGAAGTACGTGTACCTTCGGATGATCTGAAAATGCACAGACGTCTTCTTCTACCTGCCGGGTGCAGCCGGGATCCAGGATCAGGTAGACCTGGAAGCGGGGATAGGTCTGTTGTATAACTGATTGTATACTGCTTTTCAACTGTTCCGGGTTTTCCCGGTAGACCGGCATGATGATGGATACCGCCGGATTATCGGTGTCAACGCGAGTATTATCCGGCTTGTGCTTATCTGTAGTTTTCATAGGCTATTTTCAAGTCAGACCTTCCAAAGTCTGAAAGTATTGTACCTGTGCAGGAGAGTAATATTCAATACTCCGGAGGCTGATTACTTGACGAAACATCGTTCAGCAGGTCCGGGAGTGTCTTTCATGAATAGCATTCTTGACCATTCGAATGATCCGGGCAGAGATCTATTAATTTCTGCACCACGGGAGCCATATCTGCTCAGCGGGCGATCCGCTCAGCTTTTGTCAGCTTCCTGTACAATTCGGTGGTGTGCCAGTTGTACGCCGTCCGGATTATGGTTTCGAGATCACTGTACCGGGGCTTCCAGGAGAAATTCTTCATGATCCTGGAAGGTGAGCCGACTACTACTGTGGCATCTCCCGGCCGCCGGGGAGCGGTCTGTACCGGAATACCGAGGCCGGTCACATTCCTGACCATATCAATGATTTCCCGGTTTGAAAATCCCTTCCCGGTACCGGCGTTGTACACTGTGCTGATGGAATTATCCCGGAGCTTCTCGATGGCTAGAGCATGGACATCCGCCAGGTCGAGAACGTGTATGTAATCTCGTACGCACGTTCCGTCCGGAGTGTCGTAGTCGGTACCGAACAGCCTGAAAGTATCGTCGTGTCCCAGGGCGGCCAGTATAATCCGCGGGATGATATGGCTTTCCGGTTGGTGGGCTTCTCCCCTGGAGGCATCGAGAGATGCTCCGGAGGCGTTGAAATATCGTATGGATATGGATTTTATCCCATGGCAGGCGTCGTACCATTGCAGACAGTTTTCGACCATCAGTTTCGTTTCTCCGTATGGATTAGAGGGCCCCTTCGGACTGTCTTCACTGAAAAGAGTGCTGCCGGTTGGTCTATAAATCCCGGCGCTTGATGAAAAAACAATCTTACGTATCTCATTTTTTTGCATACTGTTCAGAAGAGACAGGGTAGCGGTTACGTTATTGTGAAAATATTTACCGGGTTCTTGCATCGATTCAGCCATATCGATGTATCCGGCGAAATGCACCACCGTATCCACGGGATAGCGGGTAAAAACATTCTCCAGTGCGTTTACATCACTGGTATTACCTTCGATGAATACCGTTTCATCGGAAACGAACTCCCGGTATCCCGTACTCAAGTCGTCAAAGACGATGATTCGGTAGTCCCGGTCCAAAAGAGTACGAACAGTGTGGCTTCCGATATAGCCGGCACCGCCGGTGACGAGGATGTACGAATCAGTCATGCTTTAGTTGTCCTTTTACGGTGAAGAGATATTTGTCCCTGATACATTGACTAGCCCGAACTAAAACTGCCCAGAACGCAGAGTATTCCCAGAACGATCCAGAGGGTTGAAAAGATCGCCCGCAGAATTAAATAAAACATCTTTACATCTCCTTGCTGCCCGCTAGTGCCCGCCGCCAGGGGGCATGTCTCAACATTTGACTTTTCTCAACAGTTAGATTTCCAGCGTTTCCCCCTGTCGCGGTACCACGGCGTCGTAGCCTTCGTGCCGCAGGTGCTCGGCGAAGGACAGCGACTGATCCTCTTCACCGTGCACCACGGCGAACCGCTTGACGTCCAGGTTGGACTCCTCGATGAATTTGAGCAGTTCCTGCTTGTCTCCGTGGGCGCTGAAGCCGCTGATCTTGGTGATACGGGCCTTGAGCGGGTATTCCTTGCCCAGTATCTTCATGATGGGAGGATCACCTTTCCGCCCGGACTGCTCATACTGAAGCCCCCGTTCTTCCAGGCGGCGTCCCAGGGTGTTTTGGGCCATGTAGCCGACGATCAGGACCGTGTTCAGGGGATTGTGAATCTTGTAGCGCAGGTGGTGCAGAATGCGCCCCGCCTCGCACATTCCCGAAGCGGATATGACGATGTGCGGTTTTTCTTCCCGGTTCAGGGCCATGGACTGCTCAACCGCCCCCACAAAGGTCAGCTCCTTGAAGGCGAAAGGATTTTCTCCCTGCTCCAGGAAAAGCCGGTGGGTTTCGCGGTCGTACACCTCCGGGTGCTCGCCGAATACCCGGGTCAGCTTGCTGGCCAGCGGGCTGTCCACGTAGACCGGTACCCGGGGGGTGTCTCCTTCGTTATAGATCCGGTGGATGGTGTACAGCAGCGCCTGGGTCCGCCCGTAGGCAAATGCGGGTATAATCAGGCAGCCGCCTCGTTCTACGGTTTCGGTGATGACTTCTTTCAACTGGTTTTTCAGCCGCACTACCGGGTCGTGCTCCCGGTTGCCGTAAGTGCTCTCGATGATCATCAGGTCGAGCTTGCGGTGTTCCTCAGGGAAATCCATGGTGGGATCTTTCAGGATGGGCTTGCCGAAGCGGCCCAGGTCGCCGGTGTACATGATGGTGTAGTTCCGGTCTCCTTCCCTGGCGGTGATGACGCAGACCGATGAGCCCAGGATGTGTCCTGCATCATAGAAGGTGCAGGTCATGTCCCGGCCGATGGTGGCCGGCGTTCCATAGGGATAGCCGTCGAAAAAGGAAAGGGCACGCTCGGCGTCGGCGATAGTGTAAAGAGGATCTATCTGCTTGAGATTGTTTGCTTCGAGCAATTTCCCTATTGCCCCTATGTTGAGCTTGTGCCCCTCTCCCTTGAGCCGCTTGCGGATTTCCACAATGTCTTCATCGCGGAGCTTCAGACCGGCTTTCTTCCGGTTCCGGGCCGACTTCATCTGACGAAGGAAGTTGCGAGCGGTCTTGTAGTTCAGGTAATTGGCGTCCGATTCCTGGATGTGGGCCGAGTCCAGCAGCAGGTACTCGCCGGCGGCGGCAGTGACCCGGGTGCAGATGACCCGTCCATGAAAACCGCGGCTGGTCAGCATGGGCACCCGGCCGGAGTGATCGATGTGAGCGTGAGACAGGACAATGTTGCCGATGATGGCCGGATCGAACGGAACGACCCGGTTTTTCTCTTCGCTTTCCTTGCGCCTTCCCTGGAACATGCCGCAGTCGAGGATGATACGGTCAGTTTCAGTGGTGAGCAGATGCATGGAGCCGGTTACTTCCCGGGCAGCACCATAGCTGGTGAGAAACATGAAGACTTCCTTTCAGAAAAACGCCTATTTCACAAGCGGTTCTGCTGTTGGTTGGGCGAACGCGCGGCGGAAACGTTCTACAGCTTCCTCTATTACCGGCACCGGTGTCAGCGAGAACGAAATCCTGATATTGTCGGTGAAATCTTTCCCGAAGTAGGCGCCGGGGACGGTGACTATGCCGTGCTCCATGAGCTTGTCGGAGATGTAGTGCTCCCGCTTGTTTCCACTCAGATCATCGGGGATCAGGGCGGTGAAGTTGGGAAACATGTAGAATGCCCCTTCCGGCCGGTCGATGGTGATTCCGTCGATGTCGGCGATCCCGTCGTAGAGGGCATCACGCCGCCGCTGGAACTCCGCCATCATGTGGGCTATGGCCTGCTCGCGCTTCTCAGCCTGCTCCAGGGCTACTTTCCCGGCATACTGCACGAAGGTGGTGACCCCCGCGGTCTGGGTGTAATTGCCGATTTTCAGGAGCCGGGCGAGCTTCTTGTTGAGGGTAGCCACGTACCCCAGCCGCCACCCGGTCATGGCGAATGTCTTGGAGAAGGTGAAACAGCTGATGATGTTCTGTTTCCCGAAGGACAGGGGGCTGGTGTATTTTTTACCGTCGTAGATGACGCGTTCGTACGCCTCGTCGGATATGAGGAACACGTCTTTTTTGCAGCACATGTCGATGATCCGGGCAACTTCGTCTTCGTGAAACACTTTGCCGGTGGGATTGTGCGGCGTGTTGAGATAGAAGAACTCCACCCGGTCCAGGACGGACTCCAGTACGTCGTAGTCGATACTGAAATCTTCGTGAAGGGGAATCTCTATGAAATCCACCCCGGCGAAGGGGACCAGGTTCTTGAGCACGCAGCTCCAGCAGGGGGAAAAACCGGCCCCCGTGGCGCCCTTGAACAATTTGAAGGCCAGGAGAAGCGCCTGTATGCCCCCGTAGGTGAGCACGATATTGTCAGCGGTCAACTCGGTCAGTCCGGTGGCTTCCGCCTGGTAAGCAGCAATGGCAGCCCTCACCGCCGGCTCCCCCCCGGACTTGGAATACCGGGTTTTTCCATCTTTCATAGCCGCATGGGCCGCTTCGATAATGTAGGAAGGAGTGGACAAATCGATCTCGCCCCGCTGGAAATACACGAATCCCTTGCCGGTTCTTGCCCGGTACTCGGGCTCCTTTTCCATGGCATCCTCACCGACGGCAACAATGGGTGATGTCCCGATCCCTTCGAATTCCTCGTTGAACGTGTCTCGTAGCATGGCTGGTATCCTTTCCTGGTCGAACCATTTTCGTATTTTCGCCGATTCAAATTCGACCCTATCAAATATTATAACCTATTTACTCCGAATAATTCACGAACCGTTCTGCTGCTGCTTAAAAATGACCGCATCTGATTCAATATGGTTCCGGTGTTATTAATACCGTGTCAAATACCGGCTCGATAGTGTAAGATCAGGTTGACAATATCTCATGGGCAAAATACTATATTGTCAGTAGCATATGGCGCCTCTGCCTGAAATCAATTACCAGCAGGAGGAAAACATGGCTTCCCCCCGGGCATCTGTAATCATCGTCAACTGGAACGGCGGTCCTCTGGTAATGGAGGCTGTGCGATCGGTTCTGTCACAGACGATTGCTTCACAATTGAAGGTGATCGTGGTTGACAACGGTTCCACTGACGGATCTCCCGAGGAACTGGACCGTGAATTCGGCACAAGCATCCATCTGGTCAGGTTGGCGGTAAATTTCGGTTTCGCCGGCGGCAACAACCATGGCTTTGCCTGTGCGGAGGGCGAGTACGTGCTGCTGCTCAACAACGACGCCGTTGCCGAACCGGCCTGGGCGGAATCGCTTATAAAGGCTGCAGAATCCGATGAAGATATTGGAATGTGCACATCGAAGATCCTTTGCTACAAGGATCGTACTGTCATTGATAACGCCGGGCATTTGATGTTCCGTGACGGACTCAATCGCAGCCGCGGTCACATGAGGCCTGACACGGGAAGATACGATCGGACTGAAGAGAGCCTGTTCGCCAGCGGATGTGCAGCCCTCTACCGTCTGGATGCTGTTCGTCACTGGGGAGGATTTGACGAGGACTTTTTTGCGTACGGCGACGATGCGGACCTTGGTCTCAAGCTCAGGCTGTCGGGGTACCGGTGCCTGTATGTGCCCGAATCGGTGGTGTACCATCACCAGTCCCGCAGTACCTCACGGCATTCTTTGAAGAAAATCTACTGGGTTGAACGCAACCGGATTTGGGTACTGATCAAATTCTTTCCCATGTGGTATGTCCTGACCAGCCCGTTGTACACGGCACAACGCCTGTATAAAAGCTGGCTGGCCGGCCGCCGCCATGAGGGGTTGGCCGGGTACCTGGTCGAGAACCACCCGGAATTCCTTATCATCGGCGTCCTGCTGCGGGCATGGATCGACGCCGTGAAACTGCTTCCTGGAATGATCGTCAAACGTTGGCGCATCAGACGAAAAAGAAAGATCTCTCCGGCGCAATTAAAGGCATTGCTCAGACGATTCGCCGTTCCTACGCGGGAGATGTCGTTTGGTAAAATCAGCTAATCGCCTGCGTGACGTCTTAAGCCCTGTTATCACTTATCAGGCGGTTTAATTGGCGCTAATGCGGGGGATTTCGTCCGGAGAGGATAAAAAAAACATCTGAGATAGTGCTCTTTGAGACTGCCTTTTCTCTCCCGGCAGGTCCGGCAAAGCGGATTTTGGTGCAACGCCTTGTGTTTTACCTGCCGTCTCAATAAGCGGCTCCTGGAGTTGTTCCAGATCTTCTGCAGCGAATCCTCCTTCAAATCTCCCAGGACATAGGTTTCGTCATAATCGAAGCAGCAAGGGACCACCTTGCCGGCAGCGGTGACTTGCACACTGGTCCAGGGAGTGATACAGCGGGGGGCCGGCCGTTGTTTGAAAGCTTTTGAGTAGGTGTCTTCGTCGCCCTGTTCGGCTATTCTGCCAATCGAAACATTCTTGACCAGCAGGGGATTCAGGAAAACTTCGTCAATTCCTTCTATCGCCCATATCCTTTTGAAGGCTTTTGCGTCTTTTTTGTTTTTCTTCATGTACGTCATCGCTACGATTATTTCCAACTTGCTCTTTCTCTCGTTTTTCAAGTTCACCAACCGGTGGATATTTGTCACCGCTTCATTGTAATCGGCGTTTCCCCCCCGGAAATACTTGTATGTCCTGTCATCAATCGCGTCCAGGGAAATCTGGATGGTACCCAGTGAGGATGCGAGCAGCCGTTCGCACACTTCCTCTGACAGCAATTTGGGATTGGTACTTATTCTGGTCTTGATACCTTTGCGGGATGTGTAGTTGATCATGCCGTCAATTTCCGGATGGAGCAATGGGTCTCCCAGAAAATGCAGCCATATCTCATTGTTCCATTCGGCCTGGTCTATTATCTTCTTAAAAAGGTCCATCTCCATGTGCTTGATTTTTCTGGACATACTGCTTCTGGCGCACATAATACACTGCATCATGCAGGCATTTGTTGTTTCGAGCAGTTGAATGACAGGCTTGTTAAGAGCTTTTTCCAGTTTCAGAGAATACGAAATGTACTCCAGGATTAAGTTTTTCAACGTTCTGAGCTTCATACGGCTATTATATATATGAACAACCAATTTTTCTACTATAATATTTATGGGAATTGAACTGCAGCATTACATTTAAAAACATACGGTTAAATTAGCTTGCTAATTATACGATTAAGCGTATAAATTGTAATCATCTAGGACGGAAAGGATTTTCCGGTAACGACATGCATTACGATCCCGTCCCATCTTTGGGAGTGATAATCTGCGGGTTTGAGCGAGGCGGGACAACACTGATTGAAGAGTTGTTTAGACGGTACTCGTCTTTTCAGGGGGCATTCGAAATAGGATTTCTTCTGTGCCGCAAACCGGAAGATTTTTTGAATTGT
Organism: uncultured bacterium; assembly: GCA_964432985.1. Classification (GTDB taxonomy): domain Bacteria; phylum Muiribacteriota; class CAYSPT01; order CAYSPT01; family CAYSPT01; genus CAYSPT01. The sequence goes on from CAYSPT010000021.1 coordinate 26,543, forward strand.
GAACCTCACGTTTCCATATTGATGAGAACATGGAAAATCAATAAAGAAAGCCTTGAATACATATGCCGGGGAAAAAACTGGGCTGAAGCGTATGAAAGGCTGCGAGAGCGGTCGGATTCACTATCAGAAAAAACGGCGAAGCTGTTTGATAAAACACCGGCCTATATGAGATCGTTGAGCGACGTAATGACTCGTGCGTCATCCACACCCTGTATCGTAATCGTTCGTGATCCTCGGTCAGTCATATGGTCGTGGTCGAAGCGAAGCAGGATACCCGGCATTATCTGGAAAAGGGTGTGTTTGAAAGGTGCCATAATACGATACAACTGGTATGGTGAAGGGTATGCAAAGGCAATTGCGAATGGTTTTTCAGACAGGATTCTGCTGGTTAAATATGAAGAGTTGTGCATGAATCCGGTTGAGGAAGTAAAAAGGATGTTTGATTTTGCCGGGTTGGTTTTCGAGAGAGAAAAGGTCTCTCTCGATTCACCGTATGGCGGTGTCTATGGAAAACGGATTTCAGCGGAATACATTACAGAATACAGAAAAGGTTTCTCAAAAAAGGTATGCGACAGAATACTAAGCGGGACACAGCAATTCGCCGACTGGCATTGGAGGTCATGCCTTTGAGGGCAACAGGTACCTCTTTACCAGGTACGAACGTGAAGCGTAGTTGTGTTTCTCTCTGAATATCAGCTTTCTGAGAGAACTTCCCTTACAGGTACGGTCTATCGAAGCCCCCTCTTTGTGTGTGGCGGAGATTCTGCTCGTGTAGAAGGTTTTTAGTTTTTTCCGGTACAGCATCTCTGCCAGGATCCATTCCTCCTGGAACAAAAACGTTCCTTCATCAAAACCATAAAGACACTTGAAGAAAGCCGGAGTAAAAATCAGCAGGCATCCATGCACCGCGTAAACACATGTTTCTCCCGAACTTTTCTCGACCATCCGGTTGAGATCGAGCCGGGGGATCAGCAAGTTGAGAACGCCGTACAGCATGAAATGAAAAAAATGAACCACCCGGCCTATTCCGGTGGTGAAAACCAGCCTGAGTTTTACCCTGTTGAAAACCGGGCGTTCGAGGCTGAATGGGCTCTGGGCATTTCCGTCCAGGTCGATGATCCGGGGGCCGATGAGGGCGATATCGGCATCGTTTTCGAATAACGCTGTCACAGTCTGCTTGAATTCACCGGTCAGGTCGAAATCGATATCGCTGTTGGTCGTTATGACAAAATCGCACCCGTCTTCCCGGGCCGCGCCCATACCAGTATTCAAAGCCCTGGCGAATCCAACATTTTTATCCTGGAGAATGATCCTGGTTCGGGACCGGCCGTGATACTTGTTATACAAGGTGGTTCCGCTGCCGTCGGGAGACGCATTATCCACGACATAGACCATTACATCGTTGAACAACTCGCTTGCGTATACCCGGTCAAGCAGCAACTCCGTGTCCTGCAAAGTCAAATAATTAAGAATTACCAGTCCGAACCTGTACATTAGACGGTCCTCATCAGCCGATATCACGGTAGGCTTCGAGCAGACGCTTCTTCATCGACTCGAGCCGCCAGTGTCTGTCAAACAGCTTTCTTCCATTGTTTCCCAGTATTTCAACCATTTCCTGATTACTACTCAACGCCAGGATGACGTGCTGCAATGCTGCCTTCGAGCCATAGGGAACGGCCACACCGTTACCGATTGATTCCACCCGGTCCGCGGCCAGGGTACCTTCTCCGACAATGATGGGTCTGCCGTACGCCATGCTGGTGAACAGCTTGTTCGGGCTGACCCATTTCTGGCTGGGGCTTACCGGGTCCGTAACCTGGATGAAAACATCGAAGCGGCTTTCCAGGTCCGGCAGGTCCTCATGGGGTACCCATCCGGTGAAAACCACGTTTTCATAGTTTTCCGACAACTGCCGTATCTGCCTTTCCAGCGGCCCGAATCCACCGATTACCAGCGTGATTCCATGGTCTTTCAAGGTGCCCGCTGTTTCGATGATGGTTCTCAGGTTCCTGCCCTCCACCAGGGACCCGATGTACCCGATCATGAATTCATTTCCTGGATTATTGGTCGCTTCAGGCGGGTGGTAGTAGGGAACATTGGCAATTTCAGCTACCTTCTTGGTCCAAACAGGCCCGTGCTGTGACAGCCTGGCTTTATCGGTGACAATGAATAGATCGGCGTGGGCAATTACCGCCGCTTCGAGGCGTTTGGCCAGATTCCCCAACCACCCCGGCCACCCTGCGGGCAGCGCGGCGTAGTAGGGATCAAAGCAGTGATAAATAAACTTCTTTCCCCGCAGCCTGGCGGCGAACCACCCGACCAGTCCGGTGTCAAGGTCTATGGCGTGGATGTAATCGCACCGGGTAAACAACAGGGTAAAAAAGAGCCAGATTTCGAAGAGGATCAGTTTCAATAATGTTTGCCAGTTGTAAAATCCGGCTTTCAACCTGCATGTTTTATAGGTTATATTTTCGTGTTCGACAAATGGCCGGTAATCTCCTTCCCTGTCCCACAGGAAGCAGTCGACCACGTACTTTTCAGACAGGATTACGAGCAGTTTTGCATACCCGGTGTCTTTGGGATACGCGCGAAGCAGCGCTGTCTTTTTCATTGGAATTATTGTAACATTATGCCTGGTAGCGGTCAAAAGAATTGTGGTGATACCTCATTAGCTTTTGGGTCATTCATTTCAGAGGACTGTTACTTGATAATGGTGAGACCTAATGAACGTCTGTTTGATTCATCCCCCCCAGCCGAACTCGCTGGATGACAGGCTTGATGTCCCCCTAGGGCTGCTGTATATAGCGGCGGTTTTACGGAAATCCGGATTCGAGACCACCATGGTCGATCTCAGCTCGTACCCGGAAGCCGACTGGCAACAGCTGATACCAGGGGCGGATATCTACGGGATAATGGTCTACACCTGCGCGTACTATATTGCCCGGAGAATCCGGGATCTTTGCAAGGAAATCAATCCCCGGGCTCCGGTGGCGGTGGGTGGTGCGCATCCCACCGCCTTGCCCGTGGCAACATCGGCCGATTTTGACTATGTCGTCACAGGTGAAGGAGAGTACGCTTTCAGGGAATTGGTACGAGACCTGGAGAGAGGTGTCACCGTGAGACCGATTAGTGGTGGGTATTCTGTTGAAGACCTGGACAGCCTCCCGCTGCCTGCCAGGGAATTGGTGGATCTTGCCAGCTATCACCGCAGAGTGGGAGAAGGTTTGGCTACATCGTTGATCACGTCCCGCGGATGTCCCTTCCAGTGTGCATTCTGCGGGAGCAAAACGATGTTCGGGCACACCAGGTATCGCTCGGTCGAACGTGTCATCGACGAAGTAAAAATGTTAAAAGGAGATGGATTTGCCCATTTTATTTTCTATGATGACACCTTTGTCATGAACCGTGAAAGACTGTATCCACTGCTTGATGAATTAAAAAAGCTCGACATAACCTTCCGGTGTAATGGCCGGGCCAGCGTTAACACCCCGGAAGACTTCGAGCGTTTGAAGGACGCTGGTTGCCATACCGTAGCGTTTGGCGTCGAAAGCGGCTCTCAAAAGATCTTGACGAGAATAAAAAAGCACGCCACCGTCCGGCAGAATCTCGCCGCCGTCATCAACGCGAAAAAAGCGGGCTTGCACACGAAGCTATACCTGGTGGTCGGTCTTCCCGGTGAGACCAGGGAAACGATAGAGGAAACAAAGCGGTTTATCGAGAAAGCCGATCCCGGTTCATACACCCTGTTCACGTTCGTCCCGCTTCCCGGCTGCGATATCTGGAATAATCCGCGAGACTACGGTGTCACCATATTGCACCGGGACTGGGGCCAGTATTATGTTATCGCCGGGCAGAACGAGGGCGGGATTACCTTGAGGACGGATACCTTCACACCGGGCGAACTGGTGGAGATGCGAAATGACCTGCTGCGATTCCTCAAGAGCAGGAAATGGAGTGGTACCGTAGAAGATTACGAAAAGCTGGTGACCTGGAGAAAGCTACAGGAATAGCTATCGTGACGGTTTACATTTACCGGGAAGCGAGCGGTGGATACGATTATGAATGCTTGTCCATTGAATTGAATTATCTCCTGCTGAATCTTTTTCTAAGTCTAGCCAGCCCGTAAACAAAAATATTTTTCATGTAATACATGTATTGCAAACTTGCCGGGTAAGCGGTACTCCACACACCACACGTGGTGAAGATCACCTTATGTTGTTTTCTATATTTTTTTAATACCTTGTTTAATGTGCGATAGTAATCATCCGGATAATTCCCCGGGCGAAAAAACGATAGTATCGAAAAGTGCGGCTTTTGCCCGGTAGATAGGTGATACACTACAGATGGTATGACATAAACATCATATCCCCTATTCTTTACAGTAAGGCAATAGTCAATGATACAATGATGGAATCCGTCGCAGGTCTTATCATCAAAAGGAATTCTCGATAGTATACATCGTGGGACAAATACCAAACAGCCATCAACGGTATCAATCTTTTCAGGCTCAGTGACTCTTCTGTTACCAGCTCTTGTAGGAGGGGTACCGTGATAAATATTGGAAAGTACTTCCATTGTCTGGTATTCTTTCCCAACCGCGCCGGCGACTCCAGCAACTCCCAGATTGGGAATAGAGTCCAGCATAATTTCCGTATCCTTGAGAAAATTGCTATCTTCAAGACGTATATCTTGATGAACAAACATGACATATCGGCTCTGTGACTTTATTTGTGTCAGGCCATAGTGTAAAGCTTCAGGATAGGAACTGAATCTGCTTGACGTATTGTCAATGAGGATAAGTTCATAATCTACTGACTGATTATGCAAGCTGTCTAACAGATACTCTTGTAAAATCTCTTTATTATTAAATAAGGTTATTATAGAGAACATAGCTCCCGGACATTCATTGCGCAGCCGGTGTCCCGGGGATATGCGTGAAGTAAGGCTATCTTTTTCATGTGAAGTATTGTAGCATCCGCCCTGGTAGCAGTCAAAAGGATTATGATACATCATCATTGAAAGTGATTATTCACCTTTGAGGATGTAAAAGCTGGTGACCTGAGGAAAGATACGGGGATAATCATGTTTGCAGTCGTCGCGGTTTACAATGACCGGGAAGTGCTCCAGCACTATCTGGTGGAAAGCTTGACCAGGCAAACAGTACCGTACGAGTTTATACCCGTGGACAACACAGAGGGTGATTACAGTTCTTGCGCGCGTGCTTTAAATGAAGGGGCGGCCCGGATCGAGTCAGACAGCCGTTATGTTCTTTTCATACATCAGGATATTCGTCTTCAGGGTGATGATTGGCTCGAAACTACGGAGAAAATGCTGGATACTTTACCTGACCTGGGTGTGGCCGGTGTTGCCGGGGCGGTAAAGAGCTCATGGTGGAGCAGGCAGGTGATTTCTAACGTGTTCCATGGCCACCCTCCCGAACAGGCGGGGAATCGGCGATGTGAAACACCTGTACCGGTGGAAACAGTTGACGCGTGTTCTTTTATCATTCCGCGCCAGGTGATAGCCAGGTTTTCCTTCGATGAAGCCGTATGTGACGGGTTTCACCTGCATGACGTCGATTACTGCCTTACCGTCAGGCAGGCGGGGCTGAACGTCTACTGCATTCCGTCCTCTGTGTACCACTTTTCAAAAGGGATGGCACACACGTCTCCCTGGGGGATTCTGCGTCACCTGGGCGAGTTTCCCGGGGATTATTATCGCAGCTTGAAGAAGGTGTTGAAGAAGCACAGGGCCAGGCATTCCACAATTTTCACCCCCTGCGGCACCTGGAGTACGCGTTATCCTCTCGCGGTGCAGCGAATTCTGCATTCCGTTATAATGTCGCTGATAATAGTGCGAAAAACAGGATTTCGCAGCCAGCGGCACCACGATACAAAAACCGGTTTTAAATGACAAGGATTCGAGCGATATGATTAAAGATGTGATCAGGAAGCTTCTCTACGCGGCAGGTTATCCTATATGGAAGGATTTTATTTTCGGTCCCCTTTACAAGCAGGATGGTCTGTACTCCGCTCATAATCATGATTTTATGAACGAACCGTCTTTCCGCAGGGCCTATGCCCGGGGGGTACGGGCTGCCGGAACCGACTATCGTATACATTGGAGAATTCACGTGGCGTTGTGGGCTGCCGGAATGGCCGGCACCCTTCAGGGCGATTTCGTCGAATGCGGTGTGAACAGGGGATTTATCAGTTCGGCCATCATGGAGCATCTTGACTGGGATTCCTTGGGCAAAACCTTCTATCTTCTGGACACGTTTTGTGGTATCGATGAACGGTTCCTGACACCGGAAGAACGCGAGCAAAACCTGACGGAGAAGAACAAAAAACAGCTGGAAAGCGGCTTCTACACGACCGACCTGGAGTGCGTGAAAGAAAACTTTTCTCAGTGGAGAAATGTAAAGATTATTCAGGGCCCGGTTCCGGAAACCCTCGAAGAGGTACAAGCGCCCCGTATTGCCTTTCTGCACATTGATATGAACAATGTTGTTCCCGAGATCGCGGCCTTCAACTATTTTTGGCCCTGCCTGGTTCCCGGTTCTTGCGTTCTATTCGATGATTATGGCTGGCGCGGCGGCGGTCTGCAGAAGCCTGCTATCGATGAAGCTGTCGCTGCAGTGAAGGCAAATGTTCTCGCTCTCCCAACCGGGCAGGGGCTCGTGATTAAACCGGGATCCCGATCACGGGAAGTGACGTAGCAGCGAGAGGTTTTGTGAGAGAATGGAGCAGCCCTGTATCACGAGACGAGTTTGCTCTCGTCAGCCCATCTGCTCATGTCGGTCCAGTCGTAATCAATCTCCTTCGTATCGTGCGCAAGACGCTCTTCGTCCGGATCAACGTAATCGTACAGCCTCGTCGGCATGTTGATGAGCAGGGCCGGCTGGTTGCCAACCACCGCAAAGCCGTGCCAGTATTTCCCCGGCACTTTGAGCAGTTTCCAGTTGTTTTCGCCGATGAAAAACTCGTTGATCCGCCCGCTTGTCGGTGAATCAGGCAAATCATCGTACACGGCCACCTTGATCATACCGGCGGCGCAGCAAAAATAATCGACCTGCCCTCTACTGTGCCGATGCCACGCCCTGATGACGCCGGGATGACTTTTCGAGAAATAAATCATTTCGGGCCTGTTCCATTGGGGCCAATCCGACCGGGCGATTTCCATTAAAAATCCCCTGTCGTCAGGATTCGGTTTCAGGTCAATGAGATTAATTCCCGGTATAAGGATGTCGTTACCGATGATGTTGGTATCACTCCTGATGATGCCGGTACCCTTGTTATCCATTGTACTTGTCCTTTTTCATAGCTTGCAGACCTTCCTGTTTGATCCAGCATTATCCATTGGATTTCTCTTCTTTCATAGCTTGCAGACCTGCCTTCACCGACATCGGCTTCCGTCCTGAAATTTGTTCAACTTTACCGGTGGATAGATCACATTTACCAGGTCGTTGTGCTCTTTGCTCCAGCTGGTCGGTTGGAACCGGTCGGATAAGACCGTCGTCGAGGCCGAAGACATCTGCAACCTTGAGGCAGAGTTCATACCGGTTGAGACATTCGCTTCCAACGGTGTGAAAGATACCGTTCTGTTCTTTCAATCCGGCGATCATCCCGGCCAGGTCGCCGGCATAGGTGGGACAGTTGTACTGATCATCAATAACTGAAATAGTCCTGTCACTTTTCAGTTCGTTGATTACCCATAGGACAAAATTTTTCCTTCCTTGGCCATAGATGACACTGGCTCTGCAGACCAGGTTATCCTCCTGGAGTACTAGCGTTTCCGCTTCCCGCTTGTGTATTCCGTAGATATTGAGCGGATGGCAGTCGTCCGATTCCCTGTACCGGGTGCTGCTGCAGCCGTCGAACACGTAATCGGTGCTGATATAAACCATCTTGACTGCGTGCTGGCTGCAGCATTCAAAGACATTCCGTGTCCCCTCGACGTTCACCTTCCATGATTTGTCCGGTTTGTCTTCACAACCGTCCACGTCACAGTAAGCAGCCGTGTCGATGACGAGCGCAGGTTTCGTGTGGGCAATAATCCGTTCGACATCGTTTTTCCGGATTACATCGAGTGGGTAGTAGGCGGCTTCAGGAACATACACCGGCGGATCTCCCGGGAGATAGGTGGCGTGCATGGTCCACCCGAGCTGTGAGCTGTGTCGGAGGATATAGGAACCAAGCAGACCTGCTCCGATGACGAGTACATTCAGCTTATTCATTGTTCAGTCAACGGCTCCCACCACCAGTGGTTTTGGCGGTACCATTCCACGGTGTCCCGCAGTCCCTGCGCGAAAGGAATCAGGGGTTTCCATCCCAGTTCGGTTTGGAGCAGGGATGAATCCACCGCATACCGGCGGTCATGCCCGGGCCTGTCGGGTACATGCTCTATCCAGGTCTCGTCCCGGCCGAAGTTATCAAGGATGGCCCTGGAGGTATCATGATTGGAAACTTCGCACGATGCTCCCACATTGTACAATGAATCGGGAGCTGCTTTCTCCAGGACGAGCAGGATGGCTCGGCAGTGATCTTCTACGTGTATCCAGTCGCGGACATTGAGCCCGTCGCCGTAAAGCGGGATCTTTTTGTCCCGGATAAGGTTGGTCACAAACAGGGGAATCAGCTTTTCGGGAAACTGGTAAGGGCCATAGTTGTTGCCGCAGCGCGTGATTACAGCGGGCAGCCCGTAGGTGCGTACTGCAGCTTTTACCATCATGTCCGCCGCCGCCTTGCTGGCCGAGTAGGGGCTGCTTGGTGCCAGGGGAGTTTCTTCGGTGAACCTGCCGTCAGAGTCACCCAGGTCGCCGTACACCTCATCGGTAGAGATGTTGCAGAAAACAACGTCCGGTTTCCAGCTCCCCTGCGAACACCAGTGCTTTCTGGCCGCTTCCAGGAGGACAACGGTACCCTTCACGTTCGTTCTTATAAACTTCAGTGGCCAGGTAATGCTACGGTCAACGTGGCTTTCGGCAGCGAAGTGCACAACCGTGGAAATCTCATGTTCGCTGAATACACGCTCCACGCATTCCCGGTCGGCGATATCACCGTGGATAAAATGGTACCGGGGAGAGGATTCCACATCGTGCAGGTTCTCACGCCGCCCTGCGTAGGTGAGCAGGTCCAGATTGACGATGTCCCACAGCGGACGTTCCTCGATAATTAACCGTACGAAGTTGGAACCGATAAATCCGCACCCGCCGGTCACAAGGACATTTTTCATGTGAACGTAACCCTCTGCACAACGCTTTCCAGATAACTCCTGTACTCGCACTCCGGCAGGCAGGTGATGAGCTCCTTGAACTGTTTTTCGGAGATGAATTCCATACGATACGCTATTTCTTCAGGACAGGAGATTTTCAGCCCCTGCCGGTTTTCGATGACCGATACGAACTGGCTCGCTTCCTGCAGCAGGGAGGGATGCCCGGTGTCCAGCCAGGCCACTCCCCGCCCGAGTATTTTGACCTTCAGGGTTCCTTCTTCCAGGTATCGCCGGTTGAGGTCGGTTATCTCCAGCTCTCCCCTGGAGCTGGGCTGGAGCTGACGCGCATATCCCGAAGCCCGGTTGTCATAAACATAGAGTCCCGGAACGACATAATTCGATTTTGGAATCTCTGGCTTTTCTTCAATGGATAAAACGTTACCGGTACCGTCAAACTCGAGCACTCCGTACTGCCCGGGATTATTGACATAGTAGCCATAGATCAGCGCTCCGGAAAGCGTGTCGTTGACGATGACAAACTCCGAACGGGGACCGAAAAAGAAATTGTCTCCGAGAATCAGCGCCGCCGGCGACCCGGCCAGCCATTCTTCAGATATGATCAGCGCTTCGGCGATACCTTTGGGTTCGGCCTGTTCCCTGTACACGATACGCAGTCCCCACTGGGAGCCGTCACCCAGCAATTTCTCAAAAAAGGGAAGATCCCCGGGGGTTGAAATTAGACATATCTCCTTGATTCCCATGAGCATCAGGGTGGAAAGGGGATAGTAAATCATTGGCTTGTCGTAAATGATGTGAAGCTGCTTGGAAAAAACTTTTGTAATGGGATAGAGTCTCGTCCCTTTTCCTCCGCTTAAAATAATCCCCTTCAAATTGGTTGGAACCTCCTTATTGGTTGGGAGACCATTAATGATCCTGCGATGTACCCTGTGAAGCTAATAGATATTGTATCCGTAGCGAATAGTCCAGTTCAATAACTATTTGCTTGGATCCATGGGGCAGGCAGAAATTATCAGTAGATGTACGAGTTTCTTTTTGAGGATACTCATGTAACCTGGTCTTAAACCGGGCATAAGGACATGATGTCAGACATGTGGAAGGACTGAAGGCTGATCTGTTCCGTGTCGCTGTGGTATCTACTTCTCCAGGACGATGGCCCGGCGCCAGCGGCCTTCCCACTGCCGCAGGAACCAGGTTTTCGAAAACTCTCTTCGCACGCCGGGACGGCCCGGGTCGTTGACGATGATCTTGTTTCCTTTCATACCGACCACCACCATGTAGTGACCCGACTGCCAGGCCACTTCCACCCCGACGATGATGGGTTTACCTTGCTTGAGGTTATTCTCGAGATAGTGAAAATCCACGTTGGTTTTCAAGGTGGTGTTGGGGAACCCGTTCTTCTGGGCATCGCTCACGATCCTGGCGGCATCGGTGCCGCCGCGGCGTTTGAAATCGTAGATCCGCTCGGCGACCTTCCAGGTGGTTTCCTTGCGTCCGTAGTACTCGTAGACCATGGCCAGGGCGGTAGGGCCGCACCATGATTTCTGGTACTTGCCGTTGGCAGACTCGAGCTGGGTTCTCTGCGGTACTTCGACGTACACCTCCTGAGGCTTTTTTGTTACCGGTGTCTTGGGCTTGTCCGGTGCTTTGCCCAGTGTTATGTATTTCCCTGAGACCCATCCGGTGGCGCTGCCTAATTTGATCTGGTACCATCCGTCCTTCTCATCCAGTATCACCACGGGATCATTCGGTTTGAGGACATACATACGCTTGTTGTCGACGCCGGGGCCTTTGCGGACATTGAGTCCCCCCTCGGCATTGACAAACCCGGGTATGGCGTTCGGGGGAAGGGGTTCTTTCGGAATAAACACTTCCGGCGGTTTCGGTTTGTCCTCTATCACTCCGTCCTGGCTGATATACCGGCTGCTGACCCAGGCTTCGGTGCCCTTGTAGTCAATCTTGTACCAACCGGGGCGCTTCTTCAGGATGACCACTTCGGCGCCATAAGAAAGGTTGCCGATTTTGCTGCAAAACGAACCGGGGCCGCTTCGCACCGAAAGCCCGGTGGTGGACGTGACACTTCCACTGTCCAGGGCCACGGGCTCAGAAGTGAACAGGCCTTTGAAGAAGTTGGCGACTCCTTCAAAAAAACGGGTGAGCCACCCCTTTTGCGGGGCGGGTTTTTCTTCGTCGATTTCAATTGACCGGACCGACTGCGGTCCCTGGCGGACGGCTTCCATCTCGTCGGAGACCACAACGTCGGGTGAGCCAAACAACATTATCCCGGCAAATGCCAGGCAGAGAACGATTGAACATACGGATACAATACGATACATAGCAGAGACTCCTCTCTCTACCATTATATAGTACGATAAAATAGTTAAGTTACACAAATAAGCTCGGAAAATGGAAATGCACTTATGTCCTGGGAAGTCGATCTGATGGAAAGGGACTGAGCCAGGCCGGAGTCGTATAAACTCCCTTGAAGCGGTCGTTGTTAACTTCCTGTCCCAACTTCGGTTTCTGCCCTATGACTACGATGTGGAAGGGACGGCAAAGCTCGACCGAGAGAATTTGCAGTCCCGTGTGATGAACTGTCTCAACCGCCAGACGGGTATCAAAAACATGATGATGCAGGCAGCGGTTTTCCGAATTCCGTATCGACCGCTGCTTGAAAGTCTGGAAGTCGCCCGCTCCAGGGGCTCTGGTCAGATCGTGCAGTCTCAGGCTTTCTTCCAGATGTGTCATATCATCTTCGGTCACGTGCCGTTTGAAATCCTGAATTAAATGCTCCATCGGAGTTACCGGTCTGCGGTGATCGAAGGTGCCGTCCTTGTGTGGAACGACAAGCACGAGCAGCCCTTCCTCCTTGAGAACACGAGTCCATTCTGACAGGGCCTGGAGCGGATTTGCAATATGCTCCAGACAGTGCGATGAGAGGACGAAATCGTACGAGGACGACTCAATACAGCTGAGATTGCTTGCCTCTGCTATGTATTGGCGCCCGGGCGCTCTTCGCTTATTAAAAACGAACGTATCTCCTTCGTGGACTGTACCCTCCCATATGGTATGCCTGGCGAAAGTGCAATTATCGATACGGGCGGCGGCTGTATAGACGGGAATCAAGCCCGTCCGCCTGAAGATGCTGCTCGGCCCCCCAATCTCCAGGCCGAACCTGGATTTGAAGAACGGCTTACAATGCGGGTAAAATGCAAGGCAGCGGGGTAGAATATAGCAATAGGCAACTTTGAGCAAACCGACTATTCTATTTATTATGCCCATATTATTCGGTGGATTATAATCCAACCGGCGGTGTCTCCTTTGGATACTGGATCAGGGCCCCGGTACGCACTTCAGCCGTTTGTTTGCCCTCGATCTTCAGTTTCCACATCAGGACGCCTTCCCTGTCCTGGTAGTCCCTTGCAGTGGGCTTCGGCTTGGCTTCCAGTGATTTGACTTCGATCTTGTCGGTGGTTGAGACCGGCAGGCTGTCAAGCAGCATCACCTCTACCGGTTCTTCTTTCAGATTCTCCACCACCGTCTTGTAGGCCAGTTTGCGGGACACGGTGTGACGTTCGAACTTGCCCAGGAAGGTCTCCTTGACCTTATCACGGGTGAGGTCGCGGTTCACGGTGACACCCCGCTCGACGCCCAGGTTCAGGAGGAAATCCTCCCCCGGTTTTTTCTCGTCCAGGATGGTGCAGCCCACGAACCGTCCGCCGAAGTAGACGTTCAGGGCGCCGGCCAGCATCTCCTTGTCCGGTGCCGCTTTACACACCAGGAACACCATCGGCTGCAGCCGGGGCACCGCGTAATGGAAGAACTCTCCTTCCAGCGGCCGGGCGAACAGGGGAAGAATGGTTTCCTGGTCGCTGGAGTTGATGGTCAAGGTCTGGGGAAGCTGGTACTCGAACGCAGTGGGAAGCTCTGTTTTGGCGGCCGCGGCGAATCCGGCTTCAGTATCTTCATCCGGTTCCATGGACGCTGCTTCCGGCTCTGGCGGAGGAGGCGCTGACTTTTTACTTACCCTGGCCGAAGCGGCAGCCATGGGAACCGCCGCCATGTCAGCCATGTCTTCATACTCGGCGTAGCGGGGAAGTTCCAGGTACCACGGTTCGGCTCCGGGAAGAGAGGTGCCCCTGACCGGAACTACATTCGACACTGATAGGCGCACGCGCTCCCAGTCTTCCCCCGTCTGCTGCGTAATCAGGGAGAACATGGTCAGGGTGACCCCGGACAGGTCCAGCGGGATGTCGACCTTGTAAACAGGTTCCCAGGAGGCGTAGTAGGTGATGTAGGAGGTGGTGATGCTGATTTCCTGGTCCTGGTAGGCGTGAAACAGGATTTCCACCACTTTGCTGGTGCCGTCCCCGGCCCGGTTCAAGGATTTCAGCTCCCGTTTCACCAGCTCGATGTCCACCTCCAGGTCTTCCTGTTTAAAATCCAGTTCCTTATTTTTTTCGGACAGGTTCCCATAGCTGCTATCGAGAAATTCCAGGGTTTTTTCCAGCTTTGTCGTGGCCGGTATGCTGGTTTTCAGCTCTCGGGGAATTTCAACCCGGGCGAAATCGATAAACGAATCGAGAAACTTTCCCTGCTTGCCCAATACCTCTTTCTTTTCGGTTATGATCTGCTTTTTCCGCTCCAGGCTTTTGAGCTTCTTTTCCAGGTCCCTGACTTGTTTCTGCGGCGCTTCTTTCGTCGGGATTTCCCTGTACTGCACGCTCAGCACTTCGCCCTCTCCAAACACGTTTGACTGCACCGAATCGCCGTCCACCGAGAAGGCGTTGAGTTCGAAGCGCAGACGGTTCATACCTTCGGTGGTCTTCGCTTTCGCTTTCCGTTTCACATGGGCCTGGTTGGAAAAGACGACCACTTCGTCTATGGTATTGCGTTTCCCATTAGGGATATACTCGTCAACAGCATAGTAACTTTTCGGCTGGATCTTGCTTCGCGCACTCATGACAAACCCCCTCATAAAGGTAGCTTAATATCACACATAATAAAGATTGGCTAGTGAATTTATACCACATGATTTTCAGGCTGAGAAGAGACACCGGGCACTCGTGGGAGACTTAGCCCCGCTGGAGGGTGAGCAGGACGATTTCCGAGCGTGAGAAGAGCCGCATGGGCGGTCCCCAGGTGTTTGTCCCGCAGGATGTATAGATGTGCGCCTTGTTCTTACGGTAGAGCCCCCAGGGGTAGCGGTAGCTGACGTAGATGATGAGGTCCAGCGGTGGAATCTGCCCGGCATGAAAGTGTCCCGAAAACTGCAGGTCCACACCGTGCTGTTCCGCCTCCTCAAAGACGGTGGGGCGGTGGGCCAGGAGGATCACCGGTTTGTCCGAATCGCACTGCTGCAGAATCTGGGCAAGGGAGGGGAGCTGCACCCCGAACCTCCGGGCGGCAAAGTCGTCGATACCCGCTACCTGCAGGGAGCCGGCCACGGTGACGGCCCTGTTGTCCAGTACGGTGATCCCGGCAGCCTTCGCGAACTCGATAAATCCTTCCTTGCCCGAGTAGAAATCGTGGTTCCCGGTCACGGCAAAAACTCCATGCCCGGCTGCCAGCTGCTTCAGAAGCCCGGTGTAGTCGCTGGACACATCAATGTGATGGTCTAAGACATCTCCGGTGATGACCACCAGGTCGGGGTTAAGTCCGTTGCAGGTGTCCACCGTTTTTTGCAGCCATTGAGAGGAGGTCATAGAGCCGAGATGGAGGTCCGAAAGATGAAGGATGGTAAAACCGGCCAGGTCGGAAGATAGGTTCTCTACAGGGATGGAAAAACGGCGTATACAGGGCTGTCGTGCGGCGTTGACCACTGAATAAACAGCCGCCGCAAGCGTCAGGCAGAGCGTGATGAGAGTCAGCACCCGGGTGTGCTGGGGAACGGCAAGGGTTACCAGGATTTTAACTGCGAAGAACGAAAACCCGATACACACCAGGCCGAACCAGGCGGCTCCTCCGAGCAAAAATGAGGAGATGGGAAACCGGTGTCTCAGAAAGAGCATGACATAGTAAGACAAACCACCGGCGAGGAACACTATCCTGGCGATCATCAGGGAGGTCCGGGACAGTCCGAGACCGGAAACTATCTGGCGGTAGAAAAAGTAGTGGAGTCCCGAATAAATCAGGGTGAACATGAGCAGAAAAAAAACGAAACCCGGGCGGTTCATTTGTGGCGTAGCCTTTTCCGTATGAGTTTACGAGAAGGTGTGTGTTTACGAGAAGGTGTGTTCACAGCGGTTCATTCTTCCAGGAATTCTACCTCGCCCTTAGCCGCCTGTGCCATCCAGTGCTCGGGATACAGGTCGATAAGCTGATTGAATGTCACCACGGCTTCCTTTTTCCGGCCGCCTGCTTCCTGTGATTTGGCCAGGTAGAACAGCGACTCCGTCACCAGGTCGATGGTTTCGTCAGAGACGCCGGAAGAAGCCATGATAGTGTCGTGCACCTTCCGGTATATGCCCGCCGCTTTGCTGTACTCGTCGTTCAAGAGATAATACGCGGCCAGGTTGATCATCTCCGCCGCCGATGCGGGCTGGTTGGTTTGGATCTTTACCTTCAGGAAAAGGTTTCCCTTGAATCCGAACCAGGTGCTTGCGGGAGAAAACGGTACCCCGCATTTGTGGTAGGCAATAGGGGTGTCGCTGACCAGGAAGGCCTGCCCGTTTTCACGCTTGATAGAGTACTCGGCAGTTCCTATTTGAGCAAAACCGGTGTACTTTACGAACCTGTCCCCCAGCACGAAGAACATGCAGGGCTCGTGGCCGCTGCTGCTCCCCGGCGTCCACACGGAGATGACCGCCGAGAGGGATTTCGGTCCCGGTACAAAGGCGAAATCGGAGCACTGAATTACCGATTCCGATAGGAGAGTGTTCCGGCTGTATGTCCCGCCGTCCGCCTGTTTGAGCAGGACGCTGAGAGCGTGCTCGGACAGAAGCTGCCCTTTCTTTTCTATGGTTGAATAGATGATGAAATCGTTCAAACCATTCTGATTGACATCCACCAGACGGTAATCGACTATGGTTTCTCCCGGGAGTGCCAATTTTTCGAGCTCGGGGGGGACCGGTATGCCACCCTCGGCTTCGGCTATACCTGTCGCCGTGGTGAGAAACATTGCCATAATCATGAATCCCGCTGTCAGTCGTGTGATGTTCATTACGTTCTCACTCCTCGTTTCATTATTTACAGTGCGTGCACAGAAGCATAAATCTTGTCGCGCCACTTGTCGAATGCCTCATCGGAGCTGAGCTTCCTGAACTTCTTGATCCATCTCTTCTCCGCCGCGGTGAAAGGCAGTCCCAGGGCGGCCTTGGACATCAGGCCGTAGTTGACCCCTTCCTGCATGTAGCAGTGCCCCGAGGTGGGGGTTTTGGCGACGACTTCCGCCCAGGGCCGGTCCAGCCCCACCACCGGCGGTTTTATCCGGCCGGACTTGGTCAATATTGCCGTGGTACCGTACGGTCCGCGGTTGTAGCCCACCATCCCCTTGATCAGCATGTCCTCAGGGGTGTCCGCCTCGTTGTAGATCTGCCCCCTGAAACGGTCAGGCGGCGGGGTGGAGCTGTTCAGGCATGAGTCGTTCAGGAACCTGATGCCCATGCGAATGTTATCTTTCGGATCGAACCGCCCCTCGCCGAAGTGCCTGCCCAGCTGCATGAAGCCGGTGAAACCCCAGCGGTTCTCCAGCACCTTGCCCTTGCGCGTGTGGGTGCCACGGGATTCGATCCAGATGACGGTCTTGACCACGTCTTCCGGGAGGACTTTCTTGCCGTAGATGTTTTCGACATAAGGCATTTTGTGCAGTTGATCCGTACGGTTTAGTCCGTTTCTGATCCAGGACTCGAAAGCCGGTGTGCGGGCGTTGATTTCGTTTCTATCAAAATGAAGTTTGACCGGGTTGGGTTCCCGGGGCTTGTCATTCTGCCCGTCTTCCCCCAATCGTCCGGTGATCTTGATGGCGCTTTTGTGCACGTAGGCGGGGGTTCCCTTGAAATCGATGATGTACCAGTCGCCGTCCTCCCCCGTGATCAGTATCTGGTCTCCTTCGGTAAGCGTTCCGGCAACGGTTCCCCAGGGGTCGGTGCGGACGTTCAGGTACCCGTCGCCGGTTCCAAAGACCTGTCCCGAGCGTATGGTAGGGGGCTCGTCGGGCGGTGGTTCTCCGCCCAACCGCCCGGTGACGGTAATGCCGCTTTTGTGAATATATGCGGTGGTGCCCTTGTAGTCAACGATGTACCAGTTATCGGATTCGCCGGTAATGAGCACCTGTTCTCCCTTGTTGATCCGTCCCAGGATGGTACCCCAGGGGCCCATCCTGACATTCATGAATCCTGCTCCAAGGCCGGTCACCAGGCCTGAGCGGAGATCGGCGGGTGGTGGCGCCGCGGTCAGATCGACGCCGCTTTTGTGGATGTAGCCGGATTTTCCCAGGAAGTTGATGATGTACCACTTACCCGAGACGCCGGTGATCCTGATCCTGTCATTGTTGTGCAGGACACCGATAATTTTTCCCCAGGGGCCGGTCCTCACGTTCATCGAGCCGTCGCTCGCATCTATCCGGCCGACCTTTAGCACTGGTGCCGCGGCAGTGGTGCTTTCAGGGGCTGTCCCCTGAGTAGCTGCTCTACCCGATGAAACAGCTTCGAAAATATCCGAGGCCAAGGCTCCGGTCCCGGCAAGCAGTACTAATACACAAACAACAGCCAAAGCTTTTTGCAGCTTAGTTTTGTTAACCTTCATTAGGATCACTCCCGATCTTGAACATTTTATAGCCGCATCTCATGTTGAGTTATGCACAACTCAGGATTTTGTTTCACTTTTTTTCAGCAACCTGGCAATTTTTTCCCATCGCCGCCTGAAACGCGGCGGAATATCGTCCAGTGTCTCTTCCCGCGGCATGTCCGCTGCAGCGGTTTTCTTCTGTTTTTTCTGCTGCTTTTTCAGCTTGTGCGATGCGGTGTGGCAAACAAGGTCGATGACAAGTTTCATTCCCACCAGTATAGCCAGCAGCGCCGGCTGGGCCCCGAGGGCCATGACGGCGAACGCCCCCGCGATAATGGCAATGTGCATGAGTACGATTCTGCCATAGGGGGCAAACATCAGGGCCGGTAAAACAGTTGTTTTGAATTTCCGTTTGAGCAGAAAATTGTAGATGAAGGACATCCCATGGCTGGCCAGCAGTGTGTAAGCGGCGACCTTGATGATGTCCATATGCTGTAAAAGAAGCGCACTCTGGATCATATCGGTCGTCCCGGCCGCGCCGGTCACCGCGGGCGTTTTCGGGCCCAGCAGAGCGCAGATAAAGACCAGGTGGCCGAACATGAATCCTCCGTAGTGGACGGTGAAAAACGCGATCAGGAACAGGCCGCCCAGGTACAGTGGATTTTTCTTGAAAAAGACATTGTAACCGATGACAATCAGCATCTTGAGGATGTTGTATACTCCGATGATGGCGCTTTCGAGCCAGAACAGAAACATCACCGTGAATACCTTCCAGCCCCAGAACAGAACACCGTAAAGGGGGAGAAGATTAGCCAGTATCAGGAAAATGGCGGGAAGGGACTGGAATCTGGTCCACGATCCCGGCATCCTCAGGACAAGCTCTGATTCACTCTCTCCGTCAGGTTCTTCTCCCGGCCCTTCGGTGTCGATGGGAATCTCTGCTTCTTCCTTCAGCAGGTGGTCACGCGTTTCACGGCAGTACCTGGCGTGAAGGTCCAGTAATTTCCGGTTACCGAACTGCTCCCCGCACGTAGGGCAGTTAAGGTTTTGCATAAGGCTTTGCATAGGGGTATAGTAACAGAATAATCATTCAGCAAGCTAGTGTTTGACCCAGGGAAGGGACGGACAAGCAGTGTTACTGAACGGTGTTCTACCGGCTAAATAGGAAGTGAAAGCTATCTTGGGTTTTATCTCACTTTCTACTCTCCCATAAACTGGATGACAACTTCCCGCTGCCGGGCCTTGTTGTCGAAGTCACAGAGAATGAGCTGCTGCCAGGTGCCCAGGGTTAGTCGGCCGTTTTCCACCGGTACGGTCATGAAGGACTTCAGCAGGGCGGCTCGGACATGGGAGTATCCGTTGCCATCGTGCCAGCGGAGGTTGTGCTGGTAATCGGCGTCCGCTGGGGCAATGCGCTCGAATACCTCCTGTAGATCGTACACAGCCCCCGGTTCGTACTCGATGGTGGTGAGCGAAGCAGTCGATCCGGGAATGAAGATGTTGACGACCCCGCTTGCGCCTCCCGTTCCGGCCAGGAAGCGGTTGCAGTCTGCTGTTATGTCTATAACGTCTGTTTTACTGCCGGTTCGGTAATGTAACCGGTCGGTTACGATTTTCATATGGTTCCCCTCTTCTTCATCTCGTGACGCAAGTTCAGAAATTATTCGGATTCATTAGTGGTGTAAACCTCTAATGTAAAAAAGTCAAGCCTGACCCTCACTGATTCTTCTCATTTCTAAATTGCATGTCATCATGCTGGGCTGACATTGTCATACTGTCGTGTAATCATTTGTCCTTGTATATGAAAACAGGTATCATATGAAATCGCGGCCGGCATGAGGTTCGCGCCGGACAGTTCTCTGGAAGGTCACGTAATTATGAGCGGTGTATTGGAAATGATCAAGTACCTGGCCCGGCGGGCGGGCGAAATCCAGCTGGCCCATCTGGGCAAGGTGGAGCACATCGAGTACAAGGGAGAGATCAATCTGGTCACCGAGGTAGACAGAAAATGCGAACGGTTCATCGTGGGTGAGATCCAGCGCCTGTTTCCGGGAGACGACATCCTGGCGGAGGAGGGCACCGGACAGAGAACCCGGTCCTCGAACCGCTGGATCATCGATCCGCTGGACGGTACGGTGAATTATGCTCACGGATTCCCGTTTTTCTGCGTTTCTATCGCCCTGGAGCAAAACGGTGAGGTGGTGGCCGGGGCGGTGTTCGATCCCAACCGCGATGAATTGTTTGCGGCGGAAAAGGGCAGGGGAGCGACATTCAACGGCCAACCGATACACGTTTCTGCAAACTCCCGACTGAAAGAGTCTCTCCTGGCCACCGGTTTTGCCTACAACGTGCAGGAATCCGATCAGCTCGACAACCTGGACAATTTCGCCAACTTTGTCAAGACCGCTCAGGCAGTACGCCGTCCTGGCGCCGCGGCCATCGACCTGGCCTGGACTGCCTGCGGCCGGATCGACGGATTCTGGGAGCTGTTTCTCAAACCCTGGGACAAAGCAGCCGGTTATCTGCTTATCACTGAAGCCGGGGGAACGGTGAGCCTGTTTGACGGCTCGGCCTTCGACCTGTACGGTAATGAGCTGCTGGCCTCAAACGGTCTGATTCATCGGGACATGATCCGGGTCCTGGTAGAGGGCCGGCCTACTTCGCCTGTTTTGCCTGTTTCCACCGGTATAAAATGATTCCTGCGCAGACAAGCACGATCAGCACCAGGGTAATCAGAGGGTAATGCCGCTGCAAAATGTCCAGCATGGGTTTCCCCAGGTGGAAAACAAGCAGCGCTTCCAGGAGATAGCGCACCCCCCGGCTGGCGGTAGAGACCAGTATGAATTCGGTGAAATCAATATAGAAAGCACCCGCCGACAGGGTGAACACGCTGTAAGGAATGGGCGAGAAACCAGCGATTCCCAAAGTCCACTTCTCGTATTTGTCGTACGTGTTGTGGACTGATTCCACCCGCTCGGGGGAAAACAACCTTTTTATCAGCGGCGTACCTCCCGTGTTACCGATGATGTAGCCGAAGGCGCTGCCCAGAATCGATCCGGCGGTGGCTAAAAAAGCGAGGAATATGGCCCCAGGCAGATCCCCCCTGGCCTGGGCCGACAGAGCGCACGTCATGAGCAGGACATCGGAGGGAAACGGTAAAAATGCCGATTCGGCAAAAGCCAGCAGATACAGGGCCAGTATCGCGTAGGGGCTGCCGGCCAGCGAAATAGTCCACTCTATGAATTCACTCATATTCCATTTCCAGGTACGGGTTGATCCCGAGTATATCAGGTACCGTGCAAAAGGTGTAGCCTTCCTGTTTCAACCTCGCGATGATTGCCGGCAGGGCTTTGACGGTGGCTGTGCGGTTGCCGCCGGCGGAATGCATCAGGATGATCGCTCCCTCATGAACCAGGGTGGTGACCCTGTCCAGAATCGACTCGACCCTGTTGGATTTTTTTGAAGACGCGGAAGAATCCCAGTCAAACGTATCCACAGACCAGTTTATTATCCTCAGTCCCCGTGAGCAAAAGAAACGGACCTGCTCATCGGTTACCGCCCCGTAAGGCGGTCTGAATATGGACGGTCGGTACCCGGTTATATCCCGGAAAGCGTCGGAGTTGTTCTGTATCTGTTCCTCGAACGCTACTTCGGGGTCGAGTTTTCTGAAATCGGGGTGGTCGTAGGAGTGCAATCCCACGGCGTGTCCCAGTGTCAGGGTTTGTCTTACTATTTCCGGGTAGCGCCGCATCTGCTGGCCCAGGTAGAAGAAAGTGACCTTGATCTCGGCCTTGTTTGCTATGTCGAGCACCTGTTTGGTATAGCGGGAATCGGGACCGTCATCGAAGGTCAGGGCGACTTTCTTTCCCGCCCCGGTGGCTTCGAGAAAGTAGAGACCGGGAAAATCTCGGGCCTGCCGCTCGACGGTGGCTTTGAAACGGCGCAGGGCGGCGGTGGGCATGGTGTTGCGAAGATGTTGGATATTGAGTGGATGCTGGATATTGAGCGGCTGCTGGCGGGGAGCATCCTCCGCTGAAGATGGTGCTGTCATTAGAGCGGCGGTGCAGGTGGCGGAGATGAGCATTGCGGCTTTCAGCCTATTCATTCTTCTGGTCTCTCAGGGTTTGCCTGATTAATCCGGCCTGTGTTCTTAACGCCGACGCTTCCGCGTGTCTCCCGGTGCCTCTGAATACATCTGCCAGGTTGCCCAGCACGGTTGCCGTGAAGCAATGAAGATATCCGAAAGCTCCCTTGCTTGCTTCCAGGGCCTGGTTGAACAGGGTTTCGGCCTCCTCCAGCCGGTCCATTTCGAGATACAACACCCCCAGGCTGTTGGCCACATCGGCGATGTTTTTCCGGTGGGCTTCCCCGGTCTGGTTGAAAAGCTTCATCGCCCGGGTGAGACGGCTTTCGGCCCGGCCATACAGCTTCTGCAGCAGTGCCGTCTGCCCCCACACCGCCAGGCGGTCTGCTGAGTCCGGGTAACTTGGGTCCCTGATTTGGCCTGATCCCGTGTTGCTGTCTGTTTCCTCGACAACCTGATCGAAAAGAGCTTTTTCCCCGGTGCTGCTTGTGCCGTGAAGCTTGTCGGCCGCTGCCAGGTTGCCCAGGCTGACCTGTATATCGCTGTGGTCCGGGCTCAAGACAGCTTTTCTTAGGAGGATGGCCCGTTCGTACAAAACGGCTGCTTCACGGTACTTTCCCTGTTTTTGGCAGGTCAGCCCGAGGCTGGTCAAGGCGGAGCTTACCTCCAGGTGACTGTCCCCGCGCGCTTGCTCGATAATGGCCAGGTTCCGCCTGTGCAGTGCTTCGGCTTGTTCGTAATCCTTCCGGGTTTCGTAGATAATGGCCAGGGAGACCAGGTTTTCGCACAGATCGGGATGGTCCCGGTGTAGTAACTGCTCCTGGAGGTGGAGGGCCTCTTTGAGCTGCTCCTCCCCAGCGGTGAAATTACAGCTGGAAATGTTGATCCGGGCCAGTGCGCCGAGAAACCGTGAGACCTCCAGGTGCCGGGGACCGAGGTGCTTTTTCTTGAGAACCACCACCCGCTCGTAATAGCCGGCGGCGGCATCGAATGATTCCAGGCAGGCCTCAAGCTCGGCCAGCATGGTGAGGATAACGGCCAGGTCATGGTGCTCGTTTCCCAGCTGCTTCTCCTGCAGCTTGAGGGCTTTTTTCAGCATGGGAAGCGCCTGCTTGTGCTTGTGCCGCAGCACCAGTATCCGGGCCGCGTTGATCCGGCAGGCCACCTGGAGGAGATGTTGCTGTTTACCGGCTTTTCTTGCCAGTGTCAGCGCCCGGAAAAAGAGCGCTTCAGCCTCCGGGTAGGAAAGCTGTTTTATGTAGAGCTCGCCCAGTTCGTTGAGCCTCGTAACCAGCTCTACCGCGTCGGGGCCGAGCTCGGCTTCCAGGTCTTTGAGCTCTGTTTCTCCCTTTTTTATTGCCTGGTAGACGTGTTCTCGTTCGACAGGCGGAAGAAAACGAACCGGCTTGTGCAGCTCTGAGAATCCGGCAGCGAGCCCGGCTGCGAACCCGGCGGAAGTGGTGAGCGCGATCAGCATGCAGCAGGCCAGGGTGACCAGTTTTTTCTTCACGATCTATTCCTCTCTCCGTGCCTTTGCCCGGGATCGCACGATCTTGTACCCCTCGCCGATTATCAGCATCGGCAACGCCATCACCGCCAGCAGCAGCCAGCTTGAAAAAGGGATGGCGGTGGTGCTCAAGTAGGCCTGCAAAAACGGGGTGTAGACGGCGGCCGCTTGAATGGCGAAGGTGAGAACCACCGCTCCCAGCAGGAACCGGTTGGAGAAAAAACCGATCCGGTGCAGCGGGTTTTCCAGGGACCGGAAATTGAACACGTTGATCTTGCTGAAAACTACCATACCGGTCAGCGCCATGGTGTGTGCAACGGTCAGCGCTTCGGGGGTTCCATGCCCTATCGTCTGCCAGTAGTGCCAGAATACCCAGAGGATGATTACCGCCTTGTACAGCCCGATGCCGCTGAGCAGGAGGAGGACTTTACCGGGGAGAAGCGGGGCTTTCGGTTCGCGCGGCTTATTCTTCATTATTCCCGGTTCGGGTTGCTCGAACCCCAGCGAAAGAGCGGTGGCACCGTCGGTGACCAGGTTAAGCCACAGGATCTGCACCGGGAGCAGCACCAGCACTTTCCAACCGAAAAACAGGCTGGCGCTGAGGATGATGACCTCGCCGAAATTGCTGCACAACATGTACCAGATGAACTTCTTGATGTTGGCAAACTGCCGACGTCCCTCTTCGATCCCGTCCACCAGAGAAGAAAAGCTGTCGTCGAGAAGAATGACGTCCGCCGCTCCCTTGGCTACATCGCTTCCCTTGATTCCCATGGCGATTCCCACGTCGGCCTGCCGCAGGGCGGGGGCATCGTTAACACCGTCGCCGGTCATGGCGCAGATCTTTCCCAGGGTCTGAAAGGCTTTTGCCAGACGCATCTTGTGCCCCGGTGTGACCCTGGCAAAGAGAGAATCTTTCCCCCCGAGGATGTCGTACAACGCGTCATCGTCGATGTCGTCGAGCTCCATCCCCGTCATGACACGGTCGAATTCCAGCCCGATTGCCCGTCCCACGGCCCCCGCGGTAAGAGCGTTGTCGCCGGTAACCACCGCTATGCGTATACCGGCCGAGTGGGCCGCTTTGACCGCTGCCGCCGCTTCCGGCCGCGCCGGGTCGGTGATGCCCACCATTCCCAGAAAGGTGAGTTCCGTTTCCCATTGCTCAGACGGAGTGTCCGGGGTGCTCAAAACATGGTTGGCTACCGCCAGGACCCTGATTCCGGCTGAAGCCATCTTCTCGTTCTGCTCGTAGAGGGCGGCGCGGGTGGCGTCGTCGAGCGTCTCGTTACGCTCGCCGATACGGATGGAACTGCACCGGTCGATAACCATCTCCGGCGCGCCCTTGACGTAGGCCACCGTCAGACCGTCCCGTTCCCACAGCATAGTCATGCGCTTGCGGTTGGAATCGAAACTAAGCTCTCCCCGTGCCGGCCGGTTCCCTACCAGTTTTTCCACCGTCAGGCCGCACTTCATTCCCGCCACCACCAGCGCTGCTTCGGTGGGATCGCCGATGGCCATCCAGGTTCCCTCTTTACGCTCGACGGCGGCGTGATTGCAGAGTATGGAGGCCTCCAGCACCACCCTGACATCCGCATTCTCCGAGCAGTCCATTCCATCCACCAGGAGGCTGCCTTTGGGTTCGTAACCGGTTCCTCCGACTTCCACCACTGCCTGGTCGTTAAGCAGTAGTTGGGGGACCACCAGTTGGGTGACCGTCATTTCGTTGCGGGTGAGGGTCCCGGTCTTGTCAGTGCAGATTACGCCGGTGGCACCCATGGTTTCGTTGGCTGTCAGACGTCGCACCAGGCACTGCCTGGTGAGCATCTTGCGCATCCCCAGGGCCAGGGTGATGGTGAGCACCGCCGGGAGACCTTCCGGAATGGCTCCCACCGCCAGCGAGATGCCGAACATGAACATCTCTTTCATGGAGAATCCCTGGAGGCTCCCCAGGATGACGATGAGCAGGCACAAGCCGCCGGCCATGATCCCCAGCTTCTTGGCCAGCCTGGCGGTCTGACGCTGAAGGGGCGATTTTTCTTCGGGGGTCGATCCGGTGAGTTCGGCGATTTTCCCGAATTCTGTGTGACCGCCGGTAGCGGCCACCACCCCGGTGGCGGTGCCGTTGCACAGCACCGTGCCGCAGTACAGCATGTTAGTGCGTTCGGCCATCGGTATCTCCGGGGCGAGAACCGCCTGATTCTTTCGTACAGGCGCTGATTCTCCCGTCAACACCGCCTCGATGACCTGGCAGTCATTTGCCGTCAGCACGTAGACATCCGCCGGAACGCGTTCCCCTGCCTCGAGCACCACCAGGTCGCCGGGGACCAGTTCGGCAACGTCCACCACGGTACGCTTGCGGTCGCGGATCACCTGGCATTCCAGGAGCATCATTTTCTTCAGCTCTTCCATGGCCTGCTCGGCTTTGAGCTCCTGGAAGAATCCCAGGCAGCCGTTGAGGATTACGATAATGACGATGGCGACGGCGTCCCGCCACTCGTGCAGAAGCACGCTGATTACTGCGGCCATGAGCAGGATAAGGATCAGAAAATCGGAAAACTGTCTCAACAGAATCTTCCATATCGGGACGGATGGTGGTTCGGGAAGGACATTGCGGCCTGTAGATTTCTGGCGGTGGACCACTTCGCGTGATGTCAGTCCTACACCATCGGTCTCAAGCTGCTTCAGTACGGTGTCTTTCGTTAACGTATGCCATTCGGACATGGTACTGTAACACCTGCCTTAACAGATAAATATAATGGGGATAATAATATCATACCAGGTCCGCAGAGTCGAACGGCAGGCAGGCTCCGTGACCGGGACAGATCAGGCGGATTCCTTCCATTTGCTTGATGGTTTCCACGGACCGGTCCTGGTCCATCCGGCTGGAGACATACGGGTTGATGATGAGTTGCTTCTTGATAACCAGCAGGAAATCTCCGGTGAGCAGCGTTCCGCTGGCACGGTGCAGGAATGATACGGAGTCGGGGCGGTGCCCGGGAGTGTGAATGACAGTAAATCCGGGAAGCGGGGTTTCTTTCGGTGCGCCTTCTGTATCGGCCGCACCCCTTATAAATCCGGGAAGCGGGGTTTCTTTCGGAGATCCTGTGAAAAAACGGACTCCTTCGGGAGGAAATCCTGCCATGAACGGGGTTGCGTAAAGACCACCCTGGAAGACGTCGCGCAGGTTAGGGCAGTAGCCGTACGCTATCTGACACGGCAGGATGATTTCGAAAAACTCGGTCGCTGTCGGAATCGGGATGCGCTGTTTCCCCTCCACCATGACCCTGGCTTCTTCGTGCAGCCACAGCACTGCCTGCGGGAAGCGCCGTTTCAGCCTGATCCAGCCTGAAACGTGGTCGATGTGAAAGTGGGTGGCGGCCACCCGCTTAAGCGGAGGAAGCGAGCGGAGTATTTTGACCAGCCCTTCGATATCGCTCGGAACGCCGCAGTCGACCATGGAGGTCTCCATGCGCGCTGTATCGATGACGAAGTAGATATTGCTTGTTCTTCCACGGTACTGAAGAAGAACCATGTTTTCAGCCAGCGTTTTGTTGAAGGTGATGGTCACAATACCGGAAGTATACATCACTTTGCGCGTTATCTGCCAGAAGGGTTCCTGACCGAATGGTATAATTGATCCGGTCGCAGGATCATTGGTGGCCCCAAAACACGTAGTACGAGGAGAAGTTCAATGAAAATAAGGATTTTTATCACCGGTGGAACCTTTGACAAGGAATACAATGAGCTTAACGGGACACTGTTTTTCAAGGATTCACACCTGCCTGAAATGCTGCAATTGGGCCGATGCCGGCTCGATGTGGAGATCAGGACATTGATGATGGTGGACAGTATGAACATGACGGCGTCAGACCGGGGGATAATACTCGACAACTGCCGCCAATCGGAGGAATCGAAGATCCTCATTACCCACGGAACCGACACCATGGTGGCCACGGCCCGGGAACTGGGACCGGCGTTGACCGACAAGACGGTGGTATTGACCGGTGCCATGATACCCTACAAGTTCGGAAGTTCCGATGGACTGTTCAATCTGGGCAGCGCCCTGGCGTTCGTGCAAAGCCTGCCTCCCGGCGTGTACGTGGCCATGAACGGGCGCTGTTTCAACTGGGACAATGTCAGGAAGAACACGGACACGGGGGAATTCGAGAAAATATCGTGATATAGATCACAGTTGCCTGTTGAAAACATCCACTAAAGCTGCTGAATCTTATTACGTGGCCACTTCAGGGTAAAAGACGTCAAGGTCAGGTAATTATTGGCTTTTTAGGGCTAAAGCACTTGTTTATAAGGTATTTCGCAGCATAATATCAGGAAAATCCCGCTATCGCCAATGAAATAATAGGATATACTTTACCTAAGGGGACAATTATACACGGAGGTAGATGCGTCATGGAAGACAACCTTACCGGAAGTACTATGGGGCTTACCGGAAGTACTCTGGGGAAATACGCTATCCACGATATTATCGGCCGTGGCGGTATGGCCACGGTTTACAAAGCCACCCTTTCCAGTCTGCACATTCCCGTTGCGTTCAAAGTGTTTGAAGGACGGATGAAAAAGCTGGCCCGAACCCGGTTTATCAGGGAAGCACGCCTTTCTCTCGGGCTGCCCAGGCACGATAACGTCGTGTTCGTGTACGACGCCGGGTGGTTGGCCGGTAAGCGGTTTATCGCCATGGAACTGGTGGAGGGGGAAGACCTGCAGGAGATAATCGACCGGGGCGGGTTTGACACCGTCGGGAAGACGGTCGAGATAATTTCCCAGGTCTGCCGCGGGCTTGAGTTCATCCACGAGCACGGTATCGTTCACCGTGATATCAAACCTCACAATATCATTGTCGATCGTTCGGGCAGGGTCAAGATAAGCGATTTTGGTATTGCCGAGATTGCTTCTACCGGTCCGCTCCTTCCCCGGGGCCGGGGCGCCGGGACTCCGAAATACATGCCTCCTGAAGTAATACGGGGGGACGCGAGGCTGGATGTGCGCAGCGACATCTACTCGCTTGGCCTGGTACTGTACGAACTGCTTACCGGTGCCGATTTTTTCACCGGCGATACCTCCCGGCAGGTGCTCAGAAAAGTCGTGGAAGGAGACCTGGTCCCCTGCCATGAGTTAAACAGTGACATTCCGGTGGCGTTGAGCCGGGTCGTCATGAAAGCCCTGAGCGCAAAACCTTCTGCGCGTTACAAGTCAATGTCCGCTTTCCGCTCCGCCCTCGAATCATTTTCCTCCCGACAGCCGGCTGGTAAACGAAAGAAAAAACAGGGGAGCAACAGGAGCCTGTTGAGCCAGGCCCTGGGTATCCTGATTAATCCTTTTTCCAGGAAAGCCGCCCCGTAACAATTGGCTACGGGACCAGTCATTCTCCGGCTTGACTGGAGGATCCACGTACCCTAACGGATCAGTTCCTCTATCACTTTTTCCAGGCCCGCTACCACTCTGGCGGTTCTTTCGTAATCGATCT
>CAYSPT010000021.1:55673-79105 GCA_964432985.1 uncultured bacterium
TCTATCACTTTTTCCAGGCCCGCTACCACTCTGGCGGTTCTTTCGTAATCGATCTTGTCCGGTGTGTCATCGGGGCAGTGATAATAGGGATATCGAAACGGCGCCGTGTCCGTGAGCATGATGCCCTGGTACCCCTCCTGCCAGAAAGACCAGTGGTCCGACCACCCGATCCCGGTTATCACGCCGGGAGCGGCGATTCCTTCCGAGGGAAACTTCACCTGCCGCCGGAACGATTCCACCGCGGCGCTTACCAGGTCACGGGAGGCCACGTTACCCACGAACCCGATGAAATTGCCGGTGTCGGGATAGAAGAAACTGACCGGAAACGGATACTGCTGGCTTCCCGGTTCGTCGCGGTAGTAGCCGATGGTTTCCGGTATGATGGCCCCCAGGATATTGTCGTTCCTCTTCCGGCAGATCCTCGCATAGACACGGCTTCCCATGTCTGAGGTCATGAAGTGGGGAGGCTCTTCGTTAGGAAAGAGGCAGAAGCGCAGCGTGCGCAGGGCCGGTTTAGTAAAAAACGCGCGGGCCAGCGCCAAAACGGCAGCCACACCGGTCGCATTGTCGTTGGCCCCGGGGGAACCGATGACCGAATCATAGTGGGCTCCGATTATATAGATATCTTCCGGGTGCTGCGTCCCTATTAGTTCGGTTTCCAGAGTATGACAGGTTGCCTGGTCAACCTGGTAGCTGTAGCGGCGAACCTCGAAGCCCGCTTCGGTAAGAGACTGCTCCAGGTAGTCGGCCGCTTGCTCCAGGCGTTTGGGCCTGAAGGTGTTGCGCTCGCCGATCTCCCCGGCAAGTTTTTCGACATCCCGCCTGATGGCTTCAGCGAGGGTCTTTTCGTAGGCGGTAAGCGGTGGTAAGGGGCCGCTGTAGCTTTTTCCCGGCATCCGTATCATCGAATCCCTCCCCATCACTGAATACCAGCCCACCAGCGCGCAGATGATAAGGGCCGCTCCAAGAACCCCTAACCTCACGCACGCCGCCTTACTAATGATTCTCATTTAATAATTTTCATGATTGAAGTATACAGCTAATGATAACTCTTGCATTAATCATATCATTGAATTTCAATTGCCAGGATGGTGACGTCATCGTCGGGCAGTGACCATTCGATCCACTCGTACAGATAGTCCATGAGATTTGGGCGTATGTCCTTTACCTCTTTTCCGCCACAACCACCATCCTGTTGCTGTTGATGGTGTAGGCCTTGTCCACACCGCCGTAGAAGGCTGTTACTTTCAGCCCCGCCTGTCGAAGAAGCGAGGTGATTTCAGACGGCGTATAGAGCCTGACGAAGTAATCGGTGGAATAATCCCGGTCGTCCCTGATGATCCGCCGTTTGGAATAGATGCGGCTCTCCACCGGGTCGAACCGGTTGCTGTCGATCATCAGGTTCCCGTCGCGTTCCTGGACTATGTACGGGAACCCGTGCTTGATGATGAAATCACGGTTGATGCTTTCAATGAGAAAAGACCCGCCGGGCTTCAAGGCTCTGGCCATGGCGTGGAGAACGGCGCGGTTGATGTCGTCTTCAAAGTAACCGAAGCTGGTGAAATAACAGTAGACGGCGTCGAACGCATCTCTGTAATCAAGGTTACGCATATCCTTCACCCGGTACTCCACGGTCAAGCCTCTTGTTTCGGCGTCCTTGCGGGCGATTTCGAGGAAGCTGGGCGTTATGTCCAAACCGGTGCACCGGTACCCGCGGGAAGCGAGCTCGTTGAGGTGCCGTCCGTGGCCGCAAGGCACGTCCAGCACGGCATCACCCGGCATCAGCTTGAGAGCCGATTCGATAAAATTGACCTGGGCTTTCGTCCGCTCCACGGTCAACATAGGTCTATAGAAATAGAGATAATCGTCGTTAAACGTGCCCAGAATATTAAATTCATTGTCGGGGCTCATACACCATCCTCCTTCTCTCGAGTTGCGGACCTGCACGTACTGAACCGTATCAGAAAAACAAGCTTGAAGTCAATTCCCCAAAGTAAACCGCAGCTTCAAATTCACGTGCAGAAAAACAAGCTTGAAGTCAATTCCCCAAAGTAAACCACAGCTTCAAATTCACGTGCACCAAATGAATAATTGTAAGTGCCTGGTTTTTTTTGTAAGCGGCTTGTAAGTGGTACCGGTCCCTGATGGTACGTACAATGGTGGTGAAAACAAAAAAACAGCGAAGGAAGGGGTTGTGCAGCATGAACCGAACAACGAAACTAGGAAGAGGACTTCTGGTCCTGATGATGGTGCTCTTCGCGGCATCGAGCGTGTTTGCCCAGGAGGCTTTGCATGAAGAGGATGCAAAGAACAGTGAGACCCGGTACTACGTAGTAAATGACCGGGAAGATATAGATGAGGATTTTACCATTCTGTCAGTGGAGGAAATCGATCCTTCCACCGTTGAGGTTCTGGCGGAGGTCAAGCATAAGAAGGGCTGGTTCTCCACGTCGGAAGATTTCACCGACCGGTTTCTCCCCCCGCAGGACCTGATCGACCAGGGCTACCGGGTAGTCAAGCGCGAGATGGTCTCCTGGGACGGCAGCGGCGGCGTCTGGTGGGAAGAGCTGAACACCCTGGGGTACACCTGCGTGGTGCATCTTTCCAAGAAATGGCTGGCCAGCATGGAGGTCGTCTACAAAGCCAGGTTCATCATGGCCATAGACTACACCCTGCCCGAGGCTCCCTACAAGCCGATCCTGGTGAGCCCGGTTTCCGGCCGCATCGAAATCACCCAGGAAGAACGAGTGTCGTTCCAGTGGGACGGCGAGGGAACCTCCTACCGCCTGATACTGGTCGACCGCGAGAGCGGCGCACCAGTCTTCAAGCGCTCCATGACCGGCCACGAGCAGAAAATCAAGACCGAGGTCTTCAAGCACCGCAACGACTACGCCTGGGGCGTGGCGCAGGCCGATGATCACCTGATCTTCAGCCCGTACGAAATGAAGCCCTTCCGCAGCGATTACAAATACGAGTACCACGAGCAGACCTGCCAGACCTGCAACGGCCACGGCTACCACTGGGCGGACGTCCGCTGCACCGCCTGCGGCGGCTCGGGACAGCTTCCCGCCGGCAACGGCCAGTATAAGCCCTGCGGTCACTGTAACGGTCACGGGACTACCCACGAGTACATCCGCTGCCAGACCTGCTACGGCGACGGCACGGTGACCTTCGAGATCAAGCGCCTGTTCCTGGTGTTCGACTGAGGGAGAACACAGTCTTCGACTGACAGGTTAACCCTGAGATTCAAAACGCGATGTGTGAACTAACGGTTCATGTTAGCAACCCGCGGGTGGCACTACCAGTGCCACCCGCTTTTTTCAATGTGTCAGGCTTGACTTTGTGACATTAGCGGTTCGCACCACCTGCGTGAAGAAGCTATCACGCTGCGTGTTATCACGCTGCGTGCTATCAGGCTGCGTGCTATCAGGCTGCGTGTTGTCATGCCGCGTGCGGTCACCACACATGTTGATGAGATAATTAAATTGACATATAATCCGAATGAGCCGGTGCTCGTAGTGGTGCTGGGTTTCAGACGGGTGGATTCTATGCGTTTAAAACATGTCCGGACATTGTTGTTTTTCAGTGCCGCACTATGTGCATTGGCAGCACTGGCCGCTCCGGGATACGCCCGTGACTATATCAAGCAGTTCAGCTGGACCGGGCACCTGGAATCGGGCAAGTATTTCTGGGTGAATTTTGACTACCGGCTCGACTCGGCTCCCGAAGCGACACTCAGGCTTTTCTTCTGGACTCCTGTTCCCCGCGATCCCCAGGCTCCCGAAGAGGCGACCTGCGTGGGTGAGGTCAAGGTCAAGCGGGGCGAAGGGCGGGGTCACATCCAGTGCTATGTCGATCCGGTGTGGTCCAGGACCGCTTTTTCCCGTGTACTGGAGGGAGTCGGATTCGAGTTCAGCCTGGTCATGGGAAAGATATCAAGCGGCCGCTTCGTCCTCCTGATTGAAGGGGTTCCCACTGAGCTGAAACCCTGGCCGGAGGAAAAGCTTCCGCCTCCACCGGTTAAAAAGCAAGTTTCCCGCCCTCCTGCCAGTGACGATATGAACATCAACGTCAACGTGCACGTGTACATCCATCACGACGGAGAAGTGGCTCCGGAGTACCCCTATCCCGGCAGGGAAGGCTGCGAGTTTGATCTTCGCGAGCTGAAACCGGCCGGAACCACCCTGTACGATTATTTGATCAAGCTCGACAGCTCGGCCTGCCCCCGCCGGCCGGAGCCGGTCATAGATGAGGAGTTCATACCCTATCCCTTCGATAGCAACTGCCCCCCGAAGGGCAAACCCGCCTGGGATTCTGACAAAAAGGCACCAGTCAAGACGGGGATAGTGGTTCCGGACAAGAAAGCCCCCGTCCCGGCTCCAGGCAAACCTTCGCCTGTTCCGTCCGGGAAGCCGCCGGCTTCGCTTCCGGTCACCGATCCGTGCGGTTGTCCTTGATTTTCTGAGCTTGACCTACCAGCTTTTTCAGCACCACTTCTATTCCTGTCAGAATCGTGGGCAGTTCCATACTGGCGTGCTTCTGAGCTCCCTGCCGGATCGCTTCCCCGGGCAGGCAGGGCAGGTGGATGAACCCGTACAGCGTGCCGGGTGCGTGATCCGAGAGGTACCGGGCAGTGGTGTAGAAGAGGTAATTGCACACGTAGGTTCCGGCGTGATAGGAGAGAAAGGTCGGTACTTCCCGACGCTTCAGAGCCCGAAGCAGGTCCTTGACCGGGTAGTTGGTGAAGAAGGCCGGCGGTCCTTCCGGGTCGATGAGCAGATCCTTACAGGTGGTGCTTTTATCGTAACTGTTCACGGCCATCTTTTCTATTGCCAGTGCCGGAATGTTGCGGTTTATACCGAGCATGAGAACGACGTGGGGCCGGTACCGGTCTAAGAGGCCGGTCATTGTCCGGGCTGACCGGGTAAACTGTACCGGCAGAACGGCACTGTGAATGTCAGCGTCCCGGATTGCACATTCTGAAACAGCGTGAAGTACCGATTCGGATGTGTTGGCGAGTATGGTCTTGAACGGTTTGAATCCGGTGATCAGGCACCTGGCGGTGCCGGATGAAACCGCAGTGTTTATGGTTTTTCCACGGGCTGTTTTCATTATTTCTTCTCTCTAGCCCTTTCGGGCTACTTGTCCAAATAATGCAATGGCGGACAGAGCGAGACATCCTTTTGCTTATCCATGGAGTCGTCTTTTCCATCCCCGCCGGGACTGTACAGAACGAAACCGTTTTTCGAGCGGCGGTAGATAAGCTGTTCGGAGGTGTAGACATCCTCTGGAAGCGCCACCGATGTGGAAGATTTCAGCTCATCCAGGGTTTCCGGATAGCTTCCCCGGTTGCGCCGGTACTCGTTTACCAGGTGTACGATTGTCAGTCCGTTGCTGTAGTTGACAACGGCCAGGTCCTGCTCCCAGGCCCGGAAGAAATTAGGTATCATTATTGAAACGATGATCCTGGCCATCTGGCTGGCTGGTGAAAGAACCATCTTAAATATGCTTCCGGCTTCTTTGCATATTTCCTTCGTTCTCTGTTCGGCTCGTTCGATGTTCAGACGGCCTTCTTTGAACGGTTTGTCCATGCCCCGCTCGATTTCACCATAGATTTCCCCGGCCATCCGGTGAAGGGCCGTGGTGGCGCGCCCATGGAACAGCCTGAGTATAACCCGGTTGAAAAAACTCTTCCCGATGTCACTCCACGCGGATTTCCGCTTGAGTATTTCCTTGAAATCGAACTTCTCTATGACGGCCCGCTCGCTCCGGATCGCTGCGCGAAGAGCAACCCTTTTTTTCATGAGGTCTGCCACGCGCTGACAGATAACCTTCTCGTTGTTACTACCCAGGCCGCCGTCATTGAACAAGTATATCAACCGGCCCAGGGCCATTTTCTGGACGGCAATAGCTATCATCTGGTTTATCAGGGTCTTAACCGTCCCTAAACCGTATCCGATGTCGATCCCGTATTTAAGCAGCGCCAGGTAGATCCGCCCGGCGCGGAAGGTGTGCCCTTTCAGGCGGTAATAGTCTCCCATGGCGGCTATTTGGCGCCCGGCGATACGAAGCGTATTGAAGTTTGGTATGGGAGCCTCGATCATGTCGAAAAATGAGAGTTGATCGAGATCCGTCTCCTGTTCGATGACAATAGTGGGAAGTTCAGCGGTTGAGTAGTGGTCCATGAATCTCGTCAGAAAATCACGGTGTTTCTCCATCAGGGGAGTCAACTCCGGCAGATTTTCCTGGTGGAGGATACGTCCCCTGGTGAACAACTGCTCCTGGTTTGCCGGACCTTCACAGAAATGAGGAATGAATTTTTCCGCCCCGGCCGGATGACCGCTAAACAGCAGGATCATCATGAGTAGAAAAAAAACTGTAATTGTCAGATCTGGCCGCCGCTTCCCGGTCATGATTCTTCCACGTCCGGTCTCTCGTCCTGCGACAGCAGTATCACGCTGTATGGTCCCAGGCTCAGGCTTGCGTGGCAGGGAAGACCGTCGTACTCACCCGGTACCGCCGTCACCTGCTTGAGGGGCGGACTCTCGAAATCTTTCCCGTATTGCGTATCGCCGCTGTTGAAACGCACCTTCCACGAACCGGGGCGGGGCAGACCGATCACGTAGTCGTCCCAGGACCGGTTGGCAAAGTTGGCCGCCACCGCTACGAAATCGATTACCGCTTCATGTTCCCCGCGAAGAAAGGCAATCACTTTGTCGAGGTTGTTGATGTGATGGATGATAATAGTGCTGCCCGTAAGGCCGGGGGTGGTGCCGGCGCAGTTCTTTCTCAGGTGGATCAGGTCGTGGTACAGCCTGGTAATTCCCTTGTGTTTGCGGGTGAACTTCCAGTCCAGGGGATCGGTGTCCCTGAACCATTCGTCTTGAAGAAATTCCTGCCCCTGAAAAATCATGGGGATACCCGGCGCGGTGAACACCAGACAGGCTCCCAGGGTGGAGCGTTTGCGCGCGGACCATCCGTCGGCATCGGCGGGATTTATCTCGAAGGGAACCCTGGCCTTGCCATCAGCCACCTCGTCGTGTGACTCGGTGTAGATGATCCGCTGCAAGCTGTCGCTGTTGAATCCGCCGGACAGGACGGCGGCGATGGTATCCATATCACGGCCGGCATCGTTCGGTGTGATGATTCCCGAACGTACGGTGTGGACGAAATCCGCCGACCACTGGGCGGTAAATCCCGCTCCTCCTGCTTGTACCGGCAGGGTGAGTTGGCCGTTTCTCTGCATGTCCTCGGCCAGGATGAATTTTGACGGGTAACGGGCGCCGACTTCGTAGTTGATTTCCCGTATAAGGTTCCATCCCTCCGGCAGCCCCCGGCCGGGATCGTTGCCCCCGTCCAGGTTCCTGATCCAGTTGGTGGCGTCCCAGCGCAGACCGTCGACGTTGAAATTTTCAAGCCAGTAAAAAACGTTGTTCCTGATGAAGCTCCGCACTTCCACTCTACTGTAATCAGGCCTGGTGTCCCCCCAGGGAGTGTGTGCCCGCTCGTCGTTGAAAAAGTAGATCCCTCCCCGGCCGCCGCCGGACCAGCCGTCGAACTGCCAGAGGCTCAGGTCCCCGGGCCCGAAGTGGTTGTAGACTACGTCCAGGATGACGGCGATTCCCCGTTTGTGCGCCTCCTTGACGAAAGTGTGCAGTCCGTGGGGCCCGCCGTAAGCGCTTTCGATCGCGAACAGTAGTGCCGGGTTGTATCCCCATGAGATGTCAGTAGGGAACTCCATGACGGGCATCAGTTCCACGGCATTGATACCGAGTCGTTGCAGGTACCCGAGTTTCCGGACGGCGTCTTTGAATCCCCCCGGTTTGAATCCTTCCCGGCTCCCTTGTTTCCGGGGATTGAAAGTCCCAATGTGCATCTCGTAGATGATGAGCTGGTGCAGGGGGGGGGCCTGGAATGTGTCGTCACTGAAATCGAAGGCACAGTCGCAGATCACCCCGTTTCCTGCGGAGTGAGTGACTTCCCTGGCGTAGGGATCGATCCTGGAAAGGGCTTCATCTCCGTGCTGGATGATGAAACGGTATTCGTCTCCAGGACCGGCTTGAGGCACGGTGGCAGACCAGTGTCCGTCCGTTTCCGGCTGCAAAGGATTGGCCGTCTCATCCCAGTCGTTGAACGTTCCCACCACTGCGACCCCGTCGGCATTGGGCGCCCATACCCGGAATGCGGTACCGTTTTTTGGTGAGGGAATGGCTCCGGAGTCCGGGTGGCAGGACTGCGGAGCAGCGGTTTTGGAACGTTTGGTGGTCATTACTCTCCTGGACAGTAGTGGTTATGACACCTGCATGCCTTTCCAGATGTCCGGTCTGATTTTCTGGCAGTCTTCCCTGGTAAGGTCCCAGTACTCGCGGGCGTGCCAGGGATGGCCCAGTTTGCACACGGCAAAGAAAGCCGGCTCCAGCTGTGTCCAGCACAAAACCCGGTAGACTCCCTGCTCGTCAAGGGTGAATTCGGTGATTTTCGCTTCCGTTACACGGTGGTCGATCAGGGTGAACTCTTCGGTGGGATCTTCCACTGTAAACGGCTCGTACTCACAGTCGATTTTTGCATAGTGGTCCTTGAATTTGTAGATCACCCGGTTGGTGAAGGGAATTCGTTTACCCTCCAGCAGCTTGTACAGGATATCACAGGTCTGGTACGCCTCACCCATGGGATTCACGAACCACATCCCGAAGTGGTAGCCCCTGTCCATCAGGAGAAAAAGAAGATTCTTTGAATCGTTTTTCTCCAGGTTGAGCCTGGTAATCAATGATTTTCTGAAGTAATTTCTTCTTTTGAACGCCTGAAGCAGGTCCAGAAAATCCCGGCTCCGGATATATGACACCAGCTTGTAATCATTGGTCAAAAGCCACTGCACGAAGGTCAGAAAATCCGGCGCGGCGGTTTCCAGTTCGTTTTTCTTGGTGGTTACGGTTTTCTCGATGAATTCCCGGGTGGCCAGCAGTTCGAGTTTCCGCTGAAGACCTTCGTTGGTGCCCGCCATCTCGCTGCGCAGGCTGCCCATGAATTTGACGTACTGGAAGTTGAAATCAGGGTCCAGTATTTCCAGGGACCTCATGATGAGAGGCCTGAAGTCGTTGAAGCTGACAAACTCTCCCGATTCGAACCGCACCCGGTTATTCGCTTCTCTGATGCTGGTTTCGTAGCAGCTCATGAAGTGGCCAAAATGCTCTTCGTTGCTGGCGCTGGCGTACATGTCGATACGTTCCTGCATCAGCCTGTTTTCGTTGTCCACCAGGTGATCGCGGTAATTGCGGTACCTGAGCGCTGATTCATCCGGTGAGGAAGAACAGATAATGGTACTTTCACCTTCGAGGCGTTCCCTGACCACGTCCAGGAACCGTTCGATACGGAGTTCCTCGGCCCGTGATTGCATGGCGGCCGGTGACGCCGCCGCGCTGGGACTTTTCACAGTCCCGGGTTTTTCTCGGTTTTCTCCGGGGCCGGATGTCGGCATCGGGAGCTATCCCCCTTAACATCTCCAGGGTACCGCGGGTGTAGCAAATGCACGCGGATTCAGCAGAGAATGTCCATTGTGCGCGGCACTACTATTAAGGTACCAGACTGAGTGGTAGTAGTCAACCTGCGTGGCAAATCCGCTCAAACGGTGAAAAGGCTTATGAATGCAGTAGAAAGTGAGGTTCCTTGAATCGGTGATGTGGCAATAACGTAAGGGCCGTGATCCGTTGCCGTACCGTTTTTCGTTCGGCGTTTTTCTGTTTAAAACAACGGTAAACAGTAGGTTTTGCTCATCTGATAGTTAATAAATGGGTCCGGTGTGAAGAAAAAGCCGCATCTGGTCCCGGTTTTGCAGTCTGTTACTGTTGGGGACAGTGAACCCGGAAAATATTGCATTTTCCGGGTTAGTACACGGCCCGGCGCTGATTTGGCCACCTGGGCTGATTTGGCCACTTGGGCTGATTTGGTTAGTTGGGCTAATTTGGCCACTTGGGCTAATTGGGGTACGTTTGAGGGGGTAAAAAAAGTTGAGAACCACTATGAGGATTGCCGCACTACTTCTCCTGCTGTTACTGCTCACCGCGCTGACCTGGACACTGATCCGGGTCCGTTCACAGGTCGGGCAGCACCAGACCATCACGGTCGTTCCGCCGCGCTTGTTTGCCGGAAGCACCGCCCGGGTACGGGTGCTCACCAGGACATACTCCACCGGGAGCCCCATCGCCCGCTCGTCGGTAAAGCTGGAACTGGTGAATAAAACAGAAACTGTGGTAGCAAAGGCCAGGGGAACTACCGACGAAAACGGAACGGCCAGCGTGGTGCTTCCTGTGAGTGAAAATCTGCAGGGCGACTACCGGCTCAGGGTGGCGGCCGGTTCCGATTTCGGCCGTGACGAACTGGTTGAACCAATAGAGATAGTGCGTCCGGCCAGGCTCTACCTCACCACGGACAAGCCCGTCTACCAGCCGGGCCAGACCATCCACATACGCTGCCTGGCGCTGGATTCCTTCCGGATGAAGCCTTTCGAAGGCCGCGACATAATTATGTCAGTTTTCGACTCGAAGGAAAACAAGGTGTTCAAACGCCGGATGGCTGCGTCCCGGTTCGGCGTGGTGAGCGCGGAATTTCAACTGGACACGGAAGTGCTGACAGGGTCGTACCGCGTGACCGCTTCCATGGATGAGGTGGAAAGCTCGAGAAACGTGACGGTGAAGAAGTACTCGCTTCCCAAGTTCAAGGTCAGGCTCCATACGGACACTTCCTACTCGCTTCCGGGAGAGGTCCTGGCCGGGACGGTCAGCGTGCGGTACTTTTTCGGTAAGCCGGTGGACGGGGGAACCGTCCGTCTCAAGCTGTCAACCTTTGACACCGGTTTCAACAAGGTGGGAGAGGTGCTGGGAGAAACTAATCCGGATGGAATGTTCCGATTCGAGTATCCCCTGCCGCCGCACTTCACCGGGCTGCCGCTGCAGAAGGGTGACGCGCTGCTTTTCCTTGACGCGGAGGTGACCGACGCCGCCGGACAGACCGAGACGGCGCGGTACACCCAGACCGTGTCCAAAGAACGACTGAAGGTAGAGGTGGTACCAGAAAGCGGGAGGCTGTCTTCGGGGCTGGACAACATCATCTACTTCGTTACCTGCTATCCGGATGGGACGCCGGCCAGATGCGAGCTCACGGTAAACGGGAGCCGTGTCCTGACCGACCGGATGGGAATCGGCTCCATGGTGTTCAAGCCGCTCAAGGAGGAGTCATCACTCATCATCCAGGCAGTAGACGACCGGGGCAACCGCCTGGAACGCATCGAGCGGATGTCCTGCCGGCGGAACCGTCAATCGGTTCTTCTCAGGACGGACAGGAGCCTGTACGAATCGGGTCAGACAGCCTGTTTCCAGGTGTTTTCCACCGTGGGGAAGGGTGTGGCCTTCATGGATTTTCTCAAGGACGGACAGATCGTTCTTACCACCACCATTCCTCTCGACGGCGGCCGCGGACAAGTGGAGATGGACCTGCCGGGTGACCTGTTCGGCACCATGGAGCTCAACGCCTACCTGGTCACCAGGGACGCCGACATCATCAGGGACAGCAAGGTTATATACGTTAAGCAGACGGGGCAGCTGAAGGTTGATATCATCAGCGAAAAAGAGGTATACCGCCCTGGTGAAACCGGGAAGATCTCGCTGCGGGTCACCGATGAAAACGGTACGGGCGCCGAGGCGCTCCTGGGTATAAGCGTCGTTGACGAAAGCGTTTTTTCCGTGGCGGCCAACGACGCTTCCCTGGCCAGGATTTATTTCACCCTGGAGAAGGAGCTGCTGGAGCCGAAGTACCAGGTCAAGTACGGTGCGGCCGGTATCGACCTGGCCGCGATGATCCAGGAGCCGCTGACGCAAAAAGGTCAGCCGGGACCGTCTCCGTCACAGAGTCCGCAGCGAGACACGGTCCAACCTGTGGTGGATCCCGGAATAGTATCCAACATTCTATTTGCCCGGCTTCCTCTGTTGTCTGCCGTGTCCCTGGTGACGGAGCCGCTGGAATCGAAAATCGAAAAACACCGCCGCCACAGCCAGCAGTCGATCAAGTCGATCAACCGGACCCTGTTTTTACTGGTGTGCTCCCTGGCCCTACTGGCGGGAATCATGGCCTTAGGGACGGTAATTGCCAGGTTCCGCTGTGATTGGAAATGCTATACTCTGAAAGAGGCGGATGGTCTCAGCCGGCTTCGGAAACCGTCCTTCGACCGCTCCCGTGTGGCGTTCAACATAAGCTTTATACTGCTGCTGTTCGTGGTGGCTCTGGCGGTGTACGAGCCCGGGATTCACCAGGCCCTGACCAGCGGAAAACTGCTCAGGGGTTTTCTTTTCGATATCCGGTCCGTGATGGCGTCCCTGGTGCTGATCGGCATTTTTTCGCTGATGGCCTGGAATGTCCGCTCCGCCATGTCCGTGGTGAAGCAGGAGAACGTCCCCGTTCCGGCCGGTGTCTGTTACCTGGCGGTATCCCTGGCGCTTATCTGCGCCTCCCTGCACATCTACCTGGCGGAACATGTGGCCGATGTTTCCAGGGGATCTTCCTCCGCAGAGCTTTGTTCCCTGCTCATGCTGGTAGCCGTTCCCCTGATCGTGTACGTTACTTCCGTATCGGTTCACAAGGAAGCCGCCGGCTTCTATAGCTGCATAGCCTGCCTGATCATTCTTCCCCTGGTCCTGGTCGTGGTAGTCCTCTACATCGCCGTGGTTATTGCTCTGGGCGCCGTCCTGGCCCAAATGCTTCCCTACTACGTGTCCGACAGCCCCCCGTTCATACTATTGGGGATGGCCTTTATCATGATCAGCACGGGATTTCTCATCAACATCCTGTCCAAGCATCTGATGCAGGGCCTTAAAAAGATGCTCATTCCGTTATCCTGGAACAGCCATGAGATTGAGCTCAGCCTCAGCAGCGGGCGCAACCGGGTGTTCGCGTACAGTATCGTTTTCCTTATTATAGCCATGCTGGTGGCGGTCGGTTTGCCGCAGTTCGCTTCTATGAGCGGGGATTCGAAAATGGCCAAAGCCCGGCAGGATATGGATGTGCTGGTGGGGGCTAAAATGAGGCACGATGCCATGGAACCGGGGCCCGAAACGGGGCGCCGCAGACGTGACACGCAGGCAGGAGAGCGTCCCCGGGTCCGCTCCTGGTTTCCCGAGACCCTCTATGTCAATCCGGCCCTGGTCACCGATGGGGAGGGAAGAGCTGAACTCGATCTGAAACTGGCCGATTCCATCACCGACTGGCGGTTCTCCTGTTTCGCTTCCGACCGCCACGGGCGCCTGGGAGCGGCCAACGCCGCCGTGAGGGTGTTTCAGGATTTCTTCATCGACCTGGACCTGCCGCCGGTGCTCACGGAGCATGATTACATCTCTATCCCGGTGGCCTGCTACAACTACCTTCAGGAGCCGCAGGAAATCAGGGTGGCCCTCAAGGAAGCGGACTGGTTCCGCCCTGAGTCCACGTCGCTTGAGCAGTCCGTCGTCCTGGGCGCTGCGGCAGTGGGGGTGGTCCATTTTCCAGTCAAAATCACCGGGCACGGCATCAAGGAGGTGACCGTGGAAGCGTACGGCACATCCATGAGCGATGCCTTGTCCCGCCGCCTGGAAGTAGTCCCTGACGGAAAGCTGGTTCAGCAGTCTGCAAACGGCTACGTGCGGGACACTGTGCGGCAGACGGTAGACTTTCCCCCCGGTTCCCAGGCGGGGAAAATCCTGGTGAAGCTCTACCCGGGCGTGTTTTCGCAGGTGGTGGAGGGACTTGACGGAATGCTGCAAATGCCCCATGGCTGCTTCGAGCAGACCACCTCCATAACCTACCCCAACATCATGGTCCTTCAGTACCTGCGCCGCTCAGGACGCACCACTCCCGAGATAGAGATGAAAGCCCTGCAGTACATCAACCTGGGATACCAGCGGCTGTTGAAGTTCGAGATCGATGGCGGAGGATTCTCGTATTTCGGGCGCCCTCCGGCGCTGCTGGGTCTGACCGCCTATGGGTTGTCGGAGTTTATGGACATGGCCGAGCTCATCGAGATAGACGCGGATATCATCACCCGGACCCGCGCCTGGCTTCTCAAGCAGCAAAACCAGGACGGCAGCTGGCGTCAGGGCGGTTCCCGTCGGGGCTGGGACCGGTCCGCTTCGCTGACCACCGCTTACATTACCTGGGCACTGGTCCGGTCCGGCTACCGCGGCGATAGGATTGAGCGGGCGTTTTCGTATCTGGATGGGCCGGGGCGGATGCCGGAGAATACCTATTTTCTGGCCCTCTACACCCTCG
This sequence comes from uncultured bacterium, assembly GCA_964432985.1. Taxonomy (GTDB): domain Bacteria; phylum Muiribacteriota; class CAYSPT01; order CAYSPT01; family CAYSPT01; genus CAYSPT01. The sequence continues at coordinate 69,963 of CAYSPT010000021.1, forward strand.
CGGCTTCCAGGTACTACGGGCAGGACCACTCCAGTACCAGGCAGGCGCTTCAAGCCCTTTACCAGGCCCGCTCCGAGAACGAAGAGGAGTGCTGGTGGTCCACTGAGGCACAGACCATGACCTGCTCTTCGGGAACCACCGCTTCCATGGAGACTACCTCTTTAGCGGCCCTGGCATTTATTCAATCGGCCGTCCACTCGCGCTCGGTCATGAAAGCGCTCAACTTTCTCCTTCAGCGCAAGGACGGCCGGGGCACCTGGGGCTCCACCCATGCCACTGTGCTGGCCCTGGGGACACTGACCGCGGCTTCGGGACAAACGCTGAAAACCGTGGACAGCCAGGCCTTTGTGGATGTTTCCATGAACGGCGAGCCGGTTGGGACGGTGACCGTCGACCCCGAAAACTGGGACGTAGTCCAAATGGTGGACACGGGTGAATGTCCGCCGGGACGGCACATGGTAGAACTTAAACTTCGCGGAGAAGCCAACGTTATCTTCCAGGTGGTCCAGAAATACTACCGTCCCTGGGAGCACCTCCCGGAGGAGCGGACAAAAACGGTGGAAATCGAGGTGGACTACGACCGGCGGAAGCTGGCTGTGAACGACACGGTCACCTGCCGGGCGGGCGTTTCGTACAATGGACGGAGGCAGTCGTCGATGATTATCGTCGACCTGGGAGTGCCCCCCGGGTTCAGCCCGGTGACCGCCGACCTGGAAGCTCTGCTCCAAAAGGGCGCTGTCAGAAAATACTCGGTCACTCCCCGCCAGATCATACTGTACCTGGACGGCATGAGACCGGGGGAGTATTTAGAGTTCGCCTGCAGGCTGAAAGCCCGGTTTCCCATCCGGGCCAAAACGCCCCGCTCCAGGATCTACGAGTACTACAACCCCGATGTACAGGACATCGAGGAGCCGGTATCGATAGAGGTGATGGAGATATGAGCACCACGAAAACACAAACTGCTTGGACATGGCTGTGCCGGGAGGGATTAATTTGAGCACCACGAAAACACAAACTGCGTCGACTAAACTGAACCGGGAGAGGGAAATGGTCCTGGTCTGCCTGGTGCTGCCGCTGGTTCTGTACCTGGTGGTTGCCCTGGTGCTGGACGGCACCTTCGGCGGCCGGTCACGGATAAGTGACACCACGGTACCGGGCGGCGGAAGAGTGCGCAGGGCCATCCCGGGCAGGATAGAGCTGGCGGTCTTTGACAGCTCTCCCCGGCTCGGTGAGGACGGTGACGAAGCGCAAGTCCGGCGCCGGAGTTACGGAACGAAAGAGCTCAAAGCCCTGGAGGGAACATACCTCACAAAGCTGCCGCTGGACCCCTGGGGAAACGACTACCGGCTGGATTCCGCGAGCAAGACTATCATCAGTGCCGGGTCCGACGGCCAGTTCGGGACACAGGACGATATCACGACGAACTACTAGAATTTGATGTTTTTTGCCTTTTCCTGCAGTGCTTCGATGAAGGTTTGGGCTAACTCAGAATTTGATGTTTTTTGCCTTTTCCTGCAGTGCTTCGATGAAGGCGGGCAGCTTTCTGTGCGGGATGGTGATGTGCCGCTCTTTTTCTCCCTTGGTTTCGGTAATCCGGAGCGCCGGTCCGATGCGGGACTGTATCCACCTGAACGTGTATTCACGCTCTCTCTTGGATTTTTGCTCTCCTTTGAGAAGCGCCTTACGGACTTTCCCTTTTTTGTCGTCCAGCAGGAATTTTCTGCGGTCGAAAACCACCCGGTATTCACTCCTGTTCCGTGAATGTTCCACTAGTGGAACCCAATGTTCAGCTTTAGGAACATTAGTAATCGGACGGAGCGATCCCCGACCGATGCAGTACATATTAGCAATGCTAGTTGAGAGATTCTTATTATATTATACAGGTTTTATAGCGAATAGTGGTACTAAAAATTTGAGTTTTTTTGTATGCATTGCCAGTAAAGCATTCTATCAGGTGGAACCCTTCTTCCCGTAACCTCCCCCTCCGGGCGTTTCGATTATCAGGGTGTCACCTTCAAAAAGCTTAACGGAAACCTTGCTGCCCAGTTGTTCGGTCTCACCGCCGCAGCGGCGCACCAGGTAGCGGCTGCACGCTCCCGGTTCTCCGCCGGCGGCCCCCCACGGAGGAACGCGCCGCCGCTCTCCCAGTACGGTGAGGTGCGCTTCGGGCGCCAGCAGGGTCCAGCTGCGCCGTATACCGTTTCCACCCCGCCAGGCGCCGACACCGCCGGTGCCGGGCCGAAGCTCGTATTGCTCGAAGCGCAGTGGATAGTATTGCTCCATGGCTTCGATGGGGGTGTTCATGGTGTTGGTCATATTGCACTGCACCCCGTCAACCCCCGGTTTTTCCGGTCGTCCCCCGGATCCGCCGCCGATGGTCTCGTAGTAAACGAACGGCTTCCCGGTGACGGGATCGGTTCCGCCCACGATGACGTTGTTCATGCTGCCGTAGGAAGCAGCCGGTACCCGGCCGGGCAGGGCCAGCCCCAGCGCTCTGAATACCGTGTCGGCTATTCTTTGGGATGTTTCCAGGTTGCCCCCGGCAACCGGCGCCGGCGGCCGCGGGTTTACCAGGCACCCCGCCGGAGCGGACACCCGGATGGGACGTAAATCACCTTCGTTTACCGCCGTGTCCGGTGCTACGATGGATTTGACTGCGAAGTAGGCGGCCGAGAGCGTCACCCCGAAGACGGCGTTTAACGGGGCGGCGACCTGCGGATCGGTTCCTTCGAAAGATACCGTCAGATCGCCGCCTTCCTTGCGGAGACGAACCCGTATCCAGGTCAGTGAGGGTGAAGTTGACGTGTCACCTGGATCTTGCCCACCCACATCCTCCAGGCAGTCCTCCGCTGCAAAAACGCCGTCGGGTATGTCTTGAAGCCGGCGCCGCATCCGGCGTTCTCCGAAATCGATGAGATGGTGAAATATGCCAAACAACGTGCGGTGACCATAGGTTTCGGCCAGTTCAAGCATTCGGCGTTCACCCAGATTGACCGCTGCTACCTGGGCCCTGAGGTCCCCCATGGCTATACCGGGATTGCGGACCTGATCGATGAACAGGCGTTTCACCTCAGCGTTAAAATCGCCCCTGGAAAACAGCTTCGTGGGATAGACCACGATTCCTTCCTCGTCGAGTGACATGGCGGTGCAGGAGATACTGCCGGGGTGCGCTCCCCCCACGTCTACGTGGTGGGCCTTGTTGGCGCTGAAACCGATCAGGGTGCGGCGGTGAAAAACCGGTTTGATGACGGTCATATCGTTGAGATGTGTCCCTACGATGTACGGGTCGTTGGCCATGATAATGTCCCCGGGGTGAAACGGTGTTCCATTATCCCGGCACCAGGTGAGAACATTTTTCAACCCCCACGGCAGGGATCCCAGGTGGACCGGGATGTGCTCCGCTTGTGCCAGCAGGTTCCCCAGGGGGCCGAACAGCGCGCAGGAGTGGTCCATCCGCTCCTTGATGTTATGCGAGTAAGCGGCGTTTTTTAAGGCGATTCCCATTTCTTCAGCAGTATAAGCCAGGGCGTTTGAAAGGACCTCGGCGGTGACCGGATCGTGTGTCATTTCTTCTTCCCGTCTGTTTTTGGCCCTTTCGTTTGTGGCCTGGCCGATCGTCGTCCGTTAATCCGTCCGGTAAGTGGTTCGCTGTTGACCTGTTTTTGCAGGAGGTGTTCCGCCGTCAGGCGCAGGTTGTGCGAGGGATCGGTCTCCGCGTCCCATCCCGGGGGCACCACCGTGGTGGCGTCGTATTGCTCGATGATGGCCGGGCCTGCCAGTCGGTTGCCGGGTACCAGGGCTTCCCGTCGGTACACCGGTGTGCCGGCCCAGCCGGTTTGCTTGAAGTACACCTTTCTGTTACCCAACAGCGCATCATGAGGTGGCGATGTTACAGGAAAGGGTAGAGAAGTAGTACCTTGGCCGGATTCTGTCTGAAACTGCGGCTTCGGTTTACCGGTCAGTCCCCGGGCCACCAGCCTGACGTTTACCACCTCCACGGGCTCCGTACCGGATGCGTAGCCGTAAATCTCCTGGTGACGGTTGTGGAACCGTTTCTCTGATCCTGCGATACGTCCCGTGAACGGTACTGTGAGTTCGAAGGACTGGCCGATATATCTAAGGTCGAGAAACTGTTCAAAGGCGGTCTGCTCGGGTGAGAATCCTTCTCGTGCCAGGGTCCCTTCCGCTTCCCTCTGAAGGTCTGCAAACAGACCCTCCAGCAGCTGTTCACCTTGCCGCAGCAGGCCTGCCGGTTTCATGACGCTTCTGACCAGGTCATGCCTGAAGTCGGCCAGGATCAGCCCGAAGGCGGAAAAGACTCCGGAGCTCGGCGGTACGATAACAGTGGGGATGGACAGACCTTCGGCCAGGAACGGGGCGTGCATGGGACCGCATCCTCCGAAAGCCACCATGACGAACTGCCGCGGATCAAACCCGCGCTCGATGGAGACGAGACGCAGCGCCCGCATCATGTGCTGGTTGACGATGTCGCAGATCCCGCTGGCCGCCTGTACGGCCGTCAGCCCCAGAGGAGAAGCTATCCTGTTTTTGATGCTCTGCTCAGCCAGGTGGGGATACACACTCACTTCCCCTCCCGACAGTCCCCCGGGGTTGAGACGTCCAAGGACGAGGTTGGCGTCGGTCACCGTGGGGTTCTCACCCCCCGTGCCGTAGCAAGCCGGTCCGGGGTCGGCCCCGGCGCTGACCGGTCCCACCCTCAGGGCCGATCCATCTTCCAGCCAGGCGATGGTTCCGCCTCCCCCGCTCACTTCGGCCAGGTCGATAAAGGGGTACCGCACCGGGTACCCGCTTCCCTTGACGGCGCGGCCGCTGTGCACCGCTCCTCCCACCTCGTACTCGCTCACCATCTGGGGAGCGCCGCCGATGACCGCTCCCGCCTTGGCGGTGGTCCCCCCCATGTCAAAACTCAGCACCCGCTCGTACCCAAGGAGCCGGCTCAGGTGGGCGGCGGCAATGACCCCCGTGGCCGGTCCCGATTCGATGGTGGCCGCCGGGATATCCACGGCCGTGGCCACCGATGCCAGCCCGCCGTTTGACTGCATGACGTAAAGCGGTGAGTCCACGGACATCTTTTTGAGTTCGTCCGCCAGTTCTCCCAGGTACCGGGAGACCACCGGCACCAGCAGGCTGTTGACCACCGTTGTGCTGGTCCGTTCGTACTCGCGGTACTCGCAGTCCACCCGGGATGAAGCGACGATGACCCGGCCGGGCAGGTAACTGTTAAGCAGGCTGCAGACCAGCTGTTCGTGCTCGGGATTGGCGTAGGAGTGCAGAAATACCACGGCCACGGTTTCGACGCCCTCTTCAGCCAGGACATCTGCCAGGTCGGCCACCTGCTGCGGGTCCGGCTTTTTCACCGCTTTCCCGCGGCAGTCCATCCGTTCGTCCAGGGTAAACCGCAGCCGGCGGGGTATCAGCGGGCGGGATCGTTCGAAAAAGGGATTGTACAGCTCGGAGCGCTTCTGCCGGCCTATCTCCAGAACGTCTCTGAAGCCGGTGGTGGTCACCAGTGCCCCTCGAGGAATTTCCAGGCCCGTCTGGCCGAGAAACAGGTTGGTGCCCACGGTGGAGGCATGGACCACCAGGTCAATGGCGCCCCGGGTCTCTTCCAGCAGGCGGCTGACGGCCGTGAGGACCCCGTCCCCCGGGCTGCGGGGTGTGGATGGCGTTTTTATCAGGACGGTCCGGCCGGTGCTTATCTCGGTGGCTACCAGGTCGGTAAAGGTACCGCCCACATCGATTCCGACCGTGAAACCGCTGCTTCGGGGCCTTGCCCGGGATGGGGAGGGCCCGCTCCCGTTTTCCATTACAGCGAAGTGAGCCCTTCCCTGAGGGCAAACTTGGTCAACTCGGCGATGCTGTGGATGTCGAGCTTGTTCATGATCTGGCGTCTGAACGTCTCCACGGTCTTGACGCTGATGGTGAGCTCGGCGGCTACTTCCTTGGTGCTTTTGCCTTCGGCGATCATCTGGAGCACTTCCCGTTCCCGCGGGGTCAGCCGGGGGATGGATGTGTCGGTACCGGCCGGGAAACTGATGCGGCGCACGTAATCGTCCACCACCATGCCGGCCACGGTGGGACTGAGATAGGTTTTTCCGGCCATGACCTCTTTAACCGCAATGACCATTTCTTCAAAAGCGCTGTCTTTCAGCAGGTACCCCCGGGCGCCGGCCTTGAGCATCTCGGCCACGAACCGCCGGTCGGAGTGCATGGAAAGGGCGATTATCTTTGTGTCGGGCCCATCGGACAGGATCTGCCGGGTGGCTTCCATCCCGTTGAGACCGGGCATGGCGACGTCCATGATGACCACGTCCGGGTCGTGTTCCTGAGCCAGGTTCACCGCTTCGCGCCCGTCCTCCGCTTCGCCCACTACGTCCATGTTTTTTTGCTGGCGGATCAACGCCATCAGCCCTTCCCGGATTATCTTGTGATCGTCGGCCAGAAGTATTCTAATCTTGCTCATTATAGAGTATCCTCTCGTTACTATTTCCTGCGTCGTTTCTTGTTTTTCAGGGGCGCCGTCACCATAACGATAGTGCCGGAACCGGGGGACGATTCGATGTCAAATGTACCGCCCAGATGACGGAGACGTTCCCGGAGGCTGAAGATCCCGTATCCTCCACGGTCGGTGGCCTGAGGAACGGTTGAATCGTAATCGAAACCGCAGCCGTCGTCCTCCACGGTCAGGCGAATCTCATCCTCTTCTTCTGTCACGGAAACGGTAATGCGCTTCGCCGATGCATGCTTTATAACATTAATGATTACTTCGCGTATAGCTTGAAACAATAAAATGCGAATGTCTTCGGCCAGGGGTTTCGGAGCCCCGTCGCTGACCAGATCGCATCTGACATCATGCCCTTTCTGAATTTCCTCCAACAGCCACTCCAGCGCCGGCTCCAGCCCCAGGTCGTACAGTACCGGCGGGCTCAATTCGAAGGTCAGCGACCTGGAGGAGTGGATGGCCATCTCTATCAGGGTCCGGATATCCTCCAGTTCACCGGATAGCTCTTCAGATTCCATTTTATCCAGCAGCATTCCCATTTTTATCTTGCTCATGGCCAGGGTGGAGCTGATACTGTCGTGCAGCGTGGTGGCCAGACGGCGCCGCTCGCTTTCTTCGGCCAGAACGAGCTTGGAGGCCATCCGCCGGAGTTTACCCTGGTACTTGTATAACTGTTTTTGCGCCAGTTTTGTTTCCGTAACATCTGTTACGATGGCTTCCACCACCCGCTTATTGAGTGTGGCGTCCAGCACTATAAAGGAGTTGTGGACGACCCACCGGTCCTCGCCCTTCAAAGTTTTAAAACGGTATTCGTAATCCTGGATCTCTCCTTTTAGGACAAGCTGTTCCCTGATGGTTCCTTCCTGCTCGGTGTAGATGAGCAGATCTTTGAGGTGTTTTCCTATGATGTCTTCGGGAGAATAATCCAGGTCGAGTATCTTGACCAGACCATGGTTGGCGTAGATGATTTTTCCTTCTTCAAAAGTGTAGCGGTAGACCCCGTCCTCGGTGAACTGCAGCAGGCGCTGGTACAGCTCGATGATGTCTTCATGTTCTTTTTGCTCGGTGATGTCCACTCCGGAGCTGAGCGTTCCCCGGATGGCACCTTCCTGGTCGTACAGGATGGTGTTGTGCCAGGCGATGCATTTTTCCTTCCCCGATTTGGTAAGGACCGTGTTCTCGAAGTACCGGACCGGGTCTAATGCACCGTCCATCAGCTTGAAAAATGCCTGGCGGACCCGCTCCCGGTCGCCGGCGGGGATGAATGTGTCGAACCAGTTCTTGCCGGCGATTTCACGGTGCTTCCATCCCAGGATTTCGCTGCCTTTACGGTTGATGAGTGAAACCGTCTGATCGCGTTCGATGGCCACCATGATGACTTCGGCCACCTCCAGGTACTGCTGGGCCAGGTCCCGCTCCCGCTTCAGTTTTTCCCGGACTTCCTTTCTTTGCAGGGCAGTGGTGATGATCTGTCCCGTTATCTTGAGCAGGGCGATGTCGTCATCGCTCCACTCCCGCGGGCTTTTTATGGAGCTCAGGCCGATGAAACCGTACACGGTCCCTGCCCGGACCAGGGGTACGTCCACGAGCGCCCGTACTCCCCGGGGATTGATGAGTCCCTTTTCCAGGTTGGCCCTGGGCGGTAAGTGATCGATGTCCGGAACCACCACCGCTTTTTTCTTCTTGAGCTGTTCCATCCACCAGGGCATGGTGGCGGCATCCAGGTCCTGGAGCTTTTCTTTCCTGATCGAAACTGTTTTGCGGCTTTTCCACAGGTGGGTCATGCTGAACCGGGAGCCGTCTTCGGAAAACAGGAACAGGTAACTGCAGTCGGCCTTGATAAACCTCCCTACTTTCCCCAGGGTCTGCGTGATGCCCTGGTCGATACGTTCGGCTTTCAGGCTGATGAAGCGGGAGGATATGTCTGAGACCAGTTTCTCGTGTGATATCCGGTATTTGAGCTGCGTTTCGTACATTTTAAGATCGGTTACGTCGGTGATGATGTGCACACCGCCGGCAATTTCCCGATTTTCATCGAGGATCGGATCGAGAATCACCTGGTAGGTGCGGCCGTCCCTGGAATAGCTGCTCAGTTCCCGGGTTTTGGTTTTGCGCATGTGGGCGAAAGGACATACATTTTCAGCCACCAGGTGGCCGTGAAATACCTGGCAGCAGGTGAGCCCTCGAATTTCATCACACGTCCGGCCCACCAGCTTTTCCATGGCCCGGTTGCAGCGCAGGATTATCCCTTCGTCATCGAGCAGCCAGATAGCGTCGCCGAAGGAGTTGAAAGTGGTCTGCCAGTGTTCGGCGGCCAGCTGCAGGGCCTGCTTCGTCTGGTCCCGCTCCAGTATCTCATCCCGCAGCTCATTGATTGTCTCGTGAAGCTGGACGGTCTGCACCCGGAGCTTCTTGGCGGTTTTTTCGTATTCGGCCCTCAGGTCCTGTAGCTCGGAAAAGAGCGCTGTCTTTGTTTTGCGCTTGGTTCGGTCTGGCACGTTTGTCCTCTGATTTCTATATTTGAAAGTCTACGGGTACTAATGAGCCGTGTCAAGGACGATTCTTCTCGTCACAATCTCCACACCCACGCCGGTGCCAACCATCGTTCCGAGTCACCGTT
>CAYSPT010000022.1:0-23274 GCA_964432985.1 uncultured bacterium
CGGGCTTTCCGTCTTCGTTGATGTCATGGATGGAAGCGGCGTTGGGGAACTTGACGTTGGTCATGAGCCGCTCCCGTTCCCAGCCGGTCAGGTCGCCGGCTGTTTTCATCCGGTAGATGTCCACGTGGCCGCTTCCCATGGGGCTGGATGCGGCAAACTTTGAAACGATCAACTCGTTGACTCCGTCACCGTCCAGGTCGGCCGGCGTGATAAAAGCCGGCTTCGAGGGATCGGGATCGATTTCATGTTCGCTTGAAGATTCGTTCATGAGATCTAAGTCAACCAGGAGAAAATCGGCACTAACGGTGATATCCTCCGACAGTTTCCCGATGGCTTCCCTGACAGCTTCCAGGGTGTCGATGTTGCCCATGCTGATGTTGAGCTGAAGTTCCCTCCTGGCCGATTCGTTCTCTACCGTTTCCACCAGCTCCATGGCTTCCTGCTTCTCGAACCTGTGTGTAAATGCTGCGGCTGGAACGAGTGTGTTGAACAGCATGGATCCGGTGACCAACAATGACAGTGCTTTGCGTTTCTTCATGACGTTTCCTCTCCTTACCTGGCCCTTGGGCCAACCTGGCATCAAAAACCTTTTTTTTGCCTCGTCGCTTCTGGTTATGCACAACTGTCCCGGGAGTTTCAAAAAAAACTTGACGGAAACAAAAAAAAAGGTGCAATAAGTTTAAACAAAAGGAGATTGCTTTAAGGAGATCGCTTTAGAGTGGTATATAATGCAAGAATCGGAACAAAGAGAATGAGGTGTAGCGAAAGGTGAAACGACAGCTTACATCGTTCGTTGTAATTCTCTTTTTTGTTGCCTCGTCGGTTATGGCAGCCGGGTGCCGGAAAAAACGGGCAACCGGACCCGTTTCGGGGATTCCCGCAGATTCTTTGAAGTCTTCCCGGCAAGCCGTTACATTACCTCCGGACTCGGCTATGTACAAAGTAATCGGAGTCGTGGATGGAATTGACATGTTTGTGGTGCAGTATGATCAGCGGCTCTTCCGGGGAGGGGACCCGTACTCCGAACAGGCCTTCGAATTTTTCAAGCAAAGGGGAATTGCCACTATCATCTCTGTCACTCCCGATGACAGAGAGAGAGACCTTACCCGCAGATACGGGATGACGCTGGTGGAAATACCGTTCGACAGGTTAGTGGGGCCCACCCCCGGTGATCTTGAAAAATTCATCGATACCATCAAAAAGGGGCAGGGACCTTTTTTCCTGCACTGCCGCTCGGGGGCGCGCAGGGCGGGGGCACTGGGAGTGGCTTACCGGATGCATTTTTTGAAATGGCCGTATGAAAATGCCCTGGTGGAGTTCAGTCTTCTGGGAGGCCGGTTCAAGGACGATCACGGAATGCTTACGAGAGTGAGGGAATTCTGCCGCCCCAGGTTGTAGCGCTTTCTTTTGCCTGCCGGGAGTTTTCAGTCCTCAATCACCTGTAAGACGATCTTTTTGCTCTCTCCACCCGCGAGGGTGATCTTCTTATTTAAATCGGGGTAGAGCGGGCTTTTGATTCTTTCGGTTATTTTTGTTTTCTGAGGATTGTAAGCTTCGATTTCCAGTGTTTTTTCATCGCTGCCAAGCAGAGTCAGTCTGACTGCTTCGTTCTGGCAGGTGATCAGGTTACCGATAATGAACCGGTACATTCTGGAAGTGTCCACTGTTACATAACCGGTGCTGTTTTTCCTGAACATACCGATACGTCTCAACTCACCGGTGTCCTTATCAAAAAAAACAGCATCCCAGTTGGGATTCAAGCCTGTAATGCGCAAACCTAGTTCGTTGGGCAGCGGGGCCTGGGTGACTGTTCCCTCCACGAAGTAATCCCGGGCCTCGATAACCGGGAAGCAGGTTGTCTCAAGAATAATCCCATGAGAAACATCCAGTTCGTAAGCCGGCACACCGTCGAATCCATACAGTTTTTTGATGATGTCGAATCCTTCATCATCTTCCTCGCCGAATTTGCTCCGGACAATCATAAAACTATCTTTTATGGCTGTCTGCTTCTTAGCTTCCCATTCGGGCAGCTCATGCCCTATCACGATCACTCCATTCTCTATGCGAAAATGATAGCTTTTATCAGACAGTGGGAAGATGGCAACCGAGCCGTAGAAATCAGGCCACATGGAGACGTAGCCGCCTTTACTCACCACCCCCTCTATGGTTTCCAGGCATCTCCCAGTTGTCTTACTGCCGGTTTCACCATAATAGGTGTAGTAGGGGAAAGCCAGTGAGCTCCTCGCGCTTCTGCGGGCTCTGAGCACAACAAGCTCGGGGCCGTCCATGGTCCCTAAAACAAAGTCCTGTTTGAATCTTGTTTCCTTTTCCACCAGTGTCATGTGGTAACTGTAGGGGCGGGGGGTGAACACCGTGAGCTGCACTGAGGTATCGGCCAGTTCAGTGGGTATATACAGGTTCTTCTTCTTCACGGAGCAGTCCAGAATGCAGGCGTCACCCGATGCGAATCCGATATTCCGCTGCGCTATGGCAGTCTCTTCAAGTCCCCTGAAATCGAGAATTTTGTGCGAAATATGTACTTTGCACTCATTGGTAGCGTAGGCAAGCCCTTTGGGCAGAAGCTCATTGTAAGGAACCAGTATTCCTCCTCCCACCGTATCGCCTGTGGCAGTCATCGCCAGTCCCCCATCAACGAAGTTGAGGCTTCTCTCCCTGTCTACCATTGTCGTTACTACCTGTGTTGTCTGCCGCTTGTGGTCCATGGACATTCCCTGGCGGATATCGCTCGTCCGCAGGCAGGTAGATATCGCTTTTCTGCCTTCGGAGTCTTTGGCGATCACGGTGAAGTAGTGTTGTTGCTCGTGAAAACCGGTCAGTTCACAGGAAAATGAATCTCCCGGTGATTTGAAAACACGATAAACATCAGAACCGTCGTATATGATCACTTCATTGAGATCGTTGTTTGCTGAAATCCTGATTGACAGTCTCCACGGTTCCTCTCTGGAGGCGTCATATGCATTGTCAAGCATCCACTGGTGGATTTCAGGTCCGTTTGATACGTATGCAAAGCTGGGCTTCTCCTTATGTTCACCCCGGAAAACTCCCGGTACGCTGGCGAGCTCGTCGCACACCACGTAAACCTTGAAGTCATCCACCAGGGTCAATTCATCTGCGGAAAAGATCCTGTGGCTGGTCAACGGAACCAGGTCGTAAGCATTTGCCTGCAAGCGCAGGTATTCCTCGAACGCTCTGTCGATCAGCTGGGAGCCGTGGGAGTAGGAGATGACTTCCAGGCAGGTGTAGGGAAACAAGAACCACGGCTTGATGGAGTTCGCCATCGGTGTCATCAGGCAGCCGATTGGGGCGGAGTAGAATTCAGAAACGGCTGATGCGTCTCCCTTCCCGTCCTTGTTGAAGCATCCACCTGCCGGCCATTCCTGGATACCGAACACGATAAAGGGGGTGTCATCCCGCTTGTCCCTGTATTCCAGGCCCGGCATGGCCAGAAAATTTTCATTTGAGTTCAGGCTGCACTCTGAAACAAGCTTATTCCATTTTTTTTCATTCATCGCCAGGTAGTCCTCGGTAAAAACGACGAAATCAAAACCTAGGTCCCGGGCAGCGTAGATGTAGTTTGCGACCCCCCCGCTTCCTTTGGAGAGCGAACTGTATATACCGATCAATCCCGAGTAGGTGTTCATTGCTTCGACTTCGGTACTGATTCCGGTGACAGGTTTTCCGTATCCTATCTCATCGAGCTGCTGATAGATGGTACCTGGGGAAACCGGTTTCTCGTCCATCGCCTGTAACGGTTCTTCAAATCCTCCCGGGTACCCTGACAGAAGTGAGGGTGTGCCCAGCCAGTTGAAGCTGTTCATGAGGAGACGGAATCCTTTTCCCCTGCTGATACAGAGTTCATTCCAGAACGTGTGGTAGGGATCGGTGAGCCAGAAGCTCGGGTGGACTGCAAATAGCGCCATTCGTCCTTTTCCGTACGAGCGGCAGGCAAATATGGGAGGCTCCGCAGCGTAGGTTCCCCTGGCGCCTTTTTCCCCTGATGAGCGGGCTGTCTTGTTTCCCCGTATCGGTACGTTCCATGTCTCGTCTAGCTTCAGAGCCAGAGTACCGCAGCCGGACTCGACATCCTGCGAACAGTACCAGAACTCTCCTATTCCCTGAGTTACCGGGTGGTCAGCGATGGCTCCCGTTGCGGCAAAGTCCAGAAAATAATGCTTCTGCTGGCGGTAGCGGGTTGCCTTGTCTGAAATCGCTTCGTTGAGAATTTCAGCCCCAAGCGGTTGAATAAACTGATTTACCGTCTGCCATGAGCGCTCCCTGCTCCCACCGATGACGAAGACGCCGCCGCCTTCTTCGACGAATCTGAGAATTGCGGGAAAAGCTGGTTTGTAAACCCTCCGTATAATTGTTGCCTCTTGCTCTCCCGGATGCCACATCATCACGAGAACATTGAAAGTCTTGATTCTGTCCCAGGTGATGTCACCATATCCGCATATGTCTATTTGGAATCCGAGATGCTGCAATTTCCTCTTAAGATCGGAACTGATCATATCTGACTGTCTGCCCTTATTGAAGGCACCAACAAACAAGATCGAAGGACTTTTCAATTGTGCGAGTTTATCTTGTTCTACCTTCACGTTTTGCTTGTCGAATTCTTGACGGATGTAGGCAAAAAGTTCATCCAGCATTTCCCGGGCCTGCTTGTGCCGGCCGCGTCTGTAGGCTGCATCTATCTGGCGGATCTGGAAATCAGCCCGGTCCAGTTCCAGATCGTTTGTCTTACGCAATCTCGGTATCCACTCGAGCAGTGTCCCAATCTTGAACAAAAAGGTTTCAGGGGTGGTAGGATTATTATCCCAATCAGCTACTACCCGTTCAAAGGCATCCTTTCCCGACTCTTCCTGCCCTTTTGTCAGACCGACTTCTTTCCACAGCTTCGCTTCCTGTCGGAAGGCCTCCGGGTCTTCTTCCCTCAGCTGTTTCAAACGCCGCATCTTCAGGAAGAGTTTGGCTGCCAGACGTCGTCCTTCATCGGGTGAATGAGCCATCATCTCTTCAAGTGCCTTCAACTGGGTTGGATCGAGGTTTTCGAGAAATGACATCAATTCCATGAACTTGCGTCCGTCAATCTGCGTTTCACTGGTTGTTTCCTGATTTGCTTTCTGTGCACTGACAGTCGAGTACGGCCATGATAACCAGGACAGGGAGAGCAGCAGTACTGCCGTGGCCCGAAAATTCGTACTTGTCCGAAAGGTTTTATTTGACTGCTGGATCATACCGTTTCCACCACTTTGTTTCGTCGGGGTCGTACCCTTGATGTCATGGAGTACCCACCGGTGCCGTATCACCCGCTGCTGATCGCGAAGGAGTAGTCTCTCAGCACTTCTTTTATTTTGTCTCTGATCAGTGCTTCCGGATCATTTGTCAGTAAACCACGTCTGATGCGCGACACCTGGTCAGGGAAAAATTGGTGCAGGAGTGACAGGGGAATAGGCTGGTTGCGCAGATTGTTCATGAGCCTGATAAGTACCCTCTGCACTCCTGGTTCAGGCCAGTAGTACCGGCAGCGGTCCAGCAGGCTGTATTTGCGTGCCAGGGTGAGTTCGTTGTCGTTTCCCCGGTAGTACGACTGCCAGTGTTCCGGCTTGTCTTTCATCACCTGCTCCAGTACGTCGGGTATTCTGGACAGTTTTATCCCTGGCGCGTCGGAAAGTAATTCTTCCTCTAGCAGGCACAGAGAGAAGACTGCTTCGCGGAAAGCAAAGGTCAAGGCTGGACCCACCTTGAGGATTGCTATCCCGTCTTCCACCATCTGCCTGAGGGCAGAGGCTTCCTGGTAATCGGTCGAGTGCCCTTCGAAAACCAGGTTGAGATAGCAGCTCAACATGATGGACAACTCCCTGGCTTTCGTCCGGTCGTATGCAAAAACCTTTTGATCACCGAATTCCACCCCCGGCTGCACCACCACTGCCACGACCCGGTCCCAGGCAGCAGAGAGCCGGTAGCGCTCGAAAGCTTCCCTGGTGGCGGCAATAGTTGTCTCCAGGTCGTTTACCCCGGTTATCGTAATGGATTCGTCATCATTGTCTATTCCTCCCGGAGCGGGTACTTCGGTGCCGATTACGTACACCGGCGGCCGGATTCCCATTCCTGACGCCTTGAGCTCACGGTACGCTTCCTCAGCGGACTGGCACAGGACTACCGCGCGCTCGGCGATGATCTCGGGCTCCAGCGGGAGGCTGGTAACATCGTTATCGCCACCCAGGTGCATGCTTGCATCCAGATGGATCTTGGTAAAACCGGCGCGGACATACTCACACACCATACGGCTTGCCTTCTCCATGGCATATTGGGCCGGTTCGGTGCGCCAGGGATGCGGACCCAGGTGATCACCTCCCAGGATGATCTTGCCCTCGGGAAAACCTATCCTCCTGGCTTGTGAGTGAACCAGCTCCCTGAAGTCATTGGGCTTCATTCCCGTGTAGCCACCGAACTGGTTGACCTGGTTGCAGGTTGCCTCGATCAACGCCAGGCGGTGGTCATCCCGGGCCTGTTCCAGAGCGGCTGCGATCACGAAGGGATGGGCGCTGCAAATTGAGCAGACACCTTCTTTGTTTCCCCCTTTGTACGTCTTGACCAGGTCGATGAGATAATGATCCGACATTGTTCCGTTCCCCCTTAACCCGCAAAACACAGCAGCTTTTCAGCAGCGGCTATTTACGGACTGATGGTTTTTCGTAGTGTTTCGGGACTGATCCTGCCTTCCATCGGACCGAAGGCCGATGCATTCAAGGCCCCGGCGGCCGCGGCGATCTGTCCGCATTCGTGCAGGGATTTTCCTTCCAATAGTCCACAGAGAAATCCGGCGTCAAAACAGTCTCCGGCTCCCGTGGGGTCTACCTCGTCCACCGGGTAGGCTGCGATATCGACCGTTTCGTGCCTGGTGTACACTGTGGCACCAGCTTTACCCCGCTTCAGGACCACCGTCTGAAGTACCGGATTGTCAAAAAGAGTCTCCAGAGCTTTCTCGACGGTACCCTGTCCACTCAAAAGCTTGATCTCAGTTACTCCCGGCAGAAGGACAGCGCTGTGTTTCAGAACCGGTTCTGTCACTTCCGTGACGTCCTGGCTTCCCAGTAGTTCGGGCCGAATGTTGGGATCGAAACTGATCCGGGTGCCCCGGTGGTGAAAGAAATCCACCGCTTTGAATAGTTCTTTCCGGAAACGGTCATTGGCCATGAGTGAGCAGCCCATCACGTGGAAGAAGCCAGGAGGTGCGTCCTTGAGTTCTTCTTCCAGTCCGTCCCCGGGAAAACGTGCCAACACTGCCGGTGTTCCGTCGATATGGAAGATGAAGTTTCTCTCCCCATCCTCAAAGTAGGTAACGAAGGCAACCGCAGTGGAACCACCGGTTACTTCTTCGACAAATCGCACATTAACACCGTCGGCTTGCAGCCGTTTAAGCAAGCAGCGGCCGAAATCGTCCCGTCCCACACCCCCGATGATCCCGGCTGTGTGTCCCAGCCTGGCTGCCGTGTCGATGAATATAGCCGGTGCTCCGCTGGGGTAGGGTCCCAAAAATGTCCCGGTCTCGCTCAATTCCATTCCCGCCTTCGGCCGCATAATCTCAACCAACAGTTCCCCCATGGTCCAAATTCCAGCCATACTTTCTACACTCCTTGCTTGAGGGCGGGCGCACTCAATTCCTTAAAAAGAGACCAACATCCATGGGTTATAGTCCAAATCTCAGCCATATCATTTCCTCTATATCCAATTACTATCTTAATGCTCTTACTATATTACTTCTTTTGAGGAATTTCCACATCAAATCCCAGGTATTCCTGAAGAGCTTCTCTCACCGGTTTTGAGGAATTGCCACATCAAACCCCAAATACTTCTGAAGCGCTTCCCTGACCGGTGTCAGGAAACGTCCGGGAGTAAGGCTTACATGATGTCGGAATCCCCTGAGTCCCACGTGAAGCAGTACGTCCTGCAGGTTTTCTATCTCGGCTACTCCGGCACACCCGAAAAACTCTTCCGGAATGTGATCTTCGGTAAACCGTCCTTCTCCCAGATAGAACTTCAGACGTCCGGCGTCGGTGAGCATGCTTGCGAAGGTGAAGTCGAAAGGAGCGATCCGCCCCTGGTGGCAGCCGTGGCCGCACTCTTCACCCAGCGCAGTGGAAATGATCGAATGGGGTGTCACCCGTCCTGGGCCGGTCATGAGCTGCGCAGGTACCGGGCCGCAGTGGAAGAGGATACACTTGTCATCGTCTTCCTGGTAGTTGTTGTTCAAATCCAGGCACGCAGGCGGCTGTCCGGAAGCCAGGCTCAAGGCGTGCATAGCCACGGCGTTTCCAATGTCGACTTCGCATGAAGCGGTCACTCCGCGGCTGTTCATCTCTCCCAGAAGGATGCAGGGTGATATGCTCAGCTGCTGCTGAAGTTCCATCCAGCACCGTACAGCCACAGCGTCCATGGAGAACTCCTGGACCACAGCGTCCATCACCGCGCCGAGTCTGATAAGGTTGTCAAAGGCTCCTGCCGGGGTACTGCTGAAATCGGCGTAATTGTTTAAAGCAGCGGCCTTTGCTTTGTAAGCGGAGCTGTTAGACCTGAGCTTTTTCATCCGATAGAAGATGTCCGAAAGGTCCAGGGCTTCCGTGGTAATGCGGTTCCGCTGCAGGGTCACCTCGTCGATCCGCACTGTCTTGAAAGCGGTAACCCGGGCACCGATGGCTCCTACAGTCATACCCCTGAGACCGTTTACCACCCGGCAGAGCCGGTCGAAGTGGTCGACGTTTTCCCGGAAGCGATTGCCGGTTGGATCTACGACGTGAGGCTTCAGAGCGGTAAAGGGAATACCTTCCTGGCAGAACACGTCCATTATGGAGAGCTTTCCGCAGAAGGCGTCCCGTCTCAGCGCCGGAGCCATCCTGTCCATCTCATCCGGGTAGGCGTGGACCAGGATAGGCACCGAAGTGTCCCGCAGGGCGGCCGCCGCACCGTTTTCGTCTCCGAAGTTGGGCAGGCAGATGATGACTCCACCGAAACGGCCGTGGTTACGGTGCAGAAAGGCGGCATACTTCTCCCCTTCCTCCCGGGTCTCAACCGCTCCATACGTGGTAGCGTTTTCGTCGAGCATGAGCACGTCGTGCCCCATTTCCTGCAGTACCTGTGACATTTCAATTCGGGCACGGGACACCAGATCCCCTGGAAATCCGCTTCGGGTTCCGAAGTACAGCGCAAACGTGGACTTGGTAGTATTCATAATGGAAAACCTCCTCTTATGTTTGTTATTAGCCGGACGGGCACATTGCACTGCGTGCCGTTTCGGTCACTGGGTTCACAGAAGTATATGCCTGCCACCCGGTAATGTTTCATCCAAAATAATGTGGTTCATTTCATGATTGCAACTGCATTGTGAAATGAAGCGGTAAAAAGATGAAACCAAGTTGTTTTCCCTGCATAGATCATGGCAAGGCAGGACGGAGGCAGGTGATAGCGTATCTCTACTCTGAAACCATATCAGGTTTACAGAAACTGATACAAACTGGTATAGTAGAAATCTCGATAGTAATTGGTTTTATTTGGGACTTTCCCCTCATGGGGATGATCCGGCGATGTGCTGGCCGACGACCATGCCGCCGGGTAGAATTAAGGAGGCTGCCGTGCAACTCTCTATTGTCGATATCATTACATTTTGTGCATTCTTTGTCATAGTGATCGGTATATCACTGTATAAATCAAGGGACGAGGAGACGTCCGAGGACTACTTCCTGGCCGGGCGCGGCCTGGGATTCTGGCTCATTGGTTTTTCGCTGATTGCGTCCAACATCTCTACCGAGCACTTCGTGGGAATGGCCGGCGCCGGCTACGGCAGTTTGGGTCTGGCCGTGGCGAGCTACGAGTGGATGGCTGCCGTAACATTGATCCTGGTCGGTCTCTTTCTTCTCCCCCGTTTTCTCCGCTGCGGCATATTCACCATCCCCGAATACCTTGAATACCGCTACAGTGCCACCAGTCGGGCCATAATGGCCGTGTTCATGATGATCATGTACGTAGCGGTGGCTCTAGCGTCCATTCTCTATTCCGGCGCTATCGGTCTGAAAACGATTTTTGGCATGGATCTGACCCTGGCCGTTTGGCTGATCGGGATCATCGCCGGGGCTTACACCATATACGGCGGGTTGAAAGCTGTTGTGTGGACGGACCTCTTCCAGGGGGCAGCCCTGCTTATCGGTGGTGCTATCGTGATGGTACTGGGATTTAAAGCCGTGGGCGGATGGTCCGCGTTCTTTGCCGCCAACGCCGACAAGATGCACATGATTCTGCCGGCAGATAATCCTGATATCCCGTGGACGGCCCTGCTGCTGGGCCTGTGGATTCCGAACTTCTTCTACTGGGGACTCAACCAGTTCATCGTGCAGCGGACACTGGGAGCCAAGAGCCTCAAGGAGGGTCAGAAGGGTATCATGCTGGCCGCTGGGCTCAAACTGATAATCCCTTTTATCATCGTCCTTCCGGGGATCATGGCTTACCAGCTATTCGCCAGTAAAATCGGCTCCGGGGACCAGGCCTACTCGGTTCTAATTCGCGAGATTCTCCCGTCCGGCCTGCGGGGCATCATGTTTGCCGCCCTCTTCGGGGCCGTGCTAAGCAGCCTGGACTCCATGCTTAATTCGGCCTCCACCATCTTCACTATGGATCTGTACAAGCGGCACTGGAACAAGGAAGCCCCCACCCACAAACTGGTGAACGTAGGACGGTTCATGACCGGAGTGTTCGTGCTGTTGGCTTGTTTGATAGCCCCCCACCTGGCTGATCCGAAATTCGGCGGCATCTTCAAGTACATCCAAATGTTCCAGGGATTCATTTCACCGGGTATCGTCACGGTTTTCCTGTTCGGCCTGATTTTCAAAAAAGCGCCGGCAGTTGCCGCCAATATTGCCCTGTTTGGTAATATCGTGATTTACGGTCTGCTGCTGTGGCTGCTGCCCCAGGTAGCGTTTCTGAACCACATGGCCATCACCTTCATCGCCCTGGTCGCTCTCATGGGGATCATCACCGCCATAAAACCACTCGAGGAGCCGAAGACGCTTCCAGTGAACGAGTCGATCGATGTGACCCCCCACGTGTGGTCGCAGGTGGCGGGTGCAACGATTATTTTCATGGTTGTTGTTCTCTACGTTGTTTTCTGGTAGAGTTACTCGCTGCGGGGGGAGCCGGATACTTTCGGTGCTGTCCGGCAGCGTTGAGCATTAAACCGGTCGAACATACATCTGTTCGACCGGTTTGCTTATTAAGCAAAAAATATATGAGGTGATAACCATGATACGTGAGTTGATCGAAAAGAACAGAAGCTACCGGCGGTTTAGTATGGGGATAACCACATGATACGTGAATTAATCGAAAAGAACAGAAGCTACCGGCGGTTTAGTATGGGGATAACCACATGATACGTGAGTTGATCGAAAAGAACAGAAGCTACCGGCGGTTTAGTCCGAATGGAACTGTCGCCATGGAGACACTGCGGGAACTGGTTGACCTGGCGCGGCTTTCCCCGTCGTCAGCCAACCTGCAGCCGCTGAGGTTCATCCTGTCCAGCGACCCGGAAAAAAACGCATTGATATTCAAACATCTATCATGGGCGGGGTATCTGAAGGATTGGGATGGTCCAGCTGAAAGCGAAACTCCGTCGGCGTACATCATCATCATAGGGGACACGGTCACCAGCCAGCGGTTTCTCACCGATTCGGGTATTGCCGCCCAGAGTATCATGCTGGGTGCCGTCCAGCGGGGGCTGGGGGGATGCATGATCGGCTCCATCGACCGTCCCGCGCTCAGGAGCGATCTGGGTATCTCCGTTCGCTACGACATCCTGCTGATACTGGCGCTGGGTGTACCGGCGGAGAAGGTGGTTATCGAGCAAGAGAAGGATGAAAATGACATCAAGTACTGGCGCTCGGAAGACGATGTGCATCATGTTCCCAAGCGCCCGCTTGACGAGTTGATAATCAACTGAGAAGACAGGAAAGGCGGGAAGGGTTGGTGGACAGCAAAGAAGTAAGGAGAATGCTCACCTCCGGTGACAGTGTCAGCAAGAAGAAAGCAATCACCTTTCTTCTCAAGCACAGTGACACGGAAGCAGGCGACCTGCTGAAACCTCTTCTCAAAGATGCCGATCCCGAAATCAGGACTATTGTCCGGCAGGCCTTGAAAAGGATTTATTTCCCTCTCCAAACCGGCGACAGGAAAATCGACGTGGAAAAGTTCGAGAATCTCATGCAGTCTCCGGATCCCATATATCGTACCAGGGTCATCATGACAGCCCGTAAGTTCAAACAGGATGAACTGCTGCCCTACTACATCGCCAACCTGTATGAAGAAGAGGACGAGTTCGTCATTGCCACGCTGCTGCAGGCAATCGGTGAAGTGGGAGACAGCACAGTGGTCAAGTCCCTGTCCAGGTTCCTCAAGCACGGAAGCGACCGGGTACGAGCCAACGCCGTGGAAGCCCTGGGTAAAGTGGGTGGGGAGATGATTCCCCGGCTTATCACCCCACTGCTCGATGACAGCAATAATCGGGTTCGTATTTGTGCAGTAAGAGTTCTGTGGGCAACGGGAGACCGGGATGTCCTCGATAAGTTGAAATGGATGCTGAAGAGCGAACTTCCCATCGATCGTATCAGCGCTGCGTTCATGCTCGGTCTGATCGATGATCCTGCGACGGTGCCGGTTCTGATCGACGCGCTTGACGACGAGGATGAAACGGTGCGGAAAAAGGTCCTGGAAAACCTGTCATATAAAATTAGTATTATCGAAGTCAAGGAGCGTTTTTTAGACCTGATGTTCTCCGATTCACGCACCTCGGGCACAGTCCGGGAGGCTCTCAAACACCTGGAAGGCAAGGTCCGGTGCAAAATGTGCGCAGCGTTAAATGACGAAAAGATTAATTTTTGCGGCAAGTGCGGGTCGGCCCTGACATCCGGGACAGTTACCGCATTTAATCTTCCTTCGGAGGAGGAAATCAACCGACGGAAAAAGGACTTCAGGAAACAGCAATTAAAAGAGCGGGCGCTCAAGATTCTGGCATCGGACCAGGAGCGGGGACTTCAGAAGCGTTCCTGGAAGCGCGGTAAAGACTCATTTCCCGTGGATGATATCGACATAGATGTTATTTGAAGCGGCCGTACAGGTGCCCGGTGCAAAAAGCGATTCCTCCCGGTTTGATGGTCTCCTTTACCTCTGACAGCAGCACGTTGATGATGAGTCCGTAGGAGTGCACTGTCACCACGTGGTAGGTCTGTCCGGTGAGCGAATTCCTGCAAACCGAATAATCATTGACGATCCCGGTGAAAAGGATCGGAGGTGAATCCATTTCCCCTGCGTTTGAGCTGGATCGGTCTTGTTGGTTCCCGGAAGAAACGCTGGATCCGCCGCTGTCTCCGGAGTCCGGAGGCGGCTCCGAGGCCCTGTTGGCACCGCCCTGGTTGCCGCTTTGTTCCGTGGTAACCAGAGCGACAGAGTTTATGGATACATGGTCCGGCCGGTTGTTCTGCCATTCTCTGCCGGATGGGTAGAAAGAGAATTCCTGGGCCGGGCACCAGAGGTGTACCCGGTGAAGTCCCGGCAGTTCGTGCTGGTCCATTGCCGCCAGGAAATCGGGGCATTTGAAGCTGAAGGTGACGGGCTGTCCCGGGTGTTGGAGCTTTTGATGAGGAACGGTCGTTGCGGCAAACCCCCCGGCCCATATTGGACTGTTCTGCTGTCGGGCTGTAGTCACCTTGACGTAGGCGGTCCGCTGGTCAGCTCGCTGGTAACAGGGAATTATATCCGCCGTGTTCCCATCCCGTGTAATATAAAGCAGCACCAGACCGTTGCCGAGATCCCGCTCCCGGTACTCAATGGGATGGTCCCAGAGCTTTCCCTGCCAGACAGGAACGCTTCGGGAAAACTCCGCTGCCAGAATTCTCCTGTTATAGCCTTCACTAATGAAGCCTTCCCCGTAGATCCCCGGGATACCTACCGCCCTGAAGTCCGGCCGGTCGTCATCGGTGATGTGGAGTGAAACGAGAACCAGGAGACTTCCACCCACCAGAAGCGCGAACAGAATCCACCGGATAGACGAACGCCGGCTGTTTGGAGAAGCGGGCTCATCAGAAAATGAGTTTGAATGTGGCAATCCGTTTAGCTCCAATCGTAAACGAGAACGACGACTTCTCTGGAGAAACAGAGAGTTTCGTCCATAAACGGCCCGGTCCGGACTTCAGATCCTGTTCGTTCAGGTTGACCTCCTTGACGGTACTGAACGCTTTGAAAAACCCGATGGTTCCATTCACCGGGTGGTCTTCACTGTTAAAAATCCTGAGAATGACAGCATCGTCATCTTCCGCCAGTTTCAGAGCGCTGAGAACCACCGCGGCCGGCTCTATGGTGAGGAAACTGCCCGAGGAGTGGAGTTTCCCCTGGTGTATCCCGGTAGTCCGGGCGTTCAGCGGGTTGTTGTACCAGGCGCCCAGCCGGGAGGCCAGTTTCATTTCGCTGGCGGTTGCGCGGGGAAAGATAGCGTACTCGAAGCGAAGCTGCCTCAAGCACTGGGCTCCCGGAGTGGCCATCTCGGGGCCGGCGTGCCCGTTCCGGGTAACAAAATCGTCCCGGGAGAGCCACCCGACGGCCCTGATCAACGTCAAAGCAGCCACTGCCCGGCCATCCCGCTCCATGAGCTCGACTTCCGGAATCCCCTTGTTGAGCAGTATAAACCATTCATCACCATTTCCCCACACGGTGTAATTCTTCTGGGGAAACTGGCCCACCGGCTGCTCGAACCACTGCTGTCCGCCGGGGATAGCTACGGATCGTTTTACCTGGTCGAAATGACCGTCGGCCAGTGAATGCGAAGCAGTCAGCGCGGAAGGAAACATAGTCCGCAGTCGGTGGTCCCGTGACCTGTTGTCCACTGACGTTTCAAAATCGATTCGCTTGATTCCCGGATATAGGGATACACGGGAGGTAATCCGGCATGGTTTGGTTGCCGGACTGCGCCTGCTTCTCTCGTCGGTCAGCCCGTCCGGAATATCATAGATCAGCTCGTACTCCATGGTTTGTTTCTGGTCTGATACGGTTACCAGGGCTCGATCCGAAACCTCACCGCTGGAAATGATGCGGTTGCCTTTTTCAGGCGGTGAAAAATTGTATTCGTCCCCGGCATCTCCTTCGTCCACGAACCGGTTGATCCCGGTGAGGACCGTCGCGGTACCCAGGTCGGTGACGGTCAGGGTTCCGTCCTTAGGATTCAACTCAACCCGGTAATGCTCGTTTTCAATGGCCGGGCCCAGGCTGGCTGAGCTGGTGGAAAAGACGCGTTCTGCCTGAGGTGTCAGGAGAGCGACCGGAGCGAGTGTACTCCGTTCTCTCTCTGAAATCAGCTCGCAAATTTCGAATCCGGTCGACTGGTGTGATGATGACGGATTCTCAACCGGGCGGACGGCGTAGGTTTTGTAACCGAATGGTGGAATATTCCGTGGCACGAAATTAACTTCGTGTCCGGCATCTCCGTTCTCCAGCGTC
The DNA here is from genome assembly GCA_964432985.1 of uncultured bacterium. Classification (GTDB taxonomy): domain Bacteria; phylum Muiribacteriota; class CAYSPT01; order CAYSPT01; family CAYSPT01; genus CAYSPT01. Next base: position 15,550 of record CAYSPT010000022.1, read on the forward strand.
AGGGTGACCGGCCCGGACCTCGGGCCGTCAAGTGGGTTGAATACGATCAACGGAGTGAAGCCGTCTCCGTTTTTATCCGCTCCAGCGGTCGTACCTGCGGTGGTCGCACCTGCGGTGGTCGCACCTGCGGTGTTAACCAGGCCGCAGCACGTTTCCAGCGTCGTATCCAGCAGAGCTTTCCCGAAGTGAAAAAGTTCCTGGAAACGCCCTTCCATCTGGTCGTGGACCAGGTCGACACTGCATCCGCAGATGCTGTCGTGGGCATTGTTCTTGATTAATTGTTTCCAGTAATCGGCCAGGGCTGTTTTCGGGTAAGGGTGCCCGTTGAGCGAGGCGAAAACCGCTACCGGTTCGAGCATCTTCTCCACCAGGTGTTCGAGCCTGGTATTCATCTGCTTCAGGTATATTCTGGCCGAATAGACGCCCGGGAGGATATTGCTTCTCAGAGGGCTTCTGAACTCCCCCCGGTAGACGGGCAGGGCAGGGTCTTCACGACGGATGTTGTCGATCAGCTGCGGCATGGTGGACTGGGTGACGGATATGTCGTCCCGCGAGCTGCGGATAATGTCCATCAGGTCAGGCAGGTTGGACTGCAGATACTTGTGATCGCTTCCGTTCATGAATACCAGGTACCTGGTGGTTGCCCACGGCTCGAGACTTTCGATCTCGGTGTTCACCCTCTGCAGCAGCTCCCGGGGGTTGTCAGGCAGCTCGACGGCGTTGCTGTACCCGTTGAGGAGATATACTAGCAATACGCTCGAACCGTCGGGAGATTCCCAGGTGAGCTCCGTGGTGGTCACCTCATTTCCCACACCACGCCAGAGCATGGCGCAGTCGATATCAAATCCCCGCAATATCTGGGGCAACTGGGATATGTGCCCGAAGCAGTCCGGCACATAGCCTACCTTCATAGGGCTGCCGTACCGTTGGGCTATCCGGTGGCCGATGAGAAGGTTGCGGATATGCGCTTCGCCGCTTACCAGGAACTCGTCCGGTTGGACATACCAGGGACCGACCAGGACGTTGCCTTCACGGATGTACCTCACGAGTCGGTCTTCGTTTTCCGGTCTCAGGTGGAGATAGTCCTCGATTACCACTGTCTGACCGTCCAGATGAAAGTACTTGAATCGGGAATCCCGGTCCATAATGCCCAGCAGGTTGTCGATCATATTAGCCAACTCCTGCCTGAACTCCTCCAGGGGTCGGTACCATTCCCGGTCCCAGTGTGTGTGAGAGATGACAATGATTTCCTTCATTAGTTTATTAACGAACCTCCCGTTACTATCGATTAGCTTTTTATATTGTACCAGAAGAAATATTAGAGGGTTTATTACTTTCTTACAAATGGCGGTTGGGAACGGTGACAGAGAACGATGATTGATAGTGGTGTGGGCGTAGTGGTAATGAACGAGAAGAATCCTCAGAAAACTGGTGGCTTCACTGCGCAAAGACGCTTGCTCATTTGTGTAGAAATTCGGCAATGGCTCTGTAGAAAGCATCCGGATTGTCATACCCGGGGAAATGGTTGCTTGCGGGAATCTCACTGATTAGGCACCCGGCCTGCAGCAAAGCCGGCAGGTAGGGCAGATCCCGGTTTTCCGATCCGTAAACGAACAGGGTGGGGATTGATAAAGCAATATAACGCTTGAGCAAATCCGTGCGGTCCGAATGCTCAACCAATGAGCAGCTGTAATCCTGGAAGGCCGCGGGGTGGGCACCGTGTTTAAGCGTTTTGGCATACGTGCGGTAACCCCGGTTGCTCGACTGCTCGAGCAGCTGTATAAAATCAGGAAAGACCGTCCGCTCGAACTCTCGTGGATCGCACTCGGCCGCCCGACGTGAAAAAAAGCAGTCGTCGGAAATCAGGTTACCTTCTATATTTATAAATGCTTTCACATCTGAAGGGTAACGCAGAATGTAAAGCAGCCCCACCACTCCCCCCATACTGTGTCCCGCGATAACCGGCTGGTCAAGGGATAAGGTGAGTACCACCTGGCGGGTAATTTCTACCAGGCCGACGAGGTCCAGTGGCAGTCCGGGAAAATAACCGGATTTCCCGCTCCCGGGAAAATCGAAACTAGCCAGGGTGAAATTCTCCAAGGCGGGTCTCGTGAGCGCGGCAGCAAAATCTGATTTCGAGCACCCCAGACCGTGCAGGTACAGCAAGGGACCTTTTCTCCCTCTGCGGTAGGAATACTCTATGGGGAGAGTGCGGTTTGAGTAAGAAACCATGCATGTATTGGTAGTCATCGCTTTTCCGAGATCCGGGTTTTATCTGAGCCCGGCTTCCAGTTGATTTATTCGGTTAAGAAGGGGCTCGATCTCGAACTTGTGAAAGAGTGTGGCTTCCTGGGCATTATCGCTGGACAGAAGGTCGATGTGGTGGTTGTGAAGGCCAATCAGCTTGTTTCTCAGCCGGGCTATAAGACCGTAATCATCCTCCTCAGGCGCCTGTTCCAGAGAGTCCTCTATCTGGTCCCCCCGGCGTGACCGGGTCATGTCGATGAGCTTTTGGGCTCCTTTGTCCCAGACGTTCTGGAAACGATTGGCAATTGATTTGCCAAACTTCGTTTTGACGAAAAAGTTGGCCAGGGTCCCGCCGAGAAATCCTCCCACCATTCCACCCAGGACCACCCCCAGAAAGGGAATCGGGCACAGGACCTGCCCGATTACGGCACCCACCGCGCCTCCCAGGGTCCGGGCGGCGAAGTTGGTGGCGTCGATCTTCTTTAGAGCCCGCCCCATTGTCTCACTAAAGGGCAGTTTTCGGTTGGACTCGATATCTTCGCTCATCTCGTACCCGATGGCCCCGGCAAATCCGCAAATCGTGGTGGCGAGCAGCCCGCCCACAGCCGTACCGAGAGGAGGAGCGACTCCCATGAGCACGTACTGGAGCCCCATAGCAGCGATTCCGGCACCTGAATCGACTGCCAGGTGAACCAGGAGTGATTTCCGGGTGAGCTTGCTCTTCAGGGCTCCCCAGTCAACCGGCCGCTTTTCCTTTTGGGCGGTGCCCACATCGTTCCAGACGGTTTTGAGGATAAGCATTTTGGGATCGTAGTTGGTCATGGTATCGACCACGTCTATTTCCCGGGCATCTTTAAGGGCTTCGGCGAGCAGGAGGCTGGAGGAATTGAGAATGATGAGCAGGGCGCAAAGGCCGGCAAGAATCCTCCGGAATCGCGGAAAAACCTGCATTACTTATCTCACCTTAAGCTTTCTTATAAATCTAATTTATTTATACTGGTCTCTACAGTAAAGTGTCAAGAAATTCGAGGGCACCAAACCTACATGTCCGTGCCTTCATCCCGGATGATCTTGCCTTCGTCTTTGGTCACCGGCTTGTCGCTGGTATCTTTGGTGTCGGCATCATTGGCGTCGTCGGGATTCTTGAGCCGGTCGATGTACTCCCACTTGCCGTCGTAATCCTGCATGTCCTGGAAATTCTGGTCGGTGACCATGTCGATGGTGGCGAAACGCGGTTTACCGAACAGCCCTCGGAATCCACCCACCAGCATGGCGGCGCCCATGACGACCGTTATGCCTACTACCGCGACCACCACCGGGGTGACGCAGGCTAGCAGGGCGCCCTTGATGGCTGCCGTGGCACCGGTGACCGCGGCAGCCACGCCGGCGCTGCCTGCCGCCGCCGTTGTGGCACCCGAAGCCGCCGCCGCCGCTCCCGCCGACACGCCGCTTTTCAGGGCCAGGGCGGCGATAACACCGCCTGAAATAGTAGACAGGATGGTGGTCACGGTGGTGGTGAAGTTGTCCTTGAACACCTTGCTGAGCATGTTGCCGATGCCCTTCGGCACGCTGGTTGCTCCCTGTGCGAAAGTATTTGATTCGTCGTTCACCGAAACGACCTTAACTTTCTCTCCCCTGAAGGAGCCGAGATACCCCTCCCGGACTTCACCCAGTTCACCCATGGCGCCGCTTTGACCGAAGGCTATGTAAAGCCTGCCGTCAGGACCCTCGAAAATGATTTCATCGATGTTGTTGTTCACGGTAATTGCTTTTGCCTGGGCGAGATCGAGCCCTTCGGCAATAGGTTTGACATTGTGATAGTATTTGCCGTTAACGAACAATGACGCCGCTTCCTGTGCTTCGGCACGCGAAACATTAAAGAAAAACGGATTTAAAACAAGCGAAAAGACCACGGCGAGGGAAAGTGGTCTGAGAAAACAACGGACTTTTCTGTGTGAAATTGCGGGAACCAGGCTCATGAACTGCTCATCCTTTCGAGAAATACACATTAAATTATACTCTATCAACAAAAATAGGCATACCACACACTTCGGGTATACTTGCCCATTCGTAAGTATATAGTTGCTTACCCGTCAAAATGTAACAGATAATCAAAATCTTCGGGAAAACTGGTCAAGGAGAGTAGAATGATTCGGGTTAAGATCGAGATGGATCGCTTTTGTCCAGGATCATCTCAATTAAATCATCACGTCCGATGATGTTGCACCAGGCTTTTCGCTGGGATTCGGGGATGGGGAGTGACTGGTCGTTTGCTACCCAGTCAGCGATGGCTTTGAGCAGGGCCGCTTTCTTCTTCCGGAGGCTGGAATGATTGTCGTTAATGTCCGTGATGTCCATGATTGCTCCCCTGTTTTAATGTATCTTCATTAAATGTACCCTACATTAAATGTACCCTACATTAGTTATCGGCAGTTTGCTTTTCATGATTCACTACGGATTACTATCCGTTATGAACGGATTACTATCCGTTATGAACGGATTACTATCCACTAAGCCTTACAAATCTCTCTCATGCCATCCTTTGACACGTGCGTGGTGTTACCGTTAAAATTTGGTAAACTTCTTGAGGAGGTATAACTGTGGATACGAAAGAGAAACGCTATAAGCTGATACGCGCTAAATACGTGATTCCCATTGGAGACGAATCCGGTCTTCCCCCGAGGGTGGAAGACGGATATGTGCTCACCGACGGTGAAAACATCAAGGAAGTTGGTGCATTCAACGAAGGTGTGGCGGCTCGTATCATGCAAGAGTGTACCGGCGAGCTTGAAATACTGGAACCGTCAGGGAAAGAGCAGTCGTTTTCAAATCCTGAAAAATCCGGACCGGTTCCTTGTTTTTACGGCGTACTGCTGCCTGGATTTGTCAAGGGGCATGGTCACGATCACGAGTCTCCAATCATCGGTATTGCCAAGGATGTTCCTCTCACACCATGGCTTGATGGCGCCGTCAACCTTTTTACCGGTTTCATGGACGAGAAGAGACCACAACTCGAGGAGTATTTTGGGTGCTCGCCGAATCTGGTGACCTATTTGAAGGCCAGGGTCGACGATATCAGTTACGGTATTACCTCGTCTATGGTTCATCACTGCAATTACAACAAGTACCGGGTAGAAGAGATCGTCGAGGCGAATGCCAGCGCCGGCACCACCATGTTTGTGGCTGTTGGAAGCCAGGACAGAAATTATGATCCTCGTATCCTTGACACGCAGCCGGAGATTGCCACCAAACGACTTGATACATATGTGAAGCAGTTCGATACTGTTCCCAGAGTAACGGTACTTCCCGGACCGGACCAGCTTTTTTCTAATGGTCCCCACCTCCTGAAATCCCTTAAGGCATGGGCCAGGGATCATGGAACTCTGCTGCATATACACAGTTCCGAGGAGCCTAACACTACCAGGTGGTTTGCCCAGGAATATGGCCATACTCCTATCGAATATGCCTCAGAGATAGGTATTCTTGACGAGCACACGCTTCTGGCTCATCAGGTCCACTGCACCGAGCATGACCTGGAGCTTATCAGGGACTCAGGAGCCATGGTAGTTCACAACCCGTTGGCCAACACCATTTTGGGAAGCGGCATGCCACCGGTGATAAAAATGATTGAAATGGGTATTCCCGTGGCTATATCCACCGACGGATCAGGCAGCGCAGACAATCAAAACATCATCAGTGCCGCCCGGCTCGCCTCCCAGTATCAGAAGGCCGTCAATCGGGACGCCACCGTTCTCCCCGCTGACCAGGTTCTCAAAATGATCACTGCCGTACCAGCGAAGATGCTCGGTCTCAATTCCGGTATTCTTGCCCCGGGCCGGGCTGCGGACCTGGTGCTGGTTGATCTGGATCATCCCAACCTTGTTCCCTCCAGGCTGGATAACGTGGTGGAAAACCTTATATGGGCAGCTAATGGCGATGAAATAGGTTTGGTAATGGCAGGAGGAAAAGTACTCATGAGAGGCGGAGAGTTTATAACTCTGGACGCGAAAGCTATTTGTCTGAGAGTACAAAAACTCTCGGAAATGCTGATGGAATATGCTTCTTCAACAGAGGTTAAAGCACATACAGGTGCTCCACGGGATTAAGTAGCCCACGGCATCATGTGGTCACCAGTGGTCTAATTATCGTCTTCGTCCTCCACCTGTCCCATCTGAATTTCGAGCGTCTTGATCCTGTAGTTCATCCGTTCCAGAGCGATGCATAGGCTCAGAAGCGGTACGCTTAGAAGAGCGAATGTCGAAAGCAGTGCCCTTGCAGCGGATTCGTCATCCATGGCCACCTTGAAAAGAAGTGCGCTGGAAAAACCAACTACCAGAATGAGCAGCACGATTACGAAGAGGTACTTGTAATGCACGCTGGATCACCCCTTCCCATTTTCGGGATAGTGAGAATATACATTCCACTGATCCCCATCGGGGCCGGCGATTAACAGGTTTTTCCTTAGTCATAAGCTTAAAGAAACCATACAGCCGGCACAGTATTCTAAATGTGATGTTAGCACACATTTTCGCTTGGAGTCAACATTGCTTTCCAGGCTTCCATGTCCGTCTTGATGATGCTCTACCGGTCATGGTATAATCCATCGAAGTTTGTGCATTATCTTAAAGAGTATTCTTAACTATTATTTTGCTGGTTATATAAACAAGCTTAATTGGCAGGGGAGGCTTTCGTTATGGACCATGAGAACGAGCACGAAGTTGATTCGACTGAGGAATTTTATAAGAAACTGACCCAGCAAGTAGTACAGAAAGACCGAGTCATAAAGCTTTTACAGAATCAAATCGAGCGCATGAAACAGAAGTTGAGTGATGCGGAAGAAGCCGGAGGAGACGAAGAATCGGCTGCTGATACCGGGGAACTGGACGAGTTGCGCTCCCAGGTGGATGCTCTGGCAGGCCAACTCGAATCCTTACGCGAGGAAACCGTGGAGAAGGACCAGAAGATAGAGTCATTGGAAACCGAACTTGAAAATAAGGATGAGCCTGACGCGCCAGGCGAGGAGATGGATACACTCATGAGTGAAGTTGAGAGCATCAAATCTGAAGCTGAGATGCTCCGGTCCGAGTTGGAACAAAAGGAAAAGACACTCGAGGAAAACAGGGAGGCACTGGTGGAAAAGGATATGCAAATTCAGGATAAGGAAAATGAGATCGACACCCTGAAAAGTGAACTTGAGCAGATGGATAGCGCATCTCCGTCCGCCGACGACCTGGCGGCCCTGATGGCGGATCAAGATCCGAGCGCTGAGGAGCCTCCCGCTGTGGACGAAACCCCGTCTGCTGACGACCTGGCGGCCCTGATGGCGGATCAAGATCCGAGCGCTGAGGAGCCGGGCGCCGATGAGTTTGGAGAAATTCCGTCCACTGGTGAAGCTTTCGATGAAGAAGAATCCCCACCTGAGCCTGAGGAAGAACCTCCAGCAATTGATGATCTCGATGCTTTAATGTCTGAAGTGCA
>CAYSPT010000022.1:23374-34043 GCA_964432985.1 uncultured bacterium
CTGAGGAAGAACCTCCAGCAATTGATGATCTCGATGCTTTAATGTCTGAAGTGCAATCCACTGATATCGATCAGTTGGAAGGCGGTTCCGGGGAGGGTGACGAATCATCGGCAGAATCGGAAGAGATGTTGAAGCTTCAAGAAACGGTGGTCGTTCAAGAGTCAGAAATACTCACCCAGAAGAAAGAAATAGAAAAGCTCAAGGCCCAGGCAGAGACGATAAGTCAAGTGGGCGCTTCGCCTGAAGAGATTGAAACCTTGCGTCAGGAAGTGGAAATGCTTCACATGCAACTTCAGGAGAAAGACTCGAGTATCGAGGAGAGCGAACGGGCTGTTCTGGAGAAAGGCGAAGAAGTAGAAAAGCTCAAGGAAGAATTGCTGCGCCTGGCTGAGGAGAAAGAACTGGCAGCGGTGGACGTTGATGAACATGATCTGCAGGCCCGGATGGAATCCATGGAAATGAAGCTGGAAGAAAAAGAAGCATTGATTGGTGAAATGGAAGAAGAGTTGAAAAACGTCAGTCAGGAGATCGCCGAAAAAAGCACCGTCGCTCCCGACGAAGATTTGACAGTAAAAATCAAGGAACTCGAAGCACAGCTTCAGCAAAAAGAAGATGAGCTGAAAATGGCTGCCGGGACGGCTGCTCCTGCTGCGGTTGCAGCTCCCACGGGAGATATGGGCGTCATGATGAAAGAGTTGGCAAAAGCGGCGGATATGTACGCCCGGCTGGGTGCCGCACATCTCAAAGTCGGAGATTGCCCGGGATCGCTTGCCATGTATAAGGAAGCCCTGTCTCTCAAGCCCGACAATGTTGATTATCGGGAAGAGATCGCAAAAATCCACGAATCCCGAGGCGAACTGGTAGAGGCAATCAAAGAGTACGCCACCGTGCTCGAAATGGATTCTACCCGTGTCGAGGCTAAAAAAGCCCTTGCCAGACTCGAAGTTAAGGGACAGCAGAAGTCCTTCCTGGACGAGCTGAAGATCTAGAGGGGAGTTTACATCATGAGCGCCAGAGAACTTCCCCCACGGTACGAGCCGGTTGAGGTCGAACGGAAATGGTATGCTGCCTGGGAGGATTCCGGGTCTTTTTCCGCACAACCATCGGACAAGGAACCATTTACCATCATGATTCCTCCCCCGAATGTGACCGGTATGCTGCATATGGGTCATGTTTTGAACAATACCATTCAGGATATCCTTATCAGACACAAACGAATGCAGCAGTACGAGGCCCTGTGGCTTCCGGGTATGGACCATGCTGGCATAGCAACGCAGAATGTGGTGGAAAAGGATATTGCCAAACAGGGATTGACCAGGTATGACCTGGGTCGTGAAACTTTTATCGAACGTGTTTGGGAATGGAAAGAGGAATTTGGCGGAACCATCATCCGTCAGCTCCGAAAATTGGGCAGTTCCTGTGATTGGACCCGGGAACGCTTCACCATGGACGAGGGTCTTTCCCGGGCCGTGGCGCAGGTGTTTGTTTCTCTCTATAAAAAAGACCTGGTATACCGGGGCAAGTACATCATCAACTGGTGCCCCCGGTGCCAGACTGCACTGTCCGATGAAGAGGTGGAGTACGATGAGGTGGACGCTCACCTGTATCACCTGCGGTACCCCATCGAAGATACGGAAGAGTTCGTGCACGTGGCCACTACCCGGCCCGAGACCATGCTGGGCGATACTGCTGTGGCCGTTCATCCCGGTGACGAACGGTACTCCGATCTCAAGGACCGGACCATAATTCTTCCCATTATCGGCCGTCGTATGAAAGTGATCTTTGACAATTTTGTCGATCCTGAATTCGGAACCGGCGCGGTAAAAGTCACACCGGCCCACGATCCCAATGACTTTCTCATGGGAGAGCGGCACAGCCTGGAGAAGGTCGACGTTATGAACGACGACGGGACTATGAATGATAACGCCGGCGCTTATCGGGGGATGGACCGGTTTGAGTGCCGGGAAACATTGCTGGTGGACCTCAAAGAGGGTGGCTTTCTCGTGAAGGTGGAACCATACCACCATTCGGTGGGCCACTGCTACCGGTGCCACTCGGTGGTGGAACCGCGTCTTTCAGACCAGTGGTTCGTCAGGATGAAACCCCTGGCTGAACCAGCAATTGACGTAGTAAAGAACGGACGGGTGACCTTTTATCCCGAGCGGTGGACCAAGGTGTACCTGGAGTGGATGGAGAATATCAGGGACTGGTGTATTTCCCGGCAGATCTGGTGGGGGCACCGTATCCCCATCTACACCTGCGAAAGCTGCGGCGAGGTGATGGCTGCCGTGGACACCCCTGACAGGTGCGAGGCCTGCGGCGGAGCCGAACTGAGGCAGGATCCCGACGTGCTCGATACCTGGTTTTCGTCCTGGTTGTGGCCGTTCTCCACGTTGGGATGGCCCGATAAAACCCCGGACCTGGACCATTTTTATTCCACCCAGGTGCTGGTCACGGCTCCTGAAATCATCTTTTTCTGGGTAGCCCGGATGATCATGGCCGGCCTGGAATTCATGGGAGACATACCGTTTTCACGGGTCTACATCCACGGTATCGTCAGGGACGGCCACGGACGGAAAATGAGCAAATCCCTGGGGAACTCCCCCGATCCCCTGGACATCATCGCCACCTACGGCGCCGATGCACTCAGGATGGGTATGATGCTTATCACCCCTCGTGGACAGGATGTGTTGTTCTCGGAAAAAACGATTGAAATCGGCCGGAACTTCGCCAACAAGATATGGAACATGTCCCGGTTTGTCCTTATGAACCTGGGAGATGACGACCTGCCAGGGATCGCTGACATTCAAAAAGATGACCTGGCGGTGGAGGACCGGTGGATTCTCTCTCGTCTGGACACGGTCATCGAGGAACTCAATAAGGCAATCGAGGAACTGGAATTGGCCCAAGCTTCCCAAAAGATCTACCAGTTTATCTGGAGCGAAGTGTGCGACTGGTACGTAGAGTTCAAAAAGGCTGATCTCTACGGTGATGACGAAAAGCGCAAAACCATTGCCCGGACGGTGCTGAAAACGGTGCTGGAAGGGATTCTGAAGCTGCTTCACCCGTTTATGCCGTTTCTGACCGAGGAACTGTATCAGGCTCTCAACGGCGGGGAAAGCTACATCATCAAATCTCCGTGGCCCCAAACACGCGGATTCAAAGATGAAGATGCCGAATACCGCTCGACGCTGATTCGTGACGTGATCTCAGCCGCCCGGACATTGAGGGCCGAAAACGGTGTCAAGCCCAACGAGAAGCGAAACCTGTGTTTTGCCTGCCGTACTGATGATGCCAGGTCGATTCTGGAAGACAGGCTCGATCTCGTCCAACTGCTGGCCCAGGTTTCCGAGCTGCGTTTTTCCTCTGAGGACGCTCTCCCCACTCCGTCGGCAAAAACCGTGGCCGGTGACACCGTGGTGGCGCTACCGCTTTCCGGTGAAGATCTTCGCCGCGAAGAGGACCGCACCAGGCGGGAACTGGCCCGTATCGCTCCCGAACTGGCCCGGGCCAGCCGTAAACTGGGTAACAAGAATTTCCTTACCCGGGCCCCGCAAGAGGTTGTAGAAAAGGTAAAAGCCGAAGAAGTTGAGCTTATGGAGAGAACGGAAAAGCTGGAGCGTCATCTGAAGGAAATAACAGCCTATCTCAGAGTGTCTGCTGCCGATGATCAGCCTCACGGCCAGTCTTCGGGCCGGGAGGACCGGTCATGAGTGAAGTCCAGCGCGAGTTCCTTCCTGTAGATCAGCAGGTAGAAATCCTCCAGCGTGGTGCCAGCGACATCGTCTCCCTGGACGAACTGCGGGAGCGTCTGGAGAAGTCCCGGCAGGAAGGCCGTCCTCTTACAGTCAAGTGGGGGGCTGATCCGTCTGCCCCGGATATTCATCTCGGACACACGGTGCAGCTTAAAAAGCTCAGACAGTTCCAGGATTTAGGTCACAAGGTCATTTTCCTGATAGGTGATTTCACGGGTATGATCGGTGATCCCTCGGGGCGCTCCAAGACCAGGGAGCCCCTGACCCGGGAACAAGTTGAGCACAACGCCGATACCTACCGTAAGCAGGTGGCTAAGATACTGCTGATGGATCCGGCTCTATTCCAGGTGGTCTACAATTCTTCCTGGCTTTCGAAAATGAGCTTTGCTGACGTGCTCAAACTCAGCGGACGGTACACCGTGGCCCGTATGCTGGAGCGGGACGATTTCGCCAAACGCTACTCAGAAGGCATCCCGATCAGTGTCTGCGAGTTTCTCTATCCGCTCATGCAGGGATACGACTCGGTGGCGCTGGAGTGCGATGTGGAGCTCGGCGGCACCGACCAGACCTTTAATCTCCTGGTAGGACGGCACCTGCAGAACCAGTTCGATCAGGTCCCTCAGGTAGTCATGACCCTGCCGCTTCTGGTTGGGACCGACGGGGTAAACAAGATGAGCAAGTCCCTGAACAATTACGCAGGGGTGACCGAGCCCGCAAGGCAGATCTATGGAAAGATCATGTCCATTCCTGATGCCTACCCGGAGCACCAGGACGGGGGACTTTACGCTCTAATACTGGACTATTACCTGTTGTGCACGGATATCGAACTGGATCAACTGGAGCGTTTGAAGAATGATCTGGAGTCGGGCCGGCTGCATCCCAGGAAGGCCAAATCCGATCTGGCCTACCGGCTGGCTGCCATGTACACGTCAGAAGCCGAAGCGGAAAAAGCCGCAACCGAGTTCGAACGGGTATTTGCCAAACACCAGATTCCCGAAGACATGCCGGTTCTTTCGTTGTCTTCCCATGACCTGAAGGACGGGAAGATCTGGGTGGTAAAGCTCATGCAGAAAGCCGGATTCGTGTCGTCAAGCAGTGAAGGGCGCCGTTTGGCCAAAGAAGGAGCGGTGCGCATTGACGGTGAGAAAGTCTCCGGGGCTCAGGCAGACGTAGTAGTTAGTGACGGAGCAATCCTCCAGGTTGGCAAACGGCGGTTCGCCCGCTTGAAATTACAGGACTGATCGAAAAACTATGGGACCGAGCAAAAAAACACTTATCGGCTCAAACGTAGGCTCAAAAAAGGGCAAGAAAACCGTGGTCGGTTTCACTGTCCCTCTGAAAGATGACAAGGCACCACCACCAGATACGAGACGCCAATTTGTCGGCGGTACGCACAGTAAATCAAGGACATGGCTCTGGGTCCTTGTTTCAGTGGTGATCGCTGTAGCAGCCACGGGCGGCATTCTGTGGTTTACCTCGCCACTGTGGATGCATGATTTCATGGCTCTGATCGAGGGAAGTGACCAGTCCACGATTACGCTTAGTGTGGAAGTGCTGGACCTGGACGGCAGCCCGTTGACTGATGCATCGGTGGGAACGCCCGCTGCCAGGCGCTGGTTCCCGGTTGACGACAGTGGCGTAGCCTCTGTTTTGATCCATGGACCCGATGAGGATATCGTGTCCTACTGTCCCGGGTATCAGCCCGGAGTGACAACGGTATCGGAGTCCATGCTTGAGAGTGGTTCACTGCTGTCGGTTTCTCTTGATTATGATGAGGAAGAGCCGGATGAAGATACCGGAGATGATGCTCCAGATGAAGAACCGGCCGGTGAACCCGAACCTCAACCGCCGGTGACTGAAGAAACCCGGCCGGTAAAAACACAGCATTCCCGGAGCGGCACCTCCCGTGGAGATGTCGAGCGTTTTCACGACAAGATGATCAAAGCTTACAACACACGGGATCTGGATGCATTCATGTCGTGTTTTTCAAAAAAAGCCCTGGGGGACGAGTGGGGGAAGATGAAGAAAAAGCACGAAGCGGAATTCAATGTTCTCGGAGATGTTAAAATGGTAAATGAAAAACGCATTCTCGGTGTGAAGGGTAAATCTGCCAGGGTTGACTGGATGTATCATCTGGCGGGCACTACCAGCGCCGGGGCAAAAATTACCGCTGACATTACCCGAAAAAAACGGAGCGACTTCCTGCGTTACGAGGACAACCGCTGGCAGATCATGCTGGTAGAAGAAAAATAATTATGAAACGACTCGCTTGTACACTTTTACTGGCTGTTTTCTTCACGTGCCAGCCAGCTGCCTCTCTCGAACTGCTCATGTACACCCCGGAAACCTCCGACCTGGGAGACGAGTTCGTAAACGCTTTGCTGCTACGGGAAGACGGCAGCCTTATACTGGGGACCGATACCGGAGTGGGCCGCTTCGATCTTCAAACCGGTTTTCTGCCGGTCCCCTATACCCCGTCGGTTTCAAATATTTCCGCTTTGAGCAGCGGGAAACCCGGCATACTGTGGGCGGGAACCTATGGCAACGGTCTTTTTTCCTGTACTCCCGAAGGATTTATCCAGTTCCGCCGTGGCGATTACGGTCTGGTTGATAATTTCATAACCTGCCTGGCGTACGATCAGGCAACCCGGGAGCTATGGGCCGGAACAAAGCGGGGGCTTTCGCGGTTCAAGGACGGTATCTTTACGTCATACACCCGGTTGGAAGGTATGCCGGAGAGCCTCATTCGTGATGTTGCCGCTCAAAACGGTTCTGTGTGGGTAGCCACGGATTCAGGAGTAGTCAGTCTGGAAAGTTCGGGGAGGTGGGAGCCCTGGCCGGCTGGACAAGATATCTCTTGGGCGACCTCCCTGGCAGTAACGGAGGGTGGAGTGTGGATAGGGAGCAGAGACGGACTCTTCTTCGTGTCAGACAAGGGAGTACGGCCGTTTACCCTTGAAAACAGTGGGCTGCCACATCACCACGTGGTCGATGTCGCAGTCCGCGGAAGAGAGGTCTGGATATCCACACTGGGCGGTTTGGCAGTGTTTGACGGGGTACTATGGCGGCAGGTGGAAGCCGGCAAAGGTGTGCCTTCTCCGCCCACGGGAACCCTGATGGTGACACCTGACAGGACCTGGGTTTCCGTGCCCGGATTCGGACTGGCCCTGGTCGTATCGGATGAAACGGCACTTCCGTTCATCCGACCGCGTGAAGGAAAAAGGACATACGGAATTCTCCAGCGGATCAGAGAACGTGAGCGTGGTCTTACTCGCACGTGGTTCACCTACGGAACCGAAGACGGGTTACCGTCCCAGAAGGTGACCACTCTGGCGCCGGACCAGCACTCGTATGACGGAAAACAGGTTCTCTGGACCGGTACCAGCGAGGGAGTGGCCCGATTTGACGGGATGGTCTTCGAAACGTTTGAGGACCAGATACCGCTTCTTTACAAGTGGGAGACCACATCCATCGTTCTGGACCAGGTACCGCCCGGAAGCAGAAAACACATCTGGTTTGGGACCAGAGGCGGGGGGATTTTCGCTTTTGACGGGGAAAGTTGGACCCATTTCGGTACCCTTGAGGGTCTGCCCGATAATGTGATTCTGTGCATGGCACGTGAAGGCCGGCGTCTCTGGGTGGGTACCCGCAGAGGTTTGTGCGTGTACGATGGTAATTCCTGGACCACCTTCGGACGTGATGAAGGTCTCGGTGGAGAAAACATCTACACGATACTGATTACCGGCTCAGGAGTGTGGATGGGAACGGACATCGGTGTTTCCTTTTTCGACGGTCGGAAATTCCGTAACTACACCATGTGGGATGGTCTTCCCGGTCTCAGGATACAGGCACTGGGGATGTTCAACGACGTGATATGGTTTGGTGCTCTCCGCGGAGGTTTGGGAACATTTGACAAAAATATCTTCCGGGAAATCCCATCGGAAAAACTTCTTGCAGGTCGTGCCGTCACCTCGTTCTTTGCCGATTCCGTCTCCCTGTGGATCGCAACCAGTAATGGTGCGTTGCGGTACATTGGCGATTCATGGAAGAAAATCGGTGCCGGTCAGGATGAATTGCCGGCCGCTGAGGGGGTAAACAGTATTTTTGTAACCGAGGAAGTGGCGTGGTTTGCCACCGACGACGGGCTGGTCCGCCACCTGATACGAAATCCTTAAATCCTACCGGCAAATGTTTTAATATTTCTTTCCTTTTACCGATACCATCAATAACTATTATTCGTTATTGGTGTGTGTAAATGAGCTCAAGAAGTGCAAAAAGTGGCATCAAATTGAATTACATCAAGACCGCGTCGATGTGCCTGACCGGAGTGTGCCGAAACGCCTGCACCTATTGCTTGTGCCGTGAGCCTTTGCAGGCCGGTTCCAATTTCAAGGATGAAGCAGATGTTGCCCACATCCTCAAAGAGGCAAACCGGCAAGAAGCCCGCCGTTTGATTATACTGTCGGGCGAGTGGCCCGACAAGGAAAAGTCGGCTCTCAAAGAGCTTAAATCACGGGGATATTCCTCTTTTGTCAGGTACCTGGAGCATCTGTGCGATCAAGCTTTTACGTCGGGTCTTCTACCTCTGCTGTGCGTCGGATATCTTTTCAAGGAAGACCTGGAAAAGCTGAAAGACAAAATCGGTGGAGTATGTGTAATTGTCGAGTCGGTTGAACGCAGCGGCGAGGAGCACCGCAATTCCCCGGGCAAAGATCCCAAGTTCCGACTCAGTTTTATGGAGAATGCCGCCAGGCTCAATATACCGGTTACGACAGGAATAATGGTTGGCAAGGATATCCCACGCCAGAGATGGCAGAATGCCCTGGCGGTAATACGTAACTTTCAGAACGAGTGGGGGGCTGTTCAGGAATTTCTTATCCAGAACTGCTTGACCCTGGAGTCCGAGGCTGAATCTGAAAATCCTCTTGTTGTGGAAGAGGTGATAGCTGCTGCCAGGGCGGCGCGGCTCAGCCTGCCTGGTGTTCCTGTTTCCGTCGGCTGGCAGGAAGGATTGATTGCACTCGACCGGGCCGAGAATCAGGAGGAGTTGTATTTCACTGAACTGCATGATGAGATCTCTCTCATTTTCGACACGCTCCCGGAGACAATGCTTCACGCTCTGAAAATGAAATTGAAGGAAAATTCCCGAACAGCAGCAGGTATAAGATTTAAAAATCGCTTTCCTGTCTTCCCCCGTTTATTCAATAAGGGATTCTATCCTCTTCGGGTCCGTCAGTGGGTCCAGCAGAGACTTACCAAGCGGCGGCCAGCCGTACGATAATCTTGACGGCGACTTGAATCTTTTAGTATCCTGATTGAAATTGTATACAGGTTATTTAACGGTCTTCAAGGCCGTCATATGGCTTCCAAGGCCGTAATACGGCCTTGACTCTGCGGGTTTACCGGAGGCAGTATATGAATCTTGATGTCCAGCAGGGTATCAACTTTCTTAAGAAAGAAAGCACTTTCATCAGGCTCAGGGGTATCAGGAAACTTGCCACGAGCAAGGACAGGGACGCCCTGAACATCTTGAGAGAGTTTCTCCGCGAACAGCCCCCGCAGGAACTGGCCGATGCGGCCATGGAAGCTATCGATGAGCTGAAAAACTATTTCAAACTCATCGATTCGGTCAAAATAGTAGATCATAAGCAGCAGGCTATCGATTCCCAACAGAAGGAGCGGGAGCGCGCCCTCAAGGTTTTCGACGAGAAGATCCAGATATTGATCAGGCGGCTGGATAACGAGAAAAGCGAGTACGTCCGCGCTACGCTGGTCAAGGAAATTGGCCGGTTCAAGAATGTCTACACTATTGATGTCCTGACCAAGTACCTGAAAGATTCAGATGACCGTGTTCGCGCCAACACCGTCGAAGCGCTGGCCATGATCAAGAATCCACTTATCATTCCGCACATTACTCCTATGCTCGATGACCACAGCCCCCGTGTGAAAGCCAATGTACTCAAAGCTCTCTGGTTATTCGGCAGTCAGGAGATCTTACCACACCTCGAGAGTATGATGGTGGCCGGAAGTCCGGCTGATAAACGCAGTGCCCTATTCGTCTTGAAGAATATAAAGACCATGGACTCATACCGGATGGTTAAAGAAGCGCTCTCCGATCCCGATCTTAGTGTACGGGATACCGCCCGATCGATTATTCCCGAATTCGGCTTGCTGGGAATCAAGAGCCTGCTTGAAGGTCCGTTGCAGCTGCTGCAGTCGGGTCCGTTCAGGTACTATGCCAGTGGGATTGTCATCCTTTTTATCAGCTTGATTGCGATAATCTTTTTTATGAGCAGCGGTGATGAGGAACCGAGAAAAGTAATCATCAGGAAAACCAAACGGGACCGCCCGGAGAAGATCGTTCATTATGAGTTGGCCGCGAAATTCGTCGATCCCAAGGGCAAATCAGGGGGAGTGGTGGGTGCATTTGAAAATTTCGATCCCACCCCTGTTGATCCTGATATTCCATCCAATCGTTATGACAGGATGCAGTATTATGCGGACAACAACAGGATCTACTGCGAAGCCATGTACTTATTCGACAATGATGGCGATCCGGCCACCGTTATCGATCTTCTGCTGAGGGCCCTGGAAGAGGATCCTGACAATATGTGGCTTCAGGTCTATGTCTACACCATGCTCGATACCTGTTATTTCAAAATGGGGGACAAGGAACAGGCCCGGGAGGCATTCAACAAGGCTTCGGAAGTGCTGCAGAAAATCTACGACGCCAAAGGTCTGGACATACTGACCCCAAAGGCGTTCAGCGAAAAGCTGGGTGAGGCCTTCACCGCTGTGGGGAAAGCTTTCGAGGATGCGGGCAGTCCGCAGGATGCGTTTAAAAAAAGGTAAAGCAATATAACCTGCTGGCTCGGGGATTCATCGAATCGGAGATCCGGCGGATTAAGGATCCG
>CAYSPT010000022.1:34143-61636 GCA_964432985.1 uncultured bacterium
GATCCGGCGGATTAAGGATCCGAGGGATTTATGGTGGATCGCCACCGTTTGTCCTGAAAGTAGAGCTGGCGCATTACCACGGTGGATCCCTGGTTGAAGATGACTCCTTCGTGTGGGGAATAGGGAATGATCTTCCCCTCGAGATTCACTGAAACCTTACCTTTGAAGGGACCTTCCCCGGCTCCTTCATCTGCTTCGTTTTTCGGTTCCAGCAAGCACTCGGTGAGGTGTTCCGATAAAACCCGCTCCCCGGCCGATCCGCTTCGGCTGAGTGTGCCGTCCTCATAGTAGTACGATACTTCACCGGCTTCGTTGTCCGCGCCCTCGGTGACCTCGAAGTTAAGCTCCCATGAATCGCCGGTTCGGGGATTATCCGGATCGAAATCGGAAACGAAGGAACCTTTGACGGCAGAACTCAAATCCTTGTTGAGGTGGTCGATGATGAGGCGTATTTCTTGTTCGAGAATCTGCTTGGCTCCGGTAATTCTGGAGTTCCTGCGGCTGTGGACGATCAGGAACCAGATACCGGCCACTATCATGGCCAGAATGGCACAGCTAATCAACAGTTCTATCAGGGTAAAAGCTCTTCTCCTGGAGCGTACCAGGGAGACCAACTCCTTTTTCAATGCGCTGCTTATCCGTCTCCGCCGTCACCGTCATCCGTGTCCTCGGGGGGGTGGAGAATTTCGTTTATTTCGGATTTCAAACGTTCCGCAGTTCCCGTGTCCCCGGCCCTTTCAGCCTTATCCAGTTCGCCTCTCAGCTCCAGCAGTCTAAAGCACGTTTCACGCTGGGCAGGGTCTCCCCTGTTATCTGTCACGTACTGGTCGATTTCCCCATAGATCCCGGCCCCGGAAAGACTGTCGTCATCAAAGACATAATCTCCGTCTTCAAGTTCTTCGTCGCTTTCATCGCCCGTGCCGGTACCGGAACCCGAACCGGTTCCCGTCATGACCCAGGCCACCGGCTTGGGATTGACTATCATCCGGCTGAGCTTAACGCTGCGGTCGACGTCTTCCCCGGCGCCTTCGGCTCCGGTTCCCCGGATATCTTCCCACGACACTTCGATGCTGAGCTGGATGTGATCGGCGTCCTCTCCCGGTTTGAGTGCCACGGTGGACGTGAACAGGTCCACGAATTCATCTTCCTCCATCTCTTCCCGGGTCAGGGGAAACAGGTCTCCTTCGGAGGGAGGAGTAGAGATATCAAGTGCCATCGGACCCATGAGATCGGACAGGAGCTTAAAATCCTGGTGAACCACTTCTTCACAAATACCACGAGCGAACTTGGCGGCCACGGACCGGTTGTTCATGGATTCAGTGGACCGGGAGGAAAACTTGAACACCCCGAACAGCGGAATGAGGGCGGCCACGATGATGGCTGAAGCAATGAGAATTTCCACCAGGGACATCCCTCGTCCCGGCCTCCCCCTGGATCTACCGAATGCTGTTTGGGTTTCGCCAAATACTGTTTGGGTCCTGTCAAATACTGTTGCAAAACGGGGATCAGCTGCCTGCATTGGGATCACCTCCGTACTTGAAGTAGGTGTAGGGAACGCCGATGGAAACATGGTACCGTCGGGGATCGTACTTACCGGATCCTAGTTTGACCGATTCTACGGAGCTTCGGCTGTTGCTCGATTTGTACCGCAGATAGAAGTCGTTGCCGATAGTGGCCTTGTCAAACGAGTCCACCACCAGGTTCCCGAAAAGAGTGAATTTGCAGTTGGTCTTGATGGTGTCGTTGGCATAAAGACTGGCTTCCACCACGGCATCGGAGCAGTTTTCCACCATGATGCCCCCATTGAGAGATATCAGGGAGAGTACAGTGGGAAACGGATCGTCGACGTGCTTGATGGAGCCGGCTATTTTGATGTCCGCCGGGGTGACGATGGCTCCCCGTCCCTGGACCTTCAGCTCATTCCCTCCCGGCGGCAGGGTGATGAACGAGCCGTCCTCGGCGTGGATGTAGATGATTCCCTCGATAACGAAGTTCCCGCTGGCATCAAAGAAGAGGCCCTGGTTGAAGTCGGCCAGGAACTCTTCTTCGCTTTCGTAAAAACGGTTGGCTTTCTTGATGTACTGCTCCCGGGCGTACAGGTTGGCCGGGGCGTTGTTGGTCTGGCTGCCGATCCAGGTGTGAGCCGTTTCCGATTCCCAGGTCGGATTCGGGGCCTGCATTTCTGCTGGCCGCATAAAACCGCTGCAGAAGGTGATGTCGTACCCCACGTCGATGGGCTTGGTTTTCCATAACGGTATGGGAAAACCGCAGAGTGGGATGGTAAACCACATTATTCCCACCCTGAGTTCCAGTATCTCCTTGGTTACCCTGCCTTCCACCTTGCGGGTCATGGGCGGGTAGAGGAACATCTGGCCGAACAGGTAGGTTTTGGCGTGGGGTCCCAGCAGGTCCGGTGCGGGCAGCCAGCCGTAATTCATGTGGGTGCCGAAGCAGGGTATGACATTTCTCATCCCTGGAAAATCGATGTTTGACACCAGCTCGAGCCATTCATTCAGGGTTGTCGGCCAGTCCCCGGTTATGATCATGGAAATAAACTCGGCTGCCAGGTCGAAAAGTATGTATCCTACCATGCTGAATGGATCAGAAATCAAGGCTTTGTGCCACTTGATCAGGCTCAGGGGGAACCACCAGTGCCCGCACCCGCTGTCCACCACGGCACCGGGACTTATCCTATCCAGAATATTGCTGGGGAAGAAATCTGTCACGCTCAGACGCGGGGTACAGATAATACAGGGATACTGGGTAGTTTGTACGAACTTGTTCAGACCGCTGAGCCACTGGCCGGGTCCCAGGCGGCACCTGACCGGCTGGGTGCCGTGCACCCGTATCAGGCCGAGTGCCTCGTCGCTTTCAGAACCGAACTTGAAAATCCAGTCGGGGGAATTGTTGACAAAGAAACAGCCCCCCGCCGAGTAGTTAAAGCGTACCGGTGTATCGGCGGTGTTACGGATGAACAGTGAGTACATAGGGGCAACGGGCTGGATGTCCGCCACCTTGAACTCTTTTCCCGCCTGGACTACCCGTTCGAGCTCTTCTCCGTTGGGCCAGGTGATCTTCACGCGGGCTTTGAGATCCATGGTACCGTACTTCTCCATCCTGGTGGTATCATCCACGCTGAGCCCGGCGGGTACGGTGATGCCATCGGGGACAACCTCTGAAATATCTTTCAACTTGGCCCCGTCACGCCTGAACTCGTAGGGAAGAACGTTACTGCCGGCTATGGTGTTGATAATGTTATCCATGTCAACCATGGCGATCAGTTTGTCGAGCCCTAACGCATTGAGGATCTTGTAGACCGGCACCTGGATGCCGCCGGCGTTTGCTCCGGCTTTGATGTCAAACCGGGGGAAGCTGATACTGAAGGCTGGATAGTCCCCGGTCTCGAAATAGCTCTCCACCTCGGGATCCATATAGCCGGGATTGAGATCCACTCCGACGGTTTTCGCTGATCCGTCGGCGTTGTAGATACCGTAACTTTCACCAACGGTTGCGATTACCTCAGCCTCAACCAGCTCACAGCCCATCTCCTCGCACAGGGGGGTGAGGACTTCTTCGAGCACACTCATGTCGTACACCATGTCCTGCATCAGGTCCGAAGGCTGCAGAGCCGTATCCTCTCCCAGGCCGCTCCCCGGATCATGGGTGTTTCCCGAATCCACCTGGCACGGCAGCCTGAACTGGGCGAAAGCCGAATCGACGTCCGGTTTTCCGCCGGCATACGATCCGGAGTAGTCGTTGCAGTCTTTCTTGATCAGGAAAAGGGCGTGGTCCAGCGCTGACTCACACAGCTTGTAGCAGATGGTGTCGTTGATGGAATGCGTAATCTGTTTTCCCTTTTGCCCGGTAATGAAGTGAAGGCTGGCTCCGAACACCAGCAAGAGCATAATGGCGACGAGAACGATGACGTAGGCAATGCCTCGCTGGGGGGGTGCAGTTGTATTCATGGCACACTTCACCCTCTTTCATCTAGATTATAAAAATTTATATTGAATTATGTCAACATTAACGACCTTACATTACCACCTCTGATAATGGCCTTGACGATGGCAATTATCCTGAAGTAAGCTTTGTTCGTTCATGATATTCCAGACAGTTCTCTACCGTTGCGACCGGTTGATCAGGGACATCACGGACGCATGACAAACACCGGACCCGGCCGTTTCGGCCGGCTCGTATAATAGGTACCGGCAGTTAGTAATTTTGTTGGAAAAAAAACCGAAAGAAGGCGTTTTTTATGAAAGTCATGGATAAAATTCGGGATTCTGCCCGAAAACTGCAGAGCAGGGTAGTCTTGTTTGAGGGTTGGGACGAGCGTATTGTCGAAGGCGGGTGCCGGGCGGCCGCCGAAGGCCTGGCCCGGGTGACCATACTGGGAAATCCTGAAAAGATAGGCGAAATTTCCCGGAAACGCGGCGTCAGCCTGGACGGTGTTGCTATTGTCGACCACCTGGCTGACGAAAACCGGCTGCACGCCTATGCCCGCAGGTATGTGGAGGTCAGGGAAGCGAAAGGTAAAAAAGTCCCCCCGTTTGACGCGGTTCTCGAGCTGGTCCGTGAACCTCATTTTTTCGCCGCCATGATGGTGGATGAAGGCGGAGCCGACGGTTTTCTGGGCGGGGCTGACACCACCACCGGCGACACCCTTCGCCCGGCCCTGCAGGTTATTGGAACAGCCGTAAAAGGCGGCCTGGTGACCTCCTATTTCATCATGGTACTCCCCGATGAACAATGGGGGGAGGATGGAGTCATGATTTTTGGTGATTGCGCCATCGTAATCGATCCATCTGCTGATCAACTGGCAAAAATGGGGGTAGCCATGGCCCGGGGAGCGAAACAGCTTCTTGATATGGAACCACGGGTTGCTTTCCTCAGTTTTTCTACCAGGGGATCAGCCAGCCACCCGGCGGCGGACAAGATCATCGATGCGGTAGATCGCGCCAGAGAGCTTGAGCCGGGGATAGTATTCGACGGAGAAATCCAGGCCGACGCCGCCATCCTCCCGAAGGTGGCTGCCAAAAAAGATCCTGACGGCCTGCTCAAGGGACGGGCAAACGTCCTTGTCTTTCCCGATCTCGATGCCGGCAATATCGGGTACAAGCTGGTCCAACGCCTGGCCGGGGCGGAAGCCATCGGCCCCATCGTGGCCGGGTTCAAGCAACCGGTGAATGACCTGTCACGGGGATGCAGCGTGGACGATGTGGTCAACATGCTGGCAGTAACTTCAGTGATGGCGTAGAAATATGGCACTACGGTTGATTGAACTGGTCCTCCCGACCAAATCGGAAGAAGCCCTCAACGAACTGCTCGAGCCCCAGCCTACTCTCGGTTTCTGGAAAGACAGGGTATCTGACGATCTCACCCTGTCGAGGATACTGGTGCCGGTTGAAGAGTCGGAACGGGTGCTCGATCTGCTGGAGCACCGGTTTTCACGGGTAGAAGGATTCAAGGTGATCCTTCTGCAGGTGCAGGCTTCACTGCCGCGGCCGGAATCTCTCGATGTGCCGCCCCCTGGCATCCCCAAAGAAGCCCTGCTGAAGAAAAAACCGGCCCAGCGGGTCAGCCGCGAAGAACTCTACGCAGACGTAACGGATACCGCCAGGCTGACTCCGGTGTACAGTTTCATGGTAATTCTATCTTCGATCGTGGCGGCCATCGGTCTTCTGCAGGGAAACCTGGCCGTGGTTATCGGCGCCATGATTATCGCTCCGCTCCTGGGACCGAATGTCGCCCTGGCCCTGGCCACCACCCTGGGAGACAGCCAGTTGGCAAGGAAGGCCATGAAGACAGCCCTGGTCGGTATCGGGCTGGCACTCGTTTTCTCGGTTCTCCTGGGCATGGTATATCCGGTCGATCCAACAGCCGTCGAGATTGCGGCCAGGACCAGAGTCGGCCTGGCGGACGTCGCCCTGGCTCTGGCATCGGGAAGTGCGGGTGTGCTCTCATTTACCGCCGGCCTGTCAACGACCCTGGTAGGAGTCATGGTGGCGGTAGCACTGCTTCCGCCTCTGGTTACCATCGGCCTGCTCCTGGGAGCGGGATTTATCTCCCTGGCCGGGGAAGCCACCATGCTGCTCCTGGTCAATCTCATATGCGTCAACCTGGCCGGCGTGTGCACCTTTTTAGCCCAGGGAATACAACCGCTTTCGTGGTGGGAACTCGGACGGGCCCGTCGGGCGGCCAGGGTAGCTATTATCGCCTGGACGCTCCTGCTGGTAATCCTGGTAGTGTTGATCCTGTTTAACAAGGGGCTGTAACCGCTTATGGAACAGAATAAAGGTCAGCCGCTCACCGACAGCATCGAAAAACCGCTCGATATCGATTCTGAAAGCGCGGACGCGTTCGTGGAGGCTTTCAGCGGATTTTACCCGGGTACTGAGCCAAAGGTGCTGGATGAAAGAGCGGTCAAGCTAGACCACAGCACACCCCTTGAGGGTATCGGCCTGTTCATGACCTGCCTGGGATTTTTTATCATCGGTATCACCATCTACGCCATGGGTGAAGCCGACTATGATGTTCCCGGTCACATACTTATCGGTATCGGCCTGGTGCCTCTGGCCATCGGTTTTACCATTTTCAAGTACGTGGATATCTACTACATTCTGGACCTGGCGGGACGGCAGTTTTTACTGCACCGCCGGGTCTTCACACACATATCTAACCGTGTCCTCAACCGCTTCGAGCACGTGGATTTTGTCACCGTTACCGCCAAAAGCTCCACCAGGAGTTCTCCTGGAAAGAGTCCTGTCGAAACCTGGACCTACTATGTCCTTATGGTTTTCAAAAACGGCACCGAGATGAAGGTCCCCGGGTGGACCAGGGAGTTCAACGCTTGTGCCAAAGCCAGCCGGCATCTGGCCGCTGTTCTGGGTGCCCGCTGTATTCCCGGAACACCTAAACGCTGGGTCCAGGTGAAGAAAGGTGACTTCGGACAGGTTAGTACCGTAGAGCACATGCGGTCCAACCCGTCCCCCCTCGCGTTCTACCAGCGGACCGACGTCCTGGTAGTGTTTTGTTTTCTCGTCCTGGTGTTCGTCATTGTGGGTATCTTCCTCAAGTTGGTGATCCCCTAACATTCTATGCCGGACAATGTCCATCGGGCATTGTCCGCACTTGCTTGAGGTACCCACGAAAGTTGGTAACTTTCTATAGGTTTGTAGAACATGATTCAGTAACAAAGCCAAACAGTCCCACCCTCAAGCAAGGAGCGTGGAAAGTAAGGTAAAATGATTATTGAATCTCGGTCTTTTCTACACCCACAGAGTCGAGGGCGGGTGGGTAAAAATAAACGGCGGTCGTGATTGACCGCCGTTTATTCCTAAGAACAATAACCGTTTCGGTTATCCTTTCTTCTCGTGTTCCCTGATCGCCGCCAGCACCCGCTCCGGCGTGAACGGACCTTTGTAGAGCCGGGCCCCGGTCGCGTTGTAGATGGCATTGCCGATGGCTGGAAGCGGCCCGTTTATCCCGATCTCCGACACGCTTTTTGCCCCGTAAGGACCGGACTCCTCGTAGGTGGGGACCATGATGGCTTTGAGGTCGGGAAGGTCGGTGGTGGACGGGATCTTGTAGTGCATGAAGCTTGCATTCGTCACCCGTCCCCGGTTGTCGAAGATGAACTCTTCGGTCATAGCGAAGCCGATTCCGTTGAGCATGGCGCCCTCAACCTGTCCCTCGGCCAGGGCGGGGTTGATGGCGGTTCCGCAGTCGGTGGTGCCCACATACTTGATTATGGTCACCTGCCCGGTTTCCATGTCCACTTCCACTTCGGCGAAATGGGCGGAGAAAGGCGGCGGTGACTTGTGGGAGATGTGCGACTCGGTGGCGCAGATCTGGTGCTGGTCCTTCTCGTACAATGAGCGGAAGGCGACATCCCTGAAGGTCTTCTTCTTGCCGTTGGGAGCTACAATGGTTCCATCGGCTATCTTCAGCTTGTCCGGTGCCGTGTTCAGCATCTCTCCGGCCACCTTCAGAATCTGCCCCTTGACTGCTGCTGCAGCTTTCCGGGCCGCCATGCCGCTGAGATAGGTGGTGCTCGAAGCGTAGGCGCCCACGTCAAAGGGGGTTAGATCGGTATCGGATGAGTGCACGATGATCTGGTCGATCCCTATTCCCAGCTCTTCCGCGGCTATCTGGGAAAGGACCGTGTCGCTCCCCGTCCCCAGGTCGGTGGCGCCCACCAGCAGGTTGAAGGAGCCGTCGTCGTTCATCTTGATGGTAGCGGCTCCCATGTCGATCTCGGGAATGGACGAGCCCTGCATCAGCATGCACATGCCCAGACCCCGCCGTTTAACGCCGGTACCGCTGGCGGTTGGTTTCCGTTTCTTCTTCCAGGCTATCTCCTTTGCTCCCAGGGTGAGGCACTCGGGCAGCCCGCAGCTTCCGATCTTCTGCTCTACTCCGGCTTTGCCTTCACCCAGTGCTTCGAAGATGGGTGAGCCTTCACCGGATTTGATATGGTTCATCTGCCGGAACTTCAGCGGATCCATCCCGATGGCGTCGGCCATCATGTCCATCTGGCTTTCCATGGCGAAATAGGCCTGGGTTGCCCCATAGCCGCGGTATGCGCCTCCCACCGGCAGGTTTGTGTAGACGGTGTCGCCCCAGAAGCTGACATCATGACAGCGGTACAGCGGCAGCACCTTGCTGCCGGAGTTACACACCACTGTCAGGGCGTGTGAACCGTAGGCGCCGGTGTTCATCAGAATCTTCATGTCGATGGCGGTGATGGTCCCGTCCTTCTTCACACCCGTTTTCAACCAGATGACCTGGGGATGCCGGGTGCGCCCGGCATAGAACTCTTCGGCCCGGGTGTACTCTAGCTTGACGGGCCGCCCGGTTTTCAGGGTGAGGGCGGAGCAGATATCCTCCAGCAGCACTTCCTGCTTGGTACCGAATCCGCCGCCGATTCTGGGTTTGATAACCCTGATGCGGTGAACGGGAATCTGGAGGCGTTCGGCCACGATCCGCCGCACGTGGAACGGCACCTGGGTGCTGGTGCGGATGGTCAGGCGGTTCTTGTCGTCGAGGTACGTGATGGTGATGTGGGGCTCCAGCGGACAGTGCTGGGCGTAGTGGCTCTCGTACTCCGCTTCGATGACGAAGTCGGCTTCCTCCAGTCCCTTTTTCACGTCTCCTACAGTGGTATCCACGTGACCGGCCAGGTTCTTCTTCTTGTCGTAGGCAATGGGAATGATGACCCGCGCTTCTTTTTCATCATGGATGACCGGAGCGCCTTTTTTCATGGCATCACGAGGATCGAGAACGGCGGGAAGAATTTTGTAGTCCACCTTGATCTTACGGCAGGCTTCTTCGGCGGCTTCCGGTGTTTCAGCTGCTACCGCCGCTACCCGGTCACCCACGAAACGGACCTTCTTGTCCAGGCAGAAGGTGTCGTAAGGTGACGGTTCCGGGTACCCCTGACCGGCGGTGGTGTGGGCTACCCGCGGCACATCTTTGTGGGTCAAGATACACACCAGGCCGGGTACTTTTTCCGCCGCCGAGGTGTCAATTTTCTTGATGACGGCGTGGGGGTGCGGGCTTTTCAGTATCACGGCATGCAGCAGGTGTGGTATGTGAATATCGTCGGTGAAGACTCCTCTGCCGCACGCCAGACCCAGGGCGTCGACTTTGTCAACGCTGTGTCCGACTACCTTGAACTCTCGTTTCTTTTTGGTTGGCACGTTCTTCACCTCCCTTTCTTCCGGCGCACTTTAACGGCGGCTTTCTTGGCCGCCTCGATCTGTTTCACGTACCCGGTGCACCGGCAGAGATTGCCTTCCAGCGCACGCTTGATTTCCTGTTCAGTAGGCTTCGGGTTACGGTCGAGCAGGCCTTTGAGAGAAACCACTTTGCCGGGAATACAGAACCCGCACTGGACTGCCCCTTCTTTTACCAGGGAAGTCTGGATGGGATGGGGATTGTCCGGTGTTCCTATACCCTCCACTGTTACCAGTTCACGCCCGTGTGCCTGGGCCGCGAAGAGCAGGCATGACTTCACTGCCCGTCCGTCCAGCAGAACGCTGCATGTACCGCACTCTCCATTGCCACAGCCCTTCTTGGCGCCGAAGTAGCCCTTGCGCCTGAGAACGTCCAGAAGGAGCTCACCGGGCTTTACGGAAAACATCTTTTTCTGTCCGTTAATCGTTATGGTTATTTCCATGATTGTGTGCCCGCCTCCTCTCTACCTGGCTCTTTTCAGGGTGGTTGTCAGCAAGCGCCTGACGGTGACTGCAGCCAGGTGCTTGCGGTAAGCCGCGCTCACTCCGACCATACGGACCGCTTTCACATTATTACTGACCCAATTTTCTGCCTGGTTCAGCAGTTCCTCCGAAGGTTTGGATTTCACCAGGAGTTTTTCCAGTCCGGTGAGCCGGACCGGCAGGCTGGTCACAGCGCTGAGTCCGACTCTGGCCGCGATTATTACACCGCCTTTTATAGTGACGAGACAGGCGGCGTCCACCAGTGCATTATCTACCGCGGAGCGGGCAATCTTGACAAATCCTCCCGCCACATTCCCTTTCAGGTGGGGGATGCGCACTTCCGTCAGAATTTCACCTTTTTGCAGGGACCGGCTCGGGTGCTGCTTCATGACGTCCAGGATGTTGACCTGGCGCGTCTTTTTGCCGGCCAATGCCAGCCGGGCCTCCAGCACCATCAGGGCGGCGGGCAGATCGGACCAGGGGTAGAGCTGCACTATATTTCCGCCGATAGTGACGCGGTTCCTGAGTTGGGGAGAAGCGATGGCTGCCGCCGCTTTTCCCAGGGTGTCCGCTACCGGTCCTCTCAGGATGTCAGACTCCTCGATGAGGGTAGCCGTGGTAGTAGCGCCGATCCTGGTGTACCGTTTACATTTCCTGATATAGGAAAGATTCAGGCATGTCAGATCGACGAGCGCCTCAATGGAGGAATTTTCGTGGGCCGCCAGGCTCGTTCCGCCGGCAATGGGTACCGTTTGGACCTTACGGCGTGAGCAGAGCTTGACAGCTTCCTCCACGGTGCGCGGGTAGAGAAACTCTTTGATGTTGGTGTGCAAATGTTTTCCCTCCCGTCATTGGGTATAGTTAAGTACTGGGTATATTCAGCACAATAATCAAGTTTCATCCTAGCATATTTATTTACCGCGGTTCAACTGGTATATAGATATACTTCCCCTGGCAGACCGCTCAAGTGTCAAACCGCTCATGGTGTCTGCCTGGTGCATCTTCGCATGAGTAGCATTACTTGCTGCACCGGCTTAGTTGTTCCTCCCGGGAACATTACTCCCTTCTGTATATGTTAGTATATTTGGGAGACAGTAAAAATACCTAAATATCATATAATGTGACAGGTGGTAGCACATATGGCGGGACTTCCTCTTCCGACACAGATATATATCGAAACCACCAGCCGATGTAATCTGGATTGTCCCATCTGCATCAGGACATACCACCTGCACGAGAAGCCCAGGGACATGACATTCGATGAATTTGAATCCGTGACTGACCAGTTCCCTGAACTTCACCGGGTGGCTCTCCACGGCACGGGAGAACCGCTTCTCAACGAAGCAATCCTGCCTATGGTCGCCTGTACCAAATCACGGGGAGCGTATGTTCTGTTCAATTCAAATGCCACCCTTCTCGATAAGGAGTTGGGGCAGGGTATTTGTGAGTCTGGACTGGATGAGTTTCGTGTTTCTATCGATGCGGCATCACCGCCGATGTACCGCGTGATGCGGGGAGCTCCCTTGTTTGATGCGGTAATTGAAAATGTGCGGACCCTGGTGAACACCAAAAAGCGGCTGGGGCTCGATGTTCCGAAAATCTCCTTGTGGTTTGTGGGGACCACTAAAAACATAGCCGAACTGCCGGATCTCATACGGCTGGCCGCCGGGCTTGAAGTGCGGGAAGTTTATCTTCAGCGGTTCATGTATTTTCATGGCCCCGATGAACCCGGGTTTGCCAAGGAGAAACTGTCCATTCATCAAAGCACCGACAGTAACATCCTGGACATTATTTCCGAATGTGAACACCTTGCCCGGAACCTGCAGGTGTCACTGTTTGCCAGCGGGGCCACCACTCCCCTGGACAGCCTTACCCATTCCCCGATGACACAGTTTCCCTGGAGCACCTGCCGTCGGCCGTGGGCGGGAAGTTTTATTACCGCTGCCGGCAATGTGCTGCCCTGCTGTCTGTCTCCCACGACCATCGTCAACTATGAGGCGTTTGTCCTGGGAAATGTCTTTCAAAAGGGCTTTTCAGAAATCTGGAGCGGTCCCGAATACACTGCTTTCAGGAAACGGATCAAAAGTGATGACCCGCCCGAGAGCTGCGGGGGGTGCGGTGTAAAATGGAGTCTGTAAACAGGGCTTTCTCGCTCATCGAACTGATGATCGTCGTGGCAATTATCGGTATCCTGGTAGCAGTCGCCCTCCCCCAGTTTACCTCCATGGCGGAAGAAGCAAAAATGGCCAAATCACGTCAGGACATCGAAACAATAGTGAAAGCGCTGGCCCGTTTCAACTCCATGGAATCCCGGAAGGCTGAAACACTTCACGATTTGAGGGGAAAATACCTGGTCAAACTACCCACCGACCCGTGGGGCGGCGACTATTATCTCGATCAGGTAACCGGGGTGGTAGGGAGCGCCGGTCCCGATGGCCGGCGGATGTCCAGGGACGATATAGTTATCAACTACCTGCCTGATCCCATCCTGTTGTCCGTCAGGTTTATCGATGCCGGCTCTGTTCGTGTCTGTCTGCCGGATGACAGCGGTCAGGTGGAGTTCTCCGGCCCCTGGAGGAAGGGTCCGAACAGTGCTCCCAACGAGCGCCGTGCCGGCCCGGGAGACATCATCGAGCTCGTCTTTTCAAAGCCGGTTAAATACGGGGCCTGCTTCCTTCCCGGTCCCTTTCTGGATCATCCGGTGACCGGTGAAAAGATCGATGTGGAGTACGATCTTACCTGTTATGACAACAACATTAAAGAATTTACGTTTACGGATTCCCAGGTGATGGAGGACGAACCGGGTTTTTCCTCCCATAACCTGTCGGGCCTCGCGGCGTTTACCGTTGCCGACGCCCGGTACAAGCACATCATGTATATCCCCTCCGGGTATCCGGATACGGCCGTCATCGTTCTGGGAGATGTCCAGGCATATGGAGACACCAATGGTGACGGCACCAATGAACCATACTCGTGCATCATTCCAGGCAGGATGTACATGAATATCAAGCAGGACAACAGGTTCTACGACCGCTCGTCTGAAGAGGTTGTTTTTCAGCCCGCTTCCCGCTCCATGATACTCAGGCTGTGAACTGGATTATCGCCGATGCTTCATGATATAGTAGCCTGAATTCTTGGAAAGCATGATCATGGACAATTGTTTATCTTCACCAACC
Source organism: uncultured bacterium (assembly GCA_964432985.1). Classification (GTDB taxonomy): domain Bacteria; phylum Muiribacteriota; class CAYSPT01; order CAYSPT01; family CAYSPT01; genus CAYSPT01. The sequence goes on from CAYSPT010000022.1 coordinate 47,540, forward strand.
GCTGCGGGAAGCTGCTCCCTCGGCCTGGCAGCGGATGAGCGCGAGCAGATCGAATACTTCTTGCAGGGCAGGGTGTATTCCATGCAGATCGAGTCGACCGATGCCTGCGAGCAGGGGTGCCTCTTCTGTTACGCCCGCTCCAGTCCCCGTACCCTCCATCTCCTGACATCCGACGAAATAAGAACCATCCTCACCGAGGCTTCGGAAATGGGAATCAGGATGATCGATTGGCTGGGGGGTGATCCTCTGCTGAGAGAAGACTGGTATGAGCTGATGGAGTTCGCTGCCGCTTTGGGCCTGACAAACAATCTCTGGACAAGCGGGTACCCCTTGAGAAACAAAGAAACCGCCCGGAGAGCGGTGGCGGCCACCGATGGCGGTTTCATATCGGTGCATGTCGATTCACTGGATGATACGCTGTATCAAAAACTTCACCGCCCGGAAAATGCACTCGAGATCAAGCGAGGAATTCTCCAGGGTGTGGATAACATTATCGCTCTCGGCAAACCTCCCGGCCGGATCATCAACTGTATTACCTTCACCGCTTTGCAGGCGGGCGAAGATGTAAAGAAGACCATTTCCTGGTTCTGGGAACAGAAACAGATACGGACATGCCTGACCCTGTTCAACCCGGCCGGACTGGGAAAAGGTCACCGGGAGTGGGAGCCGTCATTACCGGAGATACGGGACGCTTACGGGTGGCGGGACAGGGTCAATTACCGAAACGCTCATTCCATCGGCGTCATGGATGTCAACAAGTACTACTGCGGGGGAATCGTGTGCGTAACGTTCAAAGGCGACGTGACGCCGTGCTCCGTTATTCGCAACGGCGTGGGTAATATCCGCCGGGAGAGCATATCCTCGATCTTGCAAAAGCACAAAGACAAGCTGCTTTTCAGGCAATTGCACGACCCGGAGAACCTGCCGGGATACTGCGCCGGGTGCGAGCACAACAGCCGGTGCTGGGGATGCCGCTCATCGGCGTTTTACTACACCGGAAGCGAAACCGGTGTGGACCCCAAATGCTGGATGAACCCGGATAACTGGGATAAAAAGGAATCAATAAATGGGGATCAAGCCCCATCTGAACCCGGATAACTGGGATAAAAAGGAATCAATAAATGGGGATCAAGCCCCATCTGAACCCCGATAACTGGGATAATAGGGAATCAAGATAAGGGGGAGGGCGTCATGCCTGGTAAACTCGATTTCAACGTGGGGGATGTTCAGGCTGTCTACGATGGTCCAGTGGGGCTTCTCTGGGAGTTGTTGATGGGAGAGCAGATCCACGTCGGCGGGGTGGAGGAGAGCGGCATCCTGGCCGACAAAGCGGGTGTTACGAAAACCAGCCATGTTCTGGACGTATGCAGTGCCCTGGGGGGGCCGGCCCGCTACCTGGCTGAAAACTTCGGCTGCAGGGTCACCGGGCTTGACATTACCGGCACCATGCTTGAGAAAGCCGAAACGAGAACGCGCCAGGCGGGGCTTGAGAACCGGGTCGGTTTCAGACGGGGTAATGCACTGGACATGCCGTTTAAGGTGGGCTCTTTCGACATCGTATGGGGGCAGGATGCCTGGTGCTACGTGACCGATAAAGGCAGGCTTATCAGTGAATGCCGCCGGGTGCTGAAAAGCGGAGGGACCCTGGCTTTTTCCGACTGGCTGATAACTGATAAGGCTGAACCGGATGACTTGATCGCTCTCAACACCTTCATGGTGTTTCCCTATATGGAAACCCTTGACGGGTACACCAGGTTGTTGAAAGAAAATGGATTTATTCTCAAGGAATGCGAAGATCTCCAGACGCAGTTTGCGCACTTCATGCACGTCTACCACGAAAAGTATCATCGTGAGTTGAAGGATTCAATCCTGCAAAACTTCGGCCAGCAGCTCTTTGACGCCGGTGCCGGTGGGCTTGATCTATGGATGAAGGCGGCGGATGCGGGCAAGGTGACCCGGGGACGGTTTATTGCCGTGGCCGGTTGACGGCTTACCAATGGCTAAGACCAGGAGCTTTACGGCGTTATCCGGGAAAAAAGGACTATTTGGGGTCCTTTTCCCGGATTGAACCGGGTGACTTGCTTCCACGCCGAATCCGTCTGTTCACTGAAAAGATACTCGTAAACAGCTCTCTTTTTCTGATGCTCTCTGGATAATGCACTGTTTCCCGGCGGGATCGGTTTTCCCAGGTAGCGGCTGTAGAGATGGCTGTTGGTCAAGAGGTAATCCGCTTTGACGCTGTCCAGCCAGTCCACATCGTAGGTGATCAGGGTGGTCTCGTAGGTGATCACGTTTTTCAATCTCTTTTTGAAGAAATCTCCGTATTTACTCGTGACCAGGGCCTCCTTCTTGCGGGCGGTCAGAAGTTTGGGCAGATACCCTTTGTCGAAGATGATCGTGCTGCCCGCTGCAATATTGTTCTGAATCCACCGGTAGGCCGTCAATCTGCTGTCTTCACGGAATTGCTGATACGCATAGGAAACAGAAGCGTAAGCAGGCCACGCAAGGACGGCCGTCAACAGCAGCACCTGAAGTGTCTTTTTTTCGAGCCTGGCAGCCGTCAACGACAGGACCTCACCGGCCAGCAGCGCCAGGGCTGGAAACAGGAACAACAGGTAGTGTAGCGCAATCTTCCGGTTGCTGCCCAGGCAGAGAAACGACACCGTGATGAAGCACAGCAGGAGCCAGTCTTTTCTTCTTCGGCGGTACGCCGCGTACAGGAACCCCAATCCAAACAGGAGCCCGGATGTTTTTTCCCAGGTCCAGAAGGAGAACAGGTAGCGCAGGTGGGTGGTACCGAAGGATACGGCCTGCCCGGCCGTGTTGTAATCAAGCATGTAGCACAGGGAGTACCAGGTCCGGCGCGGATCGATGAGCCAGGTTGGGGTCCCGGCCAGGAAAACAGCGGTGAAAGCCAGAATGCTGAACAGCACCTTCTTGTTGAACCATCCACCGGGAGACCAAAGGCGTCCCTGGTCCTTCAGTTGAAAAACGTGTACCAGTAACAGGGGGAACAGAACAAAGGCCCCGTTGTACTTGGTGGTCACCGTCAGGGCGGCACACACGGAAGCCAGCACGAAATGCCGCGCAGACCCGCTCTCGGAAGCTGTCAGGGTGGCCAGGAGCGTCAACGCCGCGAAGAAGGTCATGGTCACATCCAGTTTGGCATACCCTGAAAGGCGCACATGCAGAAGCGAAAAAGAAAGAATGGCCGCTGCCGTGAGAGCGGTGCCGCGATGGAAAAACTTCTCCCCTATCTTGAAAACCAGGTAGATGGTAGCCAGGGCAAACAACACGCTTGTCAACCTGGCCGGCATGATAGGGAGAGTCGAATTCAGGTCGTGCAGGCTCATGACGGCCGTAGGCGATGGCAATTCACCTCCAAGGTACAGCAGCGAAGAACCGGCCAGCGTGGGAGGGAGGCACAGGTAACTGAAGAGTGTCGGATAACAGAAATCACTGGGCACAAGCGTGCGCAGGTTAGCGAACCGGTCAAGGTTTCTGAGGATATGGATTTCGTCTATGAAAAAGTACTTGCGGCACGATGCCAGGCGCACCAGCAGCGAAAACAGCAAAAGCACAAACAACGCAGCCAGTATGGTTTTGTTCTTTCCGGAGCACTGTTCTTCCTTGTTTTGCATACGAAATCTTCATTCCCGACCGGTGTATGGAGTTATCTACTGTAACAATAAGATCCATTCATTAAATTGTATCGTGTTTACTACCTGACCGCAACGTGGTGAGGGTGATGGAATTGCCGCTGTAACTTACTTTCTATACTTCCTGCTCGAAGGCGGGCACGTTGCCGCCCTCTGGTTGACACTGTATATAATTGGGCGTATGATGTGAAAAAGAGCGTGTTTATCGGGAGGTGCAGGAAAAATGGAGAGCTTGTTTCATCGCATGATGTATGCCGGGATTGGTCTCTTTACGCTTGACAAGCAAAGAGCGGAGGAGATCGTTCAGAACCTGATCGAGCGTGGAGAAATGACTGCTTCGGAGGGTGAAAAAGCTTTGAAAAACATGGTTGAACGGATACAGGAAGAAAAAGACAGGCTGGTTGAGCGCGTCGGCAGCGAAGTGAAAACAAAATTGACCAACGCCGGATTTGTGAGACGAGAAGAGTTCGATAAACTGGCCAAGAAGGTCGAAGCGCTTCAAGCGTATATCGACGAGCAGCAGAACGTGGAGAATAGCTAGCCTGTTTATTGCACAAGCATACAATAAGCGGGCTGGCAACCTCTTGGCCCGGGAGACCTGATCGTGGAAGGAATCATGCAGTGGGAGGCCGCACTGGGCCACCCGGTCACCTCACTGGATTTTTCTCCTGAAGGTGACGCCATTATTACCGGGGACCGTGCCGGCGGGGTGACGGTTTTCGATCGCCAGGGTTCCGTCCGCTGGCGGAAGAGACTTCCCCGGACTGTCCGCTCCGTAGCAATCTCTTCCCATGGACAGTTTTCGGTGACTGGATCTGATGATGGGCTGGTACGTTTTTTCGACCGCACAGGCGGTGTAAAATGGCAACTAGAGGTGAATGGCCGTCCCGCCTGTGTCAATGTGAGCGAAGACGGCACCACCGTCATGGTGGGAACGTCCAACTGTGTCTTGACCCGCCTCGACCGCTGTGGTGAAACTGTCTGGTGGTACGATGCACATCTTCACCGGGTCCAGGGTTGGTTTGAGAAACTGGCCGATAAGGTACGTCCCAAAGGGGAAATGAACGAGAAGTCCATCGATCATCCCCTGACATCTACCGATATCACCTGGGATGCCCGTTTTCTGGCTGCCACCACCACCGACGGCAGCACCTTCTTTTTTGATTCCTGGGGCACCTGTCACTGGCGTCACTGCTACAAGTGGAAGTACACCCACGTTTCCATCAGCGACGACGGGTGTCATGTCATCGCCGGGACGAACGCCCGTAAAATCGTCCACATATCCAACAATATGGAAACCGCCGGAGCGTTATATGGCTCAGCCGGTGAAATAATCCCCCGCCAGGAGTGGGCGGTGGAGATAGACCGGGACATTACCAGTGTGAAGCTTTCAAACAGCGGTGAATTTATCGCGGTAGGCAGCCGTGATGGCGAACTCATGCTGCTGGGCCAGCAGGCAGAAACCTTCTGGACCACCCAGATCGGGCAACCGATTCGGGATGTGGGTATCTCGGGGCAGGGAGAGTATGTGACAGTGATCACGGAATCGGGACTTCTGAGAATGTACCGGGTGGTCAGCGGCCAGGCGGTTTCGGAGGATTTCATGGAGTTTGCCGTCGAGGTGCCCGCTTCGTCTCAACAACCGCCTCCTGCCGCCGGTGCATCCGCCGGAAGAGGACCGTTGGAGTTTATGGATGATTCACTTGGGTACCCTTCATTAGGAAAACCACCTCATCTAGTCGCCGGTATGGCCACGACGGCCGGTGGTTCGGCGGCAGTGCCGTCTGCGGAAGTCCCTGCGGCAGCTGGTCCATCGGCAGTTGTACCATCGGCAGCTGCAGCGGGTGCCGGAGGTCTCGAGTTTTTTGATGGATCGGATCCACAAAAAAAATTGCATCCCGATCAGGCTGTCCCAGCAACTGAGGACAAACGCATGGAATCTGAAGCTGCTCAACCGGCAGATATAAAACCGGGGCCCTGTGTTGCCGATAGCTCGCCACCGGAATCATGCGGCAGCCTGGAGTTTATACGAGACACCGCGCCGCATGCCGGGGCTGAATCTCCCGCTTCCGTTGCGACCGATTCCGGCTATCTTGATCTGGCGGACATTGGCCGCGGCACCCATGCCGCTTCAGTTCAGGCTGTTGATGAACCTCCGCTGTCTCCACAGCCGCCTGTACGGCCGGCCAGCGAAAACGATATCCTCGATTTGCTGGAGGGTGCTCCCGCAGCCCTTGAGGGGGCCCAACCAGTACCTGATAGAGCCCAAACGGTACCTGAGGGGGCCCAAACAGCCACTCATCCGGCCGGTCAGGACGAGACAGCCGCAGGGTCACTTGATCTGTCAGTTCAGGAATCACACGATGCTCCCCGGGATGATTTCATCGATCCGGACATGCCCCGCGAGTTATGGCGATGCCGGATTGCCGATGTCCTGATGCCGTTTTCCCGGGGCTGCCTGGCTATGTCGCCCGACGGTTCCCGGATAGCGGCTTACCCCGGCGCCGGAGCTGTCACCATTCTCGACGGACAGGGGAGGATCTCCGGCAGCTTTAATCCTGCCGAATCACGTCCTGCCGGGATGTGCACTTCAAAAGATTTATCACGACTTTTTGTAGCCAGTCCATCGTACCTGTTTGGTGTCAATAACGACGGTGGTCTCAAATGGAAACAACCGCTGACTGTGGCGGAGTGTCACTGCAGCTCCTCTGGCAGCCGGATAGCAGTCGCTACTCCCGACGGGAGATTCCAGGTCTTCTCTCACGATGGGAAGGAAGTCTACCGGTACGTGTCAGACATGGGAATTACCGCCGTCCATGTAACAGAAGATGATTCAGCCGCGGTGTTTGCAGGTCCTCGTGAACTTCGGTACATCACATTGAAATCTTCCCGTGAAGAAAAGGTCCCCATCTCCGGTGCTCCCAAATTCATCACCTCCTTTCCCTGGAACGAAGTGGTATGGGTGGGAGGTGACGGGATATATTCCTGGCAGCCGGGAAGTGATAGCTCAACGGTAAAGCGTCTGGTGGAACTGTCAGCTCACTGCACCGCTGCGGCCTCCGCCGCCGGCAGGTTGGTTGTGGGAACTGCTGCACGGAATGCTCTTCTTGTATTTCCCGGGACTTCAAAGGAGTCGGTGGTCGTACCGCTCAAGTCGGCACCGTCAGCTGCTGTTGTTTCCGCTGACGGCGCCTGGGCAGCAGTAGGAACCCGGTACCGTTTCCTGTCTCTGATACCGTTCGATCACGCTGCAGATTCGGTTTATTTAAAGCCGAAGGACCGGGTGGAAGCTGTGGCGCTGAGTGGTGATGCCCGCGTACTGTGTTTTATTGTGAGAAGTGAAGTGATCGTTTGGGCTACCGGTCTGACCGCTGCCTGTTGACGGTAATATCGAACCGGTCCTTGAGGGCATCGAATTGTTTCTTATGCCCCAACCGGGCGTACAGCTTGAGAAGATCGAGTACGGCTTCATTGGCCCGGTTCGGGTAGAGGACGACAGATTTTTCAAGGCTTTCCAAAGCTTCGGTGGTGTTGTCCATACTGAGCAGCAGACGCCCTTTAATACGGTACAGAAGCGCGTGCTCCCCCTTGGTGACGGTTTCATCAAGCATTGATTCCGCCTGTACTATCCAGGACATAAGGTTTTCTTTCTTCTCCCTGGTCAGCAGGAAGTTGACGCCGAGAATACCCAGGCGGCCATGAAAGGTTGTGAACACTTTATCGAACAGTGGCTTCACCCTGGTGTGGACGTCGGATAAATACACGGTGTAGGCCAGAATGCGTCCCAGGTGCTGCCTTAGGGTGTTGCGGTGATAGACGGTCCAGGGATCGCGCAGTATCCGCGCCTCCATGGATTCTATGAAGGCCATGGTCCGGTCGTCAACTGAAAACCTGTTGACCCCGGCCGATGCATCCCGCCGCAGTTTCTTGAACAGCCCAAAATCATGGACTGATGATTCTAAAGGCAGACTGGTGGTGTAGTACACCGGACGTATTGTGCCCGTGATGAAATTCCGAACCGCTCGGTCCTTTGCTTCCTGGCTGTCGTGTATGGGATCGAACAGGCGGTTTCCGAACAGCAGCCCGGTGTCGTTGTACAGATCGACATCCGGACGGAATTTCTCCACCAGGTTGAAATAACCGGCCGGTCCCATGTCCAGGTCTCCGTGTACGAACAGGATTGCGTCTTTCTCCAGGGAGTCCAGCATGAGACGTGCGTACTCCGAGGCCCACGTATAGTCCGAGCGGTCATTGACAGTGAAATTGGAGACCAGTACCGCCAGGACGATGAGGGGCACCAGAGCGGTTTCCACCATGGCACGCCGTTTCTTCACCCTGTGCAGCAGCCGGTCCAATCCCAGGCACATCCAGAAAACCATGATCCCGTAGGGAATGAGAGGGTATACCTGAAAGGCCGCGATCTTGTAGAACTCGTAATCGAAATCCAGCAGGAAGATAAGGATGAACGTGCCGCCCAGCCATCCGGACAACAGGGCCAGTATAAAGCCTGGCACCCAGCGTTTCCACTGGAAGAAGAAACCGGCGGCAGCCAGTAGCGCCCCCGGTACGGCAAACTGATGAAACATTTGAATGGTTATGAACCGGACAAATCGCAGCTTGTCCAGTATCGTCACGCTTTCACTTGTCTCCAGACTGCTGTAATACTTTCTGAGAACATGATACAAAAAATCACCGCAGGTGGTCAGGGGGCCAGAAAAACTGATAACCGGATTACCCCGGGACCGCAGTATGAGATAGAGGTAGGGAAGCAGTCCCAGGAGCAGGAAAAGCAGCACCCTGGGTGTGGCTGACACGATCTCCCGGCGGCGGGGATAGAGAAGAAACACGAAGCAGGGAAACGACAACACCATGAGCGGCCAGTGGTTGCTCAAGCCGAGACCGAAAACCAGGGCGGCTAAAAAAAGGTACTTTTTCCTGCCGTCGGCCAGGTACCTCAGCGCCAGGGCGAAAACAAGGAAAAAGCAGAATGTGTTCAGGGTGTACACCTCGGCGATGATGGCCTGGGACCAGAAGACCCGCGAAAAGGCATATGTCCAACTCCCCGTATAGGCAAGTGAATGCCGTCCGAACAGCAGCCAGCAGATCCACCAGATAAGACAGCAGGTCAGCGCTCCGAAAACGGAGCTCAACAGATGCACCCGGAGAGCGGCGCTGCCCACGGGAACGAAGGTGGCCAACTTACCCAGCAGCGTGTGTAAAGGGTACCCGGGGGGGTGAGCTATACCCAGGAAATGGGAGGCCATGACGAAGGCCCCGTCATCTTCCAGGGCGATTGTCCGGGGGGCGGTGTATCCGTATATACAGAACGGAACGAGAAAAGCGATGGCCAGGTGCAGCCACTGCTGTTTAAAGCGGCTTTGGTGTAACGATGGTTTGCGGTCCAGCTCTTTCAGCCATCCGGAACCTGATAAACGCTTCCCGGTTGAAGAAAGCCGCCCTCCAGCGGAGGAAAGCCGCCGCACCTTTTGTGACCGTGATGAGGTTTGCCTGACTCGTCTGCTCATGGATAGATTATAAGGGGTAACTGACTATCGACTCAACAGTAACCGTAAGTAATAAACGATTACCGGCAGGGTGAATGGGGAAGCAGCACAGAAGGCGAAATTACCCACGGGTACGTTCTTGGGGTTGAGCTGCGTCCGGGCGGGGGAAGCTGAATGTGGGGAAGTTAAACCCGGGGATGCTGAATCAGGGGCCGCCGAATCTGTTTGTTTCTCCTCTATCGCTTTTGCAGGCAAGCCGACTCTCTCTCTTATTTGACCGACATCCATATTCTTCAGGTGTTCGGGCAGTTCCACAAAAACGGTGTGAAAGCCGAATCCGCCGTTAATCATCTCGTCTATGGCTTCCTCTTTAGGCCATCCTTCCACCACCATCCGATAGGCTGCGCATATCCAGCCGGTGCGGTCGGCCCCGTGGGCACAGTGGACTAACACGGGCTGATTGCCGGTCCGGGTTACAATTTTAAGGAAGGTCACGATCGCGTCGTCCTGGGGATCATCCGGTTTCATTGGTATCCGGATATACCTGAACTGTCCGGTTAACCCGGCGTCGTCGATAATGGCCCGGTCGGAGTGGCTTGAGCGCAGGCTGAGAATAGTCTTAATACCCATCTTCTTCAGTTCCCGTATCCCCCGCGCCGAGGGCTGCCTGCCGCGGTACAGGCCGTCGGTCACCTTGAAAAGATTGCCGAGTCCGGGTTTCTCAAGAGGGGCCGCCCACTTTCTGGGCCTGGAGACAGGTTCATTTTTACCGGATTTTTCCTGATGACATTCCACAGTATCATCCGAGCATACCGGCATTACAGCTGCTTGAAATGCCATGAGTACCGCCATTGCCGGCAGTAACCAACCACGCGGCTCACCACTGAAAAAAACAGCGTTACTCCCTGCGCGTTTTCGTCTGAAGAGCACGTGGAACATGTCGTTATTCACTCCCTGCCTACACTCACTCCCTGCCTACACTCACTTCCTGCCTACACTCACTCCCTGCCTACCGGAGGCTGTGAGACATACCGGTTACCTCCGCCTAACCACTCTGCCAGGGACAGCGTCCGGACCACCGGGGAAAGCACGGTCCTGGTGAACCGCCGCCTGGTATGGTCATCAGCAATCATGTCTGCTACCTGTGGAGAGTAACGATAGTAGCACTCAACCAGTTCCCGTCCCGGTTCCACCGCCAGCAGGAAGCGGTCGCGCACGTGGCGCAGCAACTCGATTTCATCGGCCATGGGGGTGCCGTAAGCAGCGGTGGCGATGAAACACCCGGGGCCGGCGGCCAGGGCCGAACCGGGCACATTTTCGCCTCCCGAACCGGCCTCCCCGGCGGTGACGGATACAGGTACGGGCAGGCTCCGGTCGTTGCTGTCGTCCACGTACAGCTCGAAAGAGTAGGTGCCGGTATATTCCGGGACATACGAAGGTGCGAAGTGGTACGGATCGTCCAGCACCACCAGGGGGCCGCCGGTCTGCACCCACTGGTAGACGATGCTGTCGGCATTATCGCCGTCATAGCTATCCACACCGTTGAGCACCACCCGGTTGCCCACCGAGGTGACTATCGTGTCCTTGCGGACACGCGCCACCGGTACGGTGTTTTCATCGCTGTTGACCACGATGAATACCTGATCGGGGACGCTCTCCATAACACCGTCGAAGGTGACCAGCTCGAATCCGTACACCCGGGTGACCTCCGGGGTGAAGGAAGGGCTCACCGCTTCGGAGTCGGAGAGTACCACCGTGGGCCCCAGTATCTGGCTCCAGGTGTAGCTGACGGCCCCTTCGGCATCGCCGCTTCCGGTGCCGTCCAGGGTGACCTCCACACCGGTCCGGGCCTCCACCTGGTCCGCTCCCGCGTCGGCCCAGGGCGGCGTGCTGGCTCCGGTCACCGTCACGGTGGTCTCGGCGCTGCGGCCGGTAATGCCGCCCAGGGACACTTCCAGGCGGAACCGGTACACCCCTTCTTCCACCGGGTACACGGTGGTGACCGGGGACGTGTCGTCGCTGAAGGTTGTGCGGGTGCCCCGCAGCTGAATCCATTGTGAGGTTACCGCCGCCGGGTCGTCCACCCCCAGTACGGTGCCCTGCAGTTCCACGCCTTCACCCACCCGGCTCACCAGGTTCTGCGGAATCGCCGCCACCGGGAATTGGACACTCTGGTTTGTGACGTACACTTCCACCGTGTCCTCCAGAGAATCGGTTGAACCGTCGTTGACCACCAGCTCGAAACCATAGGTGCCTGCCTCATCAGGTACGAAGGTGGGCTGGCCGGCAGTCTCATCTGAGATCTCCACCGTCAGGCCGGAGACCTGGCTCCACCGGTAGGAAAGCGGGCTCCCGTCCGGATCACGGCTCTCGTGTCCGTCCAGGGTGACCGTCTGCCCGGTCAAGCGCTGCATGTCCAGGCCGGCATTAGCTGCCGGGACGCTGTTTACTCCGGGGATATTAATGATGATGACCACCGTGGCCGTGTCGATGAGCGCACCGGAGTCCGTCACCGTCAAGCCGAAACGGTACACCCCGGCGTCCAGCACCGACGAGTCAAAGGATGCCATGGGTGATGACAGGTTGTCCTGGACCAGGGTGACGGATGATGTCCCCGCCAGCTGACTCCACTCGTAACTGACGATATCGGAACCGCCGTCATAGCTGTTGGCGTCAGAGGAAGCGTAAGCTTTCAACTGCACGTCCAGGTCGGGATCGAAATCTCCGTGGATCGACCGCGGCCGTCCGGCGGCGGCGGTTGGAGCCACGTTCAGGACGGTCACCGTCACCGTGTCCTGATCGGTAGCTCCCAGGGTATCCTGTGTGGTGGTGGTGAACTGGTAGGTCCCCGGTGCGCGGCCGATAAAAACGGCCTGTCCGTCTTCCCTTTCGGTAATTTCCACCGACACCCCGCCGGTTTGCACCCATGCAAAGGTAAGATGATGACCATCCGGATCGGTGCTGAGTGATCCGTCCAGGGTCACCAGGGTGGGTGGAACCTCCTGGCTCGCCCCGGCCTCGGCATCCGGGCTGTTGTTGTTTGGTGAGGCGAAATTGTCGATTTCCTTGTCTTCGTCATCCTTGATGGTTCCTCCCTGGCCGTCGGTCAGGTAACCGTAGAACGGATCGTTGTCCGTTCCGGTTTCATTGTCCAGGGTGATAATGACCCGGTTGCCGTCAATGGTAACGTTATTGTCGTCCAGGTTGGCCAGCAGATCGGTGGTCCCGTCGGCGTCGAGAAGGACCCAGTCGTTGATGTCTTCTTCCCCCGGTTTCAGTTCTTCGTCGAAGGTAAAGACGGCCCGGTCGAAGTACCCGTTTTCGTCCTCGTCCAGGATTTCAGCCGTCACCAGCTCCGGAGGACCGGTGTCGATGAACGAAGCGGTGATGGTGTGGGGTGCGTCCACAGCGTAGAAGGTGTGGCTGGGGATAGCCCCCAGCGAGACGCTGTCAACCTCAACATCTAGCAGGACGTATCCGGGATCCGCCGCGATGGTAAACGCGATGTCCGTCCCCTCGGTAACCACTACCTCGCCGCGCGGGGTAATGGTTCCCCCCTCCCCGGCGGTGGCGGTGATGGTCTGGTCGTCATCCTCGATGGTGTAGCGGTACGTGGCGGTGGGTGAGGCGCCGGCGTTGGTGTGGCCGGTCAGGGAAATCACCACCGTCTCGTTTTCTTCGTCCACGGCATCGTCCACCACCGTCAGAAGAATGGTTTCCATGGTCGTCCCCTGGGTGAAGGTCAGGGTGCCCGGCTCCAAGAGATAATCCGTTCCTCCTCCTGTGGCAGTACCGTCCACCACGGCGTAGTCAACGGTGACCGTCTGCCCCGAGGGGGCGCTCAGGGTAACCTCCAGGGAGATCCCGGTAACGCTTTCGGAGCCTTCAACGACGGTCAGGGCGGTGTCCGTCAGCATACGCAGCTGCAGGACCGGGGCCAGGTCCGAATCGGTGTTCTCTTTTGAGGCCAGGCTGGTGAAATCTTCGGTGGCCTCGGGCGAGAGGAGCAGGGACAGGCTGCCGTCAACTATGTCGGCAGCATAATCCCAGCTGTGATCTAGAGCGAACTCCACCCATTGCCCGGCCAGGTTGGTCCAGTCTCCCGGCGGACTGATGTAGCCGGCCGCTGCCGGTGCCGTATCCCAGGTTATAGTGGTCTCGTCCCAGCTGTCGTCGTCCACCCGTTTGACCGCCGGCGAGGCGGTGGACAGGTCCATGTAGACGCGCAGTGCCGCCGAAAGGATGGTGGTCTCGGAGGTGATCCCGCTGAGATCGAATTTGAGATAGGTGTGCCGGTCCAGGTCGTCGTCGAGACTGAGTGAAGCGTGCAGCCATTCATCGGTGCCGCTGCCCTCGTTGTTCCCCGCCACCGGCTGGTACCCCACCCAGGCGTCGTGGCCGGCCTGCAGGCGTGATAGGTCCACGAATCCCAGGGTGGGTGTGGCATCGTCGTCTTCGATGGTGTAGGTGTATTCGATGATTTCCCCGGTGATACAGTTGACCGGGTTGGAAAGGGTTACGATCAGGGTTTCGTCGATCTCGTCCAGCAGGTCATCGGTTACCGCCATGGTGATGGAGGAGGCGGTGGAACCGATGGGGAAGGATAGCGTCCCGGCCGCCAGGGTGTAGTCGTCTCCTTCTCCCGCAGCCGTCCCGCCGGTGACCGCGTAGTCGATGGACACGTTCAGCCCCGAAGGATTGGACATGGCCACCGCCGCTTCGACCACGGTGGTTGATTCGCCGCCCGCTTCCGCGGCGGCGACGAACGCCACGCTGGGAGTAGCGTCGTCGTCGATGATGGTGTAGGTGTGCTCCACGCTGGCTCCCAGCAGTGTGTTCACCGGGTTTTCCAGGGTGACGACGATGGTATCGTCGTGTTCCTGGTACTCGTCGCCGGTAACGGGGACCTGCAGGATTTCCAGAGTGGACCCGGC
>CAYSPT010000022.1:61736-73494 GCA_964432985.1 uncultured bacterium
GCCTGGATGGTCATGGTCCCCGCGGCCAGGGTGTGATCGATACCGTTGCCGGTGGCGGTGCCGGCCACCGTGTACTGGACCGTCACGTCCCGGCCGGAGATCGGTGACAATGTCAGGTTGAGCGGCGCCGGCGTGCTGGCTTCGTCTCCGTTGGAAAGCCGCGTTTCAAAGGCGATGGCCGGTTTCTCATCGTTGTCCGTGATAGTGTAAGTGAATTCATCCGTAATCCCGATAACCGCGAACTCGGGAGCGGTCAGCGTCAGCACGACGGTCTCGTCTTCTTCGTCCAGCCCGTCGTCGGTCACTTCGATGGGTATGGTTACCATGGTCTGCCCTGGGTCGAACACGGCGGTTCCGCCTTCGAGGTAATAGTCGGCTGCTCCCGGGGTGGCCGTTCCGCCCACGGTGTAGTCCACGGAGGCGGTGCGGCCCGATGGCGCCGAAAGCTCTATGGTCAGGGTGGCCGGTGTTATCGACTCCGGGCCGCCGGCCGTACCGGTGGAGAAAAACACCTCCGGCGGGTCATCGTTGTCGGCGATGGTGCAAGTGTGCTCCACCGTGGTCCCGTAGACGGCATTATCCGGGTTGACAAGGCTGACCACCACCGTCTCATCTCCCTCATCCGTGGTGTCGTCCTCCGCCTCGATGACAATGGTCTCCACCGTGGTTCCCGCCGTTATCGCAATCGTTCCGTTGGAGAGATGGTGGTCGATCCCGCCGGCGGTGGCGGTGCCTCCCACGGTGTAATCCGCGGTGACATCCAGCCCTGAAGCAGTGGAGAGGACCGCCTGCAAGGCAACGTTTCCCCCGTCCTCCTGGAGGGATGAGGCGGCCCGGGCGAAGGATAACGCAGGCGGCGGGTCATTGTCACGGATGGTAACTACGTGCCGGTCGGTGGAGCCGATGACGACTTCTCCGGGGATGATGACGTTGCCGGGGTTGGTCAATGCCAGGCGGATGGTCTCGTCCTCTTCATAAAGCGTGTCGTCAACCACCGTGGTGGTGATGTGTGTGGTGAGGTCGCCGGGTTCGAAGCTGATGATTCCGTTGACCAGGTCGTGATCTATCCCCTCTCCGGCGGCGGTCCCCGTCATGATGTAATCGGCTGTTATGGTCAAGCCTGAGGCGGTGGAAAGGGACACGGCCAGGGACACCATGCCCACCGATTCGTCAACGGTGGATTCCGCCCTGGCAAACGACATCAACGGCGGATCGTCGACGTCTATGATGGTATATGTTAACTCGGTGGTGGTACCCAGGGCGGCGTTGACAGGGTCGGCCAGGGTAATGATCACCGTCTCGTCCTCTTCATCCAGCCCGTCGCTCATCACGTCGAAGGGGATGTTCCGCGAGGTTTGCCCCGGGCTGAAGGTGAGCTGCCCGGGGGTGAGGGAGTGGTCGATGTCCCCTCCGGAAGCGGTACCGGAATACGAGTACTCCACCGTCACCGTGCGGCCCGACACCGTGGAGAGCTCCACCGCCGGCGAAACGGGTGAGGCCGACTCTTCGTCGCTGCGGGCGGCGTAGACGAACGCCACCGCCGGCAATGCATCGTTGTCGGTGATGGTGTGTGTCCGGGTGCTGACGGCGCCCAGGGTGGCATTGTGGAAGTTGGCCAGGGTGACCAGGACGGTCTCGTCGTCCTCGTCCAGGTTGTCGTCGGTCAGGGTGACGACGATTGACTGCGTGGTTTCACCCGCGTCGATGACGATGGAGCCGTTGGGCAGGGTGAAATCAACTCCACCGCCTACGGCGCTGCCTCCCACGGTATAGTCCACGGTAACCGGCAGCCCCGAGGGAGCCGAAAGAACGACCGCCAGGGCGGCCGTGCCGGCATTTTCACCGCTTTGGGAGGTGCCGGTGTCGAATGAGACCGCCGGCGGTTCGTCGTCGTCACTGATGGTCAGAGTGTGGGTGACGTTGGGATCGAAGGTGGCGTTGACGGGACTGTCCAGGGTGACCAGGACGGTCTCGCTGATTTCATCCAGTTCGTCGTTGGTCAGGGTGACGCCGATCTCCCTGGATGTTTCTCCCGGGTTGAACGTCAACGTGCCCGGCGTCAGCAGGTAGTCGGTGCCGGCTCCCGTAGCCGTCCCGCCGGTAACGGAGTAGCCCACGGTGGAGGTTAGCGCCGACGGTGCGGACAGCTGCACGGTGAGGGTGGCCGTCCCGCCGGTTTCCTCGCTGGTGGAGATGAGCTCGGCGAAGGCCACCGACGGCGCCAGGTCATTGTCCCTGATGGTATAGGTGTAGGCCGGGTGCGCACCTGAGGAGGCATTCTCCGGATTCTCCAGGGTGAGCGTTACCGTTTCGTCCACTTCGTCCAGGGCGTCCTCAGACACCCTGAGCTCGATGTTCTTCAATGTCTGCCCCGGCACGAAGGTCAGCGTCCCCGACGGGAGAACGTAATCGGTCCCAGATCCGGTGGCGGTGCTGGAGACAGCGTAGTCCACGGTGACGGTCTTGCCCGAAACGGCTGAAAGCTCCACCGGGATGGTCACCGAGTCCACCGCCTCGTCACCGTCGGCAGCGGGTGCCTGGAACGACACCGAGGGCTGCTCGTCGTTATCCAGGATGCTGAAGGTGTGTACGGCAATGTCTGCAACAGCGTGCTGCAGGTCTCCCAGGGTAATAATGACCGTTTCATCGTGCTCGTCCAGCACGTCTTCCTCCACGGTGATGCCGATGGTCTCGGTGGTTATTCCCGCCGGCAGGGTGATGGTGCCGTCCACCAGATCGAAATCGATCCCTCCCGGCCTGGCGGTCCCGGTCACCGTGTAGGGCGCCGTCACCGTCCAGCCGGAAACCGCCGAAAGCTGCAGGGTGACGGTGACGGGCTCCGAGGACTCGTCGGCGCTTGAATCAGCAGCCGTGAACGACAGGGTGACCGGATCGTCGTCGTCCTGAATGGTCAGGGTGTGCTCCTCGTAGGCGCCCATACTGCAGTATTCCGGATTGGCCAGGGTCAGCTGGATGGTCTCGTCCGGCTCGTCCAGGGCGTCCGCCTCCACGGTGATACCGATGGTTTCGGTGGTAATACCGGCGGCAAAGGTCAGGGTGCCCGCTGCGAGCTCGTAATCCACACCGTCTCCCGAAGCGCTGCCACCGGTCACGGAGTAATCAATGGTGATATCCCGGCCGGACATGGCCGACAGTGAAACCGGTACCGGGGCCGGTGACACCGATTCAAGGCTGATGGAGGCCTCTCCCTCGAAGGATAGCCGTGGCGGGGTGTCCTCGTCCTGGATGGTGAAGGTGTGCTCCACCGTGGCTCCCAGGGTGGCGTTCTGTGGCGAATCCAGGGTGACCTGTAGTGTTTCGTCGAATTCGTCAAGTGGATCGTCGACGATATCGACGAAGATTGATTTTACCGTCTCACCGGTGTAGAAGGTCAGGGTGCCGTTCTGAAGCAGATAATCGATCCCGTCTCCACCGGCGGTCCCTCCGGTGACCGAGTAGTCCACCGACAGCTCCCGTCCCGAGGGCGCGTCGAGCTCCACGTCCAGGGAGGCCGGAGTCCGGGATTCGGCGTCGGCGAACGACGCGGCGCTGAAGGCGATGTGGGGCGGGTCGTCGTTGTCTTCAAGGGTAAGGGTGTGCACCAGGACGGTTCCCTGTCCGGCATTGACCGGGTTGCTCAGCTCGATGACCAGCGTTTCCGGGTCCTCGTCCAGGGCATCGTCCGTAACGGCCACGTCGATGGTCTCCACCGTCTGGCCTGCAGCCAGTGTCAGGGTGCCCGAATCCAGGGTGAAGTCTTCTCCGCCACCCCCGGCGGTGCCCCCGGTTATCTCGAAGTCGATGACGGCGGCCTTTCCGGAGACGCTTGAAATAATCACCGGGACGGCCACCACGCCGTCTGCCTCGGCGCCGGTGGAGGCTGCCTCGGCGAACGAAAGCGCCGCCGGCAGGTCATTGTCCTGGATGGTGTACGTGTGGGCGGTCGTCGGTCCCATGACGGCGTTCTGCGGGTTGCTGAAGGCTACCGTCACGGTTTCGTCCGGTTCATCCATGAGATCGTCTGTCACCGTGATCTCGATGGTCTCCACGGTGGCGCCGGGACCGATGGACAGGGTACCCGCCGCAAGCTCGTAATCCGTCCCTCCGCCGGCCGTGCCGCCGCTGACCGCGTAGTCTACCGAGGCGGTCAGGCCGGACACCGCCGAAAGCTGCACCGTGAGCGGTACCGATTCCGCCGACTCGTCTCCGCTTGATGCCGACTCGGCAAACACGATCACCGGCGGGATGTCGTTGTCTTCAATGGTGTAGGTGTGCACCGTGGTGCCGGTGCCGGCATTGACGGCATTATCCAGGGTGACGATGACCGTTTCGTTGTTTTCGTCCAATGCGTCGTCCTCCACGGTCGCGCCGATGATCTTTGCCGTCTCGCCGGGCGCAAAGGTCAGGGTGCCCCCGGAAAGAACGTAATCGATCCCGTCTCCCGCGGCCGTACCGCCGGAGACCTGGTAATCCACGGTTACCGTGCGGCCCGATTCCAGCGACAGTCCGACATTCAGTTCCGCCGGTGAGACGGATTCGGTGCCGCTGGAGCTTCCCGTGGTGAAGGCCACCGTGGGCGGGTCGTCATTGTCCTGGATGGTGTACGTGTACTCAACGGTGGTTCCTATAGTGGCGTTGACCGCGCCGCTGAGGGCCAGCTGGAACGTCTCGTCAGTTTCGTCTATGGCGTCGTCCGCCACCGTTACGGAGATTTCTTCTTCGGTGTCGCCGGGAGCGAAGGTCAGGGTCCCGCTTTGCAGGGTGTAGTCGGTACCTCCCTGGATGGCGGTGCCGCCGGTCATGGTGTAATCCACCGTAATGTTCTTGCTCGATTCCAGCGAAAGCTGCACCGTCACTTCCACCGGGCTGGCGTCCTCGGAACCGCTGGCCGTCTCCGTTGAGAACGCCACCAGCGGCGGGTCGTCGTCGTCCTGGATGGTGACGGTGTGTACGGTGCCGGCCCCCAGGATGCCCTGTGACGGGTTTGTCAGGGTGAGACGGACAGTCTCATCCACTTCGTCCACGGGATCGTTCGTCAGCGTTACCGGTATCTCGTGTGATGTCTCCCCGGCCTCGAATGTCAGGGTACCCGCAGCCAGGGTGTAATCCTCGCCGCTGCCTGTGGCGGTGCCGCCGCTGACAGCGTAGTCCACGGTCACGGTCAGCGCGGAAGCCAGCGAGAGGGAGACCGCCGCCGGCGCCGTACCTGCGTTCTCCGATACCTGGGAGGTGGCGGTGTCGAAAGCCACGAAGGGCGGATCGTCGTTGTCCTGTATGGTGTAGGTGTGCTCCAGCGTCGCGCCGGGGGTGGCATTGACCGGGTTGGCCAGGGTAATGGTGACCGTCTCGTTATTTTCGTCGGTGGGATCGTCGGTGACGGTGAAATCTATTCCCTTTATCGTCTCGCCGGGAGCGAAGGTCAGGGTGCCCGCCGTAAGCCCGTAGTCCTGGCCGCCGCCCGTCGCCGTACCGCCGGTGACCGAGTACTGGAGGGTTATCGTCAGTCCGGATTCCTCTGAGAGGGACACCTGCGGGGACACCGGGGAAACCGATTCGGTTCCACCGGCGGTCCCGGCGTCGAAGGCCACCGTGGGCGGGTCGTCGTTGTCTTCAATAGTGTAAGTATGGGTGACTGTACCTCCGAGGGTGGAGTTCACCGCGCCACTGAGGGTAACCTGTACCGTCTCGTCCAGCTCGTCTATAGGATCGTCGCTCACCGTGAGTGAGATATCGTGGGTGGTCTCCCCGGGATCGAAGGTCAGGGTCCCGCTGGCCAGCAGGTAATCGGTCCCGCCCCCTGAAGCCGTACCGCCGGTCACCGTGTAATCCACGGTGGCTGTCTTGCTGGACTCCAGCGACAGGGACACCGCGATGTCTACCGGCGAATCCGACTCGGTGCCGCTGTCCGCCGCGGCGTCGAAGGCTACCAGCGGCGGATCATCGTTGTCTTCGATGGTGCAGGTGTGGATGGTGGTGGCGCCCAGGGTTCCCAGGACGGGGTCGCTCAGGGTGACTATGACCGTCTCGTCCACCTCGTCTACGGGATCGTCCACCACGGCTACCTGAATATTATGGGTTGTCTCCCCCGGTTCGAAAGTCAGGATTCCCGCGGCCAGGGTGTAATCGGCCCCGTTACCGGTGGCGGTGCCTCCGGTCACGGCGTAATCCACTTCGACCGTGAGTTCCGAGACCAGGGCCAGGGACACCGGCAGCAAAGCGGGATTCACCGATTCGTCGTTGGAAGAAGCGGCGGCCTCAAAGGCCACCGTCGGTGGAAGATCGTTATCCTCTATGGTGTAAGTGTGCTCCACCGTGGTGCCCAGCGTGCACCCGGAAGCGTTACTGATTGTGACAAGCACGGTCTGGTCGGTCTCGTCGGTGGGATCGTCGGTTATCGCCAGAGAGATGTTTTTGGTGGTCTCGCCGGCGGTGAAGGTCAATGTCCCCGAGGCCAGGGTGTAATCGGCGCCGGACCCGGAAGCGGTGCCGCCGGTGACGTCGTACTGTACCGTGGCAGTCAGTCCGGATTCCACCCCCAGTGACACCGGCAGGTTAACCGGAGACACTGATTCGGCTCCGCTGGTAGCCGCCTCGTCAAAGGCCACGGCGGGCGGGTCATCATTATCCTCAATGGTGTACGTGTGGGTGACCGTACCTCCGAGGGTGGCGTTCAGCGGATCGGTGAGCGTTATCATGAGGGTCTCATCGTTCTCGTCGATGACGTCGTTGGTTACGGCAACCGTTATGTTGTGGGTAGTTTCACCGGGGGCATAGGTCAGGGTCCCGGAAGCCAGGGTATAGTCTGTTCCACCTTCGATGGCCGTCCCGCCGGTCATGATGTAATCCACGGTAATGGTCTTGCTGGACTCCAGTGACAGCGAGACCGCCATGGCCACCGGCGTGGCGGACTCATCCCCGCTGGCCGCTGCTTCGTCGAAAGCCACGGTGGGCGGGTCGTCATTGTCCTCTATGGTGTAGGTATGGGTGGTGACCGCTCCCAGGACGACGTCCACCGGGCTGCTCAGGGTGACTGTGATCGTCTCGTCCACCTCGTCGATGATGTCGTCCGTTACCGCAACAGAGATGTCCAGTGAAGTGGTGCCGGCAGTGAAGGTCAGGGTTCCCGTCGCCAGGGTGAAATCATCCCCGTTACCGGCAGCCGTGCCGCCGGTGACGGTATAGTCCACGGTCAGGTCGCGGCCCGAGACCGCCGAGAGCGACACCGGCAGCATAACCGGCGTGGCTGATTCTTCTCCACTGGAGAAGGCTTCGTTGAAGGCCACGGCCGGTTCCGGATCGTTGTCCTGGATGGTGAACGTGTGCTCCACCGTGGCGCCCAGGGTAGCGTATGCCGGGGATGACAGAGTTACCTCAACCGTTTCCCCGTTTTCATCAAGCACGTCGTCCTCAACCGACAGGGAGATCGTCCGCGCCGTCTCCCCGGCGGAGAAGGTAAGCCGGCCCGAAGGCAGGGTGTAGTCAGTTCCGCTGCCGGCGGCGGTGCCGCCGGTGACGGCATAATCCACCGTCAGGTCGCGACCGGAAACCGGCGATAGCACCACGGTGAACAGCACCGGATCCACCGACTCGTCGCTGGCGGAAGCGACGGCCTGGAAGAACGTTTCGGGTACCTCGTCGTTGTCCTGGATGGTGTAGGTGTGCTCCACCGTTGCGCCCAGGATGATATTGACCGGGTTGCTGATGGTGACCTGCACCGTCTCGTCGTGCTCGTCCAGGGCGTCGTCCACCACCGGTATGGAGATGCTCTCGGTGTCGTCTCCCGCGGTGAAGGTCAGGGTGCCCGAAGCCAGGGTGTAGTCCTCTCCGCCGCCGGCGGCGGTGCCCCCGGTCACGGCGTAGTCCACCGTGGCTGTTTTACCGGATACGGCGGACAGGTCCACCGCCGGTTCTACCGGTGACGACGATTCGTCACCGCTGTCCGCGGCGGCGCGGAAGACCACCACGGGCGGATCATCGTTATCTTCTATTGTGTAGGTGTGGGCCGTAGTAGCGCCCAGGGTGGCGTCCACCGGGCCGCTCAGGGTGACGGTCACCGTCTCGTCGGGTTCGTCCAGTGAGTCGTCGGCCACGGCCATGGAAATGTCGTGAGTGGTCTCGCCGGGATCGAAGGTCAGGGTGTCCGCGGCCAGGGTGTAGTCGGTCCCGTTACCGGTGGCTGAGCCGCCGGTCACGGCATAATCCACGGTGATCGTTTTGCCCGACGGCGCGTCCAGAGACACCACCGCCAGGACCGGCGTGGCTGACTCTGCGCCGCTTGATGAGGTGGCATCGAAGGCCACGGCGGGCGCCTCATCGTTGTCCTGGATGGTGTAGGTGTGCTCAACCGTGGCGCCCAGGGAGAGATCCACGGGATCGCTGATGGTGACCTGAACCGTCTCGTCAGGTTCGTCCAGGGCATCGTCATTTATGTTGATGGAGATTACTTTTGCGGTTTCCCCCACTCCCCAGGTCAATGTGCCTGCGTCCAGGGTATAGTCGGTACCGCCACCGGCGGCTGTGCCGCCGGAGACCACATAGTCCACCGTTGTAGTCTTGCCCGATTCGGCGGAGAGCTGGACTGCCAGCTGAACCAGGCCGGCGGCCTCGTCGCCGCCGGTGGCGGCGGAAGCGAAGGTAACCGACGGCGGATTGTCGTTATCCTCTATGGTGTAGGTGTGCTGCGCCGGGGTACCGACGTTGGCGTTGGACGGGTTGCTGATGGTTACCGTCAGTGTCTCGTCGGGCTCGTCGGTTGTGTCATCGATCACGGTCACGAAGATGTTTTCGGCATCGTCGCCGGGAGCGAAGGTCAGGGTGCCGGAAGACAGGGTGTAATCCACTCCTCCCTCCACCGCCGTGCCGCCGGTGACGGCGTAATCCACGGTCACCGTCTTTCCGGACACCGCGTTTAGGGATACCGCCAGCAGCACCGGCGTGGCCGATTCGGCGCCGCTGGAACTGGAGGCGAAGAAGGCGACCTGAACCGGATCGTCGTTGTCCTGGATGGTGCGGGTGTGGGTGGTGACGCCTCCCAGGGTGGCGTTGGTCGGACCTGAAAGCGTGATCTGCAAGGCTTCGTCTGGTTCGTCCAGAGCATCGTCGGTCACGGTGAGCGAGATGTTTTTGGCGGTGTCACCGGGAGCGTAGGTCAGGGTACCGTTATCAAGGGTGTAATCGGTGCCGCCGCCGGTGGCGGTGACCTCGCTCACGGCGTAGTCAACGTAAATGGTCTTGCCTGATTCGGCGGTGAGCGTAACCGGGATGTCCACAGAGGTGACGGATTCGGCGTCCTCCGAAACCGCCGCGGCAAAGGCCACTGCTTCCGGTTCATCATTGTCCTGAATGGTATAGGTGTGGGTGGTGGCGCCCAGGGTGACGTTTGAGGGACTGCTCAGGGACACCACCATCGTCTCGTCGGGCTCGTCGAGCACGTCGTCGTTCACTGTTACGGAGATGGTTTTCGCAGTTTCCCCGGGAGCGAAGGTCAGGGTGCCGCCGGCAAGAGTGTAATCGGTACCGCTGCCGGTGGCCGTGATGTCAGCGGCTGCGTAATTAACGGTCACGGTTTTCCCGGACTCGGCGGACAGGGATACTCCCAGCTGTACCGGTGTGGCCGCTTCGTCCCCGCTGGAAGCCGCAGCGTCGAAGGCCGCTTCGGGCGGGTCGTCGTCATCCTGGATGGTGTAGGTGTGCTCCACAGGGCCGCCGAGGGTGAGGTTGACCGGGTTGCTGAGGGTGACCTCAACCGTCTCGTCCGGCTCGTCGGTAGTGTCCCCCGTGACGGTCAGGGAGATATTTTTCGTGGTGTCGCCGGGCGCGTAGGTCAGGGTGCCGGAAGCCAGGGTGTAGTCGGCTCCCCCGGCGGTGGCCGTCCCGCCGGTCACGGCGTAATCCACGGTGACGGTCTTGCCGGATTCGGCGTCCAGATCCACTGCCAGCAGCGCCGGACTGGCAGCCTCTGCGCCCTCGGACGAAGCGGCGGCGAAGGCAGCCGAAGGCGGATCGTCATTGTCATCGATGGTGTAGGTGTGGGTGGTGACGGCGCCCAGGGTGCCGCTGCCGGGACCGCTTATGGTGACCAGCACCGTCTCCGCGGGTTCGTCCAGGGCGTCGTCGGTGACGGTGATGGAGATGTTCCTGGCCGTGTCGCCGGGCGCGTAGGTCAGGGTGCCCGAAGCCAGGGTGTAATCCGTCCCGCTCCCGGTGGCCGAACCACCGGACACGGCGTAGTCCACGGTCACCGTCTTGCCGGACGGCGCGTCGAGGGACACCGCCAGCAGCGCCGGTGTGGCCGACTCGTCCCCGTTTGACGAAGCGGCGTCTAAGGCCACAGAGGGCGGTTCATCGTTGTCTTCTATGGTGTAGGTGTGGGCGGTGATGCCGCCTAAGGTGACGTTCGCCGGCGCGCTCAGAGTGACGGTAACCGTCTCGTCGATTTCGTCCAGGGCATCGTCGGAAACGGTGACGCTGATGTCTTTAGTGGTTTCTCCCGGGTCATAGGTCAGGGTCCCCGAGGCCAGGGTGTAATCGGTACCCGATCCGGTAGCCGAACCTCCGGTGACTGCGTAATTAACCGTTATGGTCTTACCCGATTCGGCGGACAGCTCCACTGTCAGGAGGACCGGTGACGATGACTCGTCTCCCGACGTCGAAGGGGCGCTGAACGCGATGTCCGGCGGGTCATCGTCGTCCTGAATGGTGTACGTGTGGTCGGTGGTGGCGCCCAGGGTGGCGTTGACCGGATTGCTGACGGTCAATTGTACGGTCTCGTTGGGCTCGTCCATGGTTTCGTTCACCACCGTGAGCGTGATGTTCTCGGCGGTATCGCCGGGAGTGAAGGTCAACGTGCCCGAAGCCAGGGTGTAGTCCACGCCTCCCTGCACGGCGCTTCCGCCGGTCATGGCGTAATCCACGGTCACCGTCTTGCCGGACGAGGCGTCCAGCGAGACTTCGATGTCAACGGTGGTGGTGGACTCGGTCCCGCTGTCGGCGGCGGCGGTGAAAGCCACGCTGGGCGGATCGTCGTCGTCATTGATGGTGTACGTGTGAGTGGTACTACCTCCCAGGGTACCGTTGCCGGGACCGCTCAGGGTGACCAGCACCGTCTCGGCGGGCTCGTCCAGGGCATCGTCCGTTATGGCAACGGAGATGTTCTGTGCCGTTTCGCCAGGGTTGTACGTCAGGGTGCCCGAGGCCAGGGTGTAGTCGGTACCGCTTCCGGTGGCCGAACCGCCGGACACGGCGTAATCCACGGTCACCGTCTTGCCCGACGGCGCGTCGAGGGAAACCGCCAGCAGCACCGGCGTGGCGGACTCGGCCCCGTTTGACGTGGCAGCGTCAAAGGCCACCGCCGGCGGATTGTCATTGTCATCAATAGTGTACGTGTGGGTGCCGGTGGTCCCCACGGTGGCGTTGGCCGGGGCGCTCAAGGTGATCTGAACCGTTTCCGACGGTTCATCCAGGGCATCGTCATTCACCGTTGCCGCCACGGTCTTGGCCGTTTCTCCCTCGGAAAAAGTGAGGGTGCCCGAAACTAGCGTGTAGTCCGTGCCTGACCCGGTGGCAGAGCCTCCGCTTGCGGCATAATTCACCGTCACCGTCCGACCGGACACCGGGGACAGGACCACGTCCATGACCGCCGGCGAAGCCGACTCGGTGCCGCTTGACGAAGCGGCGTCGAAGACCACCTCGGGAAGATCGTCGTTGTCCTGAATGGTGTAGGTGTGCGCCGTGGTTCCCAGGGTGGCGTAGACCGGAT
>CAYSPT010000022.1:73594-77843 GCA_964432985.1 uncultured bacterium
CCGCTCAGGGTGACCAGCAGGGTTTCCGCCGGTTCGTCCAGGTCGTCGTCGGCCACGGTCACGGAGATGGTCTCGGCGGTATCGCCCGGCGTATAGGTCAGGGTCCCCGAAGCCAGGGTGTAATCGGTCCCGGAACCGGTGGCCGTTCCGCCAGTTACGGCATAGTCCACCGTCACCGTCTTGCCCGAAGGGGCATCCAGGGACACTGCCAGCTGCACGGGGGAGGCTGATTCGGCCCCGTTGGACACGGCTGCGTCGAAGGACACGGCGGGGGGATTATCGTTGTCGTTGATGGTGTAGGTGTGGACGGAAGTCGTTCCGATGGTAGCGTTTACCGGTCCGCTCAGGGTGATCTGTACCGTCTCGGCCGGCTCGTCCAGGGCATCGTCTATCACCCCCAGGGAGATGGACCCGGCCGTCTCTCCTTCGGTGAAGGTCAGGGTGCCTGAGGCCAGGGTGAAGTCGGTCCCCGAACCGGTGGCGGAGCCGCCGGTGACGGCATAATCAACCGTCGCGGTCCGGCCCGATACCGGCGCGAGATTTACCTGAATCACCACCGGCGAGGCCGACTCATCACCGTTTGCGCCCGCCGCGGCGAACACGACCTCAGGCAGGTCGTCGTTATCGTTGATGGTGTAGGTGTGAACCGTGGTTCCCAGGGTGGCGTAGATCGGGTTGCTCAGGGTGACCTGCACCGTTTCGTCGTTCTCGTCCAGGGTGTCGTCTGTTACGGTCACGGAGATGGTTTCAGCCGTGTCACCCGGTGTGAAGGTCAGGGTGCCGCTGGCCAGGGTGTAATCGGTGCCCGCGCCCGTGGCCGACCCGCCCGTAACGGCGTAGTCCACGGTCACCGTCTTACCCGACGGCGCGTCCAGCGATACTGCCAGCTGCGCCGGGGTGCTGTCTTCGTCTCCATTGGAGATTCCCGTGTCGAAGGACACCTCCGGTGCCGCGTCGTTATCCTCGATTGTGCGGGTGTGAGTGGTGACACCTCCCAGGGTGACATTGGACGGGTCGCTCAGGGTGACCTGCACCGTCTCCTCCGGCTCGTCCAGGGCATCGTCGTTCACGGTTATCGAGATGGTTTCCGCCGTATCTCCCGGTGTGTAGGTCAGGGTGCCGCTGGCCAGGGTGTAGTCGGTGCCGGAACCGGTGGCTGACCCGCCCGTAACGGCGTAATCCACGGTCACCGTCTTGCCCGACGGTGCGTCCAGCGATACTGCCAGCTGCACCGGGGAGACCGATTCTGCCCCGGTGGACGTGGCGTCGTCGAAGGCGACCGCCGGTGGATCATCATTGTCTTCGATGGTGTAAGTGTGCACGTCGGTTCCGCCCACTGTGGAGTTCACGGGAGCGCTCAGGGTAACCTGTATCGTCTCGTCGACCTCGTCCAGGGCGTCGTCTTCCACGGTCACACCGATGATCTTGGCAGTCTCTCCCTCAGCAAAGGTCAGAGTGCCGGAAGTCAGGGTGAAATCGGTGCCGGAGCCCGTGGCAGTTCCTCCGGTAACCGCGTAATTCACGGTTACCTGCCGACCGGAAACAGGTGACACAGTCACCGCCAGTTCCACCTCCTGCAGGGACTCGGTACCGCCGGAGGTAGCGGCGTCGAAGGCCGCCTCTGGCAGGTCATCGTTGTCGGTAATGGTATAGGTGTGGTCAGTGGTGCCGCCGGCGCCCGCGTTGGACGGGTTGCTCAGGGTGACCTGTACCGTCTCGTCGTCTTCGTCCAGGGCGTCGTCCGCCACGGTCACGGAAATGTTCTTTGAGATGTCCCCGGGCGCGAAGGTCAGGGTGCCGCTTAGCAGGGTATAGTCCGTGCCGCCCCCCGACGCGGTCCCTCCGCTGACGGCGTAATCCACAGTCACGGTTTTGCCCGACTCCGCCGTAAGCTGCACTGCCAGCAGGCCGGGGGACGAGGATTCCGCGCCGTTTGATGATCCGGAAGCGAAAGAGACGGAGGGCGGATCGTCATCGTCCTCGAAGGTATAGGTGTGGGTGGTCACGGTTCCCAGGCTGATGTTTGACGGATTACTCAGGGTGACCTGTACCGTCTCGTCGGGCTCGTCCATGGTGTCGCCGGTGACCGCCACGGCTATGTTCTTCGTCGTGTCCCCGGGCGCGAAGGTCAGGGTGCCCGAGGCCAGGGTGTAGTCGGTACCCGATCCGGTGGCGCTCCCGCCGGTGACGGCATAATTCACGGTGACCGTCTTGCCCGAGGCCAGGGCCAGGGACACCGGCAGCAGGGCAGGGTCGGTTGCCTCGGTCCCACCGGAGGTGGTAGTGTCGAAGGCCACTTCCGACGGGTCGTCATTGTCGTTCACGGTATAAGTGTGAGCCGTGGTGGTCCCCAGGCTGGCTCCCACGGGATCGCTCAGGGTGATTACCACGGTTTCCGACGGCTCGTCCACGGGGTCGTCGATGATGCTCAGGGAGATGTTCTTCCTGGTCACTCCCGGGTTGAAGGTCAGGGTGCCTCCTCCCGTCAGGGTGTAGTCGTCTCCATCGCCGGTGGCGGAGCCGCTGGTAGCGGTGTAATCCACGGTCAGGGTGCGCCCGGAAGCGGCGGAAAGCTCCACGGCCAGTACCGCCGGGGTGACCGACTCGTCGCCGCTGGAAGCGTCCAGGGCAAAGCTCACGTCGGGAGGATCATCATTGTCCTGGATGGTGTAGGTGTGCGCCGTCGTACCGCCCAGGGTGGCTGATGGGGACGGGTTGCTCAGGGTGATTTCCACCGTTTCGTCTTCCTCGTCAAACTCGTCGTTGACCACGCTCATGGTGATGGTCTCCGCCGTGTCGCCCGGTGTGAAAGTCAGGGTCCCCGCGCTCAGGGTGTAATCAAGACCGCTCCCCAGGGCGGTCCCGGCGGTGACGGAGTAGTCCACGGTGACCGTCAGGTTGGAAGCGGCGTTCAATGAAACGCCAAAGTTGACTGAAGCGGTGGTCTCCGCTCCCGATGAACCGGCGCTGTCGAAAGCCGCTGCCGGCGGATCGTCGTCGTCCTGGATGGTGAAGGTGTGTACCGTGTTTGCGCCCAGTATGGAGTTGACGGCGCCGCTCAGGGTGACCTGGATGGTCTCGTCGTTTTCGTCGCGGTTGTCGTTGTCCACGGTCACCGAGATGGATTCGGTGGTTTCTCCCACATCGAAGGTCAGGGTGCCGCCGGCCAGGGTGTAATCTTCTCCGCTTCCCGCGGCGCTGCCGCCGGTGACGGCGTAATTCACGGTCACCGTCTGATCATGGGTGGAGGAGATGGAAACCGGCAGGCTGGCCGGTGATGATGCCTCGCCACCGCTTGAGGACGGCGTGTTGAAAGACACCGTGGGAACGGAGCTGGAATCGATGATGGTGTAGGTGTGCGTAACCGGCGTTCCCAGGCTGGCGTTGCCAGCGTTGCTCAGGGTGACCTGGATGGTTTCATCGTCTTCGCTGACGGCGTCGTCCACCACGGTAACCGCGAAGGTTTTCGAGGTTTCACCGGGGGAGAACGTCAGGCTGCCCGCTGTCAGGGTGTAGTCGTCCCCGGACCCGGTGGCGGTGCCGCCGGTGGCGTCGTAATCCACGGTGACGGTCTTACCGGAGACCGCCGACAGGGTCACCAGCAGGTTCACCGTGGTCACCACCTCCAGGTCGGTGGAAGCGGCGGCGTTGAAGGCTACCGTGGTTTGATCGTCGTTGTCCAAAATGGTGTAGGTGTGAACCGTGGAAGCGCCCAGGCTGCCGTTGGAGGGGCCGCTCAGGGTGACCTGGATCGTCTCGTCCCCTTCGTCCAAACCGTCGTCGGCGACCGTAATCGCTATGTTCTCCGTGGTATCGCCGGCAGCGAAGGTCAGGGTTCCCGAGGCCAGGGTGTAGTCGGTCCCGGAGCCGGTGGCCGAGCCGCCGGTGACGGCGTAGTTCACCGTTACGGTGAGCCCGGAAGCCGCCGAGAGGGACACCGGTATCTGGGCCGGGGTTGTGTCTTCGCCGCCGCTTGAGGTCTCGGTGGAAAACGTTATGACCGGCGGCGTGTCGTTGTCCTGTATGGTGTAAGTGAGCATCGTGTTCGTACCCAGGGACGCCCCCGACGGGTTGCTCAGGGTGACCTGCACCGTCTCGTCTCCTTCGTCCAGGCTGTCGTCCGTCACCGCGGCGGAAATTGTTTTGGAGGTGTCCCCGACAGTGAAGGTCAGGGTGCCGGAGGATAAGGTGTAGTCGGTTCCGGAACCAGAAGCGCTTCCCCCCGTGACCGCGTAATCCACGGTCAGTG
>CAYSPT010000022.1:77943-79046 GCA_964432985.1 uncultured bacterium
ATGTCCTCGGCGGTGTCCCCGGCGGCGAAGGTCAGGGTTCCCGCCGCCAGAGCGTAATCGGTCCCTCCTGCCAAAGCGCTTCCCCCGGTAACGGTGTAATCCACCGTGGACGTCTGCCCGGCGGCGGCAGAGAGATTGACAGTCACCGTAACCGGCGAGGTGCCCTCGGCCCCGGATGAACCGGCGGTAGCGAATTCCACCGTGGGCGCATCGTCATTGTCCTGGATGGTGTAGGTGTGGACTGTGGTACCCCCCAGGGTGGCGTTTGCCGGACTGCTCAGGGTGACCTGGATCGTCTCGTCTTCTTCATCCAGGCTGTCGTCGGCAACCAATATAGATATATCCTCCGTGGTGTCGCCGGCAGCGAAGGTAAGTTGGCCCGAGGCCAGGGTATAATCGGTCCCGGAACCAGTAGCAGTCCCGCCGCTGACGGCGTAGTCCACCGTTATACTCAAGCCCGATTCGGAGGACAGCGACACGGCGATAGAACCCGGTGAAGTGCTCTCACTGCCCGAAGAGAGTGCCGCGTCGAAGGCCACCGCCGGGAGAGCATCATTGTCAAGGATGGTATAGGTATGCGAACTGGTGGGTGGGGGTCCGAGGGAGGCGTTTACTGGGTTGCTCAGTGATACCACAATGGTTTCGCTGGACTCGTCCAGTGAGTCATCGGTCACCGTGGCGGTGATGTTCTTCGAGGTCTGCCCCGGGGTGAAAGTCAGGGTCCCCGAAGCCAGGGTGTAGTCGGTCCCGCTGCCCGACGCGCTGCCTCCGGTTACCGCGTAGTCTACGGTTATTGATCCTCCCGAACTGCCGGAAAGCGCAACCGGCAGGGCAATGGGTGATGTCGACTCTGTTCCCTGGGAGCCGGCCGCGGAGAACGCCACCGTGGGCTGGCCGTCATTATCCTGGATGGTGTAGGTGTGCGCCGTGGTGGTGCCCGGTGAAGCGTTGGCGGGATTACTCAGTGATACCACCACCGTCTCGTCGGGCTCGTCAAGCGAATCGTCCGCCACGGTGATGGATATGTTCTTCGAGGTTTCCCCCGGGTTGAAGGTCAGCCGGCCGGAGGTGAGGTTGTAGTCGGTGCCGCCGCCGGCCGCCGT
>CAYSPT010000023.1:0-18517 GCA_964432985.1 uncultured bacterium
GCCGCGTGTGATGTAGTGTTTGTTTTTGACACTACCGGCAGCATGTCAAACGAGATAGAAGGAGTCAAGCGCATATGCCTGCGGTTTGCCAATGAACTGGCCGCTAGCAATATCGATGTCAGGCTGGGGCTGGTAACATTCGGTGATGAAATCAGGGAGGTCTTCGAGCCTGTCGCTCAGCCCGAGCAATTCAGGATGTGGGTATCGGGGCTCAGTGCTAATGGTGGCGGTGATAATCCGGAAAACGCTCTGAAGGCTCTGGAAACCGCGGCCGGGATGCAACTGCGGGAGTCAGCACAGAAGGTGCTGGTCCTGATTACGGACGCTCCGCCGCACGAGGCGGCCAATTCTCGTGGAAGAACATTGACCACCCATAGTGTCGACGATGCTTTTATCGCACTGCTCAACCAGGCCGGTGCTACTGTTTATTCAATAGCCGATGATGTCCGTCAATACCATACTATTTCCGAGCGTACCGGGGGCATGTTTTTTGAAATTATGAAGGATGAAGAGCGCTTCGCCAAACTGGTGGACACTCTGGGCACGATTCTGGCCAACCAGTACAATTTCCGGTTCAAAAGCCGGCGTCCGCGGCTCGATGGAACATGGCGCGGCGTCTCGGTGAGAATCGTACGGCAGGACCGTCTCGTCGGGAGTGGTGAAACCGACTACATGACTGGCGGGTTGACTGGGGGCAAGCTTGAAACCGGATTCAGACTGCCGTTTCTGGCCATGTTTGCCCTGTCGCTGGTTCTCTATTTCATCCTGCCTGCCTTGATTGGGAACATCATGCCTGCCTGGGCGGCAGGATCCCGCCGGGAAGCGTGTCTCATTGCCATAAGCGGCCGATCTGAAGGCAACGAGTACAGTATGGGCGGTGGAACCCTTCTGGTAGGTGAAGGGAACAATGTCAATATACGGGTCGCGGGTGGAGGGCTCGCCTGTCTTGAGAAACGTCCGGGAAATGTTTCAGTGATGAAAGTCGAGCACGAGCCGACCCCGGGCGCTATCCTGTTGAATGGGAATCCGATAGATAGAGAATCAGTCCTTAAAGATGGAGACGTGGTTAAGGTCGGAGCCCAGAAGTTTCTCTTCAAGACCGGCTCTGCTACTAAAACAGCAGACCTACCGCAGGGTGGGAGGGGTGACTCTGCTTCTCCTGCTGCCTGCTTCAGACTCGTTCCGGTGGATGATGTTCCGGGCTTGAAACCTGTTGACCTGAGCGGTAACCGGCTGACGGTGGGCAGGAGCCGTGACTGCGACATCTGCATCGAGCACACGTCGGTTTCACGGCAGCACGCAGAACTCATCAAGAAAACGCAAGGCTATGCGGTCCGGGACACAGACAGCAAGAACGGCACGTTCGTTAATGGCCGCCGTATCTCGGAAAACCTGCTCAAGGACGGATTCACTGTCAGGTTCGGAGAGGTTACACTCGACGTGAAAGGTTCGGGGGTGACTCCTGTGGCGCCGAAAGAACCGCCGGCGGCTAAGCCGGTGGCAGCCGGGACCTGTTCCTCGTGCGGGGCAGACTTCCGCCCGGGAGGAAAGTTCTGCCCCGGCTGCGGCAAACAAATATAGGACCGGCTGTTATTGGTTCGCTTCGCTGTTTGTATCGCCTGCGGCGCTCATAGCTTCGAAAAAGCGCTCGCGAAGTGAAAGCTACTACGGAGAAATTACGGAGCTGTAGGATGAGAGAGCGCCGGTGTCGGTGGTCTTAATGCGGTAGGAGTAGGTGTATGTTTCTGGCGTCAGGCCGCTGTCGGTGTAGGTCACCGCGTATATGTTCGTGACCGGTCCATACTGGAAATCCCACGTTTCTCCTCCGGTATCGCGCTCAACCGTGTAGCTGGCGAAGTCGGCGTCGGGACAGGCGCTCCACTGGAGACTCACCTGGTCGCCAGCGGACCAGACGGCGGTGAGTGCCGGAACTGGTGGCGCGTAGTTGGCAGATGAAGTTGTTATGTAGTGGATGTTGCTGCCGGTGGAAAGGCCGCCCAGGTCGAAGGTGAATATCCGGAAATAGTACGTAGTCGACGCAGTAAGAGACTGGTCAAAATACGCAGTGGCTGCCCGGCCGGTTATCTCCGCTACCAGGGTGTCATCCAGGTCGACTGTCGCCTGTGAAGACCGGTAAATCCGGTAGAAATCAAAATCACTTTCGACGTTGGATTGCCATTGAAGTTTTACTGCCGAAGAGGTAACTCCCGTTGGCTGTACGAACCAGGGAGGAACCGGAGCGCTGTTGATAGCTTCGGTGGTAACTGAAACTACCTCGCTTTCGGTGATATATCCGTACGTGTTCTTTGCCGCAACCAGATAATAATAGTTCGTACCGGGGGTGAGTCCGGTTTCAGTATACGTCACCACGGCTGCGGCCTCAGAGCTCATGATCAACGAACGGGCGCTGCCGGACATATGCGGCTCCAGGGCCCGATAGAGACGGTATTCATCGAATTTGTCATCATAGCATTGGGACCAGCTAAGCTGCAGCGTGGTATCAGTTATGCTGGAAGGCTCGTACAGCCTGCTTTCAGTAGGTATCCGGTACACGTCCGAAAACCTGGTTATCCCATTAACTTCATCCGACGGGCTGCTGGCTCTCTTTCCATCAACAACAGCTGAAACTGTCAGATATACGGTTTGGGCGTTGTACAGCCCGTCCAGGAGGTAAAACAGTTCACTGCCGGTGTCCGCCATGTAACTGTAACTCCGGGTGGGATTTCCCCAGAACAACCGGTAGGTGGTGTTTCTCATGTTCGAAGGCGAGGGTTCCCAGGTAACTATCAATTGATGGCCGGTGGGAGGGACGATAATTCGAATATCGGTGGGCGGCAGCACCAGTCCGTGGGCTTCCGCGGGTATCCGGCACAGCATATATTTACCGAACCTGCTAACGGGAGTGTTTGCCGAGGAGCTATCAGGATCTATGCTGGTCGGAAGTATTTCGACCAGCTCGGTCCCTTCCAGCCGGCATATGAAGAGCTGGCTGAGAAATCCAGCATTGCCTGCCAGGGAGGCCTGGAAAAAGATGGTAAGCGACATGAAGCCATTCAACGATGTGGATTCGGGACTGAATATGTAGGCGTGGCTTACCGGCGTTACTTCTTTACCGCCTGCGGTAACACTCGTTTGACTGACCTGTTCAACAGCAACATTCAACGTTTCCGCCAGAGCATTCTGGCTAAGAATGCATTTCACATCGTGAAATTGAAACGCCTCCCCTTCCCGGTGAAGCAGAAAAGAAATGAGGTTATCCTCGCCTGGTTGTTTCTCGGAAATACAGCCATACATCAGGCAGCTGAAAAACATCAGGAGACCCAGGACCAGGAGTGAAATAGCGTGCCGGTTCATGACTTATTCATCCGTATGAATCATCTTTTTGAGCTTCAGTTCGTTTTCGAGGTGCTTTATGTACCGGATAACCTTCTTGCTGGTGGAACTGTCAGGATCGATCAATGTGTAGTACCTGAAATTCTTGATGGCTCTTTCCAGGTCGTTCTTTTTCTTCCAGTACAGCACACCCAGGTTAAGATACGATTGAGAAAAGTTTGGATCGACATTGATGGCCTGTTCGAATTTTTCGATGGCTTCATCGATGATTCCCTTGCTTCTGAGTACCATCCCGTAGTTGTGGAGCGCCTTTACGTTTTCGGGATCGTACATGACAGCCATGTCGTACCACTTGATTTTCTCGTTGGGAATGTCGGTTTGCAGTCCCAGGGTAAAATACGTTTCCCCCAGTGCACTCTTGGATTTTTTGTGATTGTGATCGAGATCGAGAGCTTTTTGAAGCATTTCTATTTTCTTGAGATGGTCACCCATCTCGCCGTAGGCCAGGCCCAACAGGCAGTAGGCGTGGGCGGTGGGCCTGATTGCGCGGGTCTGATCCAGAAGACGAATCCGCTCCTCGACATCGTCCATCGCTTCAGCCTGCACGGTGTACACCCTGACCAGTGATTCGCCGACTTCCTTGTTTTCGGGATCTACTTTGCGGGCTTTATCAAGCCAGTACTGCTGCGTCTTGGCGGCGTCGGTTTTCTTGGCCTCGGCAATGTACATTTCCACGAGCTTGGTTTTAGCTTCTTCACATTCGGGATCATATGTCAGCGCCCGTTCCAGCATCCCGATGGCCACGTCGGAAGCCTTGGTAGCTTCAGCCAGCTCCACCTGGGCCAGCGCCAGCCATGTCAGAACCTCCTCGTTTTCCTCATCGATAGCTTGAACTTTCTTTAGCAGCCGGATCTTGTCCTGAACGGAGTCCGCTTCCTTGGCGGCGTCGAAATGCGCCTGGATAAGAAGGTCCCGCAGGTTCTTGGACTGCTTCTGGTTGTAATACTCGGTTATGAGTTCCAGCACTCGCCGGTACCGCTTGGTCTGGTCGGCGACCTGTTTCATCATTTTTAATATTTCATCGATCTGGTCGCCGGAGGCCAACTGACGGGCACTTTCCAGAAGATCGCCCTTCGTGTTTGGGTCCGTGGTCTGCTGGGCTTTCTTGATATAAACCTCTCTGAGGTCGTTGCGCACGTCCTGATCGGTGGCGGCGCCTCCGCGTTTTTGAGCTTCCAGAAGTTGATTGAGCTTGAGATCCACATTTGGTGCCGTCTTGGAAAGCTCGTAAAAAGACCGGATGAGAAGCTTGTTGACTCCCGTATGCTTTCCCTGTGATTTTTGTTCTGCCCGCTGCAATTCGACAATCGCTTCGCGGTACAGACCATTTTCGAAAAAGCTTCGTCCCTTTTCGAAGATGTACTCGGTAGAGTTGATCCTGACATAATAAATGACAGCCAGTCCGACAGCCAGAAGTACGAGCGCGCTGACAGCCAATTTAATATTCCGGGAAAACAGCTTGCCCAGGGAAATTTTGCGTTTTGGCTTACGCTTTTCCAGGCAGGTGGAGCAGTGAAAAGAGCCTGCAATTAGACGCCCGCACTGGATACAAAACGGTTCCTGGCAGTCAGTACAGAGGTAATTTGCCTGTTCATCGGTGTGAAGAGAGCATTGCTCTTCGAGTAACGGCAATTCCTCAGGAGGTACATCTTCTTCCTCCTCGAAAATCTCCTCTTCTTCCTCTTCTTTTTCAAGTTCAGCCGGATCTTGTAATTGGGTGGCGCATTCAGGGCACCAGTAGTTGGATTCCATTACTTCACCACCACAGCCCGAGCAGGCAACGAGAGGAATGGAGCTGAATGATTCGGCTCGTGCCGTGTATCCGTCAATGGCTTCCTGGGCCAGCTGCTGAACAGCTTCACTTTCGTCAAACAGGGCCAGTTCGAGGAAATCCTTGACCCTGGGGTCATCGAACTGACTTATCCCGCTGATAGCGTCTTTCTTCTTCAATGGATTGCCATCTGCAAGATCTTGCTGGAAATCATCCAGGGATTTCATTGTTCGGGGCGGCTTCAAACGTTTGACTTTTTTCTTTCTGACCGCAGGTTTGTCTGCGGGTTTTACCGCGGCTTCTTCGGCTACTTCAGCTACAATATCGGGTACTCCGGATCGTGCTTCTTCGGCTTCTGCAGCAGCTTCTTGGGCGGGTGTTTCTTTCTCTTTCAGCCCGGTTACTTCAGAATTGAATTTTGTAGTAAGCTCTTCTAATGACTCGGTAATTGTCTGTTGACGGGCCAGGCGGTAAATGGCAGTTTCGGCAAACCGTCTCACCAGACGATCGCTGTCGAGAACTGCCTGTTCAAGGAGAAAGAGAATTTCCATGGGGAGCTTTCCCGCCCTGGTATCAGGAAGCTGCGAAAGACCATATGAAGCCAGACGCCGCATCTGTTCATCGCCTGAGTCCAGGTAGCGTGAGCATTGCTCCAGCGAAAGGTCTTCCTCTACTACTTCCGCTCCAGCGGCATCTCCACTGGGGAGAAGTTTCTTGGCGTGCTCCCTGACAGACCGGTCCTCGTCAAAGGTGGACATCTCCAGAAGGGTGTCTTTTTCAGCATCGCCGGTCGAAACGAAGAAGTCGAGCGCGGCAATTTTTTCTTCAGGCGTACCGCTTTCCAGGTTCTGAATATGTACCGACCGTGCATCGGCGTCAGCCGGGGCAGCAGCCGGCGTGGTGGCCGCTTCGACTGCTGGGGCTGCCTCCGGGGCTTCGGGAAGCTCTACGTCTTTACCCAGGCGGCGGAGCCCTGTGGCGGCGGCCCGCTGAACGTTGATATCCCCGTCGAACATGGCCATTTCAAGCACTTCCGCGATCCTGGGATTATCCAGATTGCCTATTACTGTTACGATTGCGGCCCGTTCTGCTGGTGAGGTGCCGTCCATTTTAGCAGTGAGCTCGTCGAGAGAGAGCCCCTGGTATTGGCCAGTATCGGCCATTTCGATGGCAGGCGGTTCGGGGGCTGCTTCCGCAACTGGTGCAGGTTCGGCTGCAACGGGCTCGACCAGGGCGGGTTCTTCCGCCACTACGGCGGCCGGGGCCGGTGCACCGGCAACGATTTCTCCTTTCAAGACCTTCGAGGCGAAGGCGGCTGCTCCCTGGACGGTTTCATCCGGGTCAAACTGGGCCATCTCCACCATACCGGGCACCCGCTCGTCATCAAAAGTGGGCAGCCACCGGAGCGCTTCCAACTTGTCCGCCTGTTGACCGTATGCCAGGTCCTGGAGAAATTCGTCTACCGCCTTAGGCGGTGTTCCTTGAGGCGGCTGGTATGTGGCAGCTCCTGCGGGCGCCTCTTCTGCCGGGGTTTCTTCCGCGGCAGCGGGAGGTTCCGCCGGTACTTCCTCTGCCGGTGGTGCAGGGGCCGGCTCTTCGACGGCGGCCGCCTCGGGCTCTGCCGGGATTTCCTCAGCCGGGGCGGCTTCGGGCGCTTCCGCTGGCGCCGGCGTTTCCGCTACCGCAAGCGCCTCCGGCGGTGCCATCTCTCCCAGGGGAATCTCGCCTTTCAGCGCCCTGAGCACATGGGTGGAAAAATACCGTATCTCCTCGTCCACATCGGTGGACAGCGTTTCCAACAGGGCCCGCACCTGGTCAGAATCGTAGCGCGAGATCCCCAGAATTGCTTTCTTCTTGATCTCGATGTCCTCGGCAGCCAGGTCCTGGACATACTCATCCAGTGTCTTCTGCTCGCCCGTTTCTTCTTTCATCTCGTTGATCTGGGCGATCTGCTCGGCCAGTTTTTGCTGCTCTTCCTCCTGTTGCAGCTTTGCCGCTGTGTTGACCTCTTCGGATTTTAATTCTGCGTAGTTGGCCACCCGGTTTCGGCCGTTTTCCTTGGCGAAGTAGAGGGCCTGGTCGGATTTCTTGATCAGGTCCATCTTCCCGGTGGCGAATTCGGGAAAGGTGCAGACACCAAGGCTGATGGTAATGAGGACTCGCTCCCCATTTATCATGAATTGTTCCGCTTCAAGCGCGGCGCGGATCTTTTCGGCAATCCAGGCGGTCTCGTCCGGCGGCTTGCCGGGGCAGATAACGCTGAACTCCTCACCCCCGTAACGGCAGGGGATACCGTCGGTGCCCACCTCATCCTGCATGATCTTGGCGACGATTTTAAGTACCCGGTCGCCCTCCTGGTGCCCGTAGGTGTCGTTGAAGTTCTTGAAGTGGTCCACGTCGCTGAGGATAAAAGAAACCGGGGCGTTGAACAGGTCGGAGTTCTTTATCTCCTGGTCCATGCGCTGCTGCAGGTAGCGGTGATTGTACAGGCCGGTCATCTCGTCCTTGACCGCTACGTTATAGAGCTTTACCTGGTCGATCTCCATCTTGGCCTGCTTGGAGATGAGGCTCTGGAACATCTCAAGATCGTCCTGCTTGATCTTGATGACGTCTTCCTCTATCAGTTCCTCTTCGGCTTCAGGCTCTTCCTCTCCGGAGCTTTCCCGTTCCACCGCCTCTTCTTCGATCTTCTGGATCAGCCGCAGGCGGACAACGGAAAGCTTGCCTTTGTGGGAGATTCCCAGTTCCTGACAGTATCCTTTCAGGGTCTCAATGTCGGCGGCTTCGACTTCTGCCGCCGTCGGCAGGGTAGAGAGGGCCTCCTTGTCCTTGAGTTTCAGGTAATCCTTGAGCCGCCGCTTGACGTCTTCGGCTCTTCCCTTGTACGGGAGGTCGAAAGACTTGGCCATCTCCCTGAGCTTGAGATCAGAGGCTTCCTCGATCTCCTGCATAATCGCGCCGTCAATCGCCCCTTCGCGGTAAATCATCTGGTCGGCGGTGATTTGTTTCAATCCTGCTCCTTCGAGAATTCCTGAAAACCCGCCCTGGCTCTTGATTTCCTGGGGATTGAGGTTGAAGAAGTTGACGAATTTTGCCAACTCGTCGGTGCTTACGTTTTGTTTGAAGGTCAGGCTCTTGATATCCCGGTCGGTGAGTGACTTGGCAAACTCCGCCAGAAACGGCGTCATCTGGAGCGACTCGCCGGAGACCAGGACACGACTGTCTTCTGTAAGCCCGATGGTGATATCAGGCTGGTCCTGGATGAGCTCCGTGATAATAGTGTTGAGCTTCTCCATGGCGTTGACGATGATGGAATGTCCCGCCGGGTACATCTTGAAAGAATTGATGACAGCCGAAAGCTGCTTGATAAACTTGTTTATCTGCACTCCCATATTTACTTCGGCAGCCATTTACCTCAGCCCTTCTTCTCTTTGCACTGCACCATCACCAGGCACTCCAGGCAACCTTCGTCCGCCTCGTCGAACTCCCCGAAACACGGGTATTCTTCAGACGTAATGTCCGTTGCCTTGCTCTTGCAGACGACCTTGGCAACGCACATCTTGCAGGATTCATCACCCGGATCGAATTTGCCGATACAGGCAAACTGCTCCAGGTCCTGCTCAGCTATTTCTGCAGGCTCGTCTGTTGCCTCACTGCATTGTATCCTAACTTCACACTCGAGACAAGTTTCATCGTCGGGAGAATATTCTCCAAAACAGGGGAAATCCGAGATGTCTGACGGCCCTGCGGCAGCTTCTTCCATGGCCGCCGCCCGGGCCGCGGCCGCCTGTGCTTCGGCTTCCGCTTTAGCTTGAGCTGTTTCTTCTGCTTCGGCTTCTTTCTTGGCTCTCTGCGCCTGGTTGAAAATCTTGCGGGCCAGGGCCGCCCGCCTCTCTGAGCTGATGTCTCTCATTCGGCCGTGGACTTCAGGCAAAGCCGTTGATACCGTGTTGAGCTTTTCTGTGTCCATGACCAGTACCACCACGTCTTCCAGGGCTTTGGCCTTGGTGGTATGAACAATGACCTGGCCGGGTTCGGGCATCTCGCTGATCGAGTCGCCGGACCCCAGGATGGCTAAACTGTTGCCTTCCGGATCGAGCAGTTCGACGGAACCGCTTTTTATCATGAACCAGAACTTTACTTCTTCCCCGTCCCGGAAGATGAACTTGCCGACGGGGAACTCCCTGGAAGTCATGTTCTTGGTGAGAATGGATTTTTGCTCGGTGGTAAGGTTCTTGATGTTGAAAACGTCGTTGTCCGTCCCGGCCACCCGCTCGAGAAAATCCATGTCCTCGGTAGACTTGTCCACATCCTCTTGCATGGCGGTCAGGTCGACGTCGGAGCCGCCTGACAGGTGAGCGGAATCAAGCGATACCCCAGAATCCAGCAGGTTTGTCTCGGGCTTCTTTTCCTCTTCTTGAGGCGTCGGGGCTTCCGATGGGGCTAGTGCGGCTTCCGGTGGAATCCCTTCGGCTTCCGATGGGGCCAGTGCGGCTTCCGGTGGGGCTAGTGCGGCTTCCGATGGGGCCAGTGCGGCTTCCGGTGGGGCCGGCGGTGGTTCTGGTGGCTCGGGGACAACAGCAGGTGCCGGCATGCCTGGTTTGACTCCGGCTGCGAATTCGTCGGGCCACACCAGTTCGGCAGGCCGCTTGCCTTTTACTACCAGAAGAGCTTCTTTTCCGATCCTCTGCACCTCGGGATCAGGATCGAACATGGCCATCTCGATCATCCCGCCGGCACGGGGGTCTGACGATACCGCCAGGTACTTGAGAGCACTGACCTTGCGTTCCTGGTCGTCTCCCTGTATGTCACTAATCCAACCTTCGATATCTCCAGCGGTGACAGGTGGTGCTGCGGCCGGTGCTTCAACTGCGGCCGGGATCTGCGCTTCGACGCTTGGGGCCGGTTGGGCCGGTACCGGCTGCGGTTCGCTAACCGGGGCTTCTGCAGCAGCCGGAGGAGCAGTTGGGACAACTTCAACTGGTGCCGGTGCAGCCGGAACTATCGCTCCGGTGAGCAGGTTGTGAGCTGTTTGGGCCACTTCCGGGTCCGGGTCGGTAACAAACGATTCAAGGACATTGGGCACTTCATTGGGGAACAGTTGCGTGAATTGTATGAGTGCTCCTCTTCGGATATGAGGATTGAAACTCCTCAGATCGTCCTGGAGGGATTCCATGGTCCTCGTGTCGTCAAAAGCATTGGCCACGGCATCGCCGAACAGGACTGTGCCCAGACCGTGGAGTGTGGCAAAAATAGTGTCCACCACTTCGCGCTGCATGTGGTGAGCGTAGAGGTAACTTTTTCCAAGTGCCTGTATGAGGGCCGCTTTTTCAGCCTCAGCAGCACCGGGCAGCGCCTCGGCAAAAGCCTGCAGAACCGAAGCATCAGGTTTCGTTCCCAGGGATACTGCCATGCGGGCCCTGACATCCGGGTCCGTTTCTGATTTGTAGACCGTCAAGAGGCGCTGCATGGCCTGCGGATCGTTCAAGTGAGCAACAATCCAGGCCGCTCCTGCCCGCTGGGCTGCGGTTTCAGAGGAAAGCAATTTGTCCAGAAGAGGCAGAGGATCTATGGCCTCGTGTCTATTGAGGGCCTTGATACAGTTGATCCGGACCCGGGAACATGGGTCGTTGAGCACCGCGAACAGGTACAGCGGCGTGTTCTCACTTCCGGTCATTTCAAGAGCTTCGACGGCATTGGCCCTGATCCGGTCGTCGTCGTGCGACAGAAATTTGATGATAGTGGACATAGCTTCGTTCTTGCCGACGACCGCCAGGACTTTTAAAAGGTTGCTGAGTACCTTTAGATCCTGCTCCCTGGCGGCGTGCAGGTTGAGCACACGGAATATGTCGGGATTGTCCATATTCCTGAGGGCCAGTTTGAGAATCTCCAACCGTTGAGAAGCGTCTCCCTGGTCGAGTACGGCCTTCAGTTGTTCAACATCCAGAGGCATGTGAAACCTCCTGTTTATGCTCGTTCTTGCCTGTCCACATCATGTAACACACATAACATTACAGGTATAGCATTGCTAAATACACTGGCAAAGCTATTCGGTATTCTGTATCGGTAGTTTATCAGTAAACTTGAGGATAACTAGCCCGAATAATTCAAGAATATTCGTTGCAGAAGAGTTTGTGAAATTATTCGGGCTATGAAAATGGAACAACATTACCGCTGTCGGGCGGGAACTGGAGACGCGGCCATCGATTATTCCCGGCGTCCGTAATCATCTTCCAGGCGGATAATGTCATCTTCGCCGAAATAGGTACCGAGCTGCACCTCGATAAATACCAGCGGGTTAACACCGGTGGTTTCTACCCGGTGCTCATCTTCAAAGGGAATGAGGGCGACATCCCCGCCGGTGACCGCCTGTTTTTGTTTGCCGCAGGTTACTATCCCTTCTCCGGAGATAAATATCCAATATTCCATCCTTTTCATGTGTTTCTGTAAACTCAGCCGATGCCCGGGCAATACGGTAATCCGTTTGACCTTATGATCGTCTTCATCTGCGAAAACAACATAATTCCCCCACGGTTTTGTTGTTTCTTCTATAAAGCTCATGTTTCATTGCTCCTTACTTTCTAAGCTCCTTACTGCTTCTAATCGCACGTGGTTCTTCACACAAAT
Organism: uncultured bacterium; assembly: GCA_964432985.1. Taxonomy (GTDB): domain Bacteria; phylum Muiribacteriota; class CAYSPT01; order CAYSPT01; family CAYSPT01; genus CAYSPT01. The sequence continues at coordinate 11,792 of CAYSPT010000023.1, forward strand.
AGCTTGCTATCAAAGAGATATGTAGTATATAATACCATAATCTTCGGGCGATTAGCTCAGTTGGGAGAGCGCTGCCTTCGCAAGGCAGAGGCCACCGGTTCAAGTCCGGTATCGTCCAAAAACCCGGGAGAAAAAAGTTTTTCCGGCCTGGTATCCAGGGAGGATTGATGTTTAAATGCATACTTTTTCATTTGATGAACTGCACACGTTATTCGGTAATAAATATATGTTGTGCAAGGTGCTGGCAGAACGAGGAAATGAACTTCTCTCCAATGAAGCATTCCTGATGTGGTTGAAGAGGGAGAAGCGGGACCTCTTCGAGTACGTTGTTGAAGAATTCAAAAACGGTAAGATCAGATTTGTAGAACAGGCCAATGAGAGGGCGTAGTTAGCTTGAAAGACGTTGTAGAACATCTGCAACGGGTAACGCAACTCCTCAGCTCTCCGGAAATCCTTGAACAGATTTGCACTATTGAGTCATTCCTGTCCGATTTTTCCGACACTGGGAAACTCACTTCGTTATTGAAATCTCTGTTCAAGGACAAGGATATTGCCAAGGAGCAGCGGGAGAGCCTGACGAAGGCGGTAGTCACTAACGTCAGCCAGTACCTGGATTCCCTCAGGTCAGGGGGGCTTATCCAGGAATTGAACCTGTCTCTCACCCCGGACATGGATGAAGAAGCTCTTCAGACATCCACAGCGGCGTTTTTGCAGGATTGGATGGATAATCACAAAGACAAGATCACACGAATCATGGAGAACGTTCTGCTCTCTTTGGTCGGGACTATTAAGGAAGCGGAAGAGCGCATAAAAAAAATAAGGGAAACGGAAGAGTCCCTGGAGCGGCACAAGGGCCTGGTCCGTCAGTACGCTGATTCGCTGCAAAGGCTGAAAAGCGATTTTGACAACTACAAACAGCGTGTAAAAACTGAAAAAGAACGTGCCGGTGAAGCCGCCGTTGAAGAATTGCTGAAGTTGATCCTGCCCGTGCTGGACTCCTTTGACAGTGCGCTGGGGCATGCTCCTCCCGAAAGTGAGCAGGATGAAGCCTGGCAGGGGTTGAGAATGATCCGCCAGCTCATGGATAAAGCTCTCAGGGACACCGGGTTGGAGCCTATTGACACCGATGGCGCCGAGTTCAATCCCGAGATACACGAGGCTATGTTCACCGAGCAGGTAAAAGGAATCGAATCAGAGACGGTTCTTGAAGAAATGCGAAGCGGGTACAGGTACCGCGGCCGTGTTATCAGACCTTCTCAGGTAAAAGTCGGAATTCCTGACTGACCTTCTACACTTCTTGCTTGAGGGCAGAGATTGAAAAGCATTGTTACTGGATCATGTTCTACCAGCAAAATAGGAAGCAATCGGCTTTCTTGGGCTACTTCTCGTTCATTACCGCTACGCCCACACCACTACCAATCATCGTTCAATGTTTGCGTTTCCACCCTCGACTCTGTGAGTGTAGAAAGGACGGAGATTGACAAGCATTGTTACTGCTGGTCCGGAATATTCTGCGGAATCTTCACCGGCGGTCGCTTCGGAAGATTTGTCGGCCGCTTTTGTTCCACCTCATCCCGCGGCGGCCGCCTTCTCAAGATGTCTTCCAGGTTTCCTGATGAATCGGTCCCTGACTGGTTGTCCCCCGGTCTTTTAGTGTCGGGGAGCCGGTCTCTAAGGCCATCCCCGTCCTTGTCGTCCTGACGTTTCAGATTATACAACTCGTTGAGGTTCTGCAGCTGATTTACCGGGGTATTGCTTTTGAGATTGCCGGTGCTGTCCGGGGGAAGATCCATACTCCGGGGAAGATCTTTCCGTTGTTCATTTATCTTTTGGCGCAGCAGATCAAGCTGGCGGTTCCGCTCGTCGCGCATCAGCAGTAGTATCCTGTTCTGGTCCTCGCGGGGAAGCTTTGAGAAAACATCCAGGAACTGTGCGTTGTTCTCCCTGAGGCCGGGAAGTTCGATTTCAATCTTTTTTGTCTCAGGCGGCTTGAATTCCCGCGGCGGGATGACCGAAGGGCTTTTGCGCTGGTGGACTCCTTTGCGGTCGGAAATCTCCAGAGAGGACCTGTCTTTGTAACCGGGTTCAAATCCCTCCTTGGCTCCCGGATCCTGTACTCGCCTTTTGTATTCCCCTTTTTCCCAGGGAGGTGCGGAGTCTTCCCTGAGGTCCTCGATGTTCGACGATTCATAGTGGTGTTCTGGTGGGACGTCGGGCTTGTCCCGACGCTCTTTACCCAGTTTGTCCCTGAACCACTCACGGAGCATTTCCGGCGGCGGCGACCGGTCGAATTGCTCCTTATCCCGCATGTCCTTCCTGGCTTTTCTCCGTTTTTCACCGGGGTCCAGCTTTTCTCCGGGCTTGCCCGGCTTTTCCGAGCCGGGAGGAGTTCCTTCGGATTTTGGAGATTCAGGCTTGATTTTTCCTACCGGAGGCCACTGCAGCGCGCCTTTGCGTGAAGGTTCGTCAAGTTCACCTTTCTCGGAAGGTTTTTCCCCTTCCGGTGCGGGTTTGGTCTTTGCGGGATCGTCCTTCTTTTTCTCCGGTTTCCACAAATCCGGTGACCAGGTCTTTTGGGCCTGCCACTTGTCAAAGTAGGTTGCTTTATCCGGTGGCCGGCCGCTGCGAATAGTGGTTTGACGGGCGCTGAATAACAGGATCCGGGTATCTTGTGCGCTGACCTCGACAATCCCGTTGTACACGGCTACCCTGGTGTCACCGGTTTTCCGGCTGACGTCGACTTCGAATGTCGTTCCCTTTATTCCCGCAATAGCAGTTGGGGTAACCACGCGGAATTTTGTGCCGCGCTTAACGGCCTGCAGCCAGGTATTGCCGAAGTTAAGCTTTATCGAACCTTCTAGTATGATAATTTCGCACCCGGACTTCATTCTGAGAACGGTTCCGTCATCGTATTCGAGCTCGGCACGCGCTTTTTCTCCTGTGCGGATCCTGTTTTCCACTGTGACAGTATCATCAGGACGGGCAGTGACCCAGCCAATATCCGGCCGGTGGATGTCCACCTGGCCGATAATCGAAACAAGTTTTATGCTTACTCCCAGGCGACCGTATACGGGCGATGATCCAGCCAGGTTAAAGACGAGCCCGGCAAGCAGGCAGAGCCCTATAAATAAAGAAGTTCTTTTCATATAAACACCTTGCTTTCAAAACACCCACCGGTGTTAATGCACTTCATATTAAGTCTAGCGTGCATGCAGGAATTTTGTCAACTTTGCGATCTGACGTGTAAAACAAAGCATTCGCAGTTTCAGTGATATTCCAGAGGGTCTTCGCTCAGCGGTTCATAGTGCTGCAAAAATATGTGGTCTTGAGCGGAAAAGGAAGTATCTTCGGCATCACCAGGGGACGACGTGACCATGTCCGGATGAATGAGAATCTCAGACACCGGAACGAAGGCTATTCGTTCCCGGCGAAAGACCGGAATCATCTCCATGATCGCCCTGGCGGTTGACAGCCGTGTGTGTCCTATTCCAATGGCTGTCCCGTGCTTTAATCCGATCTCGATAAGCTGTTCGAGCTGCCCTTTAATGTAGTCAACCTTGTTTACATTATCCAGAAACACATTCCGCCTGCCGGTTGGAACACCGTTGATCAAGGCGGCGTTGAAAGCCAGGGAATGCAGTGCTGTGCGGGAATCGACGAAGAACAGTCCGCGTTTCTTCAGGGTACTCATCACGGCGTCAAGGACAAATTCGTCCTTGGTTGCTTTCGATCCCATGTGATTGTTGATCCCCCGGGCATACGGTACCCAGGCGAGCGCCTCCGTGATCTTCTGGTCGATGTCGGTGGTATTCATGGATACGGTTATACCGTATGGTCCGAGAGGTAGAAAAGTCCGTTCGGCTTCCATGGGAAGATGCAGTATTACTTCATAACCACGCCGGTGGGCCTGCTGGGCTGTTTCGATGGAAGCCTTCAGACCGGGGAGCACTGCTACCGTCATAGGAATTCCCAGAGAGAAAATAGCTCCGGTGGCTTCGCCGCCGTACCCCATGTCGTCAATGATGATAGCGATGCGTGCCCGGGGCGGTGCGACACCGGGCGAAGCTTCCCATTTCTCTTTCGATTCCTGGGTGATCGAGGTGTCGAACAGGGTAAAACGCGGCTTCTCAGAGTACGGGGGTGTGTTGGGAAGATGTATCCTGAGTGTTCCCTGGAGTTCCGGCAGACCATTACTGCCCGCCGAGAAGAGGAGCCCTAGAAAGAGTGTCAGGCCGAGAATTATGATGAGTATAATCCCGCCGGTTACATAAAACCGGCTTTGCCTGTTTTCGAGCAGGCGTGACCCATCATCTTCGTCCCATCCAATGGCAGCCGTTCTCATTTCTCCTTCAAATTACCCTATCGTATTCTTATTTATTTTACACTATTCGACCTCATAAACCCGAATAATTCACATACTATTCTACGCGGGTCGAACATTCATAAATTATCCGGGTTATTTATCGTCTTTTTCGAGGAAAATAGTTAGCGTACTATTACTTTCTATGCTGCTTACCCGAATGATCCATGATTCTTCGCAGCAGAATAGTTTGTGAATTATCCGGGCTTAATGCAATATCTCTGTCGATATGTTAGAATTACCCGCAGCAGAAAAGCTTATGCGCGAAACGCTTATGTATGAAAAAGTTTTTGCTATAAGCAAGCTGAATAGCCGAAGGGAGGATTCTGGTAAATGCGTTTACATGAGTACCAGGCCAAAGAACTGTTCCGAAGCATGGGGATTCCGGTGCCCGAAGGGCGTGTCATCTCCACTCCCACGGAAGCACGCGAGGCAGCGGAAGTTCTGGGTGGCCCCGTTGTTGTCAAAGCCCAGGTCCACGTTGGAGGACGAGGGAAAGCAGGTGGGATCAAGAAAGCACACTCACCGGAAGAAGCCGAGCAGATGGCTGAAAAAATCCTGTCAATGGATCTCAAAGGACTGCCGGTGAGGAAATGTCTGGTTGAAGCCTGTTCCGATATCCAGGAGGAAATGTATCTGGGATTCGTGGTGGACCGCACCCAGCGTTGTCCTGTTTTGATTTTCAGCCGTTCAGGCGGTGTAGACATCGAAGAGGTAGCCAGGACGGAGCCCGATAAGGTTCTCAAACTGGCCATCGATCCGCAGATTGGGCTGCCCGGTTACAAACTGAGAGCCATGGCGGTCAAGGCCGGACTAAATCCGAAATTACTCAACGCGTTTCAGCGGGTGGCTTCGACCCTGTACAAACTTTTCGTGAACAGGGATGCGACCTTGATAGAGATAAATCCCTTGACGGTAACCGGGGAGAAGAGCCTCCTGGCGCTTGACGGTAAGCTCCTGGTTGACGATAACGCCGACTACCGTCAGAAGGACATCGCTGCCAGTGTGGACCGCAGCAACCTCAGCCCCCAGGAGATGCAAGCCAAGGAAGCCGGAGTCAGCTATGTAAAGCTCGACGGCAACATCGGATGTATCGTCAACGGCGCCGGCCTGGCCATGGCCACCATGGACCTGGTCAAGTATTTTGGTGCCGAACCGGCCAACTTCCTGGACATCGGCGGCGGCGCCAAGGAGGAGCAGATAGCCCAGGCGTACAAGATTGTCGTTTCCGACCCCAATGTCAAGGTAGTGTTCGTCAACATCTTCGGTGGTATTGTCCGGTGCGACCGGGTGGCCCGCGGTTTACTGATGGCCAGAAAAGAAGTGGGCGAAGACGTCCCCCTGGTAGTCAGACTTTTGGGGACCAACCTGGAGGAAGCTCTCGAACTGCTCACCGAGGCCGGTGTCAGCGCCCGCGAAGAGATGGAAGACGCCGCGCAAGAAGCAGTCAAATTCGTTCAGTCATTGGAACAGGGGAAGGCGGAGGTGATGGAACAATGAGTATTCTCGTAAACAAAAACACCCGTCTTCTGGTCCAGGGAATAACCGGCAAGGAAGGAACCTTTCACACTACCCGGATGGTCGAGTACGGCACCAACGTGGTCGCCGGAGTCACCCCCGGCAAGGGTGGACAGACCGTCCTGGATATTCCTGTTTTCAACACGGTGGAAGAGGCCGTGCAAAAGACGGGAGCCACCGCATCAGTCATCTTCGTTCCTGCCTTTGCCGCCGCTGACGCCATCATGGAGTCCGCGGACAGTGGTCTGGAACTGGTGGTATGTATCGCGGAGGGCATTCCCGTTCACGAGATGATGAAAGTACGCCGTTTCCTTGTCGGCCGCAACACCCGTCTGGTGGGTGGTAACTGCCCCGGTGTCATATCCCCGGGCAAAGCCAAGATCGGGATCATGTCGGGAGCGATCCACAAGGAAGGACCGGTGGGTGTTGTGTCCCGCAGCGGCACCCTGACTTACGAGATCGTCTACCACCTCACCAGGAGAAACCTGGGGCAGAGCACTTGCGTGGGTATCGGCGGCGACCAGGTGGTTGGTTTGAACTTCCTGGAGGCGTTGGAGCTTTTCGAGGCCGATGGCCAGACGGAAGCAGTAGTGCTCATCGGTGAAATCGGAGGCGAGGACGAGCAGCGGGCCGCCCGTTACATCTCTGAACACATGACGAAACCGGTGGCGGCTTTCGTGGCCGGTCAGACAGCCCCGCCCGGAAAGCGGATGGGGCATGCCGGCGCCATCATTTCAGGCACCGAAGGTACTGCTGCTGAGAAGATCGCCGCTTTCAAGGAAAACGGCGTGTCGGTGGGGGCGTATCCCGCTGAGGTGGCGGAAATCATGGAGAAGCTTTTTGCAGGA
>CAYSPT010000023.1:18617-32582 GCA_964432985.1 uncultured bacterium
TGACACCCGGTTTTCCGGTGTGGACGCGATACAGTAGACGGAACACAAAAGTATGCGTGAAACGGATCACCCGGTGTGGACGCGATACAGTAGACGGAACACAAAAGTATGCGTATAGCGTTGAAGTACGGACAGGCGGTCAGGGACCTCGAAATCTCTGACCGCCATGTTCTTGCAGTGCTGACTCCTCGTGAGATAGCGCCTCTGGCGGACATTCGTGAAGCGGTGCTGGCCAGCCTGCGGACTCCCGATTACGGAAAATCACTCGGTGACATTCTCACCCATGCCGTTGGGGCCTCCGGTGACATCGTTGGAGCATCCGGTGATGCCGCCGGAGCATCCGGTGACAACGGCCTGCGGATACTGGTCATCGTGAGTGATATCACCAGGTGTATTCCCCAGTACCCGTCTATTCTCGAAGTGCTGGTAGACGAAATCACCGCTTCCTGTCCGCAAGCGGACATCAACTTTCTCATTGCCAACGGAACACATCGGAGCATGACAGATGAAGAAATCCGTGCCATTTACGGTGAGCGGCTCGCCGATAAGTACTGTTTTCACAATCACGATTGTGATTCTCCGGACCTGGTAAATCTCGGTACCATGTCGGGGGGAACACCTCTCCTGGTAAATCCTCTGGTACCTGACACCGATGTGGTAATCGTAACCGGCCGGGTCGCTCCCCACTATTTCGCAGGCTTTTCCGGTGGCCGGAAGTCTATTCTGCCGGGAGTCAGCGGCCGCTCCACCATACGGGCCAATCACAGCCGGGTCAACCATGACGGTGTCCAATTGGGAAGCCTGCGGGGCAATCCCATTAACGAAGAGATGGTCGAAGCGGCCTTGCTGGCCGGTGTTGATTTTTCACTCATGATAACGTTGAGTCTTGAAAAAAAGGCAACGGCCGTGTTTTCGGGTGATATGTTGGATACCCACGAAAAAGCCTGCTCCTACTGTCTGGACGCTTGCGGAGTCGTTCCCCGGGAGCGCTCCGATTGCGTCATCGTGTCTGCTGGAGGATTCCCTCAGGATATCAGTCTTTTTCAGATGCAGCGTTCCCTGCAGAATACCAGGGCACTGCTGAAGCCGGGAGGGACCTTTCTGCTGGTCGGTGAAGCGAGTGAAGGTATCGGGCAGGACACCTTCGATACGTGGCTGACGGAAGCGGAATCGCCTTGTGATCTCGTGAATACTACCCGGGACAAAATTCTCGTCGGCGGTCACACTGCCGTTTTGGCTGGGAAACTTCTCTCCGAGCACACAATTTGCATGGTAAGTTCCCTTCCGCATGATATACTCAATAATATCTTTTACCGCGCTTTCAATACCCTGGGGGAGGCCGTGGAGTTCGTGAGAAACAAGCATGGATCTGATTTTTCGGCGTACGTCGTACCCGACGGCGCGTTTCTGCTGGCCCATGAAGGTGACCCGGCAGGGAACGATGATGTAGATAAGCACGATGATGTAAAAAAACGCAACGGCGGCAAAAGGGGCTTCTGGAAAAAAAGACAAAACCACCGCTCACGCAGAAAGCGCAAGTTCTCGAAGATAAGCTACATCGTGTGGGGACTCCTGCTGGGGATGCTGACCGGTTATCTCATCATGTGGTCCAACGGAAGCTCAGGCGGGGTGGTGCTTACCTTCTGGACATCGCTGGTTCATGACATCGTCACCATGGTGGGTGATCTCGTAACCTTTATCCTGACCAGGTTGGCGATAATTCTGGGTGGGACCGCCGGTGCAGTGGCCGGATACTATCTGTACCGCTGGCGTTACGAGAAGCCTGATCGCTGATTTCCGGGGATGTGCCAAGGGTGCTTACCGATAATGACATAGCATACCGCTACCTGCCAGACCTTAGTATAGCGGTTCTCGGATACGGAAGTCAGGGACGGTCACAGGCGCTCAACTTGCGGGACAGCGGCTGCCGGGTCGTGGTCGGTCTCCGTCCCGAAAGCCCCCGACGCCGCCTCGCGGCTGACGATAAGTTCACCGTGCTGGACATACCTGCCGCGTCTCAATCTGCCGACAGTATTTTTTTTCTCATTCCGGACGAGGCGCACGCAGAGGTATTTGACACCCTGGTCGCACCGGTTTTAAAACCGGGATGCCTGCTCGTTTTTGCTCATGGATTCAGTGTGCATTACCGCCTGGTTACCCCCTCCGACGAGATGGATGTGGTGGTGGTGGCACCTAAAGGTATCGGTCCCAAGGTGCGTGAAGAGTACCTGCGAGGTTCCGGAGTTCCTGGTGCGGTCGCCGTCGGACGTGATGCCACGGGCACGGCCCGGGCTAAAGCCCTCGAATTGTGTAAAGCTCTCGGATTTCTCCGTTGTGGTGTGGTGGAAACGACGGTGGCCGAGGAAACGGAAGTGGACCTGTTTACCGAGCAGGCCGTGCTGTGCGGCGGTCTGACCTCGTTGATAGAAGCCGCCTTCGACGTTCTGGTCGAAGCGGGGTACAGCCCCGAGATGGCATACCTGGAATGCTTGCACGAAATGAAGCTCATTGCCGATATGGTGCATCGCTGCGGTATTGCCGGGATGCGCGACAATATCAGCAGCGTTGCACTTCACGGTGACCTTTTTACCGGTCCCCGGATCGTGGACGGCAAGGTACGAAACACCTTAAAGACAGTGCTTTCCGATATCCGTGACGGAACCTTTTTTAAATCCTATCAGGATGAATTGGCCTCGGGCCGGAAACGTACCGGCGTACTCGTCGAGAAATCAAAAAATCACCTGATCGAATCAACCGGCCGGCGTATTCGCGAGACCATGAAAAAAGGCGGCTGGACCGGAGAATAATATGGTGGGTCGGGCTCGATTTGTTTGCTTTTTGGTTTAGACCGATATCTTGGGCATTGCTAATGGGTCATGCTTGATTTGTTTGCTTTTTGGTTTAGACCGATATCTTGGGCATTGCTAAATCCAGTTCCTGATCTATCCTGGATACAAGCTTATCCAGTCCCTCTCCCGTCAGGGCTGATACGCACACCGAACCGGGGAATACCTGCTGACACCTGCTGCGGACTTTTTCGTTCGGCACCAAATCGGCCTTGTTGAACACGGTGAAACCAGGACGGCCTTCCGGGGCAATTTCCGCCATGGTGTCGATGGCTGTCCGGTGCTGTTGCTCCCAATCATCGTGAGATATATCCACCACGTTCAGGACCAGGTCTGCCAGGGCGGCTTCCTCCAGTGTGGCCCGGAAAGCTACCACCAGCAGATGGGGAAGCCTCCTGATAAGCCCCACCGTATCGGCCAGCAGTATCGTGCGTCCGGATTGTGTACGCACTCTCCTGATAGTCGGGTCCAGGGTGGCAAACAGCTTGTTGTCCACCAGCACATCAGCATCCGTAATGGCGTTGAGGAGTGTCGACTTTCCCACGTTGGTGTAGCCGAACAACGCTACCACGGGCACAGAACGCTTACGGCGGCGTTTTCGCTGCTGTTTCCGTTGTTTTCGTATCTTGCCAATTTTTACCTTGAGCGTGGAAATACGCTGGAGAATACGGCGTCTGTCGACTTCGAGTTGCTTTTCTCCGGGGCCCCGGGTCCCGATTCCTCCCCGTGCGCCGACCCCTCCCCGCTGCCGTGAAAGATGGGTCCACATCCTGGTGAGCCGGGGCAGCAGGTACTTGAGTTGGGCGTATTCCACCTGCAGTTTACCTTCCAGTGTCTGGGCCCGCTGGGCAAAAATATCCAGGATAATACCGGTCCGGTCGATAACCTTGATATTGAACTGGCTCTCCAGGTTTCTTACCTGTACCGGGGTGAGTTCCTGCTCCGAGATGACCAGCCCAATGTCTGGATTGTTTCCCAGGTACTCTTTGATTTCCTGGATCTTTCCTTTGCCGAGTAAGGATCCCGGCAGCGGTTTTTCCTTGAGCTGGCTGAAAATTTCTACTATTTCCGCCCCGGCTGTGGTGGCCAGAGACTTCAGTTCGTCCAGTCTGTCGTCGAACTCGAAACGTGACAGGCCGGTGTTGAGGGCGATGATGACCGCCTTTTCCGTCACAGTGCTTCCTCCTTGCTGTGTTCGCTCATGAAGTGAATGAGTCAGTTAAAAACGAATCGAGTGCGTCTCCGGATACCGTCGTCATCCTGACCGAAGTATCCAGCTCGCCGGAAAACACCAGGTAGCGGTTTGCGTCCTGCACTATCCCGGTGGTAAATACAACGTCCTGTTCGAGAAAAACAGGACCGGTGACGCTTTTCTTAAGGTCCCGGTTGTATTCGAGAAAAGCTTCATCACAGATGTGGGTCACCTGCCAGGGATGCTCCGAGTCAAACAGCGCCGAGAAGGTACGGTAGATGCCCACCGGATCGCCTTCCCGGTGCTCGACACCGTGGAACAATTCGAGAAAAAAACGTTTCCCATCCAGAAAAATGGGGACAGGCGGCGCGCCCGGTCCTATCTTTCGGTTGTACAGGCTGTTCTTGCGCATTGGGAGGACGATGCTGTCCACCGGTTTCCAGTGCAGCAGGTCGGGAGACTTCGCCGCACTGATGCTCTTGCCCGCCAGCAGGGGACTGTCCGGCAGAAAAGAGAGATGGATGTCGCTTCCTTCCGGCCTGGTGAGGGCATAGTACCGGTCTCCGACTACTTCGGGGAACAAGACGACGTCCTTGTTGTGATGCTCGAATATAACTCCCTTCGGCTCATAGTCCAGCCCATTGTCAGACACGTAAAGGCAGGTGCATATCTTGTTGAAGCCAACACCGACCACCGTCATGTAATAGGTCGAATCGATGAGTGTAATACGGGCGTCTTCCACACCGAGCGCCTGGTAATCAAACCGGGGGAGAAGCACGCGGTCATAATGAACGTGGACGATCTCGCCCGCGGGATTAAGCTCCACCGGAAGCAGCCACGAGATAGAGGTCAGGCGCATGGCTTTCGTCCCGTTTTCAAGGTGCATCTCCAGGTGCCGCGGATCACTGAAATCAACGGATTCAGCCGGGTAGCGATCGATGACGAAACGTTGTTTGTCCGTGTCCATCCTGGGGGTGAGAATCCAGTCTCCATCCACCGCTTCCCGCAGTGCTTCAGCCACCCGTACCATGCACAGGATGGTACCGTCGGCAAGACGGGTCACGCCGGGATTGAAAACTCCGAGAATGAACGTCTCCCGCCCCGTGTGCTGCCGAAGGGGCCGGAAGTCATCCCTAATATCTCCGGGGCTGAAAACGATACGGTCTTCACTAAAGGAAATGGTCATGGTCGTTATCTTAACAGAGCCATCTTCCCGATGACAATCAACTTCGTCATGCACCAACAGGCTAAGAATACGGTCAGTCTGTCAAAAGACACGGCGCATCTTAAAATATACGGCACTTTTTGAAAGATACGGGGTATATTATATATAATTTGTAAACAAAATTGCCACTGTGGTATGATCAATATAATGCAGAATAAATAATGTGAATAACGTACTATCCGGCCCTAGGACCGACCTGTTTGACACGCACCATGGGCCACATGACGGAAGGAGAAAAAGAATGATAATGACTATGCCGGGGGCCCTTACACGTGTTTTAGCTGTCATTCTGGTTGTTTGTCTGGCCGGCACCTGGGCCGCTCCGTGGTGCCTTTCATCCGCCGCGGCCTGCATCGATGATTCGGAATTATTAACCATTCCGGAAATAGAGGAACTTCTTCAAAAAGCACTGGTAAAGTTTGGAGGCCACTTCGAGGCTTTTAGCAAAGCGCTGGAAAGCAGGGACTACCGGGTGATCGATATCCGCATGGTCAGCCTGATGACGAACTGGCTCATTCTCTACACCAAGTACCGGCGCAGGCTGACGGTGAGCCTGGAAAGTGCTTCGAAGGAGAAGGGGCCGGCGTCCAACCGTGAGAAACACGAAAAGATCTGCGCCAAAGCACAGCGCTGGGTGGATGAGATGGATGCGGTCAACGTGCTGCTTAATACCGTAAATAATAACCTGATGGACAATCGTTTAAGCGAAGTGAAAAAGCTGATTTCTGTTGTTGACGGTAAGATCCGGGGATTGTTCGTACCGGAGAAAGAGGGTGTCCCCGGTGCCCCAGCGGTTTCCGAACCAGCCCCAGCGGTTTCCGAACCAGCCCCAGCGGTTTCCGAACCAGCGCCGCCTGAAGCGGACCAGTCAGTGCAGGGCAACTAACTCATTATGGACCAGATCGATTTCATACAGGAAATCCTGAAGAAGATCGAGAGCACCGATCCGACTATTTCCCACGCGGCGCTTCTCATCTGTCAGGATATGGTTGATTCCAGGTTCCTGGAACCCCTGTTACGAAAATCGGAGAGCTCCAACCGCGAAGTCCGCCAGCTCGCCCAGGACATGCTCAAGAACATGGTCACAGAGCTGGAAATATCTCACGAAGAACTCAAACAGCTGCAGATCAAGGTCCGCCTGGAAACAGCGTCCGACAAGCTTCACGACCAGGATCCAGACCAACGGATCAAAGCAATCGAGTACATCACGCAGCACGTGGAAGACGACGAGCACCTGGAGATTCTGGTGCATCACCTGGAAGATGAGAAAGATCCCGGTGTTCAGATCGTTTTGGTCAAGTCCCTGTGGGCTTTTCAACATCCTGCGCTCATCACTGCGCTGAAAGGGTTTCTTGCCAGCGACAACGAAGATCTACAGATCGAAGCGGCCAAATCGCTGCTTCGTCAGAAAAACGGCCGGTTCCTTTCGGAAATACAGTCGTTCATGAAGGGCAAATCCCAGAACCTCCAATCTCAGATTGCCCGTGAGATTTGCCACACGCCGGTCTTGCTGGAAAGGCTTGCATTTGAATTCACCACTGTCAAATTGATCAAAGATCTGTTCGCCGACCGGGTGGGGACACGTCAGAAAGCGCTGCAAAAATTGGCCGGTGTCAATCATCCTCACATATCAATAGCCCTTCAGGCAGCGGTAGCCGATCCGGATTCAAAAGTGCAGTTTGCTGCTAAAAAGCTCCTGTCACGTCCGTCAGGTCCCGCTGCTCCATCTGCCGCCGCACAGCCGCCGCGGCGAAAAGTGACGCGTAAGAAAACACCGGTTCCGCCGCCCCGTCCTTCCGCCGCCTACCAGCCGTATCTGACACTGATCGTCCTGGCCGTAGCATCATCGGTATTGGTCTGGTTCATGGTGCGTGAAGGATCGGTTATGCTCGTCAAAACGGGGTCAGGGACCTCCTATTACCAGGACATGGATTCCGAAATGGAGCTGATATTGAAAAGCGGGAAACTCCCGGCTGAAATCATGGAATTTAGAGGGTCCGTGTGCGAGGTGGATAAAAACAACACCGCCATGGTAGTGGAAGTGGATAGTTGTTACGTATCTTTTCCCCTGCCCGGGTCATTCAATAAAACATGCCGTGCCGGCGACACGGTAAGTGTGCAGGGTACCGCTGTTGGTTTGACCGAGTTCGGAACTATTATCGTAGAACCGGACAGTGTTGAGCCGTGATGATGGATACAGTGTGATGAGGTGGATAAAGCCATGAGTGAGAATCCTCGTTTTCTTAACATAATCACCGTGATCATACTGCTGGTGTTTATCGCCGTGAGCGTGTCCTATTACGGTTTCGGCCAGAAGCAGCGCGGCCGGATGGTCGAGCGTCAGATCGCTGCAGTTTTAAACGCTTCCGACATCCTATCGAACATCAGGCTTAGCATAAAAAAGGACCCGTCACTGTTCTACCGGACTGATTACTCCCTTGGCCTCAAAGAGAATGTGCATTCATCCGGCTCCGAATTCGGTTTCGTTACCCTTCAGTCGCGGGACATAGCGGATGTGAAAGATGCAGGCCTGGTGTCCGTCGGTGATACTATGAGCACGGATCATTACCCGCCTTTGAGAGAAATAACCGTAACGGTTCATCCCGAAGCTGACCAGATGCACCCGGGAATTGAAGTGTCCACTGTGCTAACGCACCCTTAAGGTGCGTTCACGCACCCTTAAGGTGCGTTCACGCACCCCTGAGGTGCGTTCATGCATCCTTAAGGATGTGGGCCGTAAAGGAGGAAGCAAGACTGAAGCTTTCGATAAAAAAAACGTGTATATGTTCTGCCGTGTGCTTGTGCTTGCTCATTCCAGGAGGTATTTACCCGGGAAGAGCCGTGTGGTCCGCGGATTCGGGGACCGACTATTTTGTGAAGAGCCAGGTGTACCAGGCGGTGCAAGCTCTTCTTGAGGACCTTCGGTATGCCCGGCACATCATCGCGCCATCGGCTGCAGCTTCATCTGATTTTATTTTGTTCGAAAGCGGGACCGGTGAAATCGTCGGGTATTTCAGCTCCTCCAGCGGGGATACCGGTACCTGCGATCGGGTGGTCGTATCTCCCGACGGGACAGTGCGGTCCCGGTCCGTCTGGCTGACCGGGGTAAACAAGTTGAACTTTACTGCTTCAAAGGAAATCTGGAACGGACAGGGTCCCGAGAAGATCGATGTAAACTTCTCGGTGAAGGTTTCGACTGGCGGGACAAAAGAACAGTTTGAAACGTTGGAATTATCTACCGGGGTGTACCTGGTGAACATTTCCAGGGAGTGGATGTTTTGATTATGCGGGGATACAGAGCAGGCGCGCAGAACCGGGGATCGGTGACAGTGGTTTTGGTGTTTCTCGCCCTGGCTGCCTTTCTTTTCCTCACCTTGTTCTACCTGAAAGGAAAACCCGAAGAGACACCGCCGCTTATCGGGTACGTGCAGGAGATGCACGCTCTGGATGGTGTGGCCCGGCAGTTGGTTAACCGGGTCCGTCATGTCCCCCTCGAGGACAAAAAAGCCTACGGGAAACTGGGAGGTGTCAGGAGAAAGGAGTTGTTCGAAGGCCGTTTCGGCCGGTACGCCGGTATGATGTATTCGGCTGGAGTGAAAGAAGAACTCCCGGGAAATGACAAGCTGTTCAGGCACGTAAACGTTATCGTGCACATGAAGAACAAACCGGTCCTGTATGAATTTCTCATGACGTCTCCCGGGGTATTGCATCCTCCGGTTACCTGGTCTTCCCGGGCGATACCTCTCCCGGCCGGGAAAATCGAGCTTCCCGGCAGCGTGGAAACGGCATTTAACCAGGCCGACAAGATGGTAGCGGAATCATTCAAACAGCATTTGCTGTCTATTCCACTCCGGGTTCACCTCGCCGGTGAGCTATCGGGCAGAGACTCCTGCGATCTGTCCGGGTTCGAAACGGCGCTGGCAGCTTTTAAGTATCCCTCTCAGGTAAATGTTCCGGCCCTGGCGTTGTCGGAGGTTGCCCATTCGATCAGGGCGGGAAGATACCAGGACATGCTGTCTTCCATTGAAAACCTATCGCGGCAGTTGGCTGATATTCCTGAACCGTACCAGGGGCACTACCGGTATCTTATCGATTTATACCGCGCCATGGGATTGAACCAGGCGTTGTGCTGGGAGAAGAATAGCGGCCGGATCAATCCCCAGACTATGAATGAATGCAACAAGATGCTGGACGGTCTGAAAGCAAAATCGAATTATTCTGCTCAGGACCGGGTCATGCTGCGTATCATGACCGCATGCACCAGTATCGTTCTGGACGATGTAGACCGGGCTGAAGGGCTGCTTGATGGCCTGTTCGAGCAGCACCCGCCGGTCAAGGCGGGAAAAGCGTATTTTTCCGATCTGACCGCGCCGTTGAAAATAAGCTATCTGCAACACCAGCTAAGCGCGCTGGAGCAGGCCGTTTCGGTTATGAAAGAACAGCCCGCCGAACCTGTAGAAACACCGGTGGTCGTTGATCAGGAACCATCATCAGAACCAGTTCAGGAGGTGGTGGAGGTTCAGCCGGAGCCGCCTCCCACGGAACCTGGCACCTTCGGTGAGGGTTTCACTGAACAGGATTCGGGAGAACCAGCCACCGGGCATCCCCAGCAGATGGAAACCATAACGTACGCCGCTCCCACCGACACCGTTTCTCCCCAGGAAGAGCTCGGTGACTTCAATTCCGACGGGGTCATCGACATCGATGATTACATCTTCATGGAGGACCTGGCCAGGCTGCCCGATTCACTCACCGACGAGCATCGGGAGAAATTTGATCTTAACCATGACGGCCAGGTTGACCGCCGGGACAGCGGCTTGCTCTACTGGCGAACCGACCGGGTGGGCGACATGGACGGTGATTATGAAATCAGCGAAGACGACATTGAAACGTTGACGGAGTTCGTAGGTAAGTACCCTTCCATGGACGAATGGGAGAAGCCGGAAGATATTTCCCAGTATGACGTAAATAAAGATGGCAAAATTTCGTCAATGGATTATTATATGCTTAAGAGGAAGTATGATGTGATCTATCTAGGCCGTCCATAGAGGTAGAAAGAGAGGTATTACCGCTATGCCCAGACATAAACTGTTTACTGCTACTGGTACCGTTATCCTTCTCGGATTCCTGATGCTGGTGTTATCTCCTTCAAGCACCGAGAGCTGTTCCGCTCCGCCGCTTGACCCGAAGATCCTGTTCGAAGGTGAGAATCCCACCGATATCGAGGAGGACACCACCCACACCTGGAAAGTCCGCATGAAGGATGTGTCCGCTCTCAGCGGCGTCATCCAGCTGTTCGGCAGTGCTTACCAGACCCTGCCGGAAAACTACAAGACCTTTCCCGGCTGGATAGGGGACGGCCCGGTGTTCGGAGCGGAGTACAAGTTTGCCATGTTGTACAACGGTCTCGATTTCTCCGGCAATTCGCCCCGATACCGCTTTATCGAGGAGGGCCGGGGGAAGAGTTTCGAGCAGCTCAATGAGCTGCCCGGGAGGTTTCCCCAGAAGCACACCCCCGCCGGGATGTCGTCTGCGAATCTGGGCCCCAACGACGTGCTGTGCAACTCCTCGGGGGACTCCATAGAGATATACAAGTCAGGGTATGTGTACGACCCCCGGAATCAGAAAGGTGCGGAATGGCAGGTGACCAGCTGGGCCACCTTCTGGAGCATGGATGTGAAAAATCTGGGTTTCAACGGGCCGGAAGAAAGCGTGGAGAGCGGCCAGATTACCTACGAGGGGCGCACGGGAGGCCGTGACAGCCCCGTGGTGTACGCCGGCACGGGCAAGATGGAGTACACCTTCACCTATCTCACCCCCTCGGACCCGGACAAGTACGTTATTCAGGTCGATGCCGCGGTGGAGCTGAAACTCACCTCGGTGTACCAGTGGTTCGAGGTCAAGCGCAACGGGCCGTCAGTCGACCCGGCTACCGGAGATCCGTATCCGGTACGCACGCCTGTTTACGGTCCCGACGGCACGACTATAATCGGCTACGAAAACCACTCGTCGGTCCAGTGGGTTCACGGGCCGTTTTACTGCGCAGTCACCGGGGTAGGATACAAGAGCAGCAGCGGTGTCGGCGTGGCCACTCCCACACCAGCTATCATGACGTGTATGGTCAGGGACAACACCCCTCCCTGCGCCATGCGGTTCGAAAACTCCCAGCAGCTCTACGGGACCACCGGCGACTTGCTGGAGGAGTGGAACGGAACGTACGGCACGGCACCGAATCCCGTCAATCCCGATGTAATCAAGGTCCAGGTGGTTGACAACAATCCCAACCTGGCCATCACCGATATGCGAAACACCACCGGCGTCAGGTACAAACCGGATAACTTCAAGATCGGCTTTTACTACGTGACCCAGGTGTACAATTACCAGCCGGTCAAAGGATTTCTGTGCGGAAACCAGGGATACGCCCACGGCACCTCCTGCGACTGTTTTCCCGTGTACCGGGAGAACTTTGTCTGGGTCAAGCTCGGGGAGTTGGCCGCGGATGATGCCAGAGTGACCGGTTCGAAGTTCAATTTCAACGGTGAGGCGGTGTCGGGAAAATACGGCGAAGGCGCCGACACCGATCCTGCTTACAGTATTCTCACCTGGGAAATTCCCATTGCGGACATCAAGGAGCCCCTCGGGTGGCACTTCGCCACCACCTCGGAGCAGTACACCGACAAGTGGGGATTCACACATCCCGGCTGGGGGAACGGCATTCTCAAGTACATGGCGTACATCAGTGACGGCAGCGGATACGATACCCCCGCCGGTTGGGACAGCGACGCTAAGTGGATCCATCAGGACACCGGCGAGCAGAATTCCGGGGTGTCCGGATATCCTGATACGGCGGCCAGGAACGCCGCCGATCTGATAGTGGTGGATGCCTCCGGTACCCGGGTGGCTAACGATCCCCATCCCGGCCAGCCCGATTTCAATCTGGCCGCGGGATTCCGGGATGACGAGCACTTCGGAAACTACGGATTCATCACCGTCTACGACAACGACAAACCGTCACTTCGGTTGAACCTTACCGACGCTTCCCTTAGGTCTCCGGTTCCGCAGTCATTTACCTTTGGCAACATCTGGTACGGTGATTTCAAACGGGCATCGTTCCAGCAGGCCCGGCGCACTAACGCCTCGGTGTCCACCACCAGCAGCCAGGACATCATAGCTGACGCCAATCTCCGTCCTTATACCGACGACGACAACTCCAGCGATCTGGGGCTCCAGTGGGTGTTCCGCGATGGGGACACTGAAACAGGCATGAAAGAGCAGGGGAACCTTATGGGGATGAGGCCCTGCAAGTTCAATCCCTGGTACTACAAGCTGTTCGGTACTGCGTATGCGGGAACCTACAACCTGTTCACTCCTCAGAATGACCGGCAATACGGATTCTGGATGACCGAAGATGTCAGAGTCAGGTTCGATTTTCTCAACTACTCACCTGAAATAAACGCCATGGACAACATCAACACCTACCGCACCAGCGGGGCTGCTCCCGGCGGAGTGGAAAACAGCGCGTCATCAGTGGTACTGCGGGACGGGAGCAGCACGCAGAACCTGCGTTACCCCGAGCCCGGCAGCATCAATTTCAGGTCTCCGAACCGGGGTGACGGCGCTGACATACGGGAATGCTCGCTGGAAGCGACTGTTGTGGACCAGGCTCCCACGGAGGTGGACGGACCGTTTTCACGTAACGTAAAAATCTATCTGTACGTGACCGGTTCCGAGATGCGGGTGTTCACCCTCCAGGACAAGGAAAAATAATAGCGGTCAGACTCGACTGTTTGTTTGGATGGATACTAAAGAATTTCAAGGAGCGGCCGGCGTTGCCTGAGGCTGTGCTGGCTGCTCTTCTGTCTGTTCCTGTCCTTCCAGCTTGATCGCTTCAATGATCTCTGCGGGAACGGTAGCTTTGCCTTCCTTCACGGATTTCCGCACCAGACTGAGCAGGAGTGAGAAGTCGCGCTTGACTTCGAGCAGTTTCTTTCTGAATCCGGCCATGTCGTTTTCGACCAGCAGCCAGTTCAGGCTGTTTACCCGTTTTCCCACGGCTTTCATGGCTCCGAGCCAGGTGAGAGATTTCTTGGCTATAAGTGTTTCTTCTTTGCCTTCGATGTTGGTAGTGATCCAGTGATCGTACTTGGCTGCCACATTGATCCAGTCGACGATAAGATTGACCAGCGCACGGTCAAGGTCTCTGAATGATCTGGACTTCAGCGCTTCGTCCATCAGTTTCAAGTCCACGTTGACGTGGTCCATCTTCACCTCGAATATCTGGTGGAGCTTTTCCAGTGAAAAATCGTCAAGAAGCACCGGTTCGCAGCTGTGGGCCGCCGTGGACAGAAGAAGGACGACCCCTATGAGGCATAGTGCTGTAAAACAAGAAAGACAGGAAAAACGTATTCTATTTTGTCTCATGTATTATCACCACACGCTAATCGTAAGTAAAATCTCTGGAACTGTCAACCTATTAATGGAGCGTCCCGTCAAAGATACCCCAGAGGATGGTGCTAGATGTTAATATCGAGCATTCGTTGGACATATACAGGCTGATCATTATACAATAGGTGTAATGACGACCTGCGGCGCCATTACACGCGTCGTTTGAAACGGACGGTTTTCCACCGCCGATTAAACGCCGTACGACGACCTGCGGCGCCATTACACGCGTCGTTTGAAACGGACGGTTTTCCACCGCC
>CAYSPT010000023.1:32682-62501 GCA_964432985.1 uncultured bacterium
GACGACCTGCGGCGCCATTACACGCGTCGTTTGAAACGGACGGTTTTCCACCGCCGCTTAAACGCCGGTCGGTTAAACATTGAGGAGGTAACTTCCAGTGGACCTTTTACGGCGGTTCCGGGGAAGCATGATTATCCCGGTGGCCCTGGTTGCACTGCTGATAGCCCTGGGAGTAATAGGATATTTTTTCGTGTATCGGGCCAAATATTCCGCTCCCTACAATTTCGATCAGGGAAAGTGGTTGTACAACAGAAATAAAATTGATAAGGCTATCGTCCTTCTTGAACGGGCCAGAAAAATCGATCCGAAACACAAAGAAGCGTCACTACTCCTGAGCCACTCCTACCTGAAGAAGGCAGATGAGTGCGCCGATCTTTCCCGGCGTCTGGCTTATCTTAAACAGTCCTTCGAGCTCGTCGGGGGGCTGACGGATCTGCCTATCACAGAAAAAATGTCCGACACCTACCTGGCCATGGTCGACACCACCAACAATCTTGATCAGAAATTCGAGTTTTTGAGCAAAGCCCGTCAACTGGCCACGGGAGAGCGGGTCCTGATTATTCTGAAAAGAACCAAGCAGGTAGCCGACGAAATCGGGGAGTACAACTTCGTTATCAATACCCTGGAACCCTATTATGCCCAGCAGCAGTCTCCGGAACTCAAGGAACTGCTTGTCCAGACATACCTGGCTGCTGCGGAGAAAACCGGTAATGTCCAGGACAAAATCGTGATGCTTAAAAAGCTGAGATCCATCGATCCGGAAAACACGGAAAGTGCTCAAACCCTGGCCCTGGCCCAGGTGGAAATGGCATCGGAGATGGATTCATTTGAAGTGGTGGTCAGCATGTGCGAGCAGGCCCTCGCGCTTGATGCAAACTGCCAGGCTGCCAAAGAGAAGCTGGTCGATCTTTACGTGGGCGAAGCGGAAAAAACGCTTGACGCCACCGAAAAGAAACAGTGGTACGAAAGAGCGAAAGCAATCATGCCGGACAGCGCCCGGATAGTGGAAACCAACGCCTGGGTGAGCCTCGAGGGAATCGCAGCTATTAAAGATGTACACGAACGGATAGCCGCCCTGCAGGAAGCACTGAAACGAAAACCCGAACCAGAGGCTTACTATCTCATCGCCATGGCCCATGGCGAAGTGGGAGACCACCTGACAAAAATCAGCAAACTCGAAGAGCTTCTCGCATTGACCCCGGACTACCGGGAAGCCACGTTGGCACTGGCCCAGACCTACTTCCAGCTCGGACTCGACTCCGAAATCCCGGACGAGAAAATCAGGTGGTATACAAAATCCCTGGAGTATAACGATCAGGACATTCAGGCGCTTCACAACCTGGGATTGGTACTGCAGAACAAGGGGCTTTTCGATAAGGCGATAGACAGATACCTGGCTGTCATCGCTATCGATATGAAATTTGCTCCATCATACCTGAACCTGGGATGGCTCTACTGGAAGAAGAAACAGGATGTTCCTAAATCGCTGGATGCTTTCAGGCAGTATGTCCGGCTCAAGCCTTCGGGTGCCACTTCCCAGAAGGTAAAACGCTACATCGAGCACCTGGAAAAAGAGATAAGGCTCAAGGGAATGATCCGTACCGACTGAGGCAGGTGTCAGAGACATACTTACCACTTAAGGCCTTCAAAAGGGGAATGCCCGAACCGGCCCGGCAGCCCTGGGTCCCTTGGACCCCTGCGTTCATTTAAATTACAGAAGAATTATGATTACAAAAGAATTATGATTACAAAAGGATTATGATTACAAAAGGATTATGCTCCGTTTTTTAAATACCTCTTCTACCTGTTGGGGCCAGACACTGGATTGTACCTCACCCACATGGGCTTTCTGCAAAAGCTTCATGCACAGGCGCGACTGGCCGATACCGCCTCCCACGGACAGAGGAAGACGGTTTTCGAGGACCTCTTTGTGAAACGGAAGGTCTTGCCGCTCGGTGAGACCCATCATTTCGAGCTGTTTGAGCAGGGCTTCTCCGTCTACCCTGATTCCCATGGATGAAAGCTCCAGGGCCTTGTTCCTGACGGAGTCCCAGACAATGATGTCGCCGTTCAGCCCGGGGCGGCCCGCTTCATTGACGGTGGACCAGTCGTCGTAATCGGCTGCCCTGAGGTCGTGGGGAGCGCCGTTTTTCAATGGGTTTCCGATCCCCACCAGGAAAATGGCGCCGTGCTCTCCCGCGGCGGCGGTCTCCCGTTCCTGGGGAGTCAGACCGGGAAACTTCTCGGCCAGTTCTTCTGTGTGAACATAGGTAATTGAATCGGGAAGCGTCGGCGTGAGTACCGGAAACGCCTCGGCCACCACCGCCTCGGATTCCAGCAGCGCCCGGTAGATCTCATCCACTATGTATTTCAGAAATTCCAGGTTACGCTGATCCCGGGACATGATGCGTTCCCAGTCCCACTGGTCGACGTAGATACTGTGGATGGCGTCTACATTCTCGTCTTTGCGTATGGCATCCATGTCGGTGTACAGGCCGGTACCATGTTTGAACCCGTATTTCCCAAGAGCGTACCGCTTCCACTTGGCAAGACTGTGCACCATTTCGATTTTCTGGTCGCTGAAAACCGATGTGAAGCTGACCGGCACCTGTGTTCCGGCCAGATCGTCCTGTAAACCGGTCCCCGTGACCAGGAACCGGGGTGCGGACACCCGCTGCAGATTCAAGTGCTCCGCCAGTTTGTGCTCGAAGGTGTCTTTGACCAGCTTGATTCCCTTTTCCGTATCAAAAAAATTGAGCGCCGGCGTGTAAGCCTGGGGCAATATTTCCATGGTTGTTCCTCGTCTTCCTACTCGGTCAGGGAGGTTAGACCGAAATAAAAGTGATTGAGAGAGTCCTTCTCCCAACCCTGCACGTGCTCTTTGACCATGACTTGATCGGTGTAGAAGTAAATCGGCGCCACCACCATCTCATCACCGATGAAGATCTTCTCCGCTTCATACAGCAGGTCGTACCGCTCCTTCCCGGTAGTGACCTTTGATTTCTCGATGATGGCGTCATACCCGGGATTGTTCCACTGGGCGTCGTTGTGCCCCGAGTAGGACAGCCACATGTCCAGGAATGTCATCGGGTCGGCATAATCGCCTATCCAACCACCGCGGGCAACGGTGAAGGTGCCCTGATGCCTGGTGTCCTGGAACACCGCCCACTCCTGGTTGGCCAGCCTGACGCGGATGCCCAGATGGTCCTTCCACATCTCCTGCACGGCTTCCGCCACTGCTTTGTGTCCTTCGGAGGTGTTGTACAGAAGTTCGATTTCAGGAAATCCTTCACCGCCGGGGTACCCGGCTTCGCTCAAGAGGTTACGGGCCTCTTCGGCCTGGGCCCGGGAGGTGTCGATCCCGTAGCTTCCGCTGACCGTGTTGAACTCCCGGCCGCCGGCATCTTTCAAGCCAGGCGGAACGAAACTGTCGGCGGGTATCTGTCCGCCTTTGGTGACCGTCTCTACGATAGCCGTGCGATCAATAGCCAGGGTCAGGGCCCGTCTCACCCTGACATCGTCCACCGGCGGTTTGGTAACGTTGAAGATGTAGTAGTAGGTACCGAGCATGGGCAGTATACTGAAGGTGGGATCTTCGGCCAGCAGACGCGGTATCTCCTGGGACGGAACATTGTCCAGAACGTCGATGTCACCCGATTCGAAGGCCGTCAGACCGGTGGAAGCGTCCACGATCATATACACCTGTATCCGGTCCAGTTTAACCTTCCCGGCCTGCCAGTAGTGCTCGTTTTTGACCAGGGTGATGTGCGAACCGGTAACGTACTCGGCCAGCTTGAAGGGGCCGTTGGTGACGGCCAGTCCGGGGTCCTTGGCCCAGGAGCCGTCGGGTCCCTTCTCCACCGCGGAGCGGCGAACCGGCTGGTAGGTGAAGAAGCTGCTCAGGTTGATGAAGTACGGTGTGGGAGCCACCAGTGTGACCTGGAGCGTTTTGTCGTCAAGGGCTTTTACCGCCACGTCGTCGCGGGTGCCTCTGCCTTCGAAATAGTCCTGCCCTCCCTTGATGTAGAAAAGCTGGAAGGCATACTCCGAAGCGGTCTTCGGGTTCAGCGCCCGTTTCCAGGCGTAGGCGAAGTCGTGGGCGGTGACCGGTTGTCCGTCGGACCACTTCGCCTCCCGCAGGTAGAAGGTGTATGTCAGCAGATCCTCAGAGACCGTGTGCCTCTCGGCCATGGCCGGCTGCAGGCTGCCTTCGGACTCCCGCATCAGCCCCTCGTACAGGTTGTTGATGATGTCGGCGCCGTCGGAGGCGCTGTTGAGCTGGGGATCGATGGTTTTAGGATCGGAACCCAGGTTCCATCTCAGGATCCGCTCGACATCGGCGCTCTGAGACGCTGAAGGTTCCTGCCGGCCGCCGGCTGCGGCTCCCGTCTGTCCGCTGCCGTCACCGGTTTTTTGGCAACACCCGGTTATTGCTCCCGCTGATATCAGTGTGGCCCCAACCGTGACCAGTATCACCAGGACCAGGGTAAGCCATTGCCTGGGAGCTTCTCGTTTCATGATAATCACTCCTGTATTCTATTAGTGCAAATTGCATTGTAGCAGTAAGAAATTAAGATAACAAGAGAGGCCGGTGCAACTCAATCGCGTCACTGTTGCTTGGCATAACGCTTGTGAAAGCTCGAACGTATCGGAGTTTTAGCGGTGGAAATATAAAAGAAAAGTATGGTGTTTGCCATGCATTGATGCTATGGTAAATATGTAGAAGCTTTTGACTGAGAAAGGGGAAATACCATGCAGGGCAAGTTTAAGCCGGGCGATACCGTGTATGACAGAGGCGGCAGCCGCAAGGGAAGGGTGACCAGGCAGGTCGGTCCCGGGAAGTTTCACATTCAGTTTCAAGGGGGGCAGGCCGGCGTGTTTGCCGCGGGTCAGCTTTACTCGGAATCCGAGTTCAAAGAACGGGGAAGCAAGCGATAAGGTTTTGACTATCGCCGGTAAGCCAGCTCACGGATTTTGATATGTTCTTACCGATGAACAAGTTTATTTTACTGGCTGCTCTGGCATTCTGTATATGCCGGTGCAGCTTGTTTTTTTTCTGTTGGAACGTACTGGAAAAACGGCTGAAACAGAATTAAATGGCAACTTCTGCGAAAATCGGAATTATGTTTGATGTGACCCGCCGATTTCGTTTCCCGCTGTTTTTCCTTCTGTTTGCTATCTCCGCTGTGTCCCTGTATCTGGGGGCGCAGAGCACCATAGTAAACGAACTCACCACGTCGCTCAAGGACGCGGCCGAGTACGAAACCTACCTGAAGTTCATGTCCCGGTTCGGGGAGGCGGAAAACCTCTTCGTCGCGTTCCCGGTACCGGCAATCGACCGGGAGGGCCTGCTGCAGCTCCACCGGACAGAGAACCTGCTCAGGGAAACTGACGGCGTCGAAAAAACACTCAGCGTACTCAGTCTGCTTCCATCCCGGGCATTCAAGGACATGGAGCAGTACCTCCAAAACAGAGCGAACCTGGACGCTTTAGAAAAAAGCCTTACCTACAATACTTTTTTCCGGGATAACCTGGTGGCCCAGGATATGAAGAGCCTGGGAATCCTGGTGACCATCCGTTTCCGGGAAGATCCGGCCAGGAAACTGCAACTGGTGCGGGATATCAACCGGAAGCTCGCGGTGCTATTCAAGGATGGTCCCTGTTACACCGCGGGATACCCGGTGCACGACGAGCGGTACATGACCCTGGTGCGGGAAAATACCCTGAAATTCTCGCTTCTGTCGATAGTGTGCGGGATGCTGCTGCTCTATATTATTTTCCGCGACTTTAAGATCGTGGCCGGCACGTCCGTAGTAGCGGTCCTTCCGGTCACCTGGACCTTTGCCATCATATCCCTCATCTCCGGGCGGCTCAACGGGCTGACCACGCTGCTCATCCCCCTGGTGCTGTCCATATCCCTGAGCATTTCCATGCGTATCATCACCGAAGCGCTGTCTAATACGCGGAAGACCGGCGACGTGGAGCAGGCGGTCAGAAACGCCGCCATTTCGCTGTTCCGCCCGGCGGTCCTGTGCGGTTTGACCACCTTTCTGGGATTCATATCGCTGTGCTTGAGCAAGGTGCAGGTGGTGTCCGAGTTCGGGATCTTTGCCGCCACGGGGTCACTGCTGGCCACCGCGGCTGCGTACTTATTCACTCCGCAGGTGCTGGTCTACTGCCTGGCGGAACGGAATCCGGAGGCGAAGCGGCCCGCCCGATCCGGTCTCAAGCGATTAGTGCGAAGGACGTTGTCGCTGCTTTTGAAAACGGTCCTCAAGCACCCGAAACCTCTGCTGGCTGCTCTGGCGGCCGTGTTTGTGCTGTCGGTATGGAGCCTGTCGGGGCTGAAGCTGGGCAGTTCCTCTCTCAGGGCGTTTACCCGTGACGACCCGGTGACGGTGGCCACCTCGTACATAAACGAGCACTTTGCGGGAATCTACTCCATAAACGTCTGGCTTTACAACGCCGAAGCGGATTTTCACGACTTATCCCTGCTTGAGAGAATCGAACTGTTCCAAAAAGAGTTGGCGCAGAAACCGGGGGTAATGAAAACCTTTTCGGTGGTGGACCTCTACAAGGATTTCAATTACAGTATCAATAAACGCCAGCGGTCCCTGCCGGCTTCCGAGGGTGAACTGGCCAGTGTGACCAGCTACTACAAGAGCAAGCAGCCGGAGACCTTTTCCTATTTCATGAGCGAGTTCAACGACGAGGTCAACATACTGGTCCGGGTGGACAAACCATACGCTTTTTTCGTGCTGGACCTGGCCGGTTCAATCAGGAAACTCCTGGGCGAACGGTTTCCCGCTTCGATCAAACCGGTAATCACGGGCAAGCTCTACCTGGCTTCCCTGATCAATGTCTACACCGTGAAAATGGAACTGGTCAGTTTCCTGGGGGCCCTGGCCAGCATCATCGTGATCATAACCGTGGTTTTCTTCTCCCTGCCGCTTGGCGGAATCAGTTTTATCGTCAATATCGTGCCCATCGCCTTTGCCTACGGCCTGATGTCCCTGCTGCGCTTCCCCCTGGACGTCACTACCGGGACGGTGGCCGCGGTCACCATCGGGCTGATCGTCGACGACACCATCCATTTCATTGACACCTACACCGGGGAACTGAAGCGAGGCGGGTGGCGCCGTGCGGTGAAAAAGACCATTCTCAGGGTGGGGGAGCCGGTGTGCTATACATCGATCATCCTGGTGCTGAGCCTGCTTGTGCTGCTGGGAGGAAATTTCAATCCCACCGTCTATTTCGGGCTCTTCTCGGCCATTACGCTGGCCTTCGCTCTGGTGTGTGACATAGTGTTCCTGCCGGTACTGCTGAAGTTTATCCACGGCTCCAGGTAACAAACCGCTCGAAATAGCGGGCCTGGATGTCTCCTATATATCCTCCGGACGCGGCAGGGGAATCCCTTCCCGGGTACATAAATCTCTGAATGGTCCTACTGAATACTCCTGGCCGAAATCAAAGAATTTCGAATAAGGTTTTAAGAGAAGATCCAAAACTTCTGTCAGCTGGTCAGCTATTCTTGTGAGACTTGGAGACCACTCCGATGCAGCAAACTGTTGTAATATTTACAACGTTTGCTGCAGCACAGCCCCCGACCTCTGGTACGCGGACTTGTCGCCACAATAAAGCACCCCGACACGCGCTAGTAATTAGGCGTTAAACGTATGGATACCATCTTTTACCAAATGCTGAGCGCACGTTCCGGTATACATATCATACTTTGCCAACTGTATATAAGATAAAGTATAATTATGTTTGATTTTCATTTGAAAGAGGGCGGAACATGAGAAAAACACATGCCGTGATCGTTCTGGTAGTGCTGCTCATTACCTGTGTGCATGGCCTGGCATCGGCGAAAGATATCCTGCAGTTCGGCGTGATCGGGTCGCTTAATCCCTCCCGGGAACGGGCTCGGTACCAGCCGCTGGTAGAGTACCTGGAAGCCGCGTGCAAGAAGAATATCTCTCTGCAGATTTACCCGATGTACGCCGACATGCTGGCTGACATGGGTGACAGGGAATCAGGCGATCTCGATATAGCCATCATGACCCCGGCGGTCTACGCCATGCTCACCGACGTGGAGTGGCTGGAATTCCTGGCCACCGTAGTCCAGGGGGGACGGACGTTCTATTATCCCATCATCATCGCTAACAAGGACAGCGACATCGACTCTGTGGGGGACCTGCGCGGTAAGACCATCGGGTTTACCAACGTGTTTTCCGCCTCCGGTTTTATCTATCCATCCCAATATCTCAGGGAAAACGGTCTCTTCAAAGACGGTAAACCTCTATACAAAACCAGGTTCTTTCAGCTGCACGAAGGCAGCGTGCGTGCGCTTCTGCTCGAAAAGGTGGACGCCATTTCCACCTACGACCACTTCTTCAGCAAAAAGGGGCGGGCAGGTGAGTTCAAGAAAGTCACCATGGATTCGTTCAAGGTCCTGGCCAAGGTACCGCACCAGATTCCGCTTGATGTGATCATCTGCCGGAGGAACCTGGGAGAGATCGTGGTACGGCGGCTCAAGAGGGCCCTGGCGGATTTCGAAACCGCCCTGGAACCGGGTGACGCCTCCAAAGCCGCCTTCTGGTACGAGCGGTTCGAGGTGGAGAACAAGGAAGCATATATCAAGGTCAACGATTATCTCAAGACCATTGTCGAGGAAAAGTAGGCCGAACGGCGGGTAGGCCGCGGCCGCAAAGTATAGTGTTTGGGTAAAACATGTTTCAACTGGAACGAAATTTTGTGAAGCACGCGCTGCTGGGACTGCTGGACGTCCGTTCCTGTTACAGTCCCCTGCTGGCGTATGTGTACCTGACTTACCGGTGCAACCTGCATTGCATCTACTGCGATGACGGCAAGGGCACCAGCTATCCCGACAAGACTGTTGATTTCGAGCTTGGCGCCGATGACTGGCTGCGGGTGTTCAAGATCCTGCGCCGCGAGACCGACGGGATCATTTTCACCGGGGGAGAACCCCTGGTCAGGGACGACCTGGAGTATATCCTTGCCGGTACGAAGAAATTGGGTTACCGCAAGGTGGTCCTGCTCACCAACGGATTTACCCTGGAGCGCAACCGCGAAGCGCTGAAGCACATCGATATCCTGATGATCAGCCTGGACACCATGGATTTTGCCAAGGCCGATTACCTGATGGGAGGAACACAGGGCGCCGCCAGGAAGATCTTCGACAATATCCTCATGGCCCACGATCTTTCGGCCAAACTGGGATTCAAGCTGTATTTCAACGTCTGCATACGCCCGGAGAACGTCAACGACGTGCACGATGTGATAGATTTCTGCTGTGAGCGGCGAATCGGGTTCGTGCCGCTTCCGGCCATGGAGAAAACGGCTCCCAGCAGCGGCCTGGTGGACAACAGCGACTACAGAAAACTTGTTTCGAGGATAATCAATCTCAAAAAAAGCGGATTCGATGTCATGGGCAGCATGGGGTACATCGGTGGTATCAGGGACTTCAAGCCGTACCGGTGCCATCCGACGCTGCTGATACGGGTGCAGCCCAGCGGGCGCATCCTCTACCCGTGCAACAAGATGAACCAGGAGGGCGGCGACATCCTGCGGTTAGGCAGCTATCGCAAGGCTCTTGAGTTCGGTATGGAGCAGCATGGAAGGTTCGATTCCTGTCCCCACAGCTGCCAGGTGGGATGTTATATGGATTTTTCGGTGTGTGTGGATCATCCGGCGCTGGTGCTGGGGGACTATTATTACAAGTTGAAAGGCGCGATAAAATCGTGGCGGGGAGTGCTCCCGGGCCGTAGTCGGCCACTTGGCCGTAGTCGGCCACTTGGCCGTAGTCGGCCACTTGGCCGTGAGCGGCGGCAGGGAGGAAAGTGGAGAATGGAGGAACGAGTATGAAGAAGTGGTTGGCGGCAGGTCTGGTTGTGGTGGTAGTGCTGGTTTCCCAGGGTGTGGTGGACGGTGTTTGTGGCCGAGAACTGTGTGCCGAAACCGGTCCGCCGGTGGTACAGGACCCGGCGAACCTGACCTTGATCAATGCCCGCTACAGCTACAGCTACATTAAGGATTCTCTCAAGGACCGGGGGATCCTGGGGCGGATCAGGTACGAAGCACTGAAAGCGAAGATAAAGCACATGGGGTTCCCCGACATGTCCAAAGAAGACCTGTACGTGGGATACGTGACGAACAGCGGCGCCAACGGGTCCAGCCTGATCGCCGTGCTAAAAGGGGATCTCAACGAGAGCAAGGTGAAGAAGTTCATCGCCCGGGAGCATCGCCGGTACGTGCGGCGGGTGAACCGGATCGCCAAGAAAAGCGGCGAAAGGGAGCTCAAGGCGGGTGATCTCAAAAGCGGGCTTCAGATCGAAGGCTGCGATGTAGCTGCGTTCTCATACCTGGAGCGGCCGTACGAAATGGTGGTGACGTCCTGCAACGGGTACCTGGTGGTGGGTGCGGTACCCAAACAGGATCGTTCGCTGCTTGAAAAGACTGTCAAGGTGCTCACCGGCGAGATACCGCTCAATGAAACAGTCCCCATGGAGATACAGGCCACCACCAGGTTTTCGTTCTCCGGCCGGGAACTTCGGGACATCCTGTATTACAACGTCGATGTCGAGAGCATTCAGAACCAGGTGACCGACCAGGCGAAGAAGGTTTTCAACCGTCTCGGCATTGAGGTCAGTGAAGAAAAGCTCGTCCCGCTGAAAGACCGGATCCGCGACCAGCTGGTCAAATCGGAGTCCGTGGGAGTACTGTATGACTACACCCGGGACGAGTACGGAACTTCTACCTATCTTTTCGAATATGGGGTGGAGTTTGACAACAGCCGGGAAGCCGAGGTGTTCAGGAGCCTGGTGGCGGAAAAAATAGGGTATGTCGCCGGCTACGGAGAAGAAGGATTCCAGGACTGGAGCTTCAACGACATCTCCGCCTTCACGCATGAGGACAGCTTCTACATGTCCATCAAGGCGACATCTGAAGCGGTTCAATTCCAGCTGCTGGCTTCGCTGGTGGAGAAGCTGTACGAGTACAACTCGGTGGACAACTGGTTCGTGGTGCTGGAGTAATTAAACAACGCTGCTGAGGACGGAACGAGACCGTATGGACAGCGAAGCTCTGTTGGAGCTCATCAAAAGCAGGCGTAGTGTCAGGCGGTTTTCCCCTGAAAGCGTCGATGACGAGACCATTCAGGCGCTCCTCGAGGCCGCCCGATGGGCCCCGTCCAACACCAACAGGCAGGGCTGGCATTTCGTGGTAATCAAGGCCGTTTCGGTGATAGCGTCCATCAAAGCGGCGGTGGAGGAAGCTCTCGATAAGGCCATGAGCAGGACGGAAAGCTCCGGAGAGTGGTTAAGCTCCTACCGGGAGAATTTCCTGGTGTTCGAAAACGCGCCGGTCATCATCGCGGCACTGTACAAGAAGCCGGCCCGGTTCAACACAGAGCTGTTCGGTCTCGACGAAGAGAACGCTCACATGTCGGGGGAGTTGATCAGCGTCGCCATGGCGGTGCAAAACATCCTGCTGGCGCTGCCGGTCCTTGGGTTGGGCGGCGTGGTCATGACTTCACCGCTCATAGCGTACGGGAGTATCAAGAAAATAATCGGCTGTCCCCGCAAGATGCGGCTGGCCTGCCTGGTGGCCCTGGGTTATCCGGCGGAGGTACCGGCCGCTCCCGCCAGGAAACCGGTTGACGAGATGGTAACGATAATTAATTGACGTTCGGGTACGGTTGGCGGTAAAGTGCCGCGAACGGCACCGAAAGTGCCGCGAACGACGTTGTACATCGTGAATGCTTAATGCATGTAATGATTAACCATTTATGCTTACATAAATGGTTTTGGAGAGACAAACAGATGAAATCCGACAACAATCAGCAGGACCCCAACAACATCCAGGAAGAACTGGTCGGTATTATCAAAGAAGTGCTTGAAGACGAGGATATCGAGATAAATCCGGACGACAGCCTGATACGGGACCTGGGAATGGATTCACTGGACCTGCTGGACCTGACCTTCGGAATTGAATCGAAGTTCAGGGTGTCCATCGGTCCCAAGGAGATCAGCGGCTCCATCGCCGACAAGTACGACGAGGACGCGATGATCGACGAGCAGGGTTACCTGACGGAACTGGCCGTGGATGAGCTGAGAAAAGCGCTGCCGGAAGTGCCGCGGGAGAAGATTAAACTACCGCTTCGTCCCAACGATATCCCCTATTTTCTCACGGTCCGGATATTTGCCCGGCTGGTCACCGAAAAAATGCGTTTGAAGAATAAACTGGCCTGAATATTATGCTGGCTTGAAGATAACGTTAATCTGAAGGTCAATAAAGCAGTATTCGGGTTGAATGAAAGTAACTGAAGTGAACTGTCCCGGAAAGGTCAGGGTATGGATTTAAAGCTTGAAGATGCGGTTGTAATCGTCACCGGCGGCACAGGGGACATCGGCTGTGAGATCGTGGCCCGGTTTATCGAAGAGGGTGCGCGGGTGGTGTTTACCTTTGTCCGCAAAGATGAAAAAGCCCGGGAGATGATGGACCGGTTCGGCGCCAAACAGTGCGTTGCCTGCAAGGTCTCGGTGCTGGAGCAGGACGGGCTTGAGCGGATGGTGGAGGAAACGGTTGACCGGTGGGGAAAAATCGATGTTCTGGTCAACAATGCCGCGGTGGCCCAGGTGCTGCCCTTTCCCCTGATCGAGGAGGAAGACTTCAGCCGCCTGATGGATGTCAATCTCAAGGGGCCCTTTCTTGTCACCCGGTCCGCCGCCCGAAACATGGTGCTCAACCGCTCGGGGGTGATTATTAACGTGGGTTCCCTGGCTGGGGAACGGATCATGGAGGTACCGGTCCACTACGCCACGTCGAAATCGGGTCTCTCCGGATTCACCTACTCACTGGCCCGGGAGTTGGGCCGGTACAATATCCGGGTCAACGGTGTCGCCCCGGGCCTTATTGACGGCGGTGTAGGGCGCAATGTACCGGAGAAACAACGCAACCAGTACACATCGTTTTGCAGCCTGGGCCGGCTGGGCCAGCCGGGGGAAGTCGCCGACGTGATCGTGTTCCTCGCCAGCTCCCGCTGCAGCTACATTAATGGCCAGATGGTCTTTATCGACGGCGGGATATGATATGGCCCCAACAAGCTACATTAATGGCCAGATGGTCTTTATCGACGGCGGGATATGATATGGCCCCAACAAGTTATCTCAATGGCCAGATGGTATTTATCGACGGCGGAATATAAGATAACCTCAACGGAATATAAGATAACCTCAACGGAATATAAGGAACCCCAACGGAATATGATATGACCCCAACGGAATTTGAGGGCCAATGAAATACCGGTTTGTCGACAAGATCGTCTCCTACGAAAATAAAAGTAATATCCGCGGCCTGAAAGCGGTCTCTTTTGAAGAAGAGTATCTGCAGCGTCCCCTGGGTCTCAAAAGCACCGTGCCATTCAGTCTGATGGTGGAAGCTTTGTTTCAGCTGGGAAACTGGCTGATCATCTTGTCTACGGACTTCAAGCGGATGGGGCTCCTGGGTGGGTTCAAGAAAATCGAGTTCACCCGTCTGCCGTCGCGCAAGGCGTTGCTGGAACTGGAAGTGGATATCGTATCGTGGATCGATGAGGCTATTCTCATGCAGGGGACCATCCATGAAGGCGGCGAGATGATCCTGAGGGGGACGGCCTGCATGGCTATCCTGGACGAGTTGGCGAACTACTGCAGTCCCGGGGACATGCGGGTGCTGTTCGGCCAGCTCTACAATCCGGTGAAGGCATCCGCTTTCACCTCCGGAGATGGGGAGAAATCTGATATTTCCCACCCACCCTCTGAAAAGTGCGGACAATGTCTGGCGGACATTGTCCGGGTGTAGAAAGTCAGGTGCAGGAATAGAAAATGAAACCGGTAACTGAATCCACCGGTGAAAGAAGACTCGGTACGATAACAGGTATGTGCCGTGAGTGCCGGACTTTGCTGGAGGCTAAGATAGTGGCCGCCGGGGGCTCGGTCTATCAGGTAAACGAGTGCGCCTGCGGGTACCGGTACCGCGCTAAGATAGCCGATGATGAGAGCTGGTACCGTGACGTGATCGGTGTACCGGTCACCACCCGCGAATCGGCATTGATCTCGCACCCGGTGCAAAAAGGCTGTCCCTACGACTGCGGGATCTGTCCGGGGCACGAGAACTCCTGCAACCTGCCGGTGTTTTCCATCACCAACGCCTGCAACCTGGGCTGCCCCATCTGTTTCACCTACAACCGCAAAGACAAGCTCTACTTCATGAGCGAAGAGGAGATCGGCCGGATCATGGATTTCATCCTGGAGTGCGAGCCGGAGTACGACCTGATCAACATAACCGGCGGCGAACCCACGTTACACCCCGAGCTGTTCTCGCTTCTTGAGCGGTGCCGGCGCCCCGAGATCGGGCGCATTACCATGAACACCAACGGTATCAGGCTGGCCGCCGACGAGGCGCTGTGTGAGAAGCTAAAGGAGATGGGTATCTATGTCATCCTTTCGTTTGACACCCTTAAAGCGGACACGTCGATAAAGATTCACGGGCAGGACATCGTGGACATCAAGCTCAAGGCGCTTGATAACCTGGAAAAATACGATATCGGTACCACCCTGTTGAACGTCATGGCGGCAGAGGTAAACGACGATGAGATCGGGTCGGTGATCGATCTGGCAGTAGAGAAAAAGAACGTCCGCAGCGTCACCATCCAGACCATGACCTTCACCGGGCACGGCGGCGGGCAGTTCACCCCCCGGACCTATATGCCCATCGACGGGGCCCAGGCAAGAATAGAGCAAACCACCGGCGGGATGGTCCGCAGCGCCAATTTTTTCCCCCATCCGGCTGCCCACTCCCTGTGTTACTCGGTGGGCTATTTCTTCCGGGCTCCTGCACCACGGAACCTCATCTCTTTCACCGAGATGCTTTCTCCGCAAGAGCTCCGCAGCATACTGGGGGGGCGCTATTTCATGCATCCCGACGGGGAGTTCGAAAGCCGCACCCAGGAGGCCATCATGGACATGTGGACCCGGGGGCAGGACAAAAGCGACGTGTTTCGGAACCTGAAACGGCTGATGGGCGCGCTGTATCCTCCGGGGACCAACCTGTCGCCCTTCGAGCGGCAGCGTATCGCCGAGCGGGAAGTTCTCACCATTTACATTCACGCCCACATGGACGAAGATAACCTGGACCTCGGGCGCCTGAAGCTGTGTACCGACCTGGTCCCGGATGTGAACCGGACCTTCGTCCCCGCCTGTGCATACAACCTGTTTTACCGGATGAAGGACGAGCGGTTCTGGGTAGACAAAAAAGAAGACGGTGGCAAATCATGAGATTTTTCCTGATTGACAAGATTATCGAGTGGAAACCCGGTGAGCGGGCGGCGGCGACAAAGAACATCAGTCTGAGCGAAGACTTTTTCGACGACCATTTCCCCCGCCGGCCAATCATGCCCGGGGTGCTGATCCTTGAAGGAATGGCCCAGCTTTCGGGAATACTGCTGGAGGAGACCGTCAAGGAGCAGACCGGTGTAGCGGCCAAGGCGCTGATGACCATCATCGGGAAGACCAAGTTCAAGGACATGGTCAGGCCCGGGGACGTCCTTACCTACCGCACCGAGCTTCAGTCGTTCAACGAGGTGGGGGGACGGTTGACATGCATGGCCCTGAGAGGCGGTGACGTAGTCACCACCACCACCTTCACCTTCGGGCTGAGCGCCTTTGAGGACGACGATCTGTACCGGGACCGCAACCGGCTCCTGGAGCTGTGGCTGGAGGGACTTGACGGGCAATGACGAATACAGTCATTACCGGAATCGGGATTACCACTCCCCTGGGCGACCGTATCGGGAAAGTCGTCGAAAGAATCACCGCCCGGGAGAGCAGCTTCACCGCGACCGGATTCGACGACGCTTACACCAATGGTGCATTCACCGTTGACCGCTGCGGTAGAATCGACGAGCGGCGGCTTAAATCGTTCCTGCCCTCAAAACCCCGCAAGCGCTACATGTCGCGGGAATCCATGTTCGCCGCCTTCGCGCTTTTAAGCGCCATGGCCGACGCCGGTCTGAGCGGACCTGACAGCGGAGACAAAGATGGTTCCGAACGCTTCAGCCGGGACGATATCGGTATCTACGCCGGGACCGGGATGGCCGGCCTTGACCTTTCGGAAATCGATCGGATGCTGGAGTGTTCTTCCGGGGCCGACGGATTGTTCGACATCCACCGTTTCGTTACCGAAGGCGTCAAAGGGCTCAACCCCCTCATCTCTTTCAAAATCCTGCCCAACATGCCGGTGTGCGGTTCGTCCATTGCCTCCGGTATCCGTGGCAGCAACCTGGTGTTCAACCCCTGGGAAGGGAACAGCGCCCTGGCTTTCATAAAGGCGTCTGAGGACATCGAAAGCGGGCAGGAGACATGCCTGCTTACCGGTGGAAGCGACAGTCGAACCAACTCGTGCAGCTTCATCCTGTTTTCTCAGTACGGTCTCTTTCCTCCCGAAAAAGATGCTATGGTGGGAAAGCCTTGCTGGGAGGAAAGCGCCGGTTTCATCCCCTCGGAAGGGGCGTGTTACCTGGCTCTTGAGCCGCAGGAAGCAGCCGGAAAGCCCTACGCCCGGGTACGTGCCTGGGACAGTTTCACCGACATCGATTCCATGCACACCTACACCACCAGGCCAGAACTGTTACAGGAAAGCATCGAACGGACGCTTCAGCGGGCTGAGTGCACGCCCCGGGACATCGATTACATTGTAGTATCCGCCGACGGCTATTTCCCGGCGGATGACGCCGAGCGCCGGGCTTTGCAGGCCGTTTTCGGTACCGGTCCACCTGTCATGATCCCCCGGGAGTTTACCGGAAACATGTTCGCCGCTTCGGCGCATGTCAACCTGGCCATCGCCGCGTATCTGATCAAAGAAGGCAGGGTGGAAAGGGCGCTGGTGACCTCCTTCGGTGTGGGCACACAGAAAGCGGTCTTCGTTCTGGAACGATAAATTACCGTTACTGAAAAATTAATAATGAAGGACTGCATAGTGTAGTGTCGTCAAATTGACTGGCAATCTCACGTAGATTCCTGAAAACATCCCGAATGCCTCTTTTCCGCACCAGGGTGTAAACAGCTGCCGTCGAATACGAGAAAGCTATCTGCCGCAAATCAGAAACCAAATCGTCCAGGTGCAGGTTCATCTGTGAAAATGTCATGGGATGAGTGCATTGTTGAAAGTGGATTGCTGCTTCCGACAAATCAGCGTTTAGTCCGCACACTGTTTTGCATACGACTTCTGCCAGTCCTTCATCCAGCCAGGCCGGTATGTATTTGTTGACGTTCCCGTCTCCCAGGGTCTTTCTTGAACCGGTAATCTCAGCTGCCAGGTGGTGAGTGATTTCGTGGGCGATCACTCTCTTCATACGTGTTTGATCGCCGTTTCTTGCATCGGCTCCTGGTGATTGCACAATGATGAGTGCCTTCACATCATCGCAAAATGGGGCCCCGGCAAAGGTGGAATCAATAACACGTTGGAGAAATGTCCTGGCAGTTTTATTAGAATCATAGCAGCATACTGCGAGTTTCCGTTGATGAGAATAATCAAGCAGAATTTCAAGGCTGTTCAGGGCCTCTGTGGTACTATCGCGCAGCACCCCGAGAGTTGCCGCAGGTTCCTCCTTACCGGTGAACAATGTGAAGCCGGTGCAGTCGATTTTCCGGTACCCGGGAGGAATGAAAGGAAACTTGGTTTCATTAAACAATGTACTTCCCGCCACTCTTTTTATCACTTGCATTCAGGTATAATGCAGTGGATAAACGTATGCAACAACAAAAAAAACGGAGCTGAATCCATGAGCGGTACTGCCGGAACTGAGGATACGATGAAGACGTGCATGGATTGCGGGTACGAAAATCCGCCGCGGGCGAAATTCTGCCTCGAGTGCGGGCACAAGTTCGTGGATGAAACATCGCCCCCGGACGATGAGCTGAAGCTGGTGACCATCCTTTTTGCCGACATCAAGGGCTTTACCTCCATGAGCGAGAAGCTCGAACCGGACGAGGTCAAGGAGATCCTGGATGATCTGTTCGGGCGGCTTCAGCGGGTCATCGAGGGTGAGCGCGGCCGGGTGATCAAGTACGAAGGTGACTGCGTTATGGGCGCTTTCGGCCTCGACCGCAGCCACGACCTCGACCCGGTGTACGCCGGGTACGCGGCGCTTAAAATGCAGGACGCGCTGAAACAGTTTTCGGCTGCTCTTAAGAAGACACGGGGCTTCGCCCTGGACATGCGAATCGGCTTGCACACCGGCCGGGTGGTGGTGGGCTTGATCGGCGGCCGGCAGGACATAATCGGTGACGCGGTCAATCTGGCCGCCCGGATGGAACAGAATGCGCCCGTGGGCGGAATCATGATAACCGCTCGACACGCCCGGTTTTTGCAGGGCCGCTTCGAGCTTGAAGAGCGCCAGGCTATTCGGGTCAAGGGTAAGAAGGTCAAGGTCGGGGTGTACCTGATCAAGGGCAAGACCAGGCCTGGGCGAAGAATGATAATGGGCCACGAAACCGGCACCGTCGGCCGCGCGGAAGAGACCGCCAGGGCAGTTGACCGGTTCGAAAGCGGCCTTGAAAATAAATGTCCCCATCTGTTCGTGTACGAGGGCGTGGCCGGAATCGGCAAGAGCAGGCTGGTCCAGGAGTTCGATTCGTTCTGCGCCGCATCAGTAGGCGCAGCATCAGTAGGCGCAGCGTCATTAAACGCAGCATGTTCACAGCCGATCCTGGTGTCTCGGACCTACTTCAACGCTATCAGCCGCAGTCACTACCACCTGTTCAAAAACTTCCTCCGCCAGGAGATTGATACCTTCGATGAAGCGGGCATGCGGTCTTACCTGGCATATCATATTTCCGGGTCCGGGGGGGAGCAGCTCGAACAGTATGTCCAGTCCATTTCCTGGCTGCTTGGTTTGAAGGAAAAGGCAGAACTGCGGGAGCGAGGATTGGAAGATACACCGTCACCCCAGTATCTTTCGGAAATGGCGTTCAAGGGATTCACCGTTTTGTTCAACGAGCTGGTGAAAGAAACAGCAGTGGTTCTTCTGGTAGAGGACCTCCACTGGGCTGACGACGGTTCGGTCCATCTGCTCACCCACCTGGTAAATTGGGTTAAGGGCCCCCTGTTCGTGCTTGGTTCCGCCCGGCCGCAGTGGCGGGAAAAAGAATGGACGCTGCCGCGGGAGCAGGTGACCGTCTGTGCCGTTGAAGCCTTTGATGAGCAGCGAACCCGGGACCTGGTAAAAACGGTGCTGGGCGGTGCGGAGCGTGAGATCGAACCGGCGCTGCTTGACTACGTGGGGCAGACAGCCTGTGGCAACCCGCTGTACATAGAAGAGCTGCTCATGATGTTGCATGAACGCGGAATACTGCACGAACGCGGAATGCTCAAGCAGGATGATGGACGGTGGCAGTTCATCGTGGAAGATCAGGTTACCGGTACACCGGACTCCATCAACTTCATCATACAGGCCCGTGTGGAAAACCTGGGAGCTGACGTTGTGGCCATGCTCAAAACGGCCGCGGTGGCAGGGAAACGGTTTGCCGTAGAGACCGTTGCCGGGGTGCGTTCGTTTGAGAAAGCGCGTACGCTTGAGAAAGCGCGTTCGCCTGAGACGCAGATTGATTGGCTGGCGCCCTGCGTGGAGCGGGGAATCCTGGTGCCCGAAGGCGTTGAGTGCCCGGAAGCGTTGCACTACTACTCGTTCAGCCACGACATGATACGGGAGGTCATCTACCGCAAGCTTCCCGTCCGCACCAGACGGGCGGTGCACAAAAAAGTGGCCGCCTGGCTGGAGCACTGGTTTCGGGAAGATGCGCCGCAACAGGTGCGGATAGAAGATTATTTTGAAGAGCTGTGCTTTCATTACGACCAGGCCAAACATGCAGCCAAAGCCGTTGAATACACCCTGGCCGCCGCCCGGGCGGCGTATGATAAATACCGGCCCGACACGGCCGAGCGCCACTACAAGCTGGTGGAGCATTACCTTGAATCGGAACCGGACCTGCTGA
Source organism: uncultured bacterium (assembly GCA_964432985.1). Taxonomy (GTDB): domain Bacteria; phylum Muiribacteriota; class CAYSPT01; order CAYSPT01; family CAYSPT01; genus CAYSPT01. The sequence continues at coordinate 52,734 of CAYSPT010000023.1, forward strand.
CATCCCCGGAAGTGGTTACCTACCTGGAAGACTTCGCGCAGGTCCTGGACGACCTGGGACGGGACCGGGAATGTCAGGCAATGCTTGACCGGTACCTTGATTCAGGGCGCTTCGAAGGTGCCGGACGGATCAGGCTTTTAATCAAGAAAATGAGATGCTTCGAGAACCTCTCTGACGCGGAGATGTGGGAGCAGGCTCTGAAGCAGTGCCGGCAGGAAACCGGGATACTCTCCGGCAGCGGCCCGGAAGAAACCGGTTTCCTGGCGCAGATCGCCCACAGTCAGGGTGAGCTTTTAACGCTCCAGTGCAAGTACCTGCAGGCTCTCGATTACTACCGGGAATACCTCCGTTTGAGCCGTGAGGCCGGTGATTCATTCAATCTATGCCGGGCCTATACCAACATGGGCAGCGTCTATCTTCACACCGGTGATTACCCACAGGCGCTAAAGTGGTACCGGCAGGCTTACGACCTGGTGACCGCCATGGGCAACAAATCACGGATTGCCACCTGCTTGTGCAGCCTGGGAAACGTCAGCTTCAACCAGGGGGATTACCCGCAGGCCCTCGACTACTTCATCAGAGGGCTGGAAATATTCGAAGACACAGGCTACCTGCGTGGTATCGCCAATACGCTGATCAACGTCAGTTGCTGTCAGCAGATGATGGGCTACTATGGTGAGGCACGAAACGGGCTTATGCGGTCCCTGGATATCAAGCAAAAAATAGACGACCGCCGCGGTGCCGCCCACTGCCGGATCAATATCGGTGTGATTGACCTCAAATTCGGACGGTTTGACGAGGCCCTCAAGTATTTGGAGCAGGCCCGGGAAACTTTTCGAAAGATCGGAGACCTGGTGGCATTGTCCAATTGCCTGCTCAATATCGGCCACATCCATGGCCGCCGGGAACAGAGAGAACTGGCCCTGACTTGCTTCAGTGAGGCCCTTGAGTTGAAACTTGAAGCCGGTGATCACCGGGGGGCGGCACACTGCTACCAGAATCTCGGTCACTTCCACGCTTCTCCTAATGAGGCCCAGGTACGACTCGGCTATTTCCAACGGGCTTTGGATATCTTCCGGGAAGTCGGTGACAGGTACGGGCAAATCGCCACCCTGTTGAGCATCAGCAACATGCATTTCAACCTCAAGGATGAGGACAGCGCCAGAGAAGTCCAAAGTCAGGTCCTCGAACTGGCCGGCCAGTCGGACGATAAATCTCTGGAATGCCACTGCCTGGTGGCGGTGGGCATGATCCTCAACGGGTTCGGATACTCCGAAGAGGCCCGGGACCTTTTTCTGAAGGCCCTGCCACTGGACCGCGAGATCGGGAACCGCACCGGTGAAGCCGAATGCCTGCTCAACCTGGGCCTGGTATCGAGGCGCCTCTACCAGCCAAATGCAACGAATGCCCAAGAGGCAACGAATGCCCAAAAGGTAACGAATGCCCAAAAGGTAACGAATACCGAAAATGCATCGACCGCCGAATCTTACCTGCGGGAATCCCTGGCTGTGTACCGCGAACTCGGCGACATACTGGGGCAGTACCGCTGCCTCAAGTACCTCGGTGAGATTTACCAGCAGTGGGACCGGCTCGAGGAAGCAGCCGACCATTATCGGCAGGCTCTCGAACTGGCGGAAGCCACGAACAATGTCATAAGACAGGCAGAGATCAAGGAGAAACTGGCCGGACTTGAGACTTCATTATAGGGGGGTTTCACGTTATAAGGTTTTTCACCTGGTCCAGCCTCGCGGTGGCTTTCGTGATGACTGGATGAAACCCGAATCGGCGCCAGGTACTCTCCGATTCGGTGCTGCCGATGACATAGTCCAGCACCAGGTGCTCGATGTGAGCGTGGTGGAAAAAATCGAGCAGTCCGGCCAGCATTCTTCTGCAAAGCCCCCGCCGGCGGAAGTCAGGGTCGACCCACACATCATCTATCTTTCCAAAGGTGGCCGGTTCGAGATCGTGCCGTCTCATTATCGTCCCGACACCCATGCCGACTATCCGTTTCGTGGATGGGTCTTGCGCCACGAGAACCGTGGTATTTACGTCAGCTATAACGGCTTCATACTTGCCGGCAAGCTCCGCAACAGCCGTACCGCTTTTGCCGAACAGGTGCGGATTGGCCCGGGATATGTGCTCCTGCAGCGCCAGGCGCATTCTAACCAGTTCGTTTACATCCAAGGGCTCCGCTTCGCGGACCACACACTCAACCACCAGTTTCACCGCCTTTTCTTAATCCGTCATTTCCGGGTTAATCATATTACTATCCATCCCGGGAACATCTCTTATCTCGCTCCTCAACGGTTTCATCAGTGCCGCCCACAGAAAATTACGGCCGAACCGGTTGTCTTCCGGCTCCATGTGCTTCATTTTTCTCATGGAAAGAATTTCGAAAGCGGGTGAAAAAATGTCCCGTAATTGACCATCGGTATACCCCATTCCGCCTCCAAGACTGCGCTGCTCGTACACGTCTTCGTCTGTCAGTCCCGAACCGCCTTCCGGGGTGAAAGAGACCAGGCCGAACCGGCCGTTTGGTTGAAGGAGGGTTTGGATGAGTTTGATATAGCTTGAGCGTCGGTGCGGAGGGAGGTGGTGAAAGCAGCCGCAGTCGTAGATAATGTCATACAGCTGTGAGGGGGGGTGTATATCGAACAGGGATTTACACATGAAGTTGATGTCGAATCCCGCTTGCACCGCTCTCTCCTGCGCCCAATCCAGTGCCGTCCGTGACAGATCCACCGCGTCCACGGTGCAGCCATGCCGGGCGAAAAAGATCGCGTTTCTGCCGTGCCCGCATCCCAGTCCCAGGACCCGTCCCGCCCGCAGTTGCCCCGATTCGAAGTACTCCGCCAGGCTCTCGTCGGGATACTCAACGAAGAAAGGACAGGGCTTTTCCCTGTCTGAGAAGAACCCGTCCCACCAGGAGCCCTGCCGGATTGCCAGGTAGCCGTCAAGCATGACTAGCACATCCTCCATGCTGAATACTGTTTTCTCCGTTTCAGCATCGGTTGCACCAGGCTTCAAACCTTGATCCACGCTGCCGGCTAGAAGATCGGCGTACGCACAGGGCACCAGGTCAGACGGCTGTATCTCCAATTGCTCCATCAGTTCATGGGCAATTCGGTGTCCTTCTTCAGCGCTCTGACCGGGAGTAAGGACCACTTCCAGTTCGACGAATGTGCCCAGGTCCATGACCTCGTCGAGATGTATCCTGGTCTGTCCCGTCAGGTAAAGAGTCCGCGTTTTCTTCACCACTACGGTTTGACCATACGCGGATGTCAGGATGCGCCGTAGCACCTGTGGCGCTGATGTCCGGTGAATCTCGTAACGGGATAACCTGGTTTCGGCGGCATCGGGACGAACGTAGTGTATAAGCTCACCTGTGTCATCGGGGAATATTCGCAGCTTCAAACGGCCGAGGGAGCAGGCAAAAAAGACATCTTCCTGGACGATGGTTTGAGACGGTTCCGTGGCCAATTGTTCGGCTATTGTCCTGATACGGTCCAGGTTGCCGAACCGGGCTTTTATTTCTACATTCGATGGCATAGTCGCAAACTCTCGTTATGTCAAATGTTGAGACCTGACCCCTCATTTGTTGAGACCTGACCCCTCATTTGCTCATTTGTGACCCCTGTCTTGTATCAAACCTAATGACGTTCTATTCCTCTGTTAACGTGGTCGTCGGCGTCTCAGCACGTTGAAGACGCAGCAGGGTATCAGGCGCCCGTCGGTCTGGGGATACTGGTCGCAGCATTTCTTCACCCGCTCCAGGTCGAAGGTGTACTCGTCCATGAAGGCGTGGATGAAAATGGTCTTGGTCTTCTCTTCGGCCACCTGTGACATGCAGGTGCAGCTTCGGTCCGGGTCGTTGAACAGGTCGTTGATACTCTCCTTGATGGACTGGATGATGGCCTCGCTGTTCGGGGTGATACCGGAGGCGGAGTACAGGCTGTAGATGGTGTCCTGCATGGCCTGGTGGAGGTTGCCGTCCACTTCGATGGTCACCTTGTTGCTGATGATGTCCAGGTAGTTCTCCAGGTCGACGAACCGCGGGTAGGGGACATACCCGCCGTCTTTCAGCTTCAGCAGGTAGGTCAGGGAGAAGCAGTGGGGGTGCGAGCAGGGAAGCGGACTGAAGTCCGACCGTTTCAGCGTGCCGCCGGTCTGCTCCTCGATTTTCTGGTGGATCTCGGGAATGGTGAGCACGTCCATCGGGTCAAACTCGTTAAACGTGGTCCCTATACCACTTCCGCAGTAGGCGGCGGGCTGGATCATCAGGCTCAGCACCTGGTCGTTTTCGTAGACGAAGTCGATAAGCCGGCCTAACTCGTGGTCGTTGACGCCTTTCACCGCCGTGAAAGCCAGCGTGGTGTTGATCCCGTTCTCCTTCAACACTTCGAGCGCTTGGTACTTCGTCTCCAGCAGGTCTTTACCTCGCAGTGTCCGGTATATATCGTCGGAGAAACCGTCGAACTGAAGCGTGATATAGAGCCCGGGGATGTCCGCAAGCTGCCGCACAAACTCCGGGTCGCCGGCAATTCTCAAACCGTTGGTGTTGACCGATATCCGGTTGATGCCATTCCGCTGGCGGGCCAACGCGAGAAACTCCAGCAGGTGCGGGTGAGTGGTGGGCTCTCCCCCGGAGATATTCAGGATGGAAACCTGTCCTTCGCACTCCACCAGGGTATCGACGATGCCGGTGAAATCATCCTTTGTCATGTGGCAGCCGCCCGGTGTTTCCACCAGGCAGATAGGGCATGCCAGGTCGCAATGGTCCGTGATCTCCACGATGGGCAGGCAGGTGTGCTGGAGGTGATCAGTGCACAGGCCGCAGTCGTGGGGACAGCCTTGGTCAACTATGGTACCGAACTTTTTCGGGATGAATCCAGGTCTGGTTACCTTGTAGGCGTCCAGGTACCACTCGGCGTCGGAAGCCACCAGGTTCTCCGCCACCCCGTGTTCGGGGCAGTGCTTTCTGAAGTAGACCCGGCTGTCTTTCACGTAAACGTCGGTGTCCACCAGGCGGCGGCACACCGGGCACGTGCTGCGGGTGTACTTGAGGTACGCTTCCGGTCTCAGGGGAAGTGTCATGGTTTATCACCTAACCTTTTCTTTTTCTTGCCCAGAAATCCAACCAGTCCGGTGAACTCGTCGTACTCTTCTCCGAACTCTTCCCTTAATATCCGCTCCTCGATGGCGGTCCGGCGCACAATGACCGGTATCCACACCAGCGCCGTCAATCCGGCGGCAAAGTAGCAGCTCAGTGCTAAAGGAAGAGCGATCATCTCCAGAATTGAGGCCAGGTAGATGGGGTGCCGAAAGAACCTGTACGGGCCGCTTCTTACCAGGGTGTGACCCGGGCTGATCCGGATATGGACGCTGTAAAGCTCATCGAGCGTCCGAAGCGTCCAGGCCCGCAGGGCCAGCGCTGCCAGGTAGACTGCCAGGAACACCGCCAGAAGTGGCAGATGGAATGCCTTCACCCGGTAGGTAAGCTCCAGGGCGATGGCCGGTAGGTACGCCAACCAGTAAAAGAGAGCGAAAACGGCTGATGAAACCTTGTCCTGCGGGTTGTCTCCGCCTTTCAGCTTCAGCCGTCCAACTACGATCACGTCCAGCAGTATCCTGATCAGGACCAGGACTCCGGCTGAAATGACTCTCGTTGAAAGGGTAATGGTAGTCATGTTCTCCTGCCCTCCCTGCTTTCCCTCTCAATTATACCGCTTGCAGACGACCTGGAGCAAAAGAGAACAGTAAAGAGATAGCTAGTTTCCTTGACAGGATTCATGTATACTTTTACTTATCATGGAAAAGAGCACCATAGGTCATCAACGTCACAAAATTCCACGAGTTAGCGTGCTGATGTATGCCTTTAATAACAGCTCGTATATCAGTCCGGCGGTCAAGAGTGTTCTTGCCCAGACGGAATCGGAATTCGAGCTGATCATCATCGACGACGGCTCCCGGGACGGTACGGATCAGGTTATCTCGCAATTTTCCGATTCCCGGATACGCTCTATTCATCAGGATCATAGAGGCCGGTGGCTTTCTATCAACAAAGCCTTCAAGGAGATAAAAGGAGAGTACATTGTAACGGTGGGCGCCAGGGATGTCTGTGCCCCGGATTTGCTGCAAAAAGAACTGTGTCTGCTCGAGCAGGCTCCGGACAGGGACCGCATTGTTTACACTTTCCTGGACAGTATTGATGAACGGGGCCGAAGCATCGGACGGATCAACCAGTATGGAAATTTCACCAGGGATGAGCTCTTGCCTCCACTGTTTGAGGCGGGAGTCAACATCGTGCCCGATGCGACCATGATGTTTCCCAGGTCACTGCTTGAAAAAGCTGGTGCTTTCCGGACCGATATCGATGATCCCAGCGGTGAATTTTTGGCCCGGTTGGCCTATAATGCCAGTGATTTAAGATGTGTTCCCGAACCGCTCTACGGTCTACGGGCAGTGCAATCAAACATCCCGGCCGATGATGGCAGCAGCCGTGCGTGCTCAACTTTTTGTATGCTCACGAGTATGCTGGAGCTGTACCGGCCGGAGCAACTGGTTCCCAACTGGATTCGCAGCGGTCTGCAGGAGGCAGACAAGCAAGGTGAAATTGTTTTTCACATCGCCAAGGTGTTCATGCATCATTGCCGGCGCAACACCGGTACACGTATGCAGGATGCTTTTTTTGCAGAAGGCATCGCCTGGTTCCAAAAGACCCTGTTAGTGAATCCTGACCACCAGAAGGCACGATCGGTCCTGGGAAAATTAGGGTATCCGGCAAACGGCCATGAGCAGAGGTCTGGCGATGATGAAAGTCGTAACTACTACGATGCCAAGCGGTACTGGACCGAACGGGGCAAGCATTATCAGGCGGCCGATCCGTCCCGCCAGAGCGAGAACATTCGAATCTGTGGCCTGGACAAATTGACCGGATCGACCCTGATAGAGATTGGCTGTGGGTATGGAGACGCTCTGCTGGCTATACGAAAAAACTATCCTCACCTGAAATTAACCGGGGTGGATATCAGTTCCACCATGGTTGAACAGACCAGGAGTCTTCTCAAGGATCATCCCGACATAACTTTGCTGGAAGTGGATGGAAAAAAACTGCCGTTCAGCGATAAACAGTTCGACATCGCTTATACCAATGTCAGCCTTATTCACGTTCCGCCTCCCGATATCAAAGCTTATATCATGGAAATTCTCCGCATTGCCCATTGTGCGCGTTTTTACGAAACACGGGCCGACCGTGTTTCCTACAGCCGGGCATCATACTATTTTTCCCACGATTTCGAGGACATATTCCGGGAATTAGGGTATCCATTCCAGGTGGAAGCGGTTCTGGATAAAGAGAATGACGGGCGGGTTTACCTGGTTTGGGACCAGGCACCCTCTACGGCGATGTGAAAACAGTGATAACAGTGATCACATTTTCAGCTTCCGTCAAGCCAGAAGCTCAAATCGATATCCAACAATTGGCTTAATTGAGCGACATCATCCTTGTAATAATCGATCAATTGGCCTTTAATTTTTTCTTCAAGCCTGATCTGCTCATCAGGCTTTTTCTGAACGTTCCCGATATTGTAACGTTTGAACTCAAAATCATCGTAAAACGATCGATCAATGTGCAGAAAACCACAGATGTCCTTGATTACGTCTGCTGAGTTACGTGCTAAATCCCGGAACAGAATTACTTTCACTTTTTTCTTTCCGAATACGTCCATATACTCTTTAACCTGCTCGTAATACAACCCCTGTTCCTTGTATTTCCAGGTTACCGGGTGGAATGTGGGATGCTTATCTTTGTTTGCCTGGTAAGAGAGAGCAAAATCCAGGGCTTTATCAAGAGGCAGCACCTCTCGTTTATCCCGGTAATGTGCCATCTTATAATGAGATAGAGCCCGGTCAATGGGATTTCTCAGTGAAATCAACAGCTTGGCCTTCGGTTGGAACTGCTTTAAATGTTTGGCGATATCTTTAAAATACAGATATGTTGGTGATGCTTCCCCAAGGATTTTTTCGTCGGCGCAATTAGAGTATAACGATCGGTAGACCGGCTCGATTGGTATTCCAAAATGATACTTGAAATACTTGACGGCGAAATAGTTGATTTCCTTTTCATGGGGGAAAAATATCTGTGGATGAACTTTCAAGTACTCATACAAAGAGGTAGTGGCGCTTTTAGCGGCGCCGATAATGAAAAAGTTCGGTTTTCTCCTTTTTTGCTGTGCTCTGGAGTAATCCTTTTCCTTAAACGGCTTTTCAGCAGCATCACTCTTTCTGGATATTTCCTGCTCCAAACGCTCGACGGTTTTCTTTAGTGAGGGTGAGCCTGAAACAGAGCTTGCCTTGCGGTAGGCTTCAAGAGATTGAACAAGGTCGCCCAACTTTTCACAAATAAAACCAAGGTAACAGAGCAGGGAACAATCTTCCGGACATAAATTCAGCCCGATTAAGGCTGTTTCTTTCGCTTTCAGCAAGTTACCGGATTTGACATCAACGAAGCAGTCAATAGAATAGAAGGCTGCGGCTCTTGCCAGAAAGTCATCATATGCTTGAAGAAAAACCGGAATTTCCGCTTCTGAAAACGTTCCCTGGCCTCTCAATTGAACAAACAGCTCTTCTTCGATGTGAAGATGAGTATTGAAGGTATAGATAAGCATCCGGCATAACGACTCATTTGTTTCAACGGTGTACTGTATCAATTCCAGTAACTGGTGCTGGTTATCCAGGTATTGCTGGTACCGTTCAAATCCAACGTATTTTTTCATCATCTCATGTATCATTATGGTGATCTCCCGTATCAGAAATTGAGAAGCATCCCTCCGTCTACCCGAAAGATCTGCCCGGTGATGTAGGTGCTTTCCTCCCCGGCCAGGAACTCGACCAGTCCCGCCACCTCGGAAGGTTTTCCCACCCGTCCCAGCAGTATCCGGGTCAGGACCTTATCCAGGTACTTCTCTCTGACCTCGGCGGTCATACCGGTTTCGATTACTCCGGGCGCAACGGCGTTTACCAGGATGTTGCGCGGAGCGAAATCTATGGCCAGGGCCCTGGTCAGGGACTCAACGCCTCCCTTGGCTGCGGCGTAATTGGCCTGCCCCCGTCCCCCTGCCTGAGCCACCACCGAGGAGATGTTGATGATCCGGCCGCGCCGTTTCATGAACATGTATTTTCCGAAGGCCCGGCAGCAGTTGAAGAGCCCCGTCAGGTTGGCGTCTATCACCTTGTTCCAGGTCCTTTCGTCCATCCCCAGGGCGGGGCTGTCCGCGGTGATGCCGGCGTTGTTGACCAGGACATCTATCCGCCCGAAATCGTCGAAGATAGCTTCAGCTGCTTCGTCAACCGACGGTGAGGAGGTGACATCCAGTTCACGGGCCACCGCCTGTAATCCGCTGCTCATAACCTCGTCAACCAGCGCTTCGGCTTTCTCACTGCGGCGCCGGTAGGTGAGGACCAGCGTCCGGTCTTCGGTGGCCATGCGCCGCGCGATGGCTTCACCTATGCCTCCGGTTGCCCCGGTAATGACCACCACTTCTTTGTTTTTCGTCATTGAATTATCTCCAGATATTAACTGCAATGCTGTCGTGAACCACAGCGCCCAAACGTCATTGAATTATCTCCAGATATTAACTGCAAATGCTGTCGTGAAACACAGCGCCCAAACGTCATTGAATTATCTCCAGATATTTACTGCAAATGCTGTCGTGAAACACAGTGCCCAAACGTCATCGAATTATCTCCAGTCATTGCCTCAAGCTGCTG
>CAYSPT010000023.1:62601-64614 GCA_964432985.1 uncultured bacterium
AAACACAGTGCCCAAACGTCATCGAATTATCTCCAGTCATTGCCTCAAGCTGCTGTCATCTCGTGCAGCGCTCCTGATTATCAGCGTCGCGTTCTGCCCTCCGAATCCCATGGAGTTTTTCACCACGTACTTGGGGTGGTACTCCCGCGAGACATTGGGGACGTAATCGAGATCGCACTCGGGATCAGGGTGCTCCAGGTTGATAGTGGGGGCGACGAAGCCCTCGTTTATCATCCGGATGCAGGCGATAACCTCCAGGGCGCCTGCGGCGCCGATTAGGTGCCCGAGCATTGATTTGGTGGAGCTCACCGGTATCCGGTAAGCGTGATCTCCGAATACCTTCTTGATGGCCGTAGTTTCGGTGACATCGTTGTAAGGGGTTCCGGTCCCGTGGGCATTGATATAATCGATGGTTTCGGGAATCACCCCGGCATCGGCCAGCGCTTTTTCCATGCACCGGCGTATTCCTTCACCTTCGGGCGCCGGTGCAGAGAGCTTGTAGCTGTCCAGGGTGGTTGCGAATCCGGCAATCTCCGCCAGCACCGGCGCTCCCCGCTTCAGCGCGTGCTCCCGATCTTCCAGTACCAGCATGCCCGAGCCTTCGCCCAACAGCGTCCCCTTGCGCTTAAGATCGAACGGCCGCAGGGCCGCCGCCCCCGCTTCGTTGTCCGGTGACAGCGCTCCCAACAGGGTGAAACCTGCCAGACCCAGTGGGTTGAGCATGGAGTCGAATCCCCCGGTGATCATGACTGAACGCCGTCCGCTTCGGATGAGCTGGAAGCTGTGCCCGATGGCCTGGGTGCTGGCGGTACAGGCGCTTACGTTGGTGACCACACCGCCCTGAATCCGATGCATTTTGGCCAGGAACTCCCCGAGAAACGAAAGAGGCGTCTGCAAATAGCTTAATCCGTTTTCCCGGACCTGCCGGAAACATTCCATGTACTGCCCGAGCTGAAACGTGTGCGGCGAGAGGTCGAACAACTGCTCCAGGTTGAAGCTTTCCAGGCCCACTCCCAGGTTTATTCCCGCCGAGGAAAGCTTGCTTTCGGAGAGCCGGGCCGCGGTCACGGCGTCGTAAAACGCCCACAGGCCCAGGAATACCTTGCAGTCACCGGTTTTCGAAAGCATCGGGTCGTCAAGACGCTTTTCGTTTTTGATCCGGGCGATATCGAGTCCTTTGACCTCGCCGCCCAACCGTGCGGGAAACGATGAGACATCAAATTTCCGGATGATATCGATACCGCTCCTGCCTGACTTCAGGGCCGCCGTAAACTCGTCTACCGTGTTTCCGATGGGAGAAGCCAGCCCGGCGCCCGTTATCACCACCCGCTTGAAACCATTGTCCCTGCTCCTGGAATTCATCTTCGCGGTGGGCGTGTATTTTTGATCAGTCACCGGTTTCAGTCTCTTCCGGAAATAGGTTGACCAGTTTCGTTATCCTGGGCAGGTTGAGATAAAACTGGTGGCCGTCGGGGACATCCCGGTACACAGGGGTTTCAGCACCGATAAAGCAGCCCGCGCCGATCGCTACGCCGCACTTGATAGCGGCATGGGCACCTACGATGGTGTCCCGGCCGATGGTCACCCGGCCTATCTTGAAATCGGAGGGTGTTATCTCGTGGAAAAAGATTTTCACGCCGGTTCCGATGAGCACATCATCCCCGATTGAAAGAAGTTCCGGGTACAGCGGGTCGATGAATACCTTCTGCGATATGTAGGTTCCCCGTCCGATTTTTGCCCCCAGGGCCCGCAAAACCAGCACTTTAGGGGTACTCCAGGGCAGGCATAGGGTGTAGTAGAGAAGACCGTAACGCAGGTGCCGCCTGATAAGTCCCAGTGGGGACTTGCCTTTGAGGGTACAGATACAGTCATTGAACTCGTCCCGGGACTCCCCGTAGGTGTAGACGAAAAGCTTCTCGGAAGGCGTACGGAAAAACCGCCTGTACCTCGCGGCTGTCGCCTGGTGATCAGCGGGGGTCTGGCGATTAGCAGATGTCTGGCGATTAGCAGATG
>CAYSPT010000023.1:64714-70174 GCA_964432985.1 uncultured bacterium
GTCTGGCGATTAGCAGATGTCTGGCGATTAGCAGATGCGGACATTAACATTTCTCCTGTTGACAGAGCCTATTAGCAAATATAAATACTTATTTATGGATTCGCCGATCAAGTCGGCGAATGACTCACGGTCGAGTCGCCGGTCAAGCCGGTGAATGACTCACAGTCGAGGACTCCCAGTCGAGTCGGCGAATGACTCAACATTAGATGCTACACAGGATGCAGCGACGGCGTCAAATACTACATTCATGGATTCGCCGATCAAGTCGGCGAATGACCGGTTGGTCCGGCGAATGACTTACGGTTGGTCCGGTGAATGGCTCATGGTTGGTTTCATGCAGGTTCGAGCTTTACGATGTCCTGCCCGGCATATTTCTCGTACAAATCGCCATGCATTAGCCGCCAGCCCACCAGGCCGTGCAGGAGAAAACTGACGTTTTTGTAGTTTTTTGATTTCAGATAGTACGCCACCACGGGAGAGTTGTAGCCTATCTGGCACACGGCCAGGATGTTCTTGTCCCGAGGTATGGCGTGAAGGTACTTGCGGATTGAAATGAACGAAGCCTCGCTGGAGCCCGGCAGCCCTTTCATCATCTTGCGGTCGTGCCAGAACCTCACGTCCAGGACAAAGGTGTTTTCGTCGAACAGGATGTTTTCGTTGAGCTGCCCGGGGGTGATGACGCTGATAGGGGTTCTGGCGCTCTGAAGGTACTCCTTGATGACGGTAAGCACATAGGCTATGTCCTTCGGGGTGGAAGCGGAGGACAGGCTGAAACGCAGGGTCTGGCGGGCCTGCTGATCGGTGAGTCCCACGGCTTTCAGAACATGCGACGGCTTATCTTCCTGGGTATTGCAGGCTGACCCGGCGGAAACGGCGATACCGTTGTAATCGAGCATGGCCATGAAAATGGCGTTATTGCTGGCGGGAAAGGTGACGCTCACGGTATTGGGCAGGCAGTTGTCACGGGGTGAGTTGACGATGATGTCCGGGTTGATATTCTTCAGCCCTTCGATCAATGAGTTGCGCAGCGCCGCTATACCCGCGGCTTTTTTCAGCGCATCCGGCACCTGAGCGCAGGCGGCGGCGAACCCGGCGATGTTGTGCAGTCCCTCAGTACCCGCCCGCTTGCCCTGCTCCTGGTGCCCGCCGTGAATGAGGGGAGAAAAGGGGCAGTCTTCCTTGACAAACAGGGCGCCGACACCCTTGGGCCCGTGGATCTTGTGGGCGGAAAATGAAGCGTAATCCAGTCCCAGCGCCTGCACGTCCACCGGTATTTTACCCAGCGCCTGCACGCAGTCGGCCATGAAATAGATGCCGTGTTTCTTCGCCAGGCGGGCGATGGCGGGAAGATCCTGGACGGTACCGGTCTCGTTGTTTGCCAGCATGCAGCAGACCAGGCAGGTCCGGTCATCAAGCAGCGCTTCCAGTGCTTCCGGGTTCACCCGTCCCTCTTCATCCACCGGGCAGAATTCGATCTCGAATCCCCTGGTGCCCAGGTACTCCAGGGTGCTCATTACCGAAGCGTGCTCGATTGGAGTGGCAACGATTGTATTCTTTCCGGGAAAGCAGTGCTCGCCCACCGACTTGATGATGGTGTTGTTGGCTTCGGTGGCGCTTCCGGTGAAATAGATTTCGTGGACTCCGGCATTGATGGTTTCAGCCACCTGCCGGCGGGAATCTTCCAGGATTTCAGCGGCGTTGCGGGCGATCTTGTACAACGAAGAGGGATTTCCATAGCAGTGCTTTAGAACGCGATTTACTATTGTTCTCGCGGTTTTCGACACGCTCGTGGTGGCATTGTTGTCGAGATACACTTCCCGCCTGAACCTGAACATGGATTCTCCTCTCAGTCGTCTTTGCGGTGGTACAAACCCCGCGTCGTTTTTTCTATGCAGCCTTTCATCTCCAGCATCACCAGGCTCCGCTGTACCGCCGCGGCAGGCAGTTTCGTAATGGTGACTATGTCTTCGGCAGCGGACACCCCTTCGGCGATTGCCCGGAAAACGACCTGTTCATCGCCGGTGAGCGCGACCACCGGTTTCTCCTTGCCAGGCGGGTCTCCCAGGATTCCGTGGGCGCTGTTTGCTTTCATGAAGATACTTCTCAGGTCGTGGACGAAGGGAGACGATTGGGCCACAGCGTAATGCTTCCGATTGCCGGTGGTGCGGGAGATCAACAGCCCGTTTCTCTCCAGATTGGCCAGCTCCCTGGCGACATTCCCTGCAGAATAATCCAGCGCCCCGGCCAGTTGGCGCACATAGAAATATTCTCTGGGATGGGCGAAGTAGTGAGATAAAAGCTTGATGCGCAATGTTGAAGAGAAAAGGCACTTGAGGACTTCGGGCACATGAGGCATGGATACCACTCCGTTACCGAAAACGTTGTAAAATTTACAACGTTTTTAACCGTACCACCTTTACTTCAGGTACTGGGATTTGTCGTCGAAAATCCCATGCAAAAGTACTTGCTTCGGGTACGGGAACTTTAGAGCTATACTACAATAACGTTGTAAAAATTACAACGATTTGACACCGCAAACAAGTAACCCCGGCTTGCGATTATCTCAAAATCCTCCGATAATCCGGTGTTGAATTGACAAACAAGTCATCCCCTCACTACAATGAATATCGCTTCGCTGTCATCGTGAAGCAGGCGGCTAATAAAGGAAGATTGTGCGAACATGTGGATGATCGAGAAATCTGGTAAAAACAGAAAGCTGGTATAAACAGCGCGCTGATCGAGACGGACTGGCAATAAAATCAATTGACTGGGGGATATTGATAATGAATATCGTAGCGTTTGTGGGCAGTCCCCGAAAAGGGGGCAACACGGATATCCTGATGGAAGCCATCCTGGAAGGAGCCCGGAGCGCCGGGGCTTCAACCAAGAAGGTTTTTGTGTACGATCTGAACCACTCGGGCTGCATCGCGTGCGGCGGCTGCAAATCCGGTGACTCTTGCGTGCTGAACGACGACATGACCCCACTGTATGACGAGATCCAGAAGGCGGACGTGGTGGTGCTCGGATCACCCATTTACATGGGCAGAATAACCGGTCCGTTAAAATCGTTTTTTGACCGGTGGTACGCCTTGATCGATCGTGATTTCAACACCCGGATTAAACCCGGAAAAAAGATCGCGGCGGTCAGCGTGTGCGCCGCACCGGTGGAGATGTTCGCCGGTGAAACGGAGTATCTCATCTCGTGGTGCGAACGGTGGGGTATGAAGGGCGCCGGTTCCATCGAGGTGGGAGACGTGGCTGAAGCCGGGGACATCAAGCTTCGGACCGAAGTGATGGAAAAAGCCCGGAAAATGGGAACAGAACTGGCAGGATAATAACAGCCGTTGAATCGAAGGTCCTGACTGCTTCTCCCATCAGGACCAGGTCGTGCAGCGTTGCTTTGCCCTGCCGCCTCCCATTCAGGCCGGGTCGGTTCTGACAGGGAAACTGCCGGTCAGCCGTGTCGTGGCCTATAGCATTGCGATTTTCATCATCCTGGTCTTGCTGGCCATCGCCATCCCCGACTCTAAGCGTACCCACGGCAAACGGCCGGCAGAGTACCGCTGGGACGATCAAAACCGCGAGGTTTCATGCACCAAACACGGTACCGTCGATAACCAGACCGGGCGATGACGATACTCATCCCCCGGCGCACATTGAGGTATGTAATTCGATCTACGTTCAATGAAACGAGGTAACCTGGAATGACACAACCAACACAGCCGGTCCCGGCACTGTACCAGAAGCAAATAAACCAGCTTCTCCATGAATCGGATACCGGTCAACTGCGCTATCAGCCGCAGGCGGGCTGCTACACCGACGCTGTCTTCATCGGTGATACCTTGATCGCCCTGTTCGCCATGCGTAAAGACAAGTTCTCCCCGCTTCGCACGGTAGAGATCTGCGACGTGCTCAGGCGGTATGTCTTCATGCCGATGCCCAGCGCCCGGGAACGTGGTGAAGGTGTGATCATCTGCCCCCTGTTTTCAGGGCAGCCTCTCTACCGTGACATCCTGCTTTCCCAGCCTGAGCCGGTACGGGATATTCTGGCCGATCAACTGGGTGAGTTCCTGGTGGAAAAGCAGTTGGCACCGGTTACGGAGTTCGGGCACCTGAACCTGCCGAACCGTATCGGCGACTACAGCCCGTCCCTGGTGGAATCCACCATCAAGTCGTTTCTGGAGAAAGCGGCATCGTATCTGATGTGGCCGGCCATGGCCTGGATCAGGGAGCATTGCCTGGCTTTTTCCCTCGAGGAACTTTCCGGATGGGTGCCGGTGGTGGTGCACGGGGAACTGGCCCCGCCGCACATCTTTTTCGATCCTCAAAAGGGAAAGATCACCGGTATCATCGATTTCGGTGAGGCCTATATCGGCGATCCCGCCGTGGAACTGTTCTGGTTGATCTGGAGTTATGGCCAGCGGTTCGTGGACCAGGTGGTGCAGGGACGTCCCGAGCTGGAAATGCACTACCGGCGGGCACGGTTCCTGATGGGATTCATCATGATGCAGTGGATGCTGAAGGGAATCCTGGGCAGCGACGCGCGCTGGTTCGGACGTTTCCTGACATTGCCGTTCGACTTCGTGCCGCTCAAGCAGGGCTGATTAACCCGGAGTGCAGGTTATCCAGTAATAGTCGAGAACAGCGATAATGGTGCCGGACACTGCCATACCAAACCAGTGTACGAAGTAGTACCATAGCAGTTTATTCTCGGAAAAATCACTGATTATCAGCGGATAGGGTTTTCGTTTTGTAAACTCAACCAGTTTTTCGTCACGCTTCGTGCCCCATCCAAGAACGTAGAGCTCATCACCCGGCTTGATGAAAATCTCCTTGCAGCGAAAGCTACTGCCGGCCACCCCCATAAATCGGTGCGTATCAAACCCTTGATTCTGGAGAAATTTCATCACATGCACCGGAAGTGAGCCATCGAAGACTCCTCCGCCCTGACATTTCAGATCAACCTTGAACTCCACCTTGGCTTCGGACGGCATGACCCTGGCCCTCCCGGTACCGTCTTCGATACAGATCGCGTCCCCGGAGTCCTGCTCCAACTCGGTGACCCAGCTGCCGGACCGTCCCGAAGAGCGGTAACGCTCCACTTTTATACTGTAGTACACGCATTGGCGCTGTGAAATGGGGCTGATAAACAGCTCACCGTCCGCCACTGCCCGGCCTTTTATTTCTGCCACCTGGCTGTAGACGCGATTGATGGGTTTGGTGGGAAGTTCCCGTATGAGGTTCCAGTTTTTAAAATACATCCAGGCAACAACAAAACAAGCTGCAGCACCCGCTCCCAGGATGCACTGCCACAAAACAGGACTGTGAAAAAAGCTCATAGATCAACCTTATTTCAAAGCATCCATAATTATCTAATGAATAATCGTTGCCGCTTGGGTTTTACTTTATTTCAAAGCATCCATAATTATCTAATGAATAATCGTTGCCGCTTGGGTTTTA
>CAYSPT010000023.1:70274-73645 GCA_964432985.1 uncultured bacterium
CTTTATTTCAAAGCATCCATAATTATCTAATGAATAATCGTTGCCGCGTCCGGTTTTACTGCTTCCAAAGCATCCGTGTAGATAAAATCGAGATAGTCCGGAACCTCTGTGGCATCAGTCAGTCCCTTTTTTATAACCCATTTTGTTTGTTGTTCCAGGGCTAGTATAATGGGTTGGTTTAGCGCTACTTCCAAGGTCTTAACGTCGAAATATTCGGTGAGGGAGGATTTGTCTAAATTCAACGTATCGGAAATGATTTCCAAAGCTGCATCCGGATCCTTTTTTGCATATTCTTCTGCTTTAATTAAGGCTCGAACAGCCTTTTTCATTATCCCCGGGTTTTTATGAGCAAAATCCTTTTTTACCACGGCGTTGAATTTGAATGTATAGACCAATTCATTGCCATTGATCATGAGCGCATTTGCCCAAAGTTCCTTTTGTATCGCATTAAGATAGGGATGCCAGGTTGTCACGGCGTCGACCTCCCCTGCTGTAATAGAGGAGAGCATCTCTTCCGGCTTTGTATTAACGGCTTGAATTTCGTCCCGTCCAATGTTATTGAGAAGCAATAACTGGTCCATTGAAAACTCACCGCTGGTTCCAAGCGTTACCCCGATTTTCTTGCCTTTAAGATCTTGAGGAGATGAAATCCCACGGTCTTTGCGAGCCAGGAGTGCTTCTGTGTTATCAGCGGTAAATACCCGTGCAAACAGGTAAATTTCTTCTCCTTTAAGAACCGCATACACTATGGGAGTTTCAGCTGAGATTCCCAGATCGGCGCTTCCGGCGAGCACAGAATTTAAACAAGCTTTTCCGGAAGAGTGATGTTCAAATTGTATCGCAAGGCCCTCATCTTCGAAAAAACCTTTTTTATCAGCAATATAGATAAGGCCCGCTGCCGGCTGTCCGGGCTCTGCGAAGATAACTTTATCAAGCTTTGCCGGTTTTTTCAGGAGTATTACATAACAACAGCCCACAAGTACTGCAACTATTACCAGGCCAATTACTATACGTTTAGTCATTTCTCTCCTTATTTAATGAGCCTTGCCCGCCGAACCGGGCGTCGGTAGTTTCGGCGCCGATGATTCTGACATCACTATTAGGATACTCTCCGGTGACGGTTCCCGGCAAGAAATAATGGTTCAAAACATGAAAGGCATGCATTTGTGACCGCGGTGGTACCGAGCATGGTGTTCCATGTCCGGTCAGTCCAGCAGGTGGCATGCCGCCAGGTGCCTGTTTGGGATATGGTGTGACGCGGGTTGTTCTTCTTGACGGTGCATGGTCGGTTTACCGCCACCGATGTCCTTGAGCACGGGTTCTTCTTCCGCGCAGCGGTCGAACGCATGTCTGCAGCGGGTGCGGAACCGGCACCCGGAGGGCGGATCCAGCGGGCTGGGGACATCGCCTTCGAGCAGGATAGGCTGCCGTTTTTCAGAGGCATCGGGGTCAGGGATGGGGATGGCCGAGAGAAGCGCCCGGGTGTAGGGATGAACAGGGTTGTCGTACAGCTCGCCGCTGGCAGCCACCTCCACCAGTTTCCCAAGATACATGACGCCGATTCGGCTGGAGATGTGCTTCACCATGGACAGGTCGTGAGCAATGAAGAGGTAGGTCAGGTTGAACCGTTCCTGGAAGTCCTGCAGCATATTCACTACCTGGGCCTGGATTGAGACATCCAGGGCCGAGATAGGTTCGTCGCAGATGATGAACGACGGGTTCACCGCTAAGGCCCGGGCGATTCCCACCCGCTGGCGCTGGCCGCCTGAAAACTCATGGGGGTAGCGGCTCGCGTGTTCACGGCTGAGTCCCACCATGGTGAGCAGTTTAAAAATCCGCTCCTGCCGCTCCTTTCCCTTCGCCAGGCGGTGGATGTCCATGGGCTCCCCGACGATATCGCCCACGGTCATCCGGGAGTTGAGCGAAGCGAACGGGTCCTGGAATATCATCTGCATCTGCTTGCGAAGCGGTTTAAGGTCCCTGTTCCTGATGTGTGAGATGTCCTGGCCGTCGAAGATGACCCGTCCGGCGGTTGGTGAATAGAGCCGGATGATGGTACGTCCGGCGGTGGATTTCCCGCAGCCCGATTCACCCACCAGCCCGAAGGTCTCTCCCCGGAAAATCCGGAAGCTGACACCGTCCACCGCCCGCACGGGCCGCGGTTTTTCCCAGAAAAAACCTTTCTTACCGGGAAAGTATTTCTGCAGGTCCCGTACTTCCAGGAGCACATCGTCCTTCACAACCTGGCCTCCTTCGGTTTACCTACTGTTTGTTCCTGACGGTGATGCAGCCAGCACATGACCCGGTGACAATCGTTCACCGCCAGGGCCGGCGGCTGCTTAACCAGGCAGATCTTCATGGCGGACGGGCATCGGGCGGCAAAGGGGCAGCCAGGGGGCGGTTTAAGCAGGTCGGGAGGCGTTCCCTTGATGGGCACCAGACGCCGCTTCTCTTTCGAGTCGAGACGGGGCACCGACTTGAGAAGCCCGACGGTGTAAGGATTGTGAGGGTTGTGAAAAATGTCCCGCGCCGGTCCCACTTCCAGGATGATCCCGCCATACATCACGATGATACGGTTGCAGATGTCCGCTACGATTCCCAGGTCGTGGGTGATCAGGATGATGGAGGTGTTTATCCTGTCTTTCAGTACCTTCATGAGTCTGAGGATCTGGGCCTGGATGGTGACGTCCAGCGCCGTGGTGGGCTCATCGGCGATGAGGAGGTCGGGGCGGCACACCAGGGCCATGGCGATCATAGCCCGCTGCCGCATCCCGCCGGAAAACTCGTGGGGGTAGTTGTCCACCCGTTCTCCAGCGGAGGGAATTCCCACCAGCTCCAGCGCCTGGATGGCTTTGAGACGCGCTTCTTTGCGGGACATACCGCGGTGCTTGATAGCCACCTCCATTATCTGGTTGCCCACGGTGTAGACCGGGTTGAGAGACGTCATGGGGTCCTGGAATATCATAGCGATCTCGTTGCCCCTGACGGTCATCATTTCGCGGTTGGTCTTCGTGACGATGTCCTGCTCCTTGAAGAGTATCTGCCCCCCGGTAATGCGGCCCGGTTCCTGGACCAGCTTCATGATCGAAAGCGCCGTCACGCTCTTGCCGCACCCCGATTCGCCGACGATCCCCAGTACCTCGCCGCGCTGGAGGTGAAAGCTGACGCCTCGCACCGCCTGCACCTCGCCGAGATGGGTGAAAAACGAGGTCTTCAGGTCTTTTACTTCAAGTAATCTCTCGTCACTCATTTTTAATCACCTGTCATTCGCCGGCTTGATCATACTTACGTCATTCGCCGGCTTGACCATACTTACGTCATTCGCCGGCTTGATCATACTTACGTCATTCGCCGGCTTGACCATACTTACG
>CAYSPT010000024.1:0-3851 GCA_964432985.1 uncultured bacterium
GAGAAGCTCAAAGCAGAGGTGGAGGAAAGAGTGGAAAAGGGTATCGGCGCCATCCTACTTCGATAATCGATGTTGCGACCAGCACTCCCGGCCCCGAACGGAAACTTACCAGGGCCTCTTCCCGCTCCTCGGGTGTCATCCGTCCATGAAGGACAACCAGGTTCTCAAACAACGGAGTCAACTCCCGCACCTCTGCTTCCACCGCCCGCCG
Organism: uncultured bacterium; assembly: GCA_964432985.1. GTDB lineage: Bacteria > Muiribacteriota > CAYSPT01 > CAYSPT01 > CAYSPT01 > CAYSPT01. The sequence goes on from CAYSPT010000024.1 coordinate 212, forward strand.
GGCGGCCGATTCCTCCTGCTCATCGATGACCGGACACACGACATATACCCGATGCCCTGCGGCTACTTCCCGCTGCATGTGCTCGTGAATCCCGGGAATTTTTACCGGTTTCACGACCCTGGTTTCTACCGGGCGACGGCCCGGGGGGAGCTCATCCAGCACGGTGAACTCGTGGTCGCCGAACAGGGTCAGGGCCAGGCTTCGCGGAATCGGGGTGGCCGTCATGACCAGTTGGTGAGGGACGGGAGTGCGTGAGACCAGCTTGTGCCGCTGGACCACGCCGAACTTGTGCTGTTCGTCGATAATCACCAGCCCCAGTGACCTGAAGGTCACCTTCGGCTGGATCAGGGCGTGGGTCCCCACCACCAGGTTCACTGCTCCCGAACCAATACCTTCCAGGCATGATTTTTTCCGGGCGCGGTCCTGTCCACCTACCAGCAGCTCACAACGTACGGTGAGTTTGCCGCGGACGGCAGATTTGCCGCGGACGGCAGATTTGCCGCGGACGGCCGTACCGTCAAACATTTTCACCAGGGAGCGGTACTGCTGCCGGGCCAGCACCTCAGTGGGGACCATGACCGCCACCTGATATCCGCTTCCTATTGCTTCGGCAGCGGCCAAAGCGGCTACACATGTTTTTCCGGAGGCCACCTCCCCGGCCAGAAGCCGGCACATCGGATGCGGCGCCGCCAGATCTTTCACAACCGCGTCCACCGAACGGCGCTGGGCGGCGGTCAGATCGAAACCCATGTTTACTGTTACTGCCGACCTCAGTGCGGCACCCCGGCCGCACCCAAATTCCGTCCGCTCCTGGGCGCGTTTCAATTTTTCCAATCCCATGCGGTACTGCAGAAAAAACAGTTCTTCGTAAATGAGTCGTTCCTTGAACGGCAGCACGTCGTGCAGCTCTGCCGGGAAATGGACCCCCCACAGGGCGGCATCACATTCACCGTAGCCGCGGACGGTCCGAAGCTTCTCGGGCAGCGGATCGGAAAGAACAGAGGAGTGAGACCCATCCACTCCAGGATCCTCGCCGACAAATCTGTTCAACGCGGCGTAGACAAGCCGGCGCATGATCTTCTGGGAAATTCCGGACGTGAGAGGGTAAACGGGAACCACCCGTCGGATGTGCAGATAATCGTCTTTCTCCCCTGTTTTCTCTAGCTCCAGCTCCGGGTTGGCGCACCTGGTCCGGCCGTTTTTCACCTGGATGGTACCGTAGATGAACATCCGCCGGCCGCTGGGCAGTGACTTGAGCAGGTAAGGCTGGTTGAACCAGGTCGCCACCATGGTGGAGCCGGCATTGTCCTTGACGTGTACGTCGAGAATGGACAGGCGCCTGATCCGGCGGAGCCGTGCGGACACTACCTGCACCGTGAACAGGGACGGTTTTCCCGGTTCCGATTCGGCGATCAAGTGCTGCTTCCGCCGGTCCTCGTAGCGGCGTGGAATGTGGTAGATAAGGTCACCAACAGAACGGATACCCAGGTTTTCAAGGCGGCCGGCACGTCCCTGGCGGATTCCCTTGACCTCGGTTACCGGCAGGGAGAATAGCTCGTGAAGCAGCCGGCAGGCGTTTTTTTTGACCCTGCTTTTCACTGCTGAGCCGCCGACCAGCTCCGGGAGCCGAACTCCTCGCCCCTGACAACCGTCACCTGTTCGTCGGACCAGTGCGGAGAAATGTCCGAGCGGGTTTTGAAATATCCCCGCAAAAGCCCGCACCCGTAAGCCACGTGCACGGTCAGGAATATCAGCGGGCACAGGAGAGCTGCGGCCCATTCACGCTGTCTGACTGCAATCCAGAGACTGGTTACCGCCGCCATGGACAGGTAATACTTCAACGGTTTTCGAAAAAAGGATAAGCGGACGAACGGCAGCAGCAACAGGTACAGCACGAAAAAGAGCGGGACGAGAAACAGCGGTTCAAAAAAGGACGGGTTGACCGTAACATGCTCCATCCGGCCACGGCCGTACCCGAAAATCTGCCGGAAAAACAGCCAGAAATTGCTTCTTCGCGACCGGTAAATTACCGCTTCGGGATCGTAGACGAATTTGTACCCGATATAACCCAGGCGGTTCAGCAATTCGTTCTCTTCATTAGGATACAACAGCTCGTTGAATCCTCCCGCACGACGAATGATTTCACTGCGGAAGCTCAGGTTACAGAGAATCAGTTCGAACTCGCTGGCTCTCCGTGCCTTACCCACGGAAGCGAACTTGGAACGGGCCCCCATGGTGGCCGGGATGGTGGACAGGACATACCCCACGCAGCGTTGGAACAGCCCGTCGTCGGGGTGGGTGAGCGCCGGGCCGCCTACCGCCACAACCGATTGGTTTTGAAAGTAACCGGCCACCCTCAGGAACAGGTCGGGCGTGACCTCGGAATCGTCATCCAGAAAATAAACGATGTCTCCCGAAGCGCGGGCCAGGCCCTCGTTGCGCTGCCGTGACGGCTGCCGCCCTTCCACCACGATGACCTCGACCAGTTCGGCGGGATACCGGATATCGGCCAGAGAGGCGCGTACCTTGTCTACGCGGCCTCCGGGCTTAACCGGAATGATTACCGAGATAAAGGGAAGATTGTCCTGCTTTGGGCTGCCCATATCAAAGCTATTCTAGAAGAAGTACGTCTTGACGTCAACAATGCCTATCAATCTGAGCAAGAGGTGTAGAAAGTCGTAATGGTATTTAACGAGATTTATTTGGACTGGCACCAGGTATTCTTGGCCACTTTTTTTTCTTTTCCGGCTGTTCCCCGGTTTCCTTGACTTTACGGGGGTCTTTGATGACCAGTATGTCCACCCGCCGATTAGCCGGAGAGCCCAGCGCGCGGTCGAATTCCACCCCTTCGACGGGCTCGTACTCGCCGAAACCGGCGGCGGAAAGCTGCTGCGCCGGGATTCCTTTGCCCTTGAGGTAGTTGAGAACGGCCATGGAGCGGGCTACCGAAAGCTCGAAATTGGAGGGATATTCAGGGGTGTTGATTGGCAGCTTGTCGGTGTGCCCCTGGACGATGAACCGGTACTCCTTGTATTCAGGATTTTTCAACTTCTCGGCGATCACATCCAGCAGATTCATGAAAGCAGGATTGAGTTTGGATTTTCCAAGGTCGAACTTGGGACCATCCAGGTCGGTTACCCGGATAATGATCCCGTCGTCCTTTTTTTGCTCCTTGATCTCGACCTTTTTTTTCTGGATCTCCTGCTGCATCTGCTTCTGCATCTGCTGCTGCATGGCCTTCATTTCCATCTCCTGCTGCATGGCGGCCTTGAGAGCCGCTTTCATGTCCTCGATCATCTGCTCTTCTTCATCTTCTTTGGGTGCGTGCTTCTTCACCTGTGTGTCCTTCTTGCCTTCCACCATGCCTTCCTCCGGCACATACTGCCAGGAGCCCGGCATCACTCCCAGGGCGCTGTTGAAGGCCCACTTCATGTGATCGAACTTTCTCTGGTCGATGGTGGAGAATGAGAACAACAAGACGAAGAAACACAGCAGGAGCGTCATCATGTCACCGTAGGTGAGCATGTACAATGGACAGCCCGGTGGTGGATCTTCCTGTTTCTTCTTTTTAGCCATCTGTTATTCCTTTTTTATCCTTTGTCTTACTCCGTTTGGGCTGCTACTCATTCTCTTAGGCCTT
>CAYSPT010000024.1:3951-13398 GCA_964432985.1 uncultured bacterium
TTGTCTTACTCCGTTTGGGCTGCTACTCATTCTCTTAAGCCTTGGTTTACTCTTCGTCCTCGTCCTCGTCCTCGTCCTCCTCTTCCGCGCCCTTACGTTGAGCGGGAGGCAGGAAGGCGTTGAGACGCTCTTCGACGATACGGGGATTGAATCCGGCCTGAATGGAGAGGATTCCCTCGATCATGATGGTCTTCATCATCACTTCACCCCCGTTTCTGACATTGAGCTTGTTGCCCATGGGAACGCATATGAAGTTGGCGATGACCGCCCCGTAGAAGGTGGTGATGAGAGCCAGGGCCATGCCGGGGCCCAGGGTGTCGGGATCGTCCAGGCTCTTGAGCATCAGGATCAGTCCCATCAGGGTCCCGATCATTCCGAAGGCCGGCGCAATCAGCGCGCCCTGGTCGAAGATGTTCCGTCCCCCTTTGTGCCGCTCCTCCAGGTATTCGAGTTCAACGTCGAGGATGGAGCGGATGATCTCCGCTTCGGTGCCGTCGACCACGAGCTGAATGCCTTTCTGGAGAAACGTGTCATCGAGTTTCTCAATATCGTCTTCAAGGGCGAGCAGACCTTCACGGCGGGCCTTCTCGGCGAAGCTGACGATATTTCGGATCAGGACCTGGGGAGTCATGGGCAGATCGTACAACAGATGCTTGCAGATCTTCGGGAGGGCTTGCAGCTGCTTCATGTTGAAGGCAAGCATCATGGCGGCACACGTGCCCCCAACCGTGACGATAAATGACGGCACGTTGAAAAACGTGGTCATCACTTCCGCGGGGCCGCCCATACCCATAATGAGAAGAATCCATCCGCCGACGAATCCGATGACCGTCGCTAAGTCCAGTAACATCCCTCGACACCCCTTCTATCAGCCCTGGTCAGGTAATTTCTCGTATTCTGGAAGGCCCGACCCGTGGAGCAGACGCTCCTTTACTCTCACCCGGTACCCAATGATCCTGTCCACGATTTCCTCGGCACTTTCCTTGACCAGCAGCTTTTTGCCGTCGGCCATAGACACCACCGTGTCGGGAGTTTCCTCGATGAAATCAAGTCGGTTCTCGTTGATCCAGAACTGGCTTCCGTCAAACCGGGTAACCTTGATCACGGGATCGGCGCTTCCCTTCTTCGTTCATTTACTTTATAGTGAAACACACAGATTGATTAGATACGCTTTACACTATTCTATCGGCAGCGAATACTGTTCTCTTTATCTACCCGTACATCGATAATTTTCCCAAAACTGCTTTTTTCAATTGCGAGGATTGTGCCAGAAGGGGATTAAAGTCATCGGCAATACGTTTCGAGGTGCAACAGGCAGCCCGGTTTTCCACTTCGACAGACTGTCTGTAACGTTTCTGTCACATCAAAAATACGGCGCACGCGTAAAATCCTGGCGGAACCCTCTAGAAGGCTCCGCCAGGATTACGCCCCCCCCTCAGGGGGGATTCTAACCGCTATCGAAACTAGCGTTCAGTTATTTACCGTTTAAGTTTTTACCGCTTTAGCTGTACCAGTTCCTGCAGGATCTGGTCCGCGGTGGTGATAACGCGCGTGTTCGCCTGGAACCCGCGCTGTGTCACGATCAGTTCGGTGAACTCGTTGGAGAGGTCAACGTTGGACATCTCCAGGAATCCCGGAGACAACTTACCGTTAGAGCCCCATCCCGGTTCGCCCATGACGGCGAGACCCGAGTTCGTGGTCACGGTGAACATGGTGTCACCTTCCTTGAACAGACCGGAAGGATTGTTGAAGGTGGCCATGCCGATCTGTCCCAGCATCGACTTATGACCGTTGGTGTACACGCCGGTAATCAGCCCGTCCTCACCGATTAATATTTGGCCCAGCTCGCCCATCGTGTACCCGTCCTGCGTTTCCGCCGAGGTGGTGAACTCGCTTTCGAACTGGGTGACCTCGTCGAAGTCCGGCATGACCTCGAAATCGGGCGCCGAACCGCCAAGCGGCTCAACGGTGAACGGATTGACGATTTCGTGCTGTGATTCGATGAAATCCAGGACGCTGATGCTCGGATTCCCGGTCCCGGCATCGATGGGCAGCGTGCCGTTGTACATGGCGGTGAGCGATTTGTGGATGCGGCCGGTGCCGTTGTCAAACACCAGCACCCCGCTTCCGCCCAGGTCGGTGGTGCCTTGCGCCAGAGCTTGCTGGGGCCCCGCCAATTGTACTCCTTCTTCCACAGTATCCGTGTCCACGCTGTCCACATTGAGGGTGGTATCGAGAACTGCCACCTGGTAGGTCCACACGGTTATCTCACCGTCGGACACCCTGTCGTCGTCCGTGCTGAGCTGTTCCCTGTAGCTTACCTGGATAGTATCGCCAAACGCGGGCGGAGTGTTGAACGTGATACCTTCTATACGGCTGCCGGGGGGAGGAGTGGTGACGGCAGTCCAGTCGGTCACCAGGCTCCCGTTTCTCCGGACTTCGATGTGCTCCGGCACTGCATAGCGGGGTACGGTTGCTCCACCCAGTATGTCATAGAAATACCAGTCCTGGTTGACGCCGTCGGCTGTCCCGAACAGGTAGCCCGAACCGTCCCCGTCCTGGATCAAATTGTGCTCCGGACCGAAGTGGGCCGGGGTGCCGTCGCCGCCGTTGTTGTCCAGGTCCACCACTTCCTGCTTCTCGAAGGTGAACTGGGCCTGGTACTCGGCTCCCAGCTCATCGTAGATGGTGATGGCCGTCTTGTGCTGGGTGCCGATATCAGCACCGGAATCCAGATTGCATCGGAACCCAATCTCCGAGCTGGCCTTGGCCGGGAGCTTGCGGCCGCCGGCTTCGGCGCCTCCGGAGGTGTTGAGCGCACCGACCGAGCGGTTGCGGTCAATGTTCAGCTGGTTGTTGATGATCCTGGGCGACCAACCCTGGAGCCGGTACCCGGTGGGTGAGTGGACGAAATATCCTTCCGAGTCTACTTCGAAGTTGCCTGCCCGGGTGAAATATTGGGAGGTTCCGTCCGACACCGTGAAGAATCCAGCGCCCTGGATGGCCAGGTCCGTCTCCTTCCGTGTCAACTGAAGTGAGCCCTGGGTGAAAATGTTGTCGATAGAGGCGATGGACATACCAAGGCCGACCTGCATGGGATTTTTACCACCTTTGAGTTCGGTGGGGGCCGAGGCGTTCGCCTGCGTCTGGCTCAGGATGTCCTGGAACTGCACCCGGCCCGTTTTGTACCCGGTAGTGTTGACATTAGCGATATTATTACCGATAACGTCCAGCCGTACCATGTGATTCCTCATTCCAGCCACGCTGATAAAGAGGGCTCTCAGCATAAGGGATCTTCCTCCTTTTCCTTAACCCGTCCTACTAAACTATGGAGTTATCCAGCACACAGCCGTTCATAATTTGGCGGTCTTCTGCCGCCTTTTATATGCTTATTTGTAAATCTGCTCTATCAGTGTTCCGCTTCAGTACCGGCTGCTGATATGCTCAGCACGTCGCCGAAGCTGACATCCATCCCGTTAACAGAGAGAATCGGCTCCCCTTCTTCGAACCTGACTCCGTCAACCAGACCGGCAATATATTCAACATCCTCGACCCAGTCCCCGTTTTCGTCCTCATACTCCACCGGGACACCGGCCTGGATAAACTTGCCCAGCACCGCGACCGATGACGACGCGTTCGAAGCGTTCTGCGAGGCCTGGAGCACCTCGAGGTTGGTGTTGACATTGAGCATCTGCTCCAACGATGAGAACTGGGCCATCTGAGCGATGAAATCCCTGTTCTCCATGGGATTCAGTGGGTCCTGGTTCTGCAGTTCGGTGATCAGCAGGTGCAAAAATTCGTCTTTGCCCAGGTCCTGTTTTGTCGTGGCTTCGGAAAACAAATCTTTGGGTGCAGTAGACACCGCATCGCTTATGGATATTCCTGCCATGTTTCTACCTCCCGTCAAGCTACCAGATCGAGCCTGCCGCCGTTGAGCGCCATCTGCGCTTCTAGTGACAGGTCGACCAGAGGCTCGTTCAGAGCCCCTTCGAGCTCGTCAAGTTCATCTATGGTGATTCGTTTTTTGTTCGTGTTGCTCCGGGCAAACCTGTTCTGCTCGTTGTGCTGCCACGACAGGCCGCCCTGTGAAACGTTTACGTCCAGCGAGTCCACGTCCACACCGGCGTCGGCAAGCGACTGGCGCAGGTGCTGAGTCGATGAATCGAGAACATCCTTGACCACGGCGTTTTCCACGTTGATCTGGGCGACCAGGGAGCCGTTGCGCATAGTGAGGCGCACTTCCACCTGGCCCAGAAATTCGGGATTGAGCTGCATACGCACCGTGTTGACCGTACCGTTTGAGCTAAGCGCCTGGAACTTCTGGACCACCTGGTTGAATATCACGTCGCGGCCGAACTGGGCTCCTGAAGCGGTCTTCCCGGCAGTGGCGCGGGCACCGAATGCCTCGGTGACGAATCCTCCGTCGGCCCTGGCTTCCAGCCCGCCTTCACGCCCGCTGCCGGAGGTGCTGTCACCCGCGTTCACTTTGGTGGTCTCGGCGCTGAGCGCTTTTTCAAGCTCGTTACCCTGGTTGCGCTGTGCGGTTTCGACGGAGAACTCGCGCCTGGAGGCTTCGGTGGCTGTGAAACCGGTGGCCGCTTCCGAAACTTCGCTGCGGGAGGTTTCAACGTGTACGTTGACGGTGCCCAGTCGGCGTGAATCGAGATTCTGAAACCTGTCGGTTTCGCCGCTGTTTCCGTTCTCGATACCGGTCTGGGCGGTTTGTTCTCCAGCGGATTTGGCCAGTACCCTGGGGGTGGAAGTTTGCTTATTTGCAGCTGAAGCAGTTTTCGCCGACTGCGACGCGTTCTTCGCGCTGTAAACCTTTATTTTTTCCTTCCCGCTTCCTTTGGTGCCCTCTGCTTTTTTCGAAGAAACCTTATCGCCCAGCTTGACTGTGAAACGGGAACCTGATTCCTTTTCCGGCCGGTCAATGCGCTCGGCCTTGAATTCGGTTTTCCGCTCCGTCTGCCCGCCATCCGCCTGGCCCGGTTTTCCAGCAACCATGTTTTCAGCGGTCTCGCCGGTCTTCTGCGTGACGGTTTCTTTAGTTGTGTCAACGTTCTTGCCGACGGTCTCGACAGTGGTTTGCGCTTCGTGCCCGGCGGTGTTCCCGGTCTGGTTACCGACAGCTGTATTTTCCTTTTCCGCCGGTTGTATTTTTTCCTGGAGCTTGACCGCGTTTACTTCAGGTTCCGTACCCGCTGTTTCACCTTTTGTACCGGCCTCCTGCGGCTTGACGGCGGCGGTGGGGGTCTTCTTTATTTCAGGGGCCTTGCCGGTGGACCGTCCCTGTTTGATAAGCGCACTTCGGACTTTTGTAATAAAAGAATTGAGCTGTTTTCCGGACTTTTTATGCGGGGTTGCAGCCGCTTTTTCAGAAGCGTTTACTGCTGAGCTTTCCACACCGGACCGGGCGTGCTTTACATTGGTTTCGGCAACCTGCCTGTCGAGGCTCCGCTGGAGCCTGTCGAGCATCCGCTGGAGCCTGTCGATCTCTCCGGTCAGTTCCCGGTTTTCAGTCTCGATACTTTCCAGCTCCTGAGGGCCGGACTTGTCCGCAACTTCTTCTTTCAAGGAGACTTTCAAAGCTGCTTTCTTCTCACCGATCAGCTTCTGAATCTGCTCGGCAAGCAGAGCGGCCAGATCCTGCAGAAGCGTCTCCGCCTCCTCGTTGCCACCGGCCATTTCCTTCAGCTTTTCCATGCCCAGGTTAGCTAATGCGGTAAGAAGCGTCTCAAGATCTTTGCGGGAGATACCGAGTTTTTCGGCCATCTCCTTGCGGTCGGCCTCCGTGATGCCAGGAGTTGATTTCCGTTCCGGGCGGCGGGTCCGGTGTACCGGGGCTGCTTTGTCTTCCACGGCACCGGAAGTATTTTTCGTGGTGTTATCGGCGGCGGATGTTTTTTCTTTATCTTCCCGGCCGGCAACCTCGTTGCCACATTCGCTCCGGGAACAACCTTCGCTCCGGGAGCTGGGAGAGGACTGAACATCTTGTACTTCATTTGCCTCTATAGTATTTTCTGCACTTACTTCTTCGCGACTGTCAGGAGAGATTTCGTATTCACCGCCGGCATGAGAATTCTCCTCAGATACGGTTGACTCCATCGAATGAACGTCCTCGCTGCCGAAGCTGTGATTTGTTTCCACGCTCTCGCTCGCCTCGAAAGCTGTATCGCTGCGTGCGCTGTCATCGAAGGAAGCCCCGCTGACTTCATCCTGGCTGAACGGTGCTTCAAGAAGGACGGCTTGTTCGGGGGAGGAAGGTATTTCGTGCGCGTCAGAAGAAGCGTTTTTTGTAGATGACATGGTGGACATAAGAATGTCGGCAAAAAGGCCCTCATCCGTCAGGCCGGTGAGTCCGCCGGAAGAACCCGTACCGTTGTTGCCGGTATTCTTGATACCGTTCAACCCGGATGTCAGGGCTGCGAACAAGGCGTCGGCGCTGAGTATTTTGTCCACCCTCCTTCGATTTGAAAATTCGTTTCACCCCAAGGTGGAAACTTCTTTCACCTTAAGTATCGGCAAATCAGCTCAAAAAGCTTAGCTCTTTTTTCAAGTTTGCCGACCTGCCGAAGTGCGCAGGTTTAAAGGACTTTTCGGCGAGAACTTAAAGTTCCTTTAGAAGTTTTGTCAGAAGAGGAGTAATCCCGAGATAGTTTGTTACTTCCTACTGGCCTTAAGAACATGATTCAGTAACAGTGTCATACAATCCCATCCTCAAGCAGGAAGTGTGGAAAGTAAGGGTAGATTTTGGATTATTGAGCGATTAGCGGTCGCTCTGCGAAAGTTTTGAAAGGATAAAAAAAAGTTAAGGCGTGGCCTGCTGCAGAGCGCGGTCCATGATGGTTTTGTTGAAGGTGCGGTTCTCCTCGTCGCTCATGAGCTTGGTCAGGGTGGCTCCCTTTTTATCGTCCATGGCGGCCATGACCTCCGAGCGCTTCCTGGTGCGCATACGACGCAGAATCTTGACCACCAGTGGTTCGGGGAGCTCCTCCATGATGGTGGCCGCTTTGGCGGGTTCCAGCTTCTCGTAGAGCATGGACAGCTCTTTGAGCTTCTCCTCGCCGTCATCGTACTCGGCCACCCGTTTCTCGAACTTCTTTATTCTGATGTCGAGTTTTTCCCGGTCTTTTATGAGCTCCACGGAGATTCCGACGAGAACCGAATCGGTTGCGTCGAGCTCCTGTTCGCGACTGTCCAGCTGCCCCTCCCGTTCAGTCAGCTTCTCTTCCCACACCTTGATCTTCTGGCTGTACTCCCTGGTGAGCTCCCGGACCTGCTCGTCAGGACTCAGGCGGTAATACCGTGACTTCTCATTGTACTTCTTGATAAGTTGCTGCTCATCCAGCCACTTCACGGCTGTCGGTGGAAGAAAGAATTTCAGGTTGATAATTCCCATATAATCAAAAGAAATTACCATTATTAATATAAGAAGGAACATAAAAAACAGCAGTCCCATGATCTTTAGGTTAAACAAACCCCGCACCGAGTTATTCACTTGTCTTCTCTCCCCTTGAAAAATCTTTTGGTGGCCATCTCGTCCATTGTTTTCTGAAGCTCCCGTTCGGTTTGCAGGCGCCATTTCTCGAAATCACGTTCTTCGAGTTTTTCCATTATCTTGCGGTCTTTCATAGCGTCAACCACCACTGACTGCTGCTCTTCCACCTTTTTCATGGCGGCCTGAACCATCTTTCTCTGCTCTGCAATCATCTGCTTGATCCGCTCGAAGTACATGGTGTACGACATCAGCATCTGCGGATCAATCCGCTCCTGGCGGGTCCACTCGTCCATGGCATCCATGCAGCTGTACAACTGCTGCTCGAGCCCGTTGAGCGCTTCCTCCTCCTTGCGCAGTTCGGCCATGCGGGCGGACAAAATACCTTTTTCGTGGTCCTCCTTGGTTCTTCTCGTTCTCAGGATGGTGTCAAACCTGAATCTGAACCGCGGCATGGCTTCTTATCCCGTTTCATCATCCTCGAACGACCCGTCCATGGTCTCGAGCATTATATGACTTATTATTCCGTTCTCTCCTCCTCGAACAAACCGTCCATGGCCTCGAGCATCATTTCGTAGGTTACCTTTTCGAAAATCCCCTGCTGGAGAAACTTGTTCACTTTTTGTATGTGATCGATCGCGTAATCGATGTCCGGATTGCTGCCCCGGGCATATGCCCCGATATTGATGAGGTCTTCCGCCGTCCGGAAGGTGGCCAGCACCGTCCTTATATTACGGGCTATGTCTTCATGTCGTTGAGAAACGACGTCCACCATGACCCTGCTGACGCTTTCCAGGATATCGATGGCCGGGTAGTGGTTGCGGGCCGCAATCTCACGGGTCAAAACGATGTGGCCGTCCAGCGTCCCCCGCACAGTATCGGCAATGGGCTCTTCCATGTCGGAAGCCTCCACCAGGACCGTGTATAACCCGGTAATACTTCCTTTTTCAGCGGTCCCTGCACGCTCAAGCAGCTTTGGCAGCAACGAAAACACCGACGGCGTAAAACCACGGGTGGCGGGAGGTTCCCCGGCGGCCAGGCCGATTTCGCGTTGAGCGCGGGCAAACCGGGTGACCGAGTCCATCATGAGCATAACGTCGTAACCCTTGTCGCGGAAAAATTCCGCGATGGAGGTGGCTACCAGAGCTCCCTTGAGCCTGATCAGCGCCGGCTTGTCACCGGTGGCCACCACCACCACCGAACGTTTCAACCCTTCTTCTCCCAGATCCCGTTCCATGAACTCCCGCACTTCGCGTCCGCGCTCACCGCACAGACCGATTACGTTGACTTCAGCCGATGTGTTTCGGGCTATCATACCGAGAAGGGTGCTTTTACCGACACCGCTTCCGGAAAAGATCCCCACCCGCTGCCCTTTTCCAAGGGTAAGCACACCGTCCAGGGCCCGGATACCAACGGGAAGAGGTTCCGAAATACGCGGGCGGCCCAGAGGGCTGGGAGGTTCATTATCGGTGGAATAAAAGGCTTCCGGGTCGGGAATAGGGCCTTTTCCGTCCATGGGACGGCCGAGGCCGTCCAGAATTCTGCCCAGAAGTCGTTCGTCAACCGGTATGAGCAGGGGCCCCCCGGAGGCAACCACTTCGTTGCCCGGAGCGATAGCCCCCATTTCACCCAGCGGCATGAGCAGCACCTTGTCGTCGCGGAAGCCCACCACCTCGGCTTCCACCGGCTTGCGTTTGCCTCGGTGATAAATCCGGCATATCTCACCCACCGAGACAGCCGGTCCCAGTGACTCGATCATCAGTCCGACCACCTTGGTGACCCGGCCGTGGTTCTTTACGGTCTCTATGGAGTCGACCTTGTCGATCAGGTGTGACAGCCTGCCCATTGCTCGATCCTTCCTCACATGCCGCCTACAGCGGTTCAGCTGCCAAATCGCTCAAGCTGCCCACAGCGCTCAAGCTGCCCACAGCGCTCAAGCTGCCCACAGC